>DVLO01000004.1 GCA_018715495.1 Candidatus Limihabitans stercoravium | reverse complement strand
AGCCTACCATACGCCTTTCTCACGTCAAGCGGCTTTCGCGGCATAAACCGTCCGCTTGTATGCGATTGACCAAATATCAATACAAACGGCTACAAGCCGATATAGGCGGTTTGATGACGTTATATACAATAATAAAAGCGGAAAAGCATAAAGAAAAAGAACCTAAACCGAGGGTTCGATTTAGGTTCTTACTGGCGGAGAAAGAGGGATTTGAACCCTCGCTACGGTATCCCGTACTACACCCTTAGCAGGGGCGCCCCTTCGACCTCTTGGGTATTTCTCCATAAGCTCGGTTAAAAATTTGATATATACGTAACTTTAAAAGTCACTAGCCTTGTTATTTTACCACATATATTGTGCAAAGTAAAGTTTTTTAAACAAATTGTTTTTAAAAAAAATAAATTGCAAGTATTGCAACATCATAACTTATACATTGTGGGTTTGTTTGTGATAGCGGGTGTACAACTGTGTACAATCGTGGTATAATGCAGATATGAAAAAATTTGTGATAGAAGACAAAGCGTCAGGTATATATTTCGAAGTTAAGTACACAACATCGATCAACTGCAAAAACATCAACTTGAGAGTGGGTAGCAAGGGTGTCCGTGTGTCGTCCAACAAGCATACTGATTTCAGCAAGGTATACGACTTTGTGTGGATGAAACGTAATTGGGTGTATTCTTATCTACAACAACTTGAAAGCCGTTACAGTGCCCTGCAGGACGTTGAGGATGGTAATGTGGTCTATGTACTTGGTAACAAGTTGCCGCTCATTGTTGAACGTGGTAGGTGTAACGGTGTTATTGTGTCTACAGACAAAGTAGTGGTGACGGTTACGTCCGACAAATGCAATGTGGCTGACATGTTGTTGCAGTGGTACAAAACAAATGGCATTGTGGAACGCATATTTGCACGTTGCGTAGCAAAATGTGGTTTTGTATACAATCCACCTTTGATGAACTTAAGGCTTAGTAAAAACCGACTTGGTACTTGTTTCCCCGCACAAAACAGGATTGTTTTAAATCTGCTTCTTTCTGCCGGAGGTGAACAGTGTATTGAAACGGTGTGTATGCACGAACTGTGTCACTTAAAGCACAGCGGACACAACAAAAATTTCTACACGTTACTCAAAAAACTGCAACCGGATTACAAGAAATACCAACAGCAGGCAAAGGAATTTTACCCGCTTTACTACAATGCGATAAGGCAATTTAAAGGAAATTAACCATCTGCCAATTGTTAAAATTTGGCACAAAAATTTGCAATCGGACAAAACACGTATTATCTTTTAAAAGGCAGCAAATCTTCCTCTCCGCAGAACTTGTCGGAAATGAGGTCGTTCCCTATAAAGTTAGCCCTTGTGATGGCGGTAAATCCGTATTTTTTTCTTATTTGATCAAGTGAAAATTCCAGTCTTTGTTTCTTTTCGTCTTGAATTTGAAACAGGCTCATTTGCAGGCAATTCCCTACTTCCACAAGATTCCCTGCCGTCACGCTTAGCGAACGCAAGGGCAGTTGGTTGGCAGGGTTCCACAGAGAGTGCAACATTCCAACGCTTGCTGAAGAGATTTCCTGCGCAACACAGGTTGTGTGAACCTTGCATTGTTTGCCAATGTGGCTGAGGTCATTAAACCTCAATGACAGATGCACCGTGTTGCATTGCATTCCGTATCGGCGCAGACGTGTGGCAACCATTTCCGAAAGATAGGCAATGACCTTTTCGGCGTCTGCGTAGGTTTTCATGTCACGCAATGTTGTTGTCCCGTGACCGACGCTCTTGACTGTCTGCACGTGCGAATTGGAATCCACCTTTTCTTCGTCCAGCCCTGAAGCGCATCGACGTATTTTTTCTCCATTGATACCGAAAACCCGCTTTAGTACAAGCGGACTGGCGTTGGCAAGATCCCCAATTGTTACAATACCCATAGAACGTAATTTCTGTTGTGTTTTGCTACCTATAAACAGCATTTCCTGTGCTTCCAGCGGCCACACGATATCTTTGTAATTGTCACGTGTGATTACGGTTGTAGCGTCGGGTTTTTTAAGATCACTGCCTAACTTTGCGAAAACCTTGTTGAATGATACGCCAACTGAAATTGTAAGCCCCGTTTCTTCACGAACTTCCTTGCGCAATCTGTCGGCAATTTCAGTCGGAGTCCCAAAAACCTTGCTGTTGGTGACGTCCAGCCAACATTCGTCCAGACCGAAAGACTGAATAAGATCAGTGTATCTTGAATATATTTCCCTTACACGGTGAGAGTAGTGTACGTACAAATCGAAGTGCGGAGGTACGCAAATTAGTTCAGGACATTTTTGTTTTGCCTGCCAGATTGCTTCGCCTGTCTTTACGCCCATCTGTTTAGCAAGGGTGTTTTTGGCAAGAATAATACCGTGGCGATGTTCGGGATTTCCCGACACAGCGACAAATTTTCCGTACAACTTGGGATTTTCCGCACATTCAACAGATGCGTAGAAATTGTTCAGATCACAATGAAGAATGTCCATTTGCAAAAATCCCTCCCGTAGTTTGTCTAAATTTTAGAACACTTGTTCGAATTTGTCAACGGGTAGTGGTAAAATTTACTAATTGAAAATTTATATAAAGAGGTGATATAAGATGATTGATATGTCAACATTACAAAAAGATGATGAAATTGTGGCTCTGCTGAAACAAGGTGAGCAGCAACTTGAATACATGGGATACACCGAACACAGCGAACGTCACCGTCAGATTGTCGCAAGACGTGTTGTAAGAATCTTGAAGACAATGGGGTGCGATGAAAACACTTGTAGACTTGGTGAAATTGCTGCCTATCTGCATGACATAGGATGTGCCATCAACAGACATGCTCATGCGCAAAGCGGTGCATTACTTGCTTACGACCTGCTGCGCAGTCGTGGAATGGAGGCTACAGAAGCGACTTTGGTTGCAAATGGAATTGCAAACCATGACGAACAGCATGGATTTCCTTCAACGGCGATAGCTGCGGCATTGATTCTAGCAGATAAATCGGACGTTCACAAAAGCCGTGTACGCAAGGATAAACTGGATGAACATCGCAGGCTGATTGACTACGAAGATATACATGACAGAGTAAACTTTTCGGTACTTGACAGTAAGCTGATCATCGATACTGAAGGAAAGAAGATAATTTTTCAATTCCAACTTGATTCCAATGTAAGTTCAGCAATGGATTACTTCGAAATCTTCCTTGGAAGAATGAAGATGTGTCAGAATGCTGCCAAATTCTTCGGGCTGGAATTCAACCTTGAAATCAACGGACAGATACTTGCGTGATTGAAAACAATGGTACGTCCAACGATTTTTTGACATAAATTGCGGTATTTTGGGCGGTTTTGTGGTTCGATTTTCTGATATTTCAGATAGGAGTTGGATTCTTTGTGTCACTTGTCCAGTGTGTTTTAATGTGTGGTTACATGCTGATGTGAACATACGGACAGGTGACTTTTTTAGGAATTGTTTTGCAAAAGGGGTTTACAAAAACTTCAAATTGTGGTACAATACCAAGGCGAATGTGGACAATTAACTCAGCTGGGAGAGTGTCTCCTTGACGTGGAGGAAGTCACAGGTTCGAGTCCTGTATTGTCCACCAACAGGACAGTGACGCATTTGGGTCGCAATGGAAAAGGAGCAACAGTAGTTGCTCCTTTTTCCATTTCTCCTGTGGCGGTCACTGTCCTTTATCTTTCAACGATACAGGAAGTCGAAATGATGTGACGCTCAAGCAACAAGTTGCTTTCGCTATGCCGTCGCAACGAAGTTGCTCCTTACGAGTCCTGTATTGTCCACCAGTGCTGCGCACGGCGACCGGGTAAAACTTGGTTGCCGTGTTTATTTTATCATCTTACATTATGTTGATTTATAGCAACGGAAAAGGAGCAACGCTTGTTGCTCCTTTTTTCATTTCTCCTGTGGCGGTCACTGTCCTTTATCTTTCAACGATACAGGAGGTAGAAATAATGTGACGGTACTGGCGTACGGCAATTAGGGTGATGTTTCGTAGCGGTGTAATTGCGCAATGCTTTGTAGTGCCTGTGTTGCAACATTCACTATTACGTCGCAACGAAGTTGCTCCTTACGAGTTCTGTATTGTCAACCAAGTCAAAATAATCCGAGCCTATTGGTAACAACCGATTGGTTCGGATTTACTTTTTTATTTTCAGAGTTAGAATAAAAGTGACCGGACTTGCGAAATCTTCTCAAGCACGGTTACCCTTTCTTAACTTCTTTTATCTTGCTGCTGTAAAAGGAACTATCGACAAAACGAGATTGCTGTGATATAATACTATTGTTACAAATAAACATGATAACTTTTAAAGAAAGATGGAGATTATGGAACAAGTAAAGCAAAATTATTATGGCAGTTTATGTACGGAAATGTATGAAATTTTACACAAGGTTGCCCCGAAGGACGAACTTGACTTTTACCTTTCCTATGCAAAAAGAGGACAAAAAATTTTAGAGCCCCTATGCGGCAGCGGACGATTTCTTGTTCCGTTTTTAGAATACGGCTTTGATATTTGCAGTGCTGTCGGAAATGAAAGAAAAAGGCGTTGATCTGTGTGGTGAAAACGGTGAATATCACACAGTAGTTGTGGACGGTCCGTTGTTTTCTTTTCCTATAGAAACTGAAGTTAAGGAAATTATAGATTTCGGTAAAATTTCCGCAATCAATCTGGTTTTGTCCGGAAACGGCAATTAAATAGCGTCAACAGAATTTAGCGGCAGTCATTTTTACGCCGCAACAACAGTCTTAAACTCACTCACGTCACATATGGGTGAGTTTAAGACTGTTTTTATGCCCTTTTATCGAAAAATGTATCATGATGTTTAAATAAAATCACATGTTTCTCAATTGATTGTTAAGTATTTAGAAACTCAATCCACTGATTTGAGCGGAAAATCTCTGTTCTTACAAGTGGATCATCACTTGTTTTTTTTATTACAGCTGTGAAAACTTTCAGCCTCTCATTACCATAAAATATTTGTAATTATATCTGTTCAATTTTATATTTCTACTTGAATTTTGAATGTGTAAGTGCTATCATTTTCTAAACGGAGGAGAAAGTATGCCATTGGATGTTTTATTAGTTGTCGTTTTGTTTTTTGCGGTGTTTTTGACAGTGACAATCGCTGTTTTAAAATATTTAACTCAAACCAGATACGAAAAATTTATTTTGAAAAACAGTACAGCGTTAAAACAACTGGATGAGATAAATGGTCATTACGAATTTTATCCGTTCGTGTCTTTTGATCAAGAGCACACCTATGACAACGAAAATTTTTTTGATGACATTTCGTGCAGGGATTATTTGATTTACCAGTTGCAATTCATCAGGAAGAAGGCGTTTGATCAGATAGAGAAAATGAACATAAACGATCGACGCTACAGTGATTATCTTGCTGAAACAGAAGAAAAATTGCAATGGGGGCAGTTCGGTTCGTCTGCCACAAGATTGAATCACAAAAAATTGTTAAAGGTAGAGCGTAAGTTGGTGGACACCCGCAAGCAACATCCAAGTGTGAAATTTTGCCTTGAAGTGAAGTTGCATTGTTCTACCATCAATGGTAGGGTGTATGCTGAGAAATCCGAAAAGTTTTTTGAAAAAGACGTAATCGAACTCAGCAGAAGGCTAAATAACAAAAGGGGCAACTTTTTCAATGACCGTGGAATCTGGGATGCCATATGCCGTGTTGAAAGAGGCAAGGTGTCCAATAAAATGCGGTTTTCCATTTACCAAAGAGATGGTTACAGGTGTCGCAGATGTGGTGCTTCAGGAAGATTCTCTCAACTTGAAGTTGATCATATAATACCTATTGCCAAAGGTGGGAAATCAACCTACAACAATCTGCAGACGCTATGTCACAGATGTAATGTTGAAAAAGGTGACAGCTTGGAAAACTACTAAATTAAATAGCATTAAATTGTCATTGAGCTATTTCGGTGTTGTAACATTGTTTAGCAGTGTTAACTTTCAGCAAAATTGCTGTGATGTCACATGTATTTTGTGTTTGTAAAATTTTGCCACATGTGGTACAATTTCAAAAAACGGTGTGGAGGTGCACAATGAAAAAATGGTTGATTTGTCTGTTGGTTGTGGTGATGTTGATGTCAACAGTGATGTTTGTGGCTTGCAACAACAATCCACCCGAACCGCAACAGCCCGTAGAAACTAAAGTTACTGTAAAGATTACAGATGACGGCAATTGTTTTCAAAAGATATCATTCAGCATTGACAAAGGTACAGTGTTAGATGCCTCATTGTATCAAAACATTGTGCGTATCAACAATGGCAGCAAGATGGTGTATTTCCTTGGCGAATGGACAACATCAACGGGAGAAAAATTCGATTTTTCGCAACCGATAAATGAAGATGTCACAATTTCCCCACAAAAGGTACAATTGTATTTTGAAAAGGACAACTATCCATACATCACAATGTACGCAAATGAAGAACTGAAAGACAATCCCAACATGACAACGGTAGTGTTGCCTATCAAGAGTCCTGTAACAGGTAACAGCATGCCCAATTCCACATTAGTGGGCAGTCAGGCAAGTGACAGTATTTTTGACGGATTCAATTACATTGAAGTTGCAGTAATCCCCGAAGAAATACACAATGTACAAGGCGCATTGTTCTACAACTGCACGTCCTTAAAGGAAGTGTATTTCCCCGGATACGGTTACTACATGGGACGTACTGTTACGTCAGACTTCCTGTTGGGATGTAGCGCATTGGAACACATTTACTTCAGTGATGAAGATGCAATGCAAGACTTTGCAACAATGCTAATTGATGCAATTGCCGACGCACAGAAGGAAGGTCAGGACACAAGCAATCTTGAACGTCTGACAGACCTTCTTGCAGTCAAGACAGCCCCTTACATGTACTGGGATGCCGACAATCAGCAGGGGTAATGTGAATAAACAGTGTAATTTAAAGGTCTGATCTGATTAAAAAACGAAACGCTCTTGGACACAAGGGCGTTTTAATTTTGGCGTATTCATCCAATCCGCATGCGTCAGTAAATCACATGTTCAGGAATTTTATATTACTTGTTGGGAGCGATTATTTTTAATAAATGATTACAAAAACACTGTATACGGTAAGACCATTGAAGAATTGTTGGATGAGTGGTTGGATTACTTGCAGCAAATTAAATGAACAATGTGATAAACGGTGTCTGCGCTGATTGTTGTGTGGGCACTGTTTTTTTTGTTTCAATTGCGGTTGTAAAAATGCAGTTTGTACTTTATAAGACAAGTTGTTGATCAAAAACAATTTCTATTGCGATTTAAGTTGTTTTGTGATATAGTATTGGTATTGTTGCAATTGTTTTGAAGAGGTGAGCATGCTGCACAAGATGAATTTACATTGGCAGCCTTTTGACAAAATTGCAAAGGGTGAAAAGGATATTGAGTTGAGATTGTTCGATGAAAAGCGTCAGCAACTCAATGTGGGAGATAAAATACAGTTTGATTGCAATGACCGCAGTTGCGTGCTGTTGGCAGTGGTTGGGGCACTCAACGTTTACAAGGATTTTCAACAGTTGTACAACAGTGAACCGCTTGAAAGGTGCGGCTACAATCCCGATCAGCTGGAAAGTGCAAGTTACACCGACATGCAACAGTATTACAGCAAGGAACAAGTGGCGAAGTACGGCGTGGTTGCGATTTATCTTAAAGATGTCACGGTAAAGGAGGTTGCTGATGATCACATCGGAGATGACAACTCAACAAATTGCTGAATACCGTAAACTTTACCGAAAGTATCGAAGTGTCTTGAAACCCAACAGAAAGAGTGGTCAGGAAGTGGAGAGATACCTTGTTGATACTTACAACGCAGTACTTATTGAACATTCGGTCTTTCAAAAGGTTGTTGAAGACAACATATTGACCAACGATTTCAAATTGAAAAAATTGTCCAGGGACGCAAGACCAAGCGTTAATGTATATTTGGTTGATGATGTGCTGGTAGGGATAGATGTCGTCAGTGGCGAATTCCATGTTGAATGTCGTGACATTGACAGAATGTCTGAAATTTACGACAACTTATTTGCATTTCGTGGGTTGGATAAAGATGATCTTAAAAACTTTGTGTTGGTCGGCGAATACATAAAGTGTACAGAAAAGAGGGGGTAAAAATGTACAAATACTTGTTGGCAATTCCGTTGATAATTTTTCCGTATTGGTTGCTGTTTCTTCTGTACTGTCTGCTCACGGGCACTTTAATGGAAGAAGTATTTCTAAACAATGGCTTTCTACTCATTGGGGCACTTGTCGTTGGTGGACTAGTGGCATTTATCTGCACTGTAATTTTGTGCGTTGTGGCATTGGCAAAAAATCAGGAAAGCCTTTCAATGGCACGGCTCAACATGATTATAAAATTGGTGCACGTGCCTGCATATATTGCTATTTTTGTGTTGTCTTTAGCTTTCTCACTGACAGTATTTGGCATTGGATTTGTAATTGTGTTTATACTAAGCGATGCGTTTTGTATACTGATGAGCGGGCTTGTCGGTGCAGTTTCAGCAATATTGGCACGAAGACAACAGGCAGGGCTGTCGGACTGGATTGCCTACGCAATACTGCAATTTATTTATTGCGTTGATGTGGTAACTTGCGTCATGATGTATTGCAAGATACGAAAACACTCAAAGAGTGAAGTCTGATGTAGGGATATAAAGTCGGCGGTGCAGGTGGGTAAATTTTACCGTTGCACGCTCATGAATTGACGGTTGCTACGGCATTGGCAAAATATTTTCATTTTTTTTATAGAATTTGTTAGCAAAATTGATTTTTAAATTGTTGTATATAGCGAGGGAGTATGAAAAGCAGGGATCTTGAACGTAGGGTTGCCGATTACTTACAGGGCGACAAAGAAGCGTTTGACTACATATATGACGCTACTCACAAGATAGTGTATTTCAACATTCTTTACATCGTGAAAAGCAAGATGACGGCGGAAGACTTGTTGCATGACACCTATATCAGGGCGATACAAAATCTTGCAAGCTACCAACAGGGAACAAATTTTACTGCTTGGGTGGTGCGGATAGGTAAAAATCTGGCGTTGAACTACATTCAGCGTTACAAGCGTGAAACGCTGACGGATTTTTCTGAGCAATCCTACCGATTCGGTACTACGGAAACGGAATTGCCCTACATATTTGACGTCGCACGTAAGGTGTTGTCGGAAGAAGAGTACCAGATTGTTATGATGTGTCAGGTGGCAGGGTACAAGCGCCGTGAAGTTGCGGCAATGCTTGATATGCCAATTGCGACAATCACGTGGAAAAACAATCAGGCATTGAAGAAATTACAAAAACATTTACAGGAGGTCGGACAATGAAAGATGTAAAAAAACTTTTGCAGCAACAGTCGGAAAGCATTTTGCCCGACAGTTCTGTAAAGGATCAAGTCAAGCGTGACTTGGGTATATATCCGCAAAGAGAGGCGCAAGCGGTGTACGCACAAGGCGGTACAACTTCCGTCAAGACACGTATCACTTGGATGACGGCAGTGGCTATAGTGCTCATCGTTGCAATTGTACTGACGGCAGTATTGATGTCGTTGCCTTCAGGTTCACCCATTACACCTCCCTATGTTGAGGACAAGTTCCAGAACATTACAAGTGCAGACGAATTCTATGCCTACGGTGCAACATCTGTAGGAGCATTGTTGTCGGGACAATCGACATCAACTGCGGTAACTGCAGCGCTTGTCAATATGGGTAAATACGGCGGAAAACCAACAGACAGCCAGTTGCAGTCGGTAAACGGGTACATGTTACTGGTAGAACAACTGATGTCCGAAGAAGGTATTACCGAAAAGGTGGTTCTGTTGCAAGAAGGCGACGAAATGTATTCGCAGTATACCTACCGAATGGATGTAAGTTTTACCGATCTGTCGGGAAACAAGACATCCTACACAATGTATTACAACACGATTGCCTTGACAGAATCGGACAGAGATGACGATCACGATGACAGACCGAACGACGATGACGAAGTGGAAGAAAACTACGCAATTGACGGGGTGTTGATGCTTGGTAGCAATCAATACACTGTTGAAGGCAGATACGAAAGTGAAAATCAGACGGATGAAACGGAATCGGAAATGTGGTTCAGAGCCTATCTTGATGCGGAAAACTACATTGAAGTAAAGCAAGAAAACGAATCGGAAACGGAAGAAAACAAAACTGAGGTGGAAAAGGAGTATTCCTACACAATGTACAACAACGGCAGAGCGGTTTATCGTACCGTTGTGGATTACGAAATGGAAGAGGGAGAAACGGAGCTCAATCTCATTGTTGAACAGGACAACACAAAGGATGAACTGTCAATTAAAGAACGCATGCGCAACGGACAGCCTTACCTTGAAGTGGAAGGAAAGATTGACGGCAATGATGTTCGCTTCGACGTGGAAGTGTGCAACGGCTCAAACGGAGTTTTCTACAGATATCACTTCGGAGACGGTACTTCATGCGAAATGGAACGTGGAAGATACGGAAAATAAAAGTAAGTTAAAGAGGCGGGGCTAACCGCCTCTTTTTTTACTGTCGATTTGTGTTGTGTTAACAATTTGTGGTGAAAGACGACAAAATGTAGATGGTGTTGGCGTTACTTGGATTGTATATCATTCAATCAATACCTATTGAGGTCTGAATAGTAAAGTTTGAAGTATTGAAAAACAAAATTTAAAAAAAATTAAAAAAAATTTTAAAATCACCAACAATATTGTATTCTGTGCTGTTGTATAGGTGTTCGAACAAACAACCAAACAAAACCAACTGAAACATATTGATTTTAAAAGGAGAGAACACCATGAAAAAATTAATTACAGCATTGACAGTGGCATTAGTGCTTGTGGCAACGCTTGTGTTTGCGGCTTGCACTCCCGATACAACAAACAAATTGCAATCAATTGACACCGCTGAAGAATTTTACACTTACGGAGTTGCATCAATGGGAACATTGTTGTCGGTAAGCGAAACAAATCCCGCAGATGGAACGGATCAAACAGTTGAACAGCCCACTGAACAACCTGTTGAACAACCTACCACACAACCTGAAGATACAACTTCCAATCGTCCTCAGGACGGAACAGGCAATCAGCACGGTAAAGACGAAACATTGACGGACAATGTGACAGACGAACAGATTGAACTTGTAAATCAGTACATGGGCTTGGTGGAAGGATTGTTGAGCGACAGCCTCATCACAAGCAGCATCACCGATTCCGACCTTGAAGGTTACACACACAAGAACGTTGTTACAATCAAGGATTTCAGCGGTCAGGCTGCAACCTACACACTGTATTACAACATGATTGAAATTGTCGATTTCGACGATGACGATGATGACGACGATGACGACGATCGTTTCGAACGCAGAAAGGACAACGAACAGGAACAGAATTTCCGTATCGAAGGTGTGATGATTGTTGATGAAACGCAATACACCGTGTCCGGATACGAAAAGCAGGAAAGCGAAGATGATGAAAGTGAAACGGAAAGAATGTTCCGTGTTGATCTTGGAAACGACGACTACATTGTTCTGATGAGAGAATCTGAAACAGAAACAGAACATGGTGCAACGGAAAATGAAGATAAGTTTGTTTACTCTTTCTACAAGCAAGGAAAACTTACCGAACGCACGGAAGTTGAACTTGAACAAGAAGGTAATGAAACTGAACTTGAAGTAACCGTCACTAAGGACGGCGTAAAGAATCTGCTCAAGTTTGAAGAAGATACGGACGGAAGCGGCAAGAAGCACATCAAGGTTTTTGCAGATATTGACGGTGAAGTGGTGAACTTCAAGGTGTTTGTAACAACAGACGAAGCAGGCCAACCTGTTTACCGTTACGTTTACGGCAACGGCACTTGCGATAGAGACAGAGATTGTTTCAGATAATTACCTGAATGTAATCAACCCCCTACAAGGAAAAGCCCCTGGTAATTGGGGCGAAACAAGAAGTAAAACAAAGTAATTAAATTGCATGTGAATGAGTCCCGTATACTTCGGGACTCATTCATTTTGGGTTTAGTGAATTGGAGGGTGAGCAGTGTTTTGGTATTCTGACAGCACTTGGTTTTAAATTTCTCTTTCTTTGGCATTAAGTAGTCATTTTTAAAAGTACTGACTTTGAAATGTGTATCATCATTCTGAATTTTACGTTTAAAGAAATTTACATTTTTATTACAAAAATATGGTAGTTTTACATCAGAGTTGTATTATTTTTTTAAACAATTTGGGGAAATCTCAAATTTCTTCGCTCTTATAAAAAGCGATGTTCGTTGTATCATTATTGCATTGCTTGTGATGTGCTTTAAAATAAGCTCATCAACGGTTTTCGCTTTTGCCGAACAGAGTCAACTGATGTTTAAATTATTGTGGGGAAATAAAATGGAAGATTTTAAACGAATTGGATACAAAAATCCCTTTTCTGCATGGGTTTTATTGATAGGTAGTGTAATTTTCTTTATTTTAACTATTTTAGCATTGATTGTAAGGCCAAGTAACTTTTACTATGCTGTTTGTTTCTTTTTGTTGTTTGCCATTGTGTTCTCAGTTTCATTTATAATTGAGAAAAAGAGACCGACTGTTGTTGTTTTGATATGCACCCCAAAAGTTGGACAGACTTTTGGAGGTGCATATTTTCATGTCAAGAGGAAAGAAGTTTAACACAAAGTACTCGCCAGAATTCAAGATAGCTGTTATAATGGATATGCGAGAGAACCA
>DVLO01000036.1 GCA_018715495.1 Candidatus Limihabitans stercoravium | reverse complement strand
TGCTAAGATGGTTATAACTCATATAGACCTCTTGACAGTATTTTTGATTTAGCAATTTTTATTATACCACAAGATCTCTGTATGAGCCTTTTTTTTGCCCACAGGTGTTGCACTTAATATTATAATTCACCGTTTAAAAGGTAAATTTTATTTCATTTCCGGGTAAATGGGGAAGCGTTTGCACAGCTGTTCTACACGTGCCTTTACGTCGTCAATTGCCGCTTCCTTGCGGTTGATGATGTCGGCAATGCAGTCGATGACTTCTTCCATTTCTTTTTCCTTCATGCCACGGGTGGTCAACACGGGGGATCCGATACGCAATCCGCTGGTGACTGTGGGCTTTTCGGGGTCATTCGGCACGCTGTTCTTGTTGGCAGTGATGTTTGCCTGTCCCAACAGGTAGTCAAGTTCCTTACCCGTGATGCCTGTACCGATGAGGTTCAACAGCAAGAGGTGGTTGTCCGTTCCGCCCGACACCATGTTGATGTTGTGTTTTCTGAGAGCTTTTTCCATTGCCTTGGCATTTGCCACAACTTGCTTCTGGTACAGGGCAAATTCGGGACTCAATGCTTCCTTGAAGGCAACAGCCTTACCTGCAATGACGTGCTCAAGCGGTCCACCCTGTGTTCCGGGGAAGATTGCCTTGTCAATGAGTTTTGCGTACTTTTCCTTGCACAGTATCAATCCGCCACGTGGTCCACGCAGTGTCTTGTGAGTGGTGGAAGTAACGAAGTCGGCGTAAGGTACGGGGCTGGGGTGCAATCCTGCCGCAACAAGACCTGCAATGTGCGCCATGTCTACCATCAAGTAACAGCCAACTTTGTCGGCAATTTCACGGAATCGCTTGAAGTCTATCGTGCGTGGGTATGCAGATGCTCCCGCAACAATGATGTTTGGTTTGGCCTTCAATGCAATTTCTTCCACCTGGTCGTACTCGATGAATCCTTCGTCGTTGACGCCGTAGGGAACAATGTTGAAATACTTTCCCGACAGGTTGACGGGTGATCCGTGGGTCAGGTGTCCGCCGTGCGCAAGACTCATTCCCATGATGGTGTCACCCGGTTTCAATACTGCGAAGTAAACGGCTGTATTTGCATTTGCTCCACAGTGCGGTTGAACGTTTGCGTGTTCTGCGCCGAACAGCTTTTTAGCACGTTCGATTGCAAGCGTTTCTGCAACGTCAATGTACTGGCATCCGCCGTAGTAACGGTGCTCAGGGTATCCCTCTGCGTATTTATTGGTAAGTATCGATCCTACTGCTTCAAGCACTGCAGGACTTACAATGTTTTCACTGGCAATCAGTTCAAGGTGATTGCGCTGACGGGTGAGTTCCTGCTGTATAGCCTCAAAAATCTCAGGATCGCTGTGTTTAAGTGCGGACATTTTTCTCCCCCTTTTTGTGGTTTTCACAATGTATCTACTAGTATAGATGTATTTTGCCGTTGTGTCAAGTGCAAGTTTGTATAGATGGAGTGTGTTGAATCTTTAGTGGTATCTTGTTTTTACCGTACGTCATGCGGTTTTCGTGCAATACTTTGTGGTTTCGGTGCAATTTGGGTATTGAATTGTTGTTGGAACTGTGTTACAATTTGGTAACAAGGAGATTGATATGAAATTTCAACTAAAAGACATCAAGCTGGGTGTTGCTACCGCAGTAACTCAGATCGAAGGTGACGATACCAACAACACCTGGTACGACTGGTCACAGCGTGGCGGTGTGGTGGACGGATCAAGTCCTGTTGTTGCCAATCAGCACTACAAGTTGTATCGCAACGACATAGATTTAATGGCGGAACTCAATATTGAGTGCTACCGCTTCGGTTTGGAGTGGTCACGTATAGAACCGCAGGAAAATTGTTTTGACGACGATGCGCTGAAGCACTATCTGGACGAAGTGCTTTACATGAAAAGCAAGGGCATTGAACCGTTGCTTACATTTCATCACTTTACCAATCCGCTGTGGTTTGAGCGTTCGGGCGGCTGGGAACGCAAGGACAGTCCCTCTATCTTTTTAAGATTTGTTGACAAGGTATTGAGCGTACTTGGAGCACACGTCAATCAGTATGTTACGATAAACGAACCCAATGTTTACGTTACAAACGGCTATTTTTACGGCACATGGCCACCTGGAAAGAAGAAGTTTTCTGCTGTTCGCCGTGTAATGAAAAACATGACAATTGCGCACATCGACGCCTACAATTACGTACATCAGTATAGGAAAAATCTTGGATTTCAAGATACCCGTGTAGGGTTTGCCAACCATTTGCGAATCTTTGAGGCAGCAAACAACAGTCTGTACAGTAAGACCTGTGCAAAACTCATGGAAAAGATGTTCCAGACCTCTTTAACAGATGCAATACTGACAGGCAAGTGCAGGTTTCCCGTGCCGAAAGTTCACAGGAAAGTGGGCAAGTACTACGATTTTGTGGGTATTAACTACTACACACGCAGTACCGTTTCAGGATTTGCCGACGGCGTAAGAAAGGGCGCTCCCGTCAATGACCTTGGATGGGAAATTTATCCTGAGGGCATTGAAATTCTTACAAAACGCATGTACAACAGGTATAAAGCGCCTATTTACATCACCGAAAACGGAACTTGTGACAAGTCCGACGCTTTCAGATGTCGTTACATCTACGACCATTTGTTGCACATTGCACAGTGTGGTGTCCCCGTGGAAAGATACTATCACTGGACGTTCATTGACAACTTTGAGTGGGCGGAAGGACAGACTGCGCCCTTCGGATTGGTTGCGTTGGATTTCGACACTCAACAACGCACGGTAAGAAACAGCGGAAGATTTTACGCTAACATCATCGCCAACGGCGGAGTGACGGAAGAAGATTACGAAAAGTATGTAGTTCCGTCCTTGGATGGAAACAAGCAGTAGCAGTGTTCTTTTGTTGGTAAGTTTGAAGTTGATTGCTCCTTACGGAGGAAGCGGTGTGTTTGGCGGGGAATGGTGTCAAGAGGGTTTTGGGCGATTGCCTGCGATACTTTGTGTTGAATGTCAATAAAAACAATTTTAAACAGTTGTTGTTAGTGTTTAAGGCAAGACCTCCCGTGAATTGTCATCACGGGAGGTCTTGGGGGTGTTTAAGATGTGGGACAACAAGCGTGTCTACTGCACATGTTTGTATTCGGAAGAACTGCTGAAAGTAACGGTTATTGTTTGTTTTTTTGTGCAACGTAGTGTGGTTTTGCACAACAAAAACGGCAATTAAATTGCACTTTGCACGTTACTCAATCTGTAAAGTATTTGTTCAGCAATGAAAGAAATCAATTCACCGTTGGACGGCTTGTATACCTTGTCTATCACATTGCATTGAAATACACTGTTGAGTTTGTCAAGATGTCCGTTGTTGTAGCACACTTCTATACAGTGCCTGATGGATCGTTCAATCTTTGCAGGAGTGGAACCGTGTATTCTTGCAATGTCGGGATACAGCTTGGTTGTAAATTTCTTGTTGTATTGCTGCGGATTGGGCACTATCAGTCTGACTGCGTCACGTAGGTATTGCGTTCCAAGCAGATTTCGTTTTATTCCTATTATGTTGAATATCTGTTCTAAACAGTTGTCTACGGATGCGACAGTGTGTTCTATCGGTTGCAAGGAAAAGTTTTGTCCCGGATTACTGAAAATCATCACGCAGTACTGATTACAGTCAATTTGCGTGTAGCGTAAGGAAAAATTTCTTTGCTCCGTTGTTATCTGCGGCAATACCTTTGGCAAAAACTGATGTTGTACCACTAAAACATCTTTTTGCAATGGTAAATCTTGTCCTACGTTTTTGACAGTAATTTCTGCGTATGGGTTTTGTTGTGAGACGCTTTCTAACAGTACTTGCAGTAACTCTGCATTTTCTTCAACCAAGACGACGTTCATTTGTTGATTCCCTTTAAATTTTTAGCATATATTTATTGTAACACACTTTTGTACAAAAGTAAAGAAATATTTTTGTAAAAAAGTAGTAGATTTTGTAACAATTTGTCGAACGTTATAACGTTATGTTTTAACAATGCTATATGCTTCTACCGATTTTTGTTGAACTTCTGCTGAAATTTGTGCTGAAATGTCGAAAATGCATCTTTTCTTTTTGTTTTGTGGTTTTTAAAAAGGTGTTTACAATTTGACATTTTCGTGCTAGAATGTATTGGCGATGATGGTGGGTTCAGTATTTGTTGGCAGTGGTGCGCAGCGCTGTGTCTTGTGACATTGCACAGCGATTATGGATGTGTTTCTTTCGTTGTTCAAGTAAACCAATGCTGTAACTACCTTTAATATAGGCTAAACAAGTTTTCACTACGTGAGTTGTCCTGTTTAAACAATCGGTGACATCTCTAGTAAAACGTCGGTTGTCGTATTCACTTGCAAATAAACTGATTGATTTCCGCATCACTTTATCCGTCTCCGAAAATTCCCTTTGTGAGTCCGTTGCATATCACTAAAAGATATTCAGCTGTGTGCTCCAATGAATATATGACTGTTTTTTGAAAACGAAAAGTGGCGTTTTGGCTTCGCCTTCATTCCCAAAATCTTTCTGGGATTGGATCTATCTATCAGTTGATGTCGAAACGGATACAAGACGTTGTAGTTTTAGCCGCCAACAAAAATTACCGTTATAAATTCCGGTATAAAATTTGATTTGGAATGCTTTTCCAAGCGTAAAGAAAATTGCATAATATGCTTCCGTAGTTAAATGGATATAACAAGCCCCTCCTAAGG
>DVLO01000035.1 GCA_018715495.1 Candidatus Limihabitans stercoravium | reverse complement strand
CAGATGGTTTTTACGCATATCCAGTATAACACAAAGTTTGAATTCTGGACTATACTTTCTGTTAAATCTCTGTTTTCTTGCCATAAAAAATGTGTACCTCCAAAAGTGTCTAACTTTTGGGGTACACATCACTCAAAGAGGGTGTTTTTTTTGTTTATTTTTGAAATTTGTGGAATATGTTGTGTTGTAAATTAATGTGTTTTGTTAAATCAAGTAAGATTTTTTTGTGATTGCACATCTTTAAATCAATAACATTTAATTCATACAGTTGTGCTGTTTTAAAGGGTAGTTAGCTTTGAGTGGCGAAAGTTTGATTAAATTAAACTTTTTGTAAAATACAAGGTTTGGTTAAATTAAACTTTTTGTAAAATAAGTTTAGTAAAAGTAAAAAAAACGTTTGACAATACTAATCACTTGTTGTATAATCACCTTACAAAAGTTGCCTGGCAACATAGTTTAGCTAAAAAATACAAATACAGGATGACGTCTTACATCAAAATTTTGTTTGTTCGACGTTGTTTTTTTTGCGTTTGACAACTTTGTCAAGGGGTGAAAATATGGAAATAGGTAGAAAAATCAAACAAATCAGATTGCAGCGTGATCTGACTCAAGAAGAACTTGCCAGCCGCACCGAACTGACCAAGGGATACATTTCGCAGTTGGAAAACGACCTTTCCAGCCCGTCCATTGCGACGCTGGAAGATATCCTGAATGTTTTGGGTGTAACTTTGCAGGATTTTTTTGCAGAACCCAAGGAAGAAAAGGTGGTGTTTACCGCCAATGACTACTTCGTGTCCTCTAACGGCACGGCAACAAATACATGGCTTATTCCCAATTCGCAGAAAAACGACATGGAGCCCATTATCCTTACGTTGCCTGTTGACGGTGTTGCGGAAACACGTCTGCCTTTCGAAGGTGAGGAATTCGGGTATGTTCTGGAAGGCAAGATACTGATTGTAACGCCTACCGAAGTGTACAAACTTAAAAAGGGTGAATCCTTCTCCATCAACGGAAAGAAGGAACACACAATCAAGAATAACAACAACGGCAGAAGCCGTGTACTGTGGGTGACAACGCCCAGCAATTTCTGATAAAGGAGATTACTAAAGATGGCTAAGGTAAGTGTAAACGATTGGGACAAGATCATTGAACTTAAGAACGTTTGCAAGAGTTTTGACGGCAAGGCAGTTGTTAAAAATCTGTCGTTGGCAATCAAGAGAGGATCATTTGTAACGCTGTTAGGACCTTCCGGTTGCGGTAAGACAACCACTCTCAGAATGATTGCCGGTTTCGAAGAAGCCGACAGTGGTGAGATTTACCTTGAAAAGCAAGACGTGACGGAGATTCCCCCTCACAAACGTCCCATCAATACAGTGTTTCAGAAGTACGCACTGTTCCCCCATCTCAACGTATACGGCAACATCGCTTACGGATTGAAACTTCAGCGTGTTGAAGAAATCGATCCTAAAGACCCCGAAGGTAAGAAGATCAAACTTCGCAAGTACACCAAGGCGGAAATTTCCGAAAAGGTAGGACGTGCCCTGCATTTGGTCGGTCTTGAAGGGTACGAACAAAGAGATGTGACAAGTTTGTCGGGCGGTCAGCAACAACGTGTTGCCATTGCACGTGCACTGGTACTGCGTCCTAAAGTATTGCTTCTGGATGAACCTCTTGGTGCGTTGGATCTCAAGATGCGCAAGGAAATGCAACTTGAACTGATGGAAATGCACAAGAAATTGGGTATTACATTTGTTTACGTTACACACGATCAGGAAGAAGCGCTTACAATGTCCGACATCATTGTTGTAATGAAGGACGGCGTTGTTCAGCAGATCGGCTCACCCAAGGCAATTTACGACGAACCTGCAAACGCATTTGTTGCAGACTTTATCGGTGAAAGTAACATCATTTCCGCAACAATGATTGAAGACTACAAGGTGCGTTTCCTTGACACAGACTTCAAGTGCCTTGACAAGAACTTCGGCAAGAACGAAGAAGTTGACGTAGTAATCCGTCCCGAAGACATCAAGTTGACGGACATTGAAAAAGGCATGTTGACAGGTAAGGTTACAAGTCAGGTTTTCAAGGGTACGTTCTACGAAATGAATGTACTTGTAGATGACTACGAATTTACAGTGCAGTCCACTGAATCAAGAGATGTTGGCGAAACAGTAGGCATTTCTGTAAAGCCCAACGGATTGCACATCATGAAGAAGATGTTGGTGTATAACCAGTTCATCACCGAAATGGACAGTGACGAAAGCATTGACATCAACGGCGTAAGTTTCAATGTGTTCAACAACGGTTCGTTCAAGCAGGGCGACAAGGTTAAGGCAAGCGTTTCACTTGACGACATCATACTGACCGACTACGAAGAAGACGGTATCGTTGCAGGTAACATCGTGCAGACGGTGTACAAGGGAAGTTACTTCCAGGTACAGGTTGCCGCTGACAACAATTGCGATTTCTGGCTGGATTCCGACGACGAATGGGATATTGGCGACCGTGTCGGTATCCTTATAAAGCCCGAAAGTTTCGTACTTGAAAAGGTTACGGAGGACAGCGATGAACAGTGCTAAGTTTTCCAAACAACTATTTGCCATCCCTTACGCTGTGCTGGCAGTAGTGTTTGTAATAATCCCGCTTGTAATGATGTTGTTCAATGCATTCATGAGCGGTGACGGTTCTTTTACCTTCGACAATTTCCTGAATTTTGGCAATGTCGACGTGTGGAAGGTGTTGGGAAGATCATTTATCATGGCGTTTCTGACAACCGTAATTTGTCTGTTGCTTGCTTATCCCACAGCGTTTATACTTGCAAACAGCAAGCTCAACAAGTCGGCAACAATCGTAATGTTGTTTATCCTTCCCATGTGGATAAATTCTTTGCTGAGAATTTACGCAGTAAAACTCATTTTTGAAGATCTTATGGGTAAAGGATTCGGGCTGGTTTTGTTCGGCATGGTGTACGACTTCTTCCCCTTTATGTTGATGCCTTTGTACACAATCCTTGCCAACATGGATCACAGCTACATTGAAGCGGCGGAAGACCTTGGAGCAAGTCCGTTGAAAAATTTTCTTACGGTAATCTTGCCTTTGTCTGTGCCGGGCATCATTTCAGGAATTCTGATGGTGTTCATGCCTACAGTTTCTACTTTCGCAGTCAGCGACATTCTGGGAAATCCCGACACTTACATGTTCGGTAACCTCATCAACTACAACATGGAAAAAGGTTACTACAATCTTGGATCGGCGTATTCAATGGTAATGCTTGCATTGATTGGTATCACTACATTGATTGCAAACCGCATCACATCTAAGAAAGGAGGTTCGAAATGAGAGTAAAGGCTTGGAAAAAAGTTATTTCTTACGCATTTTTGGCATTGATACTCATTTTTACCTACCTTCCCATTGCGGTATTGGTGGTGTACAGTTTCACCGATGCAAGAAGTATTGGCATGTGGACGGGGTTCACATTCGAATTGTACCAGGAATTGTTTACCGATGAAGAAATACTGTCGGCAATACTCAATTCGGTAATTCTTGCGGTAACTTCCGCAGGTTGCGCAACGCTCATCGGAACATTTGCGGCGGTGGGTATCCATTCGATGAAACGTGTTCCCAGAAAATTGCTTGAAGGGGCAAATCAGATAACAATGCTCAATGCCGACATTGTAACGGCAATTGCGTTCATGCTGTTCTTCCTTACAATGCAGTTCATTCCATTTGGATGGGCAACGCTCATTATATCGCACACAATGGTGTGTATTCCCTATGTTGTAATGTCCGTTTTGCCACGGCTTACACAGCTCAACCCCAACATCTACGAAGCAGGTCAGGATCTTGGCGCAAGTCCAATGAGGGTAATGTTTACAGTAATGTTCCCTCAGTTGCTCACAGCAATGCTTGCAGGTTTCATGTTGTCGGTGACAATCAGTCTTGACGACTTTGTAATCACAAAGTTCAATTCCAACAGCGACGTGGTAACAATTTCCGTGTACTTGTACAACAAATTGAAAAAAGGCGTCAAGCCGGTACTTCGTGCCTTGAGTACGCTTATACTGGTTGTTGTAACGGCAATTGTTGTTGGTATCAACGTTGCACAAAAGCGTCGTGACCGCAAGTCACGTGTGTAAATCAACGGTTGCTACGCCGAAGGGCGAGTAATATATCATACAAGGAGAATTTGAAATGAAAAAACTGGTATCGTTATTTCTAGTAGCGTTGATGGCGACGCTGGCAGTTTTCACTTTGACTGCTTGTACACCAAGAGAAGAAGTGCTGAAGATTTACAACTGGGGTGACTACATGGATCCCGAAACTTACAAGGGTTTCGAAGATTGGTATAAGGAAAAGACAGGTAAAAATGTTACCGTCAAGTATTCCGAATTCGACACCAACGAATCCATGTACGTTGAAGTTACACAGAAGAAGGCTGACTACGACCTGCTGTGCCCCTCCGACTACATGATTGAAAGAATGATTGCTGAAGATCTGCTGCTGAAACTCAACGACGAAACACAAGAAGTAGTCAAGAACGCAGTTTCTGACAGCCTTGCAACATTGATTAAGGGAGCATATGATCCCAACATGGAATACGGTGTTCCTTATATGTGGGGTACACTTGGTATCATGTACAACCGTTTGTCCGAAGGATTGAATGACGAAGTTGTTTCCAATTGGGACGCTTTGTGGAACAGTCAATTCTCAGGCAAGATTTACATGAAGGACAGCGTGAGAGACGCTTACACAATCGCAATGCTGCGTGAAAATGCAGATGATCTCATTGCAGCATCTGCTAATGGTTACGACAGTACCGAATATCAACAACTGCTCAACAGCATTTTTACATCCACAGATGAAACAAAGATTGCAGCAGCTAAGACATCCTTGCTTGAACAAAAGCCCCTTTTGAGAGGTTACGAAGTAGACAGTGCCAAGGACGACATGTTGCGTGACATTGATGGAAAGAAGGGTTACCTTGGTTTGTTCTGGTCTTGTGACGCAGGTTACATCATGAACGGTTCGGAAGATGACGCTAACCTTAACCTTCGTTACATCATCCCCGAAGAAGGAAGTAACGTTTGGGTTGACGGATTTGTAATCAGCAAGAACGCTGTAAACGTTGAAGCAGCTAACTACTTCATTCAGTATCTGTGTGAAGAAGAAGTAGCTTACGCTTGCATGGATTACGTAGGTTCTACAACAGGTATCGAAGCAGGTATGAACAGCTACAAGGCTGATCTGCTTGCCGCAGACAGCGATTTCTTCGAAGGAGCACCCGAAGGCTTTAAAGAAATGTACATCGAAATGATGTTCCCGACAGAAGAAACATTGAAGCGTTGTGCAATCATGAAGGACTTCGGCACATTCAACTCCGCACTTGACACAATGTGGGAAGAAGTAAAGATTTCCTGATTTTAAAGTAAATACAAACGGCTGTCCGGTGACGGACAGCCGCTTTCTTTTTGTGTTTGTTTTTTAGTGACGTAATGTCGAAATCCGTTGCTTTACTCTGTGCGAAGTGCCTTTACGGGATCCATTTTTGCAGCCATTCTTGACGGAATAGAACCGGAAATGAATGTCAACAGGCAGCTTATTGCAATGAGTGCCAATGCCGAAATCGGGCTGAGTACCACAAGGTTGGTGGACAGTACCGAACCTGCAAGTGCTGTCAGCAGTAAGTTGAGCGGAATACTCAAGAGATAGGTTACTGCAATACCGATTGCACCTGCTATAAATCCGATGAGCAGTGTTTCGGCATTGAATACGTTGCTTACGTCGTTTTTACTTGCACCAAGGCTACGCAGTACACCAATTTCCTTTGTGCGTTCTATTACCGATACGTAGGTGATGATGCCAATCATTACGCTACTTACAACCAACGAAATGGAAGCAAATGCAATCAATACGTAGGAAATGATGTCGATCATCTGTCCCATGGAGGAGGAAAGAATTTCCGTTGCGTCGGTGTAGACAATCTTGTTTTGTTCGCCTTGTTCAGATGTGTTCCATGTGTCAAGGTAGGCAACTATTTCATCCTTGGATTCGAAATCTTTCGGGTAGATGTAGATACCTGACGGCAATGTGCTTGCACCAACTTGTTGTAATGCGTATTGGTAAGCCTGTTCTTCCGTTACGTTCTTGTATCCTGCTGTTTCCATTGCGGACACAACTGTGGAAATCGGCACATTCATGTAGGTGTTGCCATCCTGCGAAATAAACACATTTTCACGGGTTTGTTGGCTTGCTATTTCCGAACTACGGCAGTCTTCCAGGTACATCTGTGTCAGGCTTGGCAGATAAAGTATTCCCGTGTTGTAAAGCGAAAGTGGTGAATTTTCGTTTATTCTCAGTACGCCTACAATTTCCAGTGCGTAACTGTCGGCGCTGTTGTAAATTTGTGACAGTGTGTTTTGCTTTTCTTCTTGATCTACTATACTGTCAATTGTGGTGTAGTACGTTCCAAGAGCATTGTCGTTTTTTACAAAGTATTGGTCATTGAACACCAGTCGGAATTCCTTTTGCCCTACAAGGTCGGCAAAGGAAATGTCATCGTAAACAACGGTGTCGTCCTGCTTGTTGTAGGTGTAGGGTATTCCCAATGCGTCAAGCGTTGAAATGCTGATTCTGTTGCGGTTGTCCACGACAATTGCAACTTCGTTGGGTTGTGTCGGGTAGCTGCCGTACAGCACGTCGTATTGCGACAACACAAATTCGCTGTTGCCCAGTGCTTCTTGGAACACCGAACTAGATCCCATCATTGATGACATTGCGGAGTCGTCTGTCGATGTGTCCACCATGATGTACTGATCATTCACCTTGGAAATGACATTCAGTGTTTTTGAGTAAGAATACTGGATTCCGTTTGTCAACCTTTCGTCTTGTGGCTTTGCCATGTCTTCCTTGTTGAATTTTTCAATGAAGTCGAAGTATTCCTGACTGATGTAGTTAAAGTGCATCATGTTGGAAATTGCACCTGCGGTAGGGTCGTAAACGTGTATTACGTCCTCATCGGGGAACTTGTCGTCGGAGGTGTTGGGCATTCCGTTCTGCATCTGATCATATATTGCGTCCATGTCCATTGCCACCTGTGAAATGGTGATGGGGTAACCGCTCAACGTATCCGATTGAAGTTTGGAAATGTATATGTTGAATCCGTTACTGAGTGCCAGTACAAGTGCAACACCTATTATACCGATTGAACCTGCAATGCTTGTCATCAGTGTTCTGCCAATCTTTGTCAGCATGTTTTTAAATGACAATGTCAGTGCAGTACCGAAGGACATCTTTACCTTCTTTTTGCCGATAGTCTTCTTCTTGTCTTGAAGTAGTTGGGCTTGTTGTTGTGCCTTTTCCAGTTGTTTTTCACGCTCAAGTTCCTCTTCTGTCAGCGGATTGCTGTCGGAAATAACTTCGCCGTCGTGCAGTCTTATAATGCGTGTAGCGTATTTTTCCGCAAGTTCGGCGTTGTGAGTTACCATGATTACAAGGTGACTGTCGGCAACCTTTTTCAGCAAATCCATTACCTGTACGCTTGTTACGCTGTCCAGTGCGCCTGTCGGTTCGTCGGCAAGCACAACCTGCGGATTGTTCACCAACGCTCTTGCCAGCGCCACACGCTGCATCTGTCCGCCCGACAATTGGTTGGGCTTCTTGGTGTATTGACTGGACAGTCCTACTTCGCCCAGTGCACGCCTTGCACGTTGTTTGCGTTCGTTGCGTGATATTCCCGACAATGTCAATGCCAGTTCAACGTTGCTTTCCACCGTCTGGTGAGGAATGAGGTTGTAACTCTGGAACACGAAACCTATTCTGTGATTGCGGTAGTTGTTCCAGTCTTTTTCGGTGTAACGTGCAGTGGAAACGCCCTCAATCTGCAAGTCGCCCGAAGTGTAATGATCCAGCCCGCCAATGATGTTGAGCAATGTTGTTTTTCCGCATCCCGACGGACCCAGTATTGCTACAAATTCGTTAGAACGGAAGTTGATAGACACGCCTTTTAAAGCATTTACAATGTTGTTCTTATCTGCATTGTATTGCTTTGTAATGTTTTCTAATTTAAGCATCAGTATTTCCCCTTTTATCAATGTAAAAATTGTAGTTTAGTACACTTAATTTTGTCTTAAACGCAACAATTTAAATACGTTTATATATTTTATCACAAAAATTGTTGTAGATAAATTATTTTTATGGTAAAATTAAACAGATCAGGAGAAATTTCTATGTTTATTACACCAAGACCGCTTAAAACAGAATTGCTGACGGGTCAGTTTGTGCTGGACGAACAATGTACGGTGTTTTGTTCGGACAATCTCAGCAATTCCGCACGGTATTTTACAGATACAGTCAGACAGTACACGGGCATTGAGCTAACTTTTGTTGACAAGCTCGATGACGCCGTGGTATATTTTACTGCTCCACAGCTGTACAACATGAGAGAGGACGAATACGTCATTGCCTGTGCTGACGGTAAACTTGGAGTAAATGCACTGACGGAAACAAGTTGTTTTTACGCAGTGCAATCATTACTCATGATGTTTGACGTTTATACATATCAAGAGGGCGATCAGCTTTCCTGCCGTCATTGTTTTGTAACTGACAGACCCGGGTACAGCTATCGTGCGCTGCATCTGGACATTGCAAGGCATTTCTACGGAGTTGAAACAATCAAAAAGATTGTAGAATTGATATCGTCGCTTAAGCTCAACTATCTTCATTTACATTTGAGCGATGACCAGGGATTCCGTGTTGAGATTGACAAGTATCCACTTGTAAACAAGATTTCAAGTTGGCGAAACGGCACTGAAATACGTGACGGAAGTGTACATATCGATGACGAAGTTTACGGAGGCTATCTTACAAAGCAGGAAGTGAAAGACCTTGTTGAATATGCACGCTCCTTGCACATTGAGATTGTTCCCGAACTGGATCTGCCCGGACACATGGTTTCATTGCTTGCGGCTTATCCACAGTATTCCTGTGTGGGCGAAGGTATCGAAGTTCGTAAAAAGTGGGGCATTTCCAAGGATCTTCTGTGTGCAGGAAACGACGGAACTTACACTTTTATATGCGATATTCTGGACGAACTTGTCGAAATATTCCCGGGACAGTATTTCCACCTGGGAGGCGACGAAGCACCTAAGGACAGATGGTGCAATTGCAAGAAGTGTAGTGCTAAACTTCAACAGCTGCATCTTGACTCTTTCGATGAGTTGCAGACCTATATGTTTAACTACTTTACTGACTACCTTACAAGTAAGGGTAAAATAGTTATAGGCTGGAATGACGGATTTACCGCTTCAACACATCCTGACACAGTGTGTCATCACTGGGCGCCAAAGACGGACGGAAAGACCAGACGCATGATAAACAAGGGCAGAAAGGCCATCATGTCGCCATTCTTTTCCATGTATTTCGATTACCCTTACGCTATGACTCCGTTAAAAAAGACTTATCATTACAATCCTGAAAGGGGCGTAAGAAAACATGCGGTAAGCAACATACTAGGTGTTGAAGGTACTGTGTGGACAGAACACATCAGAAACACCGACAAGTTGTTTTTCAATCTGTTGCCAAGACTTGCGGCACTCTCCGAATGTGCATGGGGAACTAACAGACACTACGTCGATTTCAAGAAACGTCTTGAAGGATTGGAAAAAATCTGGGACAAACAGGGTCTTGTGTACAACCACAATGCGACGGCAAGAATGTGTCTGTTCAAGAGATTAAAAACAACTTCCGTATTCTTCAAGAAAGATGCAAATACGGAATTGACTAAAAAGTGATAAAAAGCCATTTTAAAGTATTTTATTTCAGAGGTATTATTATGAGAATTGCAGTATTGACAAGCGGCGGAGATTCGCAAGGTATGAATGCAGCAGTGTACGCAGTTGTGCGTACGGCATTGGACAACGGCGCCGAAGTTTTTGGCGTTGAAGACGGTTACCAGGGATTGATTGAAGGCAGACTTCATCAAATGACAGCTAAAAGCGTGGATGGTATCATCCACCTTGGCGGAACAGTTCTTGGTACATCACGTTGCCCCGAAATGAAGACACCTGAAGGTCAGGACAAGGCTTACAAGACATTGAAGGAAAATGACATTGAAGGTCTTGTAGTAATTGGCGGTGACGGAAGTTTCCAGGGCGCCAAGATTCTTGCTACTAAGTACGGAGTCAAGACAATGGGTATTCCCGGTACAATTGACAACGACCTTGCTTACACCGATTTCACATTGGGATTCGACAGTGCTGTAAACGCTGTAATGCAGACAATCAAGATGCTTCGTGACACAATGACATGCAACAAGCGTAGCTGTGTTGTTGAAGTAATGGGTCGCAACTGCGGTGACATTGCATTGCACGCAGGTATCACATCCGGTGCCGAAATGATCATCGTTCCCGAAGTTCGCACAACATTTGAAGAAGTTGTAGAAAGACTGCAGTACAACCTTGACCACGGCAAATTCGACAACATCATTGTACTTGCCGAAGGTGCAGGTAAAGCTGTAGACATGGAAGCAAAGTTGCGTGCTAAAATGGAAATCAACCTTCGTTCAATGGTTGTAGGACACCTTCAGAGAGGTGGCGACGCAAGTTACGCTGACAGATTGCTGGGTATCCGTATGGGCGAACATGCCGTTAAATGTATCATGGAAGGCAAGTCCAGCCGTGTTGTAGGTATCGTGCACGATCAGATTATCGACGAAGACATTGTTGAAGCATTGGCTAAGCGCAAGTCCTTCGACAGATCACTGTACGACATTGCAAACAAATTGGTTACATCCTACTGATGAATTGTTTAAAAGAGGCGGTGACAACTCACCGCCTTTTTTAATGATTTTTTTGCTCATCTTGCTGACATGCGGACAATTTCAACAGACAATCAAGGTTTGTGTGGTAAAATTGTCGGGTAAAATTGAGATGTGTTTGTCAAATGCGTTACATTCTTTGACAAAAGTGTCAGGGTAAATTATAATGTAATTTAGCGAATTTCGAACTTGAGGTATAAATTGAAAAAACTACTTGTTTTACTACTGATTTTAATAGTGGCGTCAAGTGTTTCGCCGATAGCGTTTGCACAGCAGGATGAAGTCATTGTATTCAACAGAGACGGGTATAATGTCCAGTATACGAACGGTAGTGCAATGGCATACGGAAATTACTTCGGCACGTCTGGAATAGCCGTTAAAACTGTAATCAATGACGACTCGTTTAGTCTGAACACAGTTAATGCGAATGTCGAAAATCTGTTTGCCGAAATAGACAATCTGATGTCAACTCTTGATGCCGTAAGTGACACTCAGACTGTGGGCAGCGACATCAATAACTTCAATTACAGCAACACAGGCGCAGTCATTGAGATACACAGGTACACCTACGAAATGCTGAACATAGCACACAAGATGTATGAAATTACGCAAGGCGCATTCAATCCCGCTGTTTACCGTCTGGTTGACTTGTGGGGATTTTCTTCACGTACCTATCACCTGAACGGTGATCTTCCTTACGACCGCAAGTGGGAAGGATACAGCTATCCGTTGCCTGAACAGAAGTACATTGACGCATTTTTGAAACTGACGGATTTTTCCAAGGTCAATGTTTACGAGAAAGACGGCAAGTATTACGTTGAAAAGAATTGTCCTGCGGTAACCGTTGACGGCGTTGAATACACGCAATGGATTGACTTGGGCGGTATCGCTAAGGGATACGGAGCAGATCTTTCTAAAGAAATCATTACAAAATACGGTTACGACAAGGGATATGTAAACGTAGGAACATCAAGTTTCACCTTTTTGAAGTACACCGACAGCAAGTCATGGGAGCTGGGGTTACAGGATCCATTTAACGGTTGGTCATCTTACGCTGAGGTGCTTGTGGAAAACGTTATGATTTCTACCAGCGGACAGTACAACCGCAAGTATACGACAGACGGCGTTGAATATTCCCACATCATTGACGGAACAACCGGACGTCCTGCACAGACGGGTATTGTCACGATCACAACCATTGGCGGAAGTGCTGCGGAAGACGACTGTCTTACCACGGCATTGACTGTAATGGGACTTGACAAGGCAGTAGAGTTTATCAATGGCGATTACTTTGCCGAAAACAAACTTGAAGTCAGTTTCATTTACGACGGTGGCGGTGAAACAAAGCACATGATCACCAACATGTCTACCGACAGGTTTACTTCCTACGGAACGGATCAGATTGTGCTGAGCTCCAAGATGATTGACGGCAAACTGCATGTAAGTTTCAACAACATCAAGCCGCAGGGAGACAAACAGGCAGTCATCGGAATTGTGGTGTCGGTTGCCGTAATTTTCCTCATTGTTGCAATCACTCTTACGGTAAGAAGCAACAACAAGACAACCGCATTGCAACGTGTAAATGCCGTTTCTAACAGCAAGACGTTCAAGGTAACGGACATTGCGGTGTACGGAGTTCTTGCCGCTGTAATTGTCGTGTTGTTTGTTGTCTTTGTGTTTACCGACAGTACAACCGATGCTCTGGAACAGTTTTACATCACAGACGATACCACAGGAAAGGTAATTTATACATTTGATTTTTCCAAGTTTTCAGACGATGAGTACGACGGCGTCGTAAACGAATCGTGGGACAACGGTACAATTTCGGTAAACAGGATGAACGGCGATGTGTACATCACTGTACGGCGCAATGATATGGAAGGCGATCATTACAACCTGGTTGTGGCTAAACAGCTTGAGAAAGAAAATGGCGAAAAGTATTTCGAAGTAACCGTAGCTGAAGCTAATTGCAGCAATTACGCCGATTGCGTACACAGCTTTTTCCCCATTACTACAAGTAATCGCACGATAGTATGTCTGCCGCACCGCATTACAGTGGTGGGATACAATTCCAACGGCAGCGATTCTGTAGTTATCATTTAGGAGGTGTCTGCAATGAAAAACGTATTTTCTGCAAGAAAACTTGCACTGCTGGCATCTTTTACTGCACTCAGCATGATCATGTTCATGATTGAGAGCCTTTTTCCGCCGCTGTTCATACCGGGGGCGAAGATGGGTTTGTCCAACATCTTCTCGCTGTACACATTGATTGTGCTTGGACCTGTTGAGGCATTTGTCGTGGTGGTTGTCCGCACATTGCTGGGAAGTCTGTTTGTCGGCAACCTGTCAACATTGATGTACAGCATGACGGCAGGTATAGTCAGTATCATTGTTTCTTCAATTCTGATGAAACTGGTTTATCCCAAGATTTCACTGATTGCAATTTCCGTTGTGTCGGCGGTAGTGCACAACCTCACTCAGAATGTAGTGTTCTGTTACGTTTCTAACACACCGCAGATGTTCAGTTACATGCCGTGGCTTGCAGTAATCGGCGTTGTAGCAGGCATAATTGTCGGTTACGCAGTGTACTTTATTGTAAAACTTGTTCCCAAGAAGGTGTATTTCTTTTTGGACGAAGATAAACCCGAAGTAAAGGTTGAGTAGTATATGAAAAAAATTCTCACAATTAATGACATTTCCGCCGTGGGCAACTGTTCCACGGCAGTAAATTTGCCCATATTGTCAGTAATGGGACATTGCGTCTATCCCGTTGTGACGTCGGCATTTTCCTGTCAGACGGGATTTCATGGCTTTCATTACATCAGTAACGATCAACTGGAAGTTTTTGCAGATGATGTCATCGGTTACGGTAATCCGGACATTGTTTACGTCGGATTTTGTACCAGTACACAACAGTTGGACAGCGTAATTGAAATTGTAAAAAAGATGAAGTCACGTGGCAAGATGACTGTAGTTGATCCTATCATGGGTGACAATGGTAAACTGTATCCCATTTACAATGAACAGTACGTGGTCAAGATGAAACAGCTTGTTTCTTTGGCAGATTTCATCACTCCCAACCTTACGGAAGCGTGTCTTCTGACGGACAGAGATTTTGTCGGAATTACTTCGCAAAGCAATCAATCGGGATTTCTGGCAAGAGTAGGTGAAACATTCAGCAATTTCTGTGCTGAAACGGGCGCTAAAAGCGCAATAATAACAGGTGTTGTAATGCCTGAACTTATCGGCAACATTGTGTTGCAGAATGGAGTCAGGTACGTAACAAATCAACGCACCGACATCAACTACTCAGGCACAGGGGATGTGTTCAGTTCGGTAGTAACGGGTGCAATTGCTAACGGGGAAACTCTTGTTGACGCATGTCGCAGGGCATCTGCCTTTATTGTAGGTTCTATCGCAAGAACGGAATGTAAGGACAGTAGATTTGGCATTGAATTTCAACGCAATTTGCACAGCCTTGTGAAGTAAGTAGTGTTTGGTTTTGTAAGATTTAAGACTGAGTTCGAAGTGAACTCAGTCTTTTTATTTTAAGGCGGTCTGAAGTCTCAGTGACGGGTAGTTAAATTTAGAATGTAAGTATTTAAACATAAAAAACAGGCGGATTGAGTATTCAATCCGCCTGCTGAAATGTTTATTTTTTTGTGGTACGTTGGTCAAAATTCAATCAATCGTCATTGCCAAGCATTTCTAACTTGCTTTGAGGTGTTTCTGGCTTGCTGTCGCCGTATTTTACAAAGAGCATTGTTACGAACGACAGAGCAACGAACAGTGCGGCGTAGGGGAACAGCACACGCATTGTTCCCATCAAGTCCATGAATGCACCCGACAAAATGGGTGTTACAATTTGTGCCGCCATGCTTGCTGTGTAGTAGTAACCTGTGTATTTACCGATTGTTCCGCCCGAACTCAATTCTACTACCATCGGGAAACTGTTTACGTTGATTGTTGCCCAGGCAATTCCTGCCAAAGCGAACAACACCCAGATTACAAATGTAGGTGTGTGACTTGTAACGAAGATTGCGCACACGAAAGACAATGTCAGCAGTGCAACACCAATAAGAATTGTGCGTTTTCTTCCCAGTTTACTTGCAACTATACCAACGGGAATGTAGGCAATAATGGCTGCCGCTTGTGCAATGAGCAGTGTTGTGTTGTAGTCTTTTTCAAGTACGTTTACTGCGTACAGACTGTATTTGCTTGTGATTGCGTTGTATCCGATAAACCACAATGCAACTGAAGCCAATATCAGGAGCAACGATTTCAACTTCTCTTTGGGGAGTTTCTCGTTTGTGTCCACCTTGACCGTTGCCACTTCCGAAATGTTTTCTTCATCATTTGAAATGACTGTTTCCGTTTCGTCATCGTCAAGCAATGCCTGTTGGGCAAGCATTTCGCCGTTCCATTTCTTTTCCTTGACGGTAAACATGAAGATGACAAGCGCTACAACCATCAATGCACACACCGTTGCAACGTATCCTGTGTAACTCATTATCTGGTTTGCGATTTTACCTGTACCGAACACCATACCGATTACCAGTACAATCATTCCGCCTGCAGTACCCATCAGGTTGATGATTGCATTTGCCTTACTTCTGAGCGGTTTGACTGTTACGTCAGGCATCAATGCTACTGCAGGCGAACGGAACGTTGCCATCGAAATGAGTGTTGCAAGCAGTAGTACTACAAATATCACCAGTACCCACACGCTGTTTTGTGTGGTTTCATGTGCAAATCCGCTTCGTGCGGTGTTTACCAACGTTGTGTAGGCGGATGTTGTCTTGACGCCTTCGGGTGCACTTTCGTACACAGTGTAGGTATCCGTCTGTCTGTCGTAGGAGTAAAGGGTATCTTCATTGATGTTTTCGTACCAGTTCTGTGCTTGTTGCTTTTCAGCGTCAGTCAGTTGATCGTAAGGCTTGTTGAACAACATCAGTGAAGTGTAGTCGTGCAATGTGTATTGTTTTTCTACATCGTTGTTGCCGAAACTGTCGTATTCGGAATTGGTAACAGTGTAGTTTTGTTGCCAGAAGTAGTCCTGACCTTGTGCTGTAATCTTGTTGAGTTGTACGTTGTCAACAAATGTCAGTGCAACGAAACACACAACAGCAAGTATAGTTCCCATTACAATGAAGGGAGTGCGCTTGCCGTACTTGGTGTCTTTCTTGTCGGACAATGCGCCGAACAACGGCAACATAAACAGTGCCAGGATGTTGTCAAGTGCCATTACAAATCCCGACCAAGTTTGGTTTAGGCCGAACTTGTTTACCAGCATCAGAGGTACGATTCCGTCATATGCTTGCCAGAATGCACAAATAAGGAAAAATGCAAATCCGACAAACAACGTGCGTTTGTAATTTAGTTTCATGTATTTATCCCCTTTTTGGATATTTTAGTGAGTATATTGTACAGTAAATTACATTCAAAGTAAATACCCATTTGTTTTTTTTTACATTTTTTTTGCGACTTTTACAGCACATTGTGGGCGGAATGTACTACAAACATGGTGTTTCAAAATATAGTAAAGTAGTAAATTTCGGCGGTGAAAATATGAAAACATGGGTAAAAATCGTAATCGCGGTGTTGTTGGTGGTGTTTGTTTCCGCTTGGATACTTCCGCATCTTCCTTATCGGCAGGACAAACCGTCCGTTGAGTACAAGGGAATAATCGAAGTGTGGCACGTTGAAAGTTTTGAAGGTGGACAGGGCAGCAGGGCAAGTTGGTTGCGTAGTCGTGCCACCGAACTGGAAAAAAGGTACAGCGGATTGTATTTCGACATTGCAACACTTACGTACAGTCAGTTGACTAATAAATTGGAAGAAGGACAATTGCCCGATTTGATCAGCTTTTCAATTGGAGTGGGAAACACTGTGTTGCCATTTCTTCAACCTTTTAACGGCAGTGTGGATTGCTACGACAATCTGTTGATGTCGGGTGAGGCGGACAATACCGTTTATGCCGTTCCGTACTGTGCAGGTATGTACTCACTGTTTGCAAGGCAGAAACATCTGGATCAGCTGCACGTTGAAGTAGGCAGTGTTATTTCAAGCCTTGCCGACATGAAATTGACTGTAAAGCAAGGTAAAAACACCTTCAATTTAGTTGCGCTTGGTGTTGGTTTTGCAGGATTCAACAGCCCGCTGTCGGCATTGTCGGGCGTTTCGGGTGTGGCTGTCGACATGGACAACACACAGTACACGGCATACGAAAAATACCTGACGTCCAAGAGTTTTGTGACGTTGCTAGGTACACAAAGAGATGTATTTCGATTGGGAAACAGACTTGAACAAGGGCGAACGGACTCTTTCGAAACGGTAGTTCTTGACGGCTACACTGACCTTGTACAATATGTTGGAATTTCTACTACAGACAACGACAAACTACAGTACTGCAGGCAGTTTGTAGAACACATTGTTAGCAGTGACAGTCAGAAAAAACTTGTTTCGGTAGGCATGCTGTCGGTGTCCGGACAGTGTGACTATTCCGACGTCACTTTATCTGAAATGCAACGCAAGTTGTCCATGTGTGAAGTGCCTTGTGTGTTTGAAAGTCATGAAAGTATCCTGTCACGCAGACAAACTGCAAGTAGCGGGGTGCAATCATGACAGACATCATTAGGTGGCTTGTAAAACAAGGGGTGCCGCACAGCGTGGAAGAAAAATTCAGCAACTTGACCACAATGAAGTGTGGCGGAAACATTGCTTTAACGGTAACGCCGACACGTGTTTCCGATTTACTGTTGCTCATCAATTTGTTGCGTAAAACAGGGGTACGTTACATGATTTTGGGCATGGGAAGTAACGTTGTTGCGTCGGAAAAACCATTTGACGGAGTGGTGGTGAATCTTAGAAAACTAAAGGGATTAAAACGGCACGGAAATACGATTGTTGCACTTGCAGGGACGTCAACCGTAGCCGTCTACAACGTTGCCCTACAATACAATCTTGCCGGGTCGGAATTTCTGTCCTGTCTTCCTGCGACAATAGGCGGCGCTGCGGTGATGAACGCAGGTTGTTTCGGGCAGACAATGGCAGACATTGTTGAAAGCGTGCTTGTTGTAAAAGACGGCAAAATAATGACTTTCAGTAATTCCGACTGCTGTTTTTTACGGCGAAGCAGTGCTCTAAGTGATTGCATTGTCGTTGCAGTGAAGTTGAAATTCACCGTTTGCGAAGGCGTCAAGGAACGTGCCGAAACCATGCGTCAGTTGAAAAAAGATCGCCAGCCGCTGGACATGCCTTCCGCAGGATGTGTACTGTACTGTGCCGACGGCGGTTGCATTGCTTCGATGGAAGCGGACAGACTGGGATTCAAGGGCATGCGCTGTGGTGGAGCTGAAGTCTCAAATAAACACGCAGGCTTTGTCTTAAATGTTGACAAAGCAAGGGGAGAAGATATATACTATCTAGTAAGTCTAATGTTAAATACATTAAGAGAAAAAACAGGATGTGACATTCGTACGGAGGTAAGATTCGTAGGAATGCCGTAGGAGTAGCTTATGATTTGGGGCGATTACCATACACACACTAAAAACAGCGATGGCAAGGGCTATCTCATTGATACATTGCGTGCGGCAGAGAAGGTGGGGCTGAAGGAAGTGGGAATTTCCGACCACGGCTTGCGTCACATCTGCCGTGGAATGCACTTTAAAGACATTGAACGCATGCGCACCGAAATGGCAAGGCTGAAAGATCAGTTCAATGTCAGATGTCTGTTGTCCATTGAAGCCAACATCTATTCCAGCGACGGCGACATTGACCTTACCGAACAGGAAAGAGATTTGTTCGACTACATCGTTGCAGGCTATCACAAGGCTGTGTGGCCGAAGAACCTGATTGACGGTTTCAGGTACAATCTGCCAGCGTTGTTCGCCAACAAGATACAGTATACCGACGCACAACGTCGCAAGTACACCAAGACAATGGTAAATGCCGTACGCTCCGGCAAGATAAACATTCTTTCGCACTTAAACTACGGAATCCCCTCCTTTGTCAAGGAAGTGGGCAAGGCTGCGCTGGATTACGACGTTTACATTGAGTTGAACGGCAAGCGTGTCAACATGACGGATGACGAAATCATGGAACTGTACGACATGGGGGTCAAGTTTATAATCAACAGTGACGCCCATTCCCCGCAACGTATCGGCGAAATCTCAGTACCTCTGGCAGTGGTGGAAAGGCTCAATCTTGACAAGAGCCGCATTGTCAACTGGGAAAAAGTACCGCCGCTTGAATTGAAGAAAATCTGACAAATGACATTTTCACAACAAACCAAGGCTGAAATATTGAAGTCTTTCAAGATTAACCGCAATTGCTGTTGCGACACATTCGTCTACACAGTACTCAAAGCCACGGGGTCTTTGGAACTTACAATCAGGGGCATTGCCCTGTCGGTAAGTAGCGAAAACCTCGACTTTTTGCGCGTTCTTTCCGATGCCGCCTACCACTCTGCAGGCGTCAGGGCAAATATTCAGAGCGAAAACACCAGCGCAAGGGGTGCTGTAATTTATCGTGCCATGTTTGACAAGCGATTGCTCAAGAAGTTCCCTCTTGCCTACCGTGACGAAGAGGGATTTGTACGTATCAACAACCGCATACTTCTTGAAAACATGTCCGATTGTTGTAATCGTGCCTTTGTTCAGGCATTGTTTGTTTCCTGCGGTTCTCTGGTAGTGCCTGATGGCGGCGAACTTACGGATGATCTTCCGGCAGGCAGATATCACATGGAATTTGTTCTGCAAAGTCAGGAATTTGCGCAGTTTGCTTTAAACATGTTGCAGGAACGTGGTTTCAATTTCCGTATTACAACACGCAAGAACAACCACGTTTTGTACATCAAGGAAAGCGAACAGATTGCCGATATGCTTGTGTTCATGAACGCCATGTCAGCAAAACTGCAACTGGAAAATGTGATAATACAGCGTAATCTCAGAAACGTTGCCAACAGGCAGAGCAACTGTATTTCGGCTAACATTGACAAATCCATTGCGGCAAGTGCCAAACAGGTGGAAAGTATCAGATTGTTGCAAAACAGCGGTAAACTTTCGCAACTGAGCAAGCAGTTGCAGGAAATTGCCTCTTTGCGTCTTGCCAATCCTGACGCAACCATGGCGGAACTTGCTACAATGTCTGGCGTTACAAAAAGCGGAGTTGCGCACAGACTGGACAAACTTGTCAGTCTTGCAAGACAACTTGAAGAAGGAGAAAACTGATGGCGGACAAACCATTTGTACATTTACATTTACACACGCAATACAGCTTGCTGGACGGAGCTACCAAGCTACCCGAACTGCTTGAAAAGTGCAAGGAACTCAACATGCCTGCAGTAGCGGTTACCGACCACGGCAACATGTATTGCGCATGGAAGTTTTACAACATGTTTGCGGGAAGTGGGGTAAAGCCCATCATCGGCTGTGAGTTTTACATGTGTGAAGATCACAGCAAGGCGGTGTACGAAAACAGAGAGTATCACCACCTGATATTGCTTGCCAAAAACAACGAAGGCTACCGTAATCTCTCAAGGCTCAATTCTATTGCGTTTGTTGAAGGATTTTACTACAAGCCACGTATTGACTTCGAATTGTTGAAGAAATACAGCGAAGGACTTATTTGTCTTTCGGCTTGTATTGCGGGACAACTTCCCAGACTTCTTATGGAATACCGCCTTGAAGAAGCGGAACAACTTGCATTGAAGTACAAGGAACTGTTCGGTGACGACTACTACATCGAATTGCAGGACCACGAAATTCCCGAAGAACGACTGGTAATGCCACAGCTTATTGCACTGGCACGTAAGCTCAACATCAAGCTGGTTGTTACCAACGACGTCCATTACCTCAATCAGGAAGACGCCGAAGCACAGGACATCATGCTGTGCATTCAGACGGGAAGATACGAAGACGAACCGGACAGAATGCGTTTTCATGGCGACAGCTTTTATCTTAAAACGCACGATGAAATGCAGGCGTTGTTCCCCGACATTCCCGAAGCCATTACCAACACTCTGGAAATTGCCGAAAAGTGTAATGTCACGTTGGGAAAGGAAAAGTTGTTGCCCAACTACACACCTCCCGACGGATTTGATTCGGAAAGTTACCTAAAACACCTTGTTTCGGAAGGATTGAAGAAGAAGTACCCCAATCCGACAGACGAAATCATGGAAAGAGTCAACTACGAACTGAGCGTAATCATTTCAATGGGTTTTGTTGATTACTACTTAATCGTGTGGGACTTCATCAACTACGCCAAGAGTAACGGTATTCCCGTAGGACCGGGCAGAGGAAGCGGCGCAGGCAGTGTAGTTGCCTATCTCATCGGTATTACCGAAGTTGAACCTTTCCGTTACAGCCTGATGTTTGAAAGATTTCTAAACCCCAAGCGTAAGACCATGCCCGACTTCGACGTTGACTTCTGCATGGACAGACGTGGGGAAGTAATCGATTACGTTCATCGTAAGTACGGGGACGACAACGTAGCGCAGATTGTAACATTCGGTACAATGGCCGCCAAGAACTCTATCAAGGACGTTGCCCGTGTACTGCGTGTTTCCGTTGCGGAAGCCAACAGACTTGCCAAGATGGTTCCGGACGGATTCAAGTACACGTTACGCCATTTGTTGGGACTTGCAAAATACAAGAAACCCGAAGACACCTACATTTCCGAAGAACTCAAACAAGCCTACAACGATCCCGCAACGCACCGTGTAATTGACCTTGCAATGCGACTGGAAGGTTCACCCCGTCAGACGGGTATGCACGCTGCAGGCGTCGTTATTTGTAGCGAAAAGATTGCCGACCACGTTCCGTTGCAGACCAACGGCGGTGCACTGGACAAGGGTGGTATCGTTACCACACAGTACAACATGACGGAAGTGGAGCAAGCGGGATTGCTCAAGATGGACTTCTTGGGACTGCGTACGTTGACCGACATCAAGAAAGCCATTGACTACGCCAAGGAATCACAGGGTGTGACCATTGACTTTTCGCAATCCAACTACGACGACCCCGAAGTGTTCAAGCTCATCAGTTCGGGTGACACAATGTGTATCTTCCAGTTGGAAAGCGGCGGTATGTGCGACCTGATGAAGCGCATGCAACCCGACGGTCTTGAAGACGTAATAGCAGGTATCAGCTTGTATCGTCCGGGACCGATGCAGTACATTCCCAACTACATCGAAGGTAAGCGTGACAAGAGCAAGATCACCTACACGCACCCCAAGATGGAACCAATTCTTGCCGTAACGAACGGCTGTATCGTCTACCAGGAACAGGTAATGCAGATTGTAAGATCGCTTGCAGGATTTTCCGCTGCAATGGCTGACAACGTGCGTTACGCCATGAGTAAGAAAAAGGTAGACATGATGAAGGAACTGGGCGAATACTTCGTGCACGGCGGAACGACAAGCAGCGGTGAAGTAATCGCAGGATGTATCGCTAACGGTATCAGCGAAGAAACAGCACGCAAGATTTACAACGAACTGAACGACTTTTCGCAGTACGCATTCAATAAATCGCACGCAGCGTGCTACGCCTATGTAACCTATCAGACGGCGTATCTCAAGAGATACTATCCTGTTGAATTGTTGTGCGCAATGCTCAACAACCGCATCACCAACATCACCGATATCAAGAAGTACATCAACTACGCCAAGACACAGGGTATTGCAGTACTTCCGCCCGACGTAAACAAATCGCATGAAAACTTTACCGTTGAAAAGGGTTCACTGCGTTTTGGTCTGGGCGCAATCAAGAACGTCGGAGTCAATGCAGTTGCTAAACTTGTAGAACAGCGTGAAAGGGGCGAATTTACTTCCATGCAGGACTTGTTCGAAAGATGTTCCGATGTATTGAACAAACGTATGGTGGAAAACCTCATCAAGGCAGGCGCATTCGATTGCTTCAACCGTACACGTGCCGACATGATGCAGTGGTATCAGGAAGAGTTGAACGACGTAATCGAACGCAACAAGAAACAGGCAACGGGACAGATGTCCATCTTCGACATGTTGCCCGAACTGAAAGTGTCAAGTTCGCCTCAGCACGAACAAGTCAAGGAATTCAACAAGGATTTGCTGTACAGTTTCGAAAAGGAAGCTCTTGGATTGTACATGAGCGGATCTCCATTGGATGACTACGACAACCTGGTGGAAGCGTTCAAACTTGACTTCTCAACTGCGGAAACGGCTCCTGTTGAAGAGGAAATCAACGGCGAAATAGTCATGACCGTTCCGAAAGTGGAACTGCGTTCCGTAACTGCGGCAGGTATCGTTCACGACATCCGAATTGTCAAGAGCAAGGACAACCACATGATGGCTTTCGGTGTGTTGGAAGACAAGTTCAACACAATCGAAGTGGCATTGTACGGTTACGACAAGTACAAGAATCTGTTTGTGGAAGACGCTCTTGTAGTTGTCAAGGGAACGCTTGCCGAAAGCCGTGACGCTTACAAGATAAACATTCGTGAGGTGCTTGACGCTAAGGCTGCCACCAAGAAAGCTGTCGTGCAGCACAAGGAAGAATCAACCACGATGTTGTGCCTCAACATGCCTGAAAAAAACGACGAAAAACTGGATAAGATATATCAGGTAATTGCCGATTATCCCGGCGAATTGGACGTTTATCTCAAGATGGAAGGCAAGCGATTCATGCTCAACGGCAAGGTGCGACAATGTAACGGCGTCAAATACGAACTTGACCGTTTGTTGGGTGAGGTAAACGTAGTGTTCTTTACCCGCACAACTACTAAAAAGAATTGATTTTGTGACACCTGATTTTTTCATCAGGTGTCAGTATTTTAAGTTTCATTTAATCCTTCGGGAATAAGCTAGTAAAACGCTAGAAGTGTAAATATCGCAACGCATTTTATGTCAAGTTGTTTAATTAGGACAGTAAATGTCAAGTTTTACAATGTAACTTTTGTTTGTTGTGTTGCACAGGGGGTAATATGTTAAAGTTAATGACCAAACATGCAAGGGGATACAAATTGCCCACAATACTTACACCTTTGTTCGTAATGGTGGAAGTGTTTCTGGAAATATTCATCCCTACGTTGATGGCTAATATCGTCAACTCTTTGCAGGAAACTCCGTTGCCTGACGACATCGTAAACATTGTTGTCACCAACGGTTTGCTGATGGTTGCGTCTGCCGTTGCATCGTTGGTGTTCGGTGCGCTTGCAGGTAGAACTTCATCAATCGCAAGTACAGGATTTGCTAAAAATCTGCGTGCCGAACTGTTTGAGAAAATCCAACAGTTCTCATTTGCAAACGTTGATAAGTTCAGCACAGCAAGTCTTGTAACACGTTGTACAACGGACGTCAACAACGCACAGACAGCATTTATGCAGTTGACACGTGTGGTTTTCCGTGCACCTACAATGCTGATCATGGCAACAATCATGGCATTCAGACTCAATCCCGATTTGTCGGTAATTTTCTTTGTTGCTATACCATTGCTTGGAATTGCAATGGCAGTGTTGGTGGTCAAGGTTCACCCGATGTTCAGAAAGATGTTGAAATGTTACGACCACATGAACGCAACAGTTCAGGAAGACCTTGTGGCAATCCGTGTAGTCAAGGCGTTTGTGCGTGAAGAACACGAAATTGAAAAGTATCGTGACGCAACTGAAGGAGTCAGAGTTTCTCAGTTGGCAGCAGAAAAGACAATGGTGCTCATCAACCCCATTGCAAACATTGTAATGTACGGTACAACCATTGCATTGTTGTTTGTAGGTGGTGGAGAAATCATCGATGGTCACATGAAAGCGGGCGATCTTACCGCATTGATGACTTACAGTGCGCAGATATTGATGTCCGTAATGATGATTTGCTTTATTTCTGTGTCGTTGGTATTGAGCAGAGCATCTTTGCAAAGAATCAACGAAGTTTTGCTTGAAGAACCCGACATCAAAGACGGTGCAGGCGACTTCGAAGTGGAAGACGGTAGCATTGATTTCGACAACGTGAATTTCAGCTATTCCAACAATGCTGAAAATCTCACATTGGAAAACATCAACCTTCACATCAAGCCCGGTCAGATGGTGGGTGTAATCGGCGGTACGGGTGACGGTAAGTCCAGCTTGGTACAATTGATTCCACGTTTATACGACGTGTTGGAAGGCTCTGTTAAGGTAGGCGGTCGTGATGTAAGAGATTACAACTTGCACAACCTGCGTGAAGGCGTTTCCATGGTTTTGCAAAAGAACGTCCTGTTTTCCGGTACGATAAAGGAAAACATGCTGTGGGGTAATGAAAATGCTACCGATGAAGAAATCATCGCAGCATGCAAGGTTGCTCAGGCGCATGACTTCGTATCTTCCTTCCCCGACGGTTACGAAACTGACCTTGGACAAGGCGGTGTAAACGTATCGGGCGGACAGAAACAACGTCTGTGTATTGCCCGTGCATTACTCAAAAAACCCAAGATCATGATCATGGACGACTCTACAAGTGCGGTCGACACTGCAACGGACGCTGCAATCCGCAGTGCATTGCGTAGTGAAGTAGGTCACATGACAACAATCATCATTGCGCAGCGTATTTCCTCTGTGCAGGATTGCGACATGATTGTAGTAATGAATGACGGTAAAATCAACGATATCGGAACTCACGAACAATTGCTTGAACGCAATACAATTTATCAGGAAATATTCAATTCACAGCAAAAGGGGGTGGCTGAACAATGAGAGGATTGCCAAACAATTCCAAACGCACCATGGGTGCGGTAAAACCCCGCAATATGGGCAAGACCTTGCGCCGTGTATTGAGCTACTTAAAACCGTTCAGCGGACGTGTTACAATTGTTGTAATCGCATTGCTGTTGCAGGTTGTAGGATCGGTAGGAGCAACCTACTTCGTAGCACCTTTGCTTGACGGATTGGATACAGGTGTTTACCAATTTGCAGGTGTGACATTCGACACCGCAACGCAGTATCTGAACGCAATGGTATCGGTAATCGCAGGAATGTACGTCATGACAATCGTGTGCAACTACCTTGCCAACAGATTGCTGGTATCCATTTCTACAAGCGTAATGTACAACCTTCGTAACCAACTGTTCAAACACATGCAGACGTTGCCCATCAGGGATTTCGATACCACAACTCACGGCGAATTGATGAGTCGTTATACAACGGACATCGACATGATCAACGAATTTGTCGCAAGATTTATTCCGCAAATGACGTCAAGCACATTGACTGTTGTGGGAATTTTCACAATGATGAGCGTGTTGAACCTTCCGTTGACGTTGGTAATCATTGTACTGTTGCTGTGTATCTTCTTTACATTGAAGATTATCGGTAGCCGTTCGCAGAAGTGCTTTGTCGCTCAACAGGTTGCGGTAGGTAAGCTCAACGGTTACGTTGAAGAGTACATCGAAGGTCAGAAGGTCGTCAAGGTGTTCAACCACGAAGACAAGGCAATCGAAGGTTACAGCGTAATCAACACAAATCTGCAAAAGGTTGCTAAACAGGCTAACACTTACGCAAGCATGATTCCACCCATCATGGGTAACCTTGGACACTTGTTCTACGCATTGATTGCAATTTTCGGCGCATTGATTGCGTTGAAGTGGCCGGAAGTAATTTCCGTTGGCGTAATCGCAGCATTCTTGCTGTATGTTCGTAGCTTTGTAAACCCCATCAGTCAACTTTCTCAACAGATGAACGTCATCTTCATGGCTATGGCAGGTGCACAACGTGTGTTCGAAGTGCTCGACAAACCGTCCGAAGTGGACGAAGGTTATGTTACTCTTGTAAATGCCCTTGTTGACGAAAAGGGTAACATTACCGAAAGCGAAACACGTACAGGCAAGTGGGCTTGGAAACATCCTCACGGTGACGGAACTATAACCTACGTTCCATTGCGTGGTGACGTAAGATTTGAAGACGTAGTGTTCGGTTACGAAGAAAACAAGACTGTTTTGAACGGAATTTCTCTGTACGCCAAACCGGGACAGAAGATTGCTTTCGTAGGTTCGACAGGTGCAGGTAAGACAACAATTACCAACCTCATCAACAGATTCTACGATGTTCCCGACGGTAAGATCAGATACGACGGCATCAACATCAACAAGATCAAGAAGGCTGACCTCAGAAGGTCGCTTGGTATGGTTTTGCAGGACACACACTTGTTTACGGGTACTGTAATGGACAACATCCGTTACGGCAAACTGGACGCAACGGACGAAGATTGTATCAAGGCTGCTAAGACCGCCAATGCGCACCAATTCATCAGTCACTTGCCGCAGGGATACAACACAATCATCACCCGTGACGGTGAAAACTTGTCGCAAGGACAACGTCAGTTGATTGCCATTGCACGTGCAGCTGTTGCCGATCCGCCTGTATTGATTCTGGACGAAGCTACAAGCAGTATCGATACACGTACTGAGTGGCTCATCGAAAAAGGTATGGACGCCTTGATGGAAGGTCGTACAGTATTTGTAATTGCTCACCGCTTGAGTACGGTAAGAAACAGTGACGCAATCATGGTTCTTGAACACGGCAAAATCATCGAAAGAGGTAACCATGATCAATTGATTGCACAGAAAGGTAAGTACTACCAGCTGTACACAGGTATGTTCGAGTTGAGTTGATTGAAAAACGAAGGACGGATTTTGTGATGTGTACCTCCAAAAGTGTCTAACTTTTAGGGTACACATCATTTGTTCCGTCCTTTTTTTGTTGCCGTTGCACTGTCAATTGACGTGGTGTTTCAGTTGATGTATAATGTCTTTATACTATTTAAAAGCGGTGAAAAATGTTGTTGAAACAGGGAGATTTGATTGAAGTTACTATAAATTCCTACGGCAGTAACGGCGAAGGCGTTGCTTTGAAGGACGAATACATTGTGTTTGTTCCATTGACGATTGCGGGCGAAACAGTCAGTGTGCGTGTGACCTATGTCAAGAAAAACATCTGCTACGCACAGCTTGTCAAGGTGATTGAACCTTCACAGCACAGAGTTGTACCCAAGTGTCGTTATTTCGGCAAGTGCGGTGGCTGTCTGTTGCAACACATGGATTACCAAGAGCAACTTCAAGTCAAGAAAGGCATTGTAATTTCCAACATGAAGAAAATTGCCGGACTGGAACTTTCCGACATCAACGTGGTGGGCAGTCCGTTGCAGTACGGCTACAGAAACAAGATAAGCCTGCCCGTAGGTGGCAGACGTGGAAATGTAGTAATCGGAATGTACCGTTCGGACAGTCACGACATCGTTCCCTGTGACGGTTGCGACATAACCGGAAGTTGGGCAACGGAACTTGTTGCATTGATGAAGAAGTTTTTGGACAGCAATTTCATTCAACCCTACAACCAACGTACATTCAAGGGGGAAATTCGCCACATCGTCGCAAGATACATCGACAATCAACTGTTGTTGACATTGGTGTTCAACGGCGAAACCAAGAGAGATTTTTCCAAATTGTGCCGATTGCTTGATGAGAAGTTCAGTAAATGGGGACTATTTGTCAACATCAATACGCTGAAAAACAACGTCATAATGGGTAAGACAACTTACCACATTGACGGTATCGACAGCATCGTGTCAACTGACGTCAACGGAGTGGTGTTCCGTCTTCAACCCGACAGTTTCTTCCAAGTCAACGATAAGGTGAAGGATCTGCTGTACAGCAAGGCAAGACAACTAATTGCAAGTCAGGGTACGGAAGCACTTGTCGATTGTTTTTCGGGTGTAGGATTGCTGACTTGCGCAATGTGTTCGCCAAGTTACCACACCTACGCAATAGAAATTGTCAAGGAAGCGTCGGAAGACGCCGAAGTGATGAGAAAACTCAACAACATTGACACCTTGACCAATATTTGCGGTGACGTGACGCAGGAATTGCCCAAGGTAATGGAACAGTGCAAGGGCAAGAAGACGGTGCTGTTGGTAGATCCCCCACGCAAGGGATTGGGGGAGAAGATTTGTAAGACAATCACCGACAACATGCCCGACAAGGTGGTGTACATTTCATGCGACAACGCAACACTTGCAAGGGACTTGACCTATCTTCTGCCGTACTACGAATTGAAATACATCGAATTGTACGACCTTTTCCCCCACACACGCCACATCGAAACGCTGGTGCAATTGGTTAAGAGATGACACAACAACTGAATTTCAGGTCAGGACAATGTTCCTGACCTTTTTTTGTGTATTCAACTTGCTTTGCTTCAATGTCGTGTGCAATTCGTTTTGTGGTGTTTGTGACTAGTAAAACAAAAAAAACACCTTTGTGCAATACAAAGGTGTTTTTGTCGCTAAACTGTAAACAGGGGGATGTTTACGCTAAACTTCTTTAAATGTTTTTGCCTGTGTTGAAGGCTTTTTCCATTGCGTGGTTCTGTGTGATGTTGAGTTGGTCAGTGCCGCCGCCGAACACAACGCCGTCAAGGTTTGCCTTGGGGAAACATTCTACCCAACCTTCAAGACCGCTTACTGCACGTTGACAAGCTTCGTCGCTGTCTTCAGCCGCAGTTGCAATGAGGTAAACGCTACGAAATTTGTAGTTGGACGAATACAAAGGGTTTGCACGATCCAGTAATGTCTTCATTTGTCCCGACATTTCGTAGTAGTAGATTGGGGTTGCAAATACCAACACGTCGGCATCTTTCATCTTCTGAACAATTACGTCTGCATCGTCGTGTATTACGCAACGGTTTGTCTTAAGACAACCAAGACAACCTTGACAGAACTTTATATCTTTGCCCAACAGTCTGATTTTTTCTACTTCGTGTCCTGCTTCAATTGCTCCCTTTACAAATTGTTCGGCAAGTGTATCGGAATCGCTTGTCTTTCTTAAACTTGTTGAAATTACCAGTATTTTCTTACTCATGTTTTTCACCTTTTAGAATTGATTTTATTGATTTGATTTGTTGTTAAAATTAACCCACGTTACACAACAATTGTACATCTTGTGCGTGTGGCTGTAAATACCTTTTTTTGTTTTTGATTGTGTTTAGAGTTGCGGTAGTGCGTACTCTAACTGCCGATTACAGCTTGTTGTACTGTTGATCGTCAACGGGTTCGCACCATTCGGTAGAACAATTTGTCCCCGAAACCTCTATTGCAAGGTGTGAAAACCAACTGTTTGCCGTTGCTCCGTGCCAATGCTTTACTCCTGCCTTGATGTTTACGCAGTCGCCGGGGGTGAGAAGTACGGGTTCTTTTCCCCATTCCTGGTACCAACCTTGTCCTGCTATGCACATCAGTATTTGTCCGCCACCTTCTTCGGCATGGTGTATGTGCCAATTGTTTCGGCACTTGGGTTCAAATGTAACGTTGTAAATTGCTACCTGTTCAGTTGAAACGGGTGCAAGGTAACTTTGTCCGATGAAGTACTGTGAATAAGCATTGTTTGGTTGTCCGATTGGGAACACCATACTGCGTTCATGCGCTGCCTTTTCGTCATCTCCTTCAATGTCTTCCTTCCAGACTTCCTTTGCAAGGTTGAACACCGCCCATGCTTTCGGCCAGCCTACGTAAAATGCAACGTGGGTGATGATTGCGGAAATTTCCTTTCTTGTAACGCCCTGTTGCTTTGCGTTTTCAAGGTGGTACTTGAGTGAGGAATCGGTGATTTCCGATGACATCAACGCCGTTACGGTGATGATACAACGTGTCTTCAAGTCAATGTCGGTGTTGTTCCAGTTTTCGCCAAAGAGTATGTCGTCGTTGTAGTGGGCGAAGTCGGGTGCAAATTGTCCAAGCTGTTTTCTTCCTGCGGTTTGTGTGATTTTTTCCATTTTATTTCACCTTTACTTCAAATATGTTTTGAAAAATTGGTCTATCTTTTCAAAAGGAATAATGTCTGGTTTGTCGTACAAGTCGGTGTGTACAGCATCGGGTATCAATAGCAACTGTTTGTTGTCCTTATACTTGCTGTTTGCAATCATGTTGTTGTAGGCATCCTTACTGAAATAGCAGGAGTGTGCCTTTTCGCCGTGCATTATCATTACGGCACTTCGTATTTCGTTGGTAAATTGCAGGAACTTTGCATTCATCCATGACAGAGAGTTGGTGATGTTCCAACCGTCGTTAGAATTGAGTGAACGTGGGTGATATCCACGCTTTGTCTTGTAGTAGTCGTAGTAGTCCTTGACAAAGAAGGGCGCATCACTTGGCAACGGATCGACAACTCCTCCTGCACGCTGTGCTTCACCTTTTAAATTGTCGGCGATACGTTGGGCGTTGAGTTGTTGTTTAAGTTGGAAACGTTGATCTTCCGTTGTGCTGTCGAAGTATCCGTAGGCGCTGACTCTTGTCATGTCGTACATTGTGGAAGCGACTGTTGCCTTGATTCGTGTATCGATGGCGGCGGTGTTGAGTGCAATTCCGCCCCAACCGCAAATTCCAAGGATTCCGATTTTTTCACTGTCAACAAGGGGGTGAGTGTAAAGAAAATCCACAGCTGCCTGGAAGTCTTCGGTGTTGATGTCGGGGGAAGAAACGTATCTTGGTTGTCCTCCGCTTTCGCCTGTAAAAGACGGGTCGAATGCAATTGTAAGATATCCCAGTTCCGCAAGTGTTTGTGCGTACAGACCTGATGACTGTTCTTTTACTGCGCCGTAAGGACCGCTGACAGCAATGGCTGGAAGTTTACCCTCTTTGCCTTTGGGAATGTACATATCCGCAGCCAGCGTTATACCGAATCGGTTGGTGAATGTGACTTTAGTGTGGTCGACTTTCTGGGACTTTTCAAAAACCTTGTCCCATGTTTGTGTCAATTGCATTGTGTCAAAACCTCCTTATTGTTGTGTGCTTGTTGAAAACGTGACGTCTGCATTGGACGAACCGAAGAAATCCAACAGTTGTTGGACTGTAACATTGCTGATTTTGCCCAGTCGTGTGTATGCCCAGCTGTTGCTTCCGTAGAAGATTACAATCTGATTACCGCTGTACAGTACCACGTCACCTACGCTTGTTGTTGTCTGTTTGTCATCACGTTGAAGTGAAAATCCCAGACCGCCTACCATTTCAAATCCGCCGTACTCACGCATGGATATTGTAATGTCACCTTCTTTCAAGGTGTTGTAGAATTCCGTTGCGGATACGGTATCCGCAAGTTGCATTTCAAGTGTGTTGCCATTACATGTAATTGTCACTGTCGTTACCTCATCTGTAGGTGTTTGTTCTGGATCGGTTGGTTGTGTCGGGGTCTGTTGGGATTGCGACGGTGTATCCGTGTTGCTTGCATTATCCTTTTTGTCCGGTTCACATGCCACAAGACACAACAGTAGTGTGAGAATCAGTGCAATTGCAATAAATTTTTTCATCGTCATTCCTCCTCTATTTTCTTTACAACTCTTGGAGGAACTCCCACAGCTACACAATCAGAGGGAATGTCCTTGCTTACTACAGCGCCTGCGCCTATTACACAGTTGTCGCCTATGGTGACGCCTGGCAGGATGGTTGCATGTGCTCCTATCCATACGTTCTTGCCGATTACCACCTTTTGCGGTATGAGATCTTGCCTGTTTTGGGGTGTCAATCCATGATTTAATGTGGCGATTACCACTTGTTGTCCTACAAGGGTGTTGTCGCCTATTTCAATTCCTCCCTGATCCTGGAAACAGCATCCCGAATTGATGAACACGTTGTTTCCCACTGTGATGTTTTTACCGTAATCGGTGTAAAAGGGCGGAAACATTCCGAATGTATTGTTTACTGGTTTTCCTGTAAGTTCGGCAAAAATTTGTTGAATTTCATCATTTGAGTGAAATTGGTTATTTAGTTTCGCTGTAATTCGCCTTGCCTTTTCCGACACTTCGTGCATGCACAAGTGGTGCTGCGATTGTCCTTTTACGGTGTTTCCTTCATTCATGTATTGGGTAAGTTGTTGTTCGGTCATAAATTTCTCCTTGTAACTCAATGATAAAGCGCATTGTGTAATATGTCAAATACCTATATTGAATTGAATTCTATGCTTGACAGGCATATATTATTGTGCCATAATGTATTTATGGAATTGAGAGAATTGAAGTATTTTTTAGCTGTCGCACGTGAAGAAAGTATTTCTAAGGCAGCAGAAGCATTGTTTATAACGCAACCAAGCCTGTCACGACAGATGCAAAATCTTGAAAAAGAAACAGGTAAGGTGTTGTTTGTAAGGGGAAGTCGTAAGATAACCCTGACGGAAGCAGGCATGTTGTTGAAAAAACGTGCGGAAGAAATTGTTGAATTGTGCGACAAGGCACAGCGTGAAGTTGCGTCCTTTGAAACGGTCAGTGGTGAAATCTACATTGGCGGTGGCGAAAGCTACGCATTGGGGATTGTTGCCAACGCAACCAAGAAAATGATTGAAAATTACCCCGACGTCCGTTTCAATTTTCACAGTGCCGATACTGTACACGTCATGGAAATGCTCAACAAGGGATTGATTGATTTCGGAGTGCTGGTTCTTCCTGCCGATTTGTCGGGATACGACTACATCACTTTGCCCGACAAGGACACATGGGGTGTTCTCATGCGTAAAGACAGTGCGCTTGCTGACAAGCAGTTTGTGACTGCCGAAGATTTAAAACAACTTCCGTTAATCAGGTCACGTCACACGCTTTCCGAAAACGAAGTTGCCGATTGGTTTTCTAAAAACAACAATTCCTACAACATTGTGGCAACCTACAATCTCATTTACAATGCCTCATTGCTTGTCAAGGAAGGAGTTGGGTATGCCGTTGGGCTGGACAGACTGATCAACACATCGGGAAACAGCGATCTTACATTCCGACCACTGTATCCACCGTTACAGACATCGCTTGTATTTGCCTGGAAACGTTACCGCATTTTTTCTAAACCTGCCAGTAAGTTTCTGGAAGTGCTGCGTAGTTGTATTTCAGATGATAAATGCGGAAAGTGTGATGTAACCTCTGTTGACGATGTTGACTAACGTGGTGAAGTATGAACAATTACAATATTAAAAGGTTTACAGAAGCACACAAATGGAATTTTGATCGTGCATTGAAGGAAATTCAACAAGGTAAGAAGACAACACACTGGATGTGGTACATTTTTCCGCAACTTGCCGGACTGGGACAAAGCAGAACATCGCAGTACTACGGCATTGTTGATTTGGAGGAAGCAAGACTTTTTCTTGCCGACAGTTACCTTGGTAAAAATCTCATTGAAATTACCAGTCAACTGTTGTTATTACCCGACAGTGACGCTGACAATATTTTGGGCAGTGACGCAGTAAAACTGCATTCGTCAATGACTTTGTTTTACATTGCAAGCGGTAGCGACATTTTTAAAAAGGTACTGGATAAATTTTTCAAAGGACAGCCGGATGCCCGCACAATTGAAATGTTGAATAAGTAAAGTTTTTTTGCGGTACGTGTATCATTTTTAAAAGAGGTTAATATGGTAAACATTTTACTTGAAGGATTGGATTTGGACGCCGATTGGTTAAAGGACACCCTGAAAGACTACATCAAACCGCACCACAAGGTGGTAATTGTTGCGCTGTCTTTTGGCGACGAAATAAAGAATGAAAGTGACTGGCAACGTGAGTTCAACCGTCATGACGGCGGTTACTACAAGGCTCTTTTAGGTGGTCTGTCGGCATATGGTATCAAGGAAGACAACATTTATATCATTGATTACTTTACTGACAGTACAGAAAGTGCAAAGGAAAAGATAGTAAATTCCGACATTGCCTATTTCCTTGGCGGATTGCCCGACAAAATGTACGACCGCATTGTAGAGATGGGGTTGCTCAATGTATTTAAAGACTACAAAGGAATTGCAATGGGATTTAGTGCGGGTGCGTTGATACAACTTTCCGAATACCACATTTACCCCGACGAAGACTACAGTGACTTTGGTTACTACAAGGGCATTGGGTATATTGACAGTTTCTATCACGAAGTACATTACAGCGGAACACCCGTGCAGGACGAATCAATAAGGCGTGTACTCTCCGAACGTAACAAGACAGTGTACGTCACTTCATTGTGCAAGGGCGCAATTATATCCGACAACGGAAAAGTCAGACTTCTTGGCGAAGTAAAAGCATATACTAAACCGTAACACTGTTGAAACTATGTCTAAATGTCACGCAATCAGGCATACTAAAAATTGTAAACTGAAAATATGCTGTGACGCATTACGCTTGACATTGTGCTTTCTATGGTGTACAATGACAATACAATAAATCCCACTTGGGGGAGTAGTTAGCACGCAAGTGCGGTAAAGTCAACAAGCATGGCTGTTACAGTCTGGCTTTGCCTTAAATAACAAGACTCAGGTATGGTGTAGCCATACTTGTGTTCCGCGTACCACGTATGGCATCACCGTATGTGGTTTTTTTATTGCAATAAATTAACAGTGAGGAATGTATGAAGACTTATTTTGACATGACATGTCACGATGCGCTTGAAAGTCAGCAATCTTCTATGGATGGCTTGACATCTCAACAGTCTGAAGAACGTCTGCAGCAGTACGGCAAAAATCAACTTGCCGAAGGTAAGAAAAAGGGTGTTCTTGCAGTATTTTTCAGTCAGTTCAAGGATTTGCTTGTCTTGATTCTGTTGGTTGCAGGGGTGATTTCGGCATTTTCGGGCAATCTTGAAAGTACCGTTGTAATTGTTGCCGTGCTTATACTCAATGCCGTGTTGGGAACAGTACAGTACTTTAAGGCTGAAAAATCATTGGAAAGCCTGAAGGCAATGTCCTCTCCCACCGCCAAGGTTCTGCGTGACGGAAAGCGTATGGAAGTGTCGTCGCTTGACATTGTTCCGGGTGACATTGTGTTTTTAGAAGCGGGCGACATGGTTGTTGCCGACGGAAGAATACTGGAAAACTTTTCATTGAAGGTAAATGAAAGTTCCTTGACAGGTGAAAGCGAAGGCGTTGAAAAGACAACGGAAGTCATCCGTTCGGAAAAGGTTGCCCTGGGTGACCAAAAGAACATGGTGTTTTCCGGTTCTCTTGTAACCTACGGAAGAGCAACGGTTCTTGTCACGTCTACCGGAATGAATACGGAAATCGGTAAGATTGCAACGCTGATGAATCAGACACAGCAAAGAAAGACTCCGTTACAGCAAAGCCTTGACAAGTTCAGTGCCAAACTTGCAGTAATCGTCATTGCTATTTCGGTGGTGGTGTTCTGTTTGTCAATATTCCGTTCGGGCATGGAAGTAATAGACGCACTGATGTTTGCAGTTGCACTTGCCGTTGCAGCAATTCCGGAAGCGTTGTCGTCCATTGTCACAATCGTTCTTGCAATGGGCACTCAGAAGATGGCTAAACAAAATGCCATAATGAAAGAGTTCAAGGCAGTTGAAAGTCTTGGTTGCGTTTCAGTAATTTGTTCCGATAAAACAGGTACGTTGACGCAAAATAAGATGACTCCACAACAGGCATACACCTACGGCAAGCTGGTTGACTGCAAGGACATCGACCGCAACAACAAGGTGCAGGAAACTTTGCTTATGGCGTCATTGCTTGCAAGTGACGCAACCAATGACGAAGTAAATGGCAAGTCTATAGGCGATCCTACCGAAGTTGCATTGGTAATGTTTGGCGAATTGTTCGGAATTGAAGAAGAGGCTTACCGCAACAGTCATCCCAGACTCAGTGAAATTGCATTTGACTCCGACAGAAAATTGATGAGCACGTTGCACGAAATTGAAGGCGTTCCTACAATGTTTACCAAGGGTGCAATCGATGTCCTACTTGACAAGTCAAGATATATTCTGACGGAACAGGGCAGTGTTGAATTGACCGACGAAATTAAACAGGAAATAGCGGCGGTCAACAGTAATTTGTCGGAAAACGGTCTGCGTGTGCTTGCTTTCGCTTACAGAAAACTTGATACGGTTCGTCCTTTGACGCTAAATGACGAACAGAATTACACTTTCATCGGTCTTGTTTCAATGATTGACCCGCCCCGTCCCGAAGCAATACAGGCTGTTGCTGACGCTAAGCGTGGTGGAATCAAGACGGTAATGATTACAGGTGACCACAAAGTCACGGCAACGGCAATCGCAAGACAGTTGGGAATCTTTGCGGACGGTGATATTGCCTTGTCAGGAGTCGAACTGGACTCAATGACGGACGACCAATTGGATGAATGTCTTGAAAAAGTATCAGTATATGCACGTGTTTCTCCCGAACACAAGATAAGGATTGTTTCGGCATGGCAACGCAAGGGCAAGGTGGTTTCCATGACCGGTGACGGTGTCAACGACGCTCCTGCGTTGAAAAAGGCTGACATCGGTGTTGCAATGGGTATCACGGGCACGGAAGTATCTAAAGACGCTTCTTCAATGATTCTCTCCGACGACAACTTCGCAACTATCGTCAAGGCGGTAGTCAACGGCAGGGGAGTGTATGCAAATATAAAGAACGCCATCGGATTCTTGCTGTCAGGTAACACAGCGGGAATAATCGCAGTATTGTTTGCGTCCATCATGGCTTTGCCTGCACCCTTCAGTGCAGTTCACTTGTTGTTCATCAACCTCTTGACAGACTCTCTGCCTGCAATTGCAATAGGTATGGAATCTTCAAGTAAGGATTTGCTAAACCAAAAACCACGTGATCCCAACCGTTCGATACTTGACAAATCTTTGCTGACCAAGATTGTTCTTCAAGGCTTGCTCATTTCCGTGGCTACAATGGGTGCGTTCTATATCGGCTACCAGACAGACGCAGTGCTTGCTTCAACTATGGCATTTGCAACGTTGGCTCTTGCAAGACTGTTCCACGGATTCAACTGTCGTGGTGAGGAGTCTATTTTCCGACTTAAATTGACTACAAACAAATATTCGCTTTACGCATTCTTCGCAGGCTTTGCTCTGCTGTGCCTTGTTCTGTTTGTGCCGGGACTCAACACGTTGTTCGAAGTGTCTGGTGCGTTTACGCTCACTCACTTCGGATATGTAGTGTTGCTTGCAATTGCACCGACAGTAGTAATCCAGCTGGTCAAGGTCTTCAGAGATATCAGACGTAACAAGTAAATACAACGGGTCTTGTGTATCTAAACGCAAGACCCGTTTGCTTTTAGGGGGTAATTTTCAACTACCAAAGGGGTTGTTTTGTCTTTAAAATTATATCTATGTTACATTGAACATTATTTCATTATAGAATATATATATGATTAGTAATTACCTATTAAAAAATGGTGACTTTTTTTGCGTTTTTAGGGTATTTATTTGACAAATAATTGAAAAAGTCTTAAAATTTACCTATTACTGAAATTATAAGCGTAATTTTTTTTTGCGCAAAAATTGGAAGGTAACAATGAAAAAAATATTTATTTTGCTTTTGACAATTGTAATGTTCAGTTGTCTGTTCTTGATTGTCGGTTGTAATCCAACAACCGATTTCAGCGGTACAAAGGTGGTTTTCGAATTAGAAGGCGGAAATTACCAAAACGCTACCAGGCCGGTTGTCTTCTACTATCAATTTGAGGAAGGCGCACCAAGACTCATCAAGGAATTAAGTGAGCTCTCTGAACAGGATTTGGATAGAGCAGGTTACGATCTTGTAGGATGGTTTACCACAAAGAAAACGGACAGTAGCGGTAATGTCACCTACGAAGATCAATGGGATTTTGCTAAGGACGAAGTTGGTGAAGACGGTATTACATTGTACGCTTGTTGGCAAATCAAGGCTGAGTACACCTACGAAGTTTATGATTTCGATGACTTCGACAATTCAGAAGCTCTTCCCGTTATAACTAAAACGGTAGGCGTAGGAAGTACTTTTAGTGAAAGATACGCAACCAGATCGGGTTTCACATTGATTGCGTTGTATGACGAAAACAAACAACCTTGGGATCCGTCCTTTAAACACCCCGGTGGGGAAACTGACTGTGCGATCAAGGTTTATGCTCGGTACATTGAAGGTACTTACACGGTAGTTCGTACTGCAAGCGAATTGACGTTAGCTTCTACAAGAAATGCTAACATTTACCTTGCTGCCGACATAGATATGGACGGAAAGGCTTTGTCATTCGGGAACTTCAAGAAGGAACTTCTTGGAAACGGCCATACGATAAGCAATTTCAGTGTTTCTTATTCTGCGGGTAGGGACGATCTTATTGAAGACTTTGATGATCCATCTAAGAAGAGTCTTACAATCAGCCTGTTCGGTAACACCGACGGTGCCAAGGTAATAGACGTCAACTTCGAAGACGTCAGCATCAACGTTGATACCATTTATAAAGATACCTATAAGATCTACGTTGCACCAATCGCTGTAAGTGCTACCGATACTGAAATTTCCAACGTAACATTCAAGGGTACTGTAACAATCGTCAATTTGCCATCGGAAATAGATGCGGACAGAAGCAGACTCATTATTGAAGAAACAAATGCAGTTTGCTTTAAAGACGATTCAACAAAGATTGACGGATTTTCTTCGGAAATTACATTGATATAAAACTAATGGAGGATAGAAATGAAGAATAAAATGCCAAGAGTATTCAGCATGATTCTTGCCGTTGTAATGATTGCAACAACTTTGTTTGCAGTTACGGGATGTAATCCTGCTAATCAAACTTATTACGACAATGAAACAGATAAGTTGGTGTTTACAACTCAGGAAGTAGACAAGGTATTCAATCCGTTCTACGCAACAAGTGCAACGGACAGTAGCGTTGTCGGTATGACACAGATCGGTATGCTTGCTAATGACGAAAATGGTCAACCTGCATACGGTGATGAAGAACCGGTTGTAGTTAAAGATCTTCAAATCGTCACACAGGGGGACTACGACGTTGATCAGACAACAACTTACTACTTTGTATTGAGGAACGATGTTCAGTTCTCAAACGGTTCTCCCTTGACAATCAAGGACGTTTTGTTCAATCTTTACGTTTACCTTGACCCTGCTTATACAGGTAGCAGTACAATTTACTCTACAGAAATCGTAGGTCTTAAGGAATACCGTACACAATCTGCTGACGAAAACGAACAAGAAGCATTTGAACAGAAGTACCAGATTGCTGCAAGAAGCAGAATTCAGTCTTTGATTGAAGCTGCAACGGACGTTTTGGACAACCATTCAGGCGAACAATTCACAGTTGAGTTGATGGCTCAATATCTTGAAAATGAATGGAAGGACGTTGACGACGCATATAAGAACGTAGTAGTGGACTTCAACAAGACAGCTGAGCTTTTCATGCAGGAATTGAAGGATGACTTCAGCAATTCACGTGACGCCTACGGAGATCAGAAGTTCTACGATGAAGACGGTAACGAAGTAACTGACGCTAAGTTCACAACAGACGTTGAAATGTTCCTCTACAACGAAGGTTTCATTACATGGAACAGAAAGGAAAAGAAGTTGGAATCCGCTTTCGGCGATCTTGAAGCTATCAAGACTTGGTCGGAAGAACAAGCTATTCAAACAGTGTACAACTCTAAGATGCCCATTGCAATTGAAGAAATCCTTCTTTACTGGAAGACATCTACAAGTTTGTTTGACTACATTACTAAGGCTGAAATGGAAGCTGACAAACCCGCTGACGGCGTGTTGGCATTCCCCAACATCAGCGGTATCAAGTTTGCTAACTTCGATACATCCGTTACAGTAAACGGTCATCAATACGTTCAACCGGAATACAATGAAGACGGTTCTGTTAAGGACGGTTACAACGAAGTATTGTCCATCACAATCAAGAACGTTGACCCTAAGGCTATTTGGAACTTTGCTTTTACAGTTGCTCCAATGTACTACTACTCCGACGCTGAACACATCGCAGCATTTGACTACGCTAACAACAAGTTCGGTGTTGAATACAAGTCTCAGACATTCATGGAACAAGTCATCAAGAATCCCGACAAGATCGGTGTTCCCGTTGGTGCAGGTCCATATGCAGCAAGTAAGTCAAGCGGTGGTATTGAAAACATCAAGTCCGGTGACTTCTACGACAAGGGTGTAATTTACTTCGAAAGAAACCCTTACCACATCGGCGGTCCCGCTTTGATCAAGTCCATTCGTTATCAGGTAGTTCCGGCTAAATCTATGTTGGACGCTTTGTACACCAATCAGGTAGACTTCGCTCAACCCAATGCAGATCCCGAAACTGAAACAGAAATGAACAATCACAAGTCCGAAGGTTACGACTACAAGCGTATCACAACACTTGGTTACGGTTACATCGGCGTAAACGCAGGTAAGATTCCAAGCGTTTATGTAAGACGTGCAATTATGTATTCAATCGACGTATCTCTGACGGTATCTTTCTATAAGACACTTGCTGAACCCATCTACCGTTCGATGTCTAAGAACAGTTGGGCTTACCCAGATGGATGTGTACCTTACTATCCATATATCGGTGCAGCAATTCCCGAAAACTACGTTGACCTTTACATGGATGGAAAACTTGATGAAGATTACTACCTCTACATGCAAGAACTTGAAATGAAAGGTGGGGAAGTGTTGACTGAAGACCAACAAATCGAATTCATCAAGTGGTTGCTTGAAGAAAAGGCAGGCTATACACTTGACGGTAACGGTGTATACGCTGACAACGGCAAGAACGCTTGTCAGTTCGAATTTACAATTGCCGGTGAAGAAACCAAGCACCCCGCTTACAGTGCTATGTTTGGAGCTGCTGAATTGCTCAACAAGGCTGGATTCAACGTTACTGTAAGAACTGACAAGGATGCATTGAAGAAACTTTCCACAGGTGCTTTGACAGTCTGGGCTGCTGCTTGGGGTTCGACAATTGACCCTGACATGTATCAGGTTTACCACATGGATTCAACAGCGTCATCCGTACTGAACTGGGGATATAAGCAAATTCTTGCTAACCCCGACAAGTACGTTTTCGAATATGAGAAAATTTCCGAACTGTCTGAATTGATCGAAGAAGCACGTTCTACAAACGATCAGGACACTAGAAAACAAACGTATTCCGATGCGCTGGACATTGTAATGGAGCTTGCAATTGAATTACCTACTTACCAAAGAAACGATATGTTTGCGTACAACACAAACAAGATTGACACTTCAACATTCTTTGCTAATGCGACAGCATTCAAGGGATTGACAAGCGAAATTCACAAGATTTCTTTGAAAGTTCAATAAGGAAAAACAATTGTGCAAACCGACCTTTTTACAAGGTCGGTTTGGGCAAACTTATGGGAGGTAGTGTCTGTAACTACTGGTTAAATCAAGAAGACACTGCGTGGACAAAATGTTTAAATATATTCTCAAAAGAATTCTGATATCCATCATCATTTTGTTTGGTGTTTCTATCATTGTGTATTCTTTGATGCGTATGATGCCCACTGACTTCATCGATAATAAATACGCCGAACAGTTGCAAAACGGCACAATCACACAGGAACAGATTGATGAGTTCAAGGAAATGTTCGGTCTTGCCGACAATTCATTTGGCGGTATCATCAAGGGCTACTTCGGTTGGCTTGGAAACCTCATGAAGGGGGATCTTGGTTACTCTTTCAAGTACGAAAAGCCCGTTGGACAGGTCATCAGTGAAAACATGTGGATATCTTTCTCAATTGCAATCATTGCAACGATATTGCAGTTCCTGATTGCTATTCCGTTGGGTATTGTCAGTGCTACAAAGCAGTATTCGGCAGTCGACTACATTGTAACGATATTTACAATGATCGGTCTGTCGCTACCGACGTACTTTTTCGCGGCAATTGCCATCAAGTTCTTTGCCGTTGACCTTGGAATTCTTCCCTTCGGCGGATTGATTTCCGCAACAGCAAGTTACCCCGAAACTTTCCTTGGGGCATTGCAGAAGTTGGGCGACATGGCTTATCACTTGATTTTGCCTATATTCGTAAGCGTAATTTTGTCACTGGGCGGACTGATGCGTTACACACGTACAAACACATTGGAAGTGCTTGGTGCGGACTACATCCGTACAGCACGTGCCAAGGGTTTATCTGAACGTACAGTAATTTACAAACATGCATTCCGTAACACATTGATTCCTATTGCAACATTGCTTGCCGGTATTCTTCCGTCGTTGTTCGGCGGTATGATGATTACCGAACAGGTATTTGGTATAGACGGTATAGGACGTCTGTCCTACAATGCATTGGTTGACAGTGACATTCCATTTGTAATGGGTTACAACATGTTCCTTGCAATACTTGCCGTAATCGGCACATTGCTTTCCGACATCATGTATTCCATTGTAGACCCTCGTGTCAAACTTACTAAATAGGTGGTAGAGATGAACAAAGATAAGAGAGCCCAAGACAATTTGGAAGCGGTTGAAGAAGCAATTCAAGTTGAAGAAGATACTTTGGCTACGGAAACCGATCTGGAAGCCGAAGAAGAAGTAGTATTGGTGGAAAATTACCGTGAAATGAGTCCCTTGCAATTGACTGCAAGAAGATTCTTCCGATCTAAGTTGTCCATTGTAGGACTTGTAATGATTGTATTTTTGCTGTTGTTTTCTTTCTTCGGTCCCGTACTGTACAACCGTTGGGGTGAAACAGAAGCAGATAAAAGCGAAACAAGTTACGACTCTATAATATATTATACATATACTGATGCAAACGGTAATGAAGTAACCGTAACAGAAGTAATCACCATTGTTGAAAACCTCAACAAGTACGCTGATCCCAGCTGGGATCACCTGTTGGGTACGGACGACCAGGCATTTGACGTATTTGTACGTCTGATGTACGGCGGACGAATTTCACTGACAATTGGTTTTATTGTAGTAATTTTGCAAACATTGATCGGTATCGTGCTGGGAGGACTTGCAGGATACTTCGGCGGATGGGTGGATCAGCTCATCATGCGTATAGTAGATATATTCAACTGTATCCCGACGTTGCCTATTTTGCTTATTGCGTCTGCAGTAATTGATTCATGGCAACTTGAAGCCGATGAGCAGATTTACGTATTGATGGTAGTCATCACTGTATTCAGCTGGAGCGGTACAGCCCGTATGGTTCGTGGTCAGATCCTGACACTGCGTGAACAGGAATACATCACGGCAACAGAAGTAATGGGACTTCCCACTTGGCGTAAGATATTCGTCCACCTGATTACCAACGTAATGCCTCAGTTGATTGTATCCATGACACTTGGTCTTGGTAGTGTAATTCTGTACGAATCTACATTGAGCTACCTGGGACTGGGCGTTCAGTTACCTAAAGCTGCATGGGGTACAATGATTGCTGGAGCAAATGACAGATCGGTACTCAGTTACCACATGAACATGTGGTTGCCCGCAGGTATATTGATTGTAATCGCAGTACTTGGTTTCAACTTCGTTGGCGACGGTCTGCGTGACGCAATGGACCCCAAGGCTAAAAAATAAACCACAGGCAGTCGTTGGACTTTTCAGTACGGTTGTTTGAAAAAGGACTATACAATGAGCAAGAAAAACACTAATTATATTTCTATTAAAGAAAGCCGTGCAATTTTAAAACACAACATCAAGCAGATGAAGTATTACGAATCGTTGAAGAGACGTAAGCGCAGTGTTGAAGATTACACAACAACGATGCGTGACAGCAACAACGTTGTGGAAATTGAAGGGCTTAAGACAGTATTTTTTACCGACAACGGCACGGTAATGTCAGTAAACGGCGTGTCATTTGACATTCCTAAGAACAAGGTTGTAGGTGTTGTAGGCGAATCGGGTTGCGGAAAGAGCGTTACTTCACTGTCCATCATGCAGCTGGTACAAGCACCGCAAGGACAGGTAATTGAAGGTAAGATTCGTTTCAATACAGATGACCTTGGAATGGACGGCGACAAGAAACTGGCTTATGACATTGTGCAGATGCCCACAAGCGAATTGTACAAGATTCGTGGTAAGGACATTACAATGATTTTCCAGGAACCAATGACAAGTCTCAATCCTGTATTTACAATCGGTAATCAGCTGGATGAGGTTTTGTTTGTACACACACCGGAAATTACTCCTGAAGAAGCTAAAGCTCACAGTATCGAAATGCTGAAGAAGGTCGGTATTGCAATGCCTGAAAGAGTGTACAAGTCATACCCACACGAACTGTCGGGCGGTATGCGTCAGCGTGTAATGATTGCAATGGCATTGTCAGGCAATCCCAAGCTCATCATTGCTGACGAACCTACAACGGCGTTGGACGTTACCATACAGGCACAGATACTTGAATTGCTGAAAGAATTGCAAAGATCACAAGGCTGCTCAATCATGTTGATTACACACGACCTTGGTGTAATTGCTGAAATGGCGGATGAAGTAGTGGTAATGTACGCAGGTAAAGTAATTGAAAAAGGTACAGCAAGTGAAATTTTCCACAATCCTTTGCATCCTTATACAATCGGATTGCAAAAGAGCAAACCTTTGATTACCTCACCTTCAGATCAGCCGCTGTTTTCCATACCGGGACAAGTTCCCAACCCCATCAATCTTCCCGACACATGCTACTTCAAGAACAGATGCAACAGGTGTATCGGCAAGTGCGACGGCAAGTATCCCGAAATGATCAAGGTAAGCGATACGCACTACGTATCTTGCTACCTGTACGAAAAAGAGGAGAAGTAACATGGCTAAGAAAACTGAAAAAATACAACCTGTTGCTACTCAACAGCCCGAACAAGTGGTGACTTTTACCGACGCACAAGGTAGTGCAAATGTGCAGCTGGGCAAGTACAATTACACGGTCAAGGTTGAGTGTAAAAGCCCGGAAAAAGTTGAAGTAACACTTTTTAATGACGGATCAGTCAAGGTTAAATTTCCTGCTGACGTGGGCAAGAAAAACAGTAAGGTTTCCGTTGTGGACAGCAATGGAAACGAAGTGGAAAATGTAATTGTAAAGGAAGATATCCTTGAAGTCAGAAACCTCAAGAAATACTTCCCATTGTCAAAGACATTGTTGGGCAAGACGCTGACCAGTCTGAAGGCAGTAGATGACGTCAGCTTCAAATTAGAAGAAGGAACAACAATCGGTGTCGTAGGCGAATCAGGTTGCGGTAAGACAACTCTTGGTCGTACAATCCTGAAGCTGTACGAATCGGACGGCGGCAGCATCTATTTCATGGGTGACGATATTACCCATCTTAAAAGAAAACAGATGCTGAAGTATCGTACCGATATCCAGTTGATTTTCCAGGATCCCTATTCAAGTTTGCCGCCACGTATGACTGTAGGTAACATCATTGCGGAAGCAGTTCGTGTTCACCACATTGTTCCTAAAGATCAGGTCAAGGATTACGTGCACGATATCATGAAACAGTGCGGACTTCCCCGTCACTTTTACGACAGATTTCCGCACGAATTCAGCGGCGGTCAACGCCAACGTATCTGTATTGCAAGAGCATTGGCGGTTAAACCCCGTCTGGTAATTTGCGACGAACCTGTATCGGCGCTTGACGTATCCATTCAGGCACAGATCATCAACCTTCTCAAAAAATTGCAAAAAACAAAGGGCTTTTCCTACGTATTTATTTCCCACGACCTGTCAGTCGTAAAGTACATCACCGATAAGATCATGGTAATGTATCTGGGTAACGTAATGGAAACGGGCGAAACGGACGAAATTTTCGACAATCCGTTGCATCCTTACACAAAGGCACTGTTTTCAGCGGTACCTGTACCCGATCCCGATGTAAAGATGGAGCGTATCATTTTGGGAGGAGACATTCCTTCTCCGGCTAATCCGCCTAAGGGTTGTAAGTTCCACACACGTTGCAGTCAGTGCATGGATGTGTGTAAATTTAAGACACCTCAGTACATCGAACACAGCAAGAATCACTTTGTAGCTTGTCACTTGTACGACAATGAAGTAATGTCAAACCTTGACAAGTACAATAAGGAATACAAAGAGATGCTGCTTGAAGAAGAACAAAAGGCTCTACGAAATGAAAAAAAACAAGGCTGACAAAAAGAAATATGTAGACGACGGTCATACAATATACAACATGGACAACGTTCCACAGGCTTTTTACAGAAGAAAGTCAACAGACAAGAATGTGGGGTTGAACAGAAAAGAACGTCGTGCGGCAATCAGGGCGGCACTGGCAACATATCTTCCAATGTTTTTGTGTACGATATTTTGTTTCGCCATTGTAGGATTGCTTATGTATTTATGGCTTAGCTAAATTAAAGGAGTAAAAAAAATGCGCAAGGTACTTATATGCTTATTGATGGTAGCAGTGCTTTTAAGCACAGTAGCATGTGATGCACTTGGTACAACTGTGACTCCCGATCACAGTTACGAAAGCGGTCAGTTGGGTATATTGAGAACAGATGCCAAGCTGACACAGGATCAGGTGATGTCGCAGATCAAGGCGGAATATCTTTTGGAAAACAACGGCTACAGGGCAGATGACAAGGTAGTCGTAATGTTGACATTGAAAGATGAATCTCTTATTGATACATATAACAGACGTTACAGCGACATGGGTTCCGTTGCCGACTACGCATCTTCTGCCGAAGGCGTAAAGCAGGCACAGGGTATTCTGGAAGATCAGAACAGACTTGCTACTGCACTTAAAGCAGACGGTCTCATTGAAGAAGTTGAGTATTCCTACACAACAATACTGAATGCTATTTCCGTTACAGTAAGGTACGGCGATCTTGAAAGATTGGAAAACTACTCTTTGGTAGAAGACGTAATCATGTCGGAAACCTACAACAAGCCACAATCGGTTGATTCGTCCTCTTCAAACGAACTTGTTGTTACAAACGAAGTTGACGTTTATCCTACGGGTATTTTTAACTCTGAGTTTGCAGCAAATGAGTTCCAAATCGACGGACGCAATACAGCTGTTGCTATACTGGACTCCGGTTTCGACATGAGTCACTCCGTTTTCCAGAATCAACCGGCCGGTCCCTTGTTGCTTGAAAGAAGTGACGTAAATTCAATGCTTACCGCAACAGACGGTAGCGGTAACGCGATCAGTAACGCTGCTAAATTCACAGCAGGTATCAAGGTAAGTGACGTTTACTACAGCGACAAGATTCCTTTCGCTTACGACTACGCAGACAAGGATACAGACGTATTCCCCTATGACTCAGGTCACGGTACTCACGTTGCAGGTATTATCGGTGGTAAGGACGATGTCATTACAGGTGTTGCAGTAAACACTCAGCTTGTATTGATGAAGGTTTTCCCCGACCTTGACGAAGGTGCCAACAGCGATGACATTCTGACAGCTTTGGAAGACGCTGTTTTGCTTGGCGTTGACGCAATCAACATGTCACTTGGTACTGCTTGCGGATTTGCCCGTGAAGTGGACGAAGTTAAGACAAACGAAGTTTACGACAAGATCAATGCTGCAGGTATCAGTCTTGTAACAGCTGCAAGTAACGACTACAGCTCAGCAATGGGTGGTGAACAAGGTAACACAAACATGGTTACCAATCCCGACTCCGCAACAGTCGGTTCTCCTTCTACATATGAAGCAGCATTGTCGGTTGCATCCATCAGTGGTGTAAAGAGCAAGTACATTCTTGCAGATGTAGGAAATTCCACCTACTCATTCTATTTCAGTGAATCAAGCGACATCACAGGCGATCAGAACGACTTCTTTGCTGATCTTGGTATTTCGCAAGGTGAAACAAAAACAATAGAATACGTCACTGTGCCGGGCGTCGGCATGGACGTCAACTACGCAACCTTAAATGTCAAGGGTAAGATTGCACTGGTAAAACGTGGTACCAACACATTCGAAGAAAAGGCACAGATTGCAATGAAATACGGTGCAATCGGATGTATCATCTACAACAACGTAGAAGGTACAATCTCAATGTCAATGGGTAAGAGTAACACAATTCCTACCATTTCAATCACTAAGGAAGACGGCCAGGTGCTTGCTGCACAAAAGAGCGGTACTCTTACATTTAGTTTGAGTCAACAGGCAGGTCCTTTCATGTCGGACTTCTCAAGCTGGGGTCCCACACCTTCACTTGGTCTCAAGCCTGAAATTACAGCACACGGCGGAGAAATTTTGTCTGCAGTACCCGGTGGCGGTTACGACACGCAAAGTGGTACAAGTATGGCTTCTCCCAACATGTGCGGTATTGTAGTGCTCATTCGTCAGTACGTAAAGGATAAATTCCCTGAAAAGTCAATGCCTGAAGTAGCTGAAATGACCAACCAGTTGTTGATGTCTACGGCAAGCATTGTATTGAACGAAGAAGGCAATCCGTATTCGCCACGTAAACAGGGCGCAGGACTTGCAAGTTTGAGAAATGCTCTTACAACAGGGGCAATGATTACTGTTGACGGTTGTTCCAAGACAAAACTTGAACTGTTGGATGATCCCGACAGAACAGGTGTTTATACAATGAATTTCAACGTTGTCAACTTCGGTAGCACTGAATTGACATACGACCTTGGCATCATTGCAATGACTGAAAGTGTTTCGACCTCAGACGACAAGTTCGTTGCTGAAAGATCTCAGTTGCTCAACGGCACATGGACAGCAACAGTAGATGGCGAAACAATGTCCTCTGTTACAGTTGCACCGGGAAGTAGTGTTGCTGTGGAACTTGTTTACACACTTTCTACAGAAGACATGATAATGATGGACAATCTGTTCCCGTACGGTATGTACGTTGAAGGTTTCGTAACACTTGATTCAAACAATGCTGACGGTATCGACCTCAATGTTCCATTCCTTGCATTCTACGGTGACTGGACAGAAGCTCCGATGTTCGACAAGACCTACTACGAAGTAGATCCCGACGAGAAGAACGACGCTATCAGCGAAGAAGACAAGCTGAAGCCCGACTATTACGCAACAATTCCTTACGGTTCCTATCTGTACAACTACATCATTCCTTTGGGAACGTATTTGTACGAAATGGACACCAGTAAGTACGATCCTATAGCAGCATCCGAAGAACACATTGCAATTTCCGATGTGTTGGGAACAATTGACGGTATCTCATCTGTACTTGCAGGACTTCTTCGTAACGCTAAGGAAATGCATTACACAATCACCGACAAGGTGACAGGCGAAGTTGTATTTGAAACAACAGACTACAACGCAATCAAGGCTTACGGTTACGGACTTAGCCCAATGCCTCACTACGGACAGGTAGACGCAGATTCGCTGCAGGTAGGATTTATCAACAATCACCAGTACGAATTCAAGATGGTGGGTCTGCTTGACTACAACATGGAATTGGATGAAAATGGTGAACAAGATCCCAACCGTGGCGGTTTGTTGACTAACGTAAGAAACAGTTTCAGTTTCGACTTCTACATGGACAACGAAGCTCCAATTCTGAAAGACGTTTCCTACGAAAAGGTGTACGACAAGGGAATGAAGAAGGATCGTTACTACATCACAATGACCATCTTCGACAACCATTACGCACAGTCAATCACTCCTATTCTGTTTACTTCAAGTTCAAATTACACAACTCTGTCGCAGTATCCTATCCCCATCTACGGTGAAAGAAATTCCGACACAACAGTTCGTTTCGAAATCACCGATTACCTGGAAGAAATTTACTCCGACGGATTGATTACCAGTGCGTTGGCATTCTCAATCGACGACTACGCACTTAACAGTAACATCTACATCTGTCAGCTTCCCGGAACACAAGGTGACTTCAAGTTCACAACTGACGGTCAGTTCACAAGTTCCAACATGTCCATTCTCAATGTTACAGAGGGTGAAGTAATTGACCTGACAGATTACCTTGCTACAGCAGACGGTACTGTTGATGCCGATAAGGATTACCTGAAATTCCTCAACTGGACTTCATCAAACAACTCAATTGTAGAAGTTAAGGAAGGCATTATCAAGTGCTTGAAACCGGGTATTGCAACAGTAACTGTAACTGAGCAGATGGATCTTAAATCTGCAAATATCATTATAAACGTAAAAGCTAAAGCAGCTTCAACAGCCAAGATGAGCGTGTCGGACAACCACGAAGACACAACTCTTGCGAAATTGAGGTTTGACTACTTCGACACGTTGTTTGCTTATTCCCGTGCGGCACAGACAAGTGAAATAGGTTCAACGGGCAGCAGAATATTCCTGTCAAGTCTGAACGGAATCAGTTTCTACCCCGGTGAAAAGATCAAGCTCAACTTCGACATGGATCCGTGGTACGCTAAGGAAAATTACACCTTCGAATTCCGTTCAACCAACGACACTGTTGCCGTTGTAACGCAGGAAGGCGAAGTTACGGCGTTGAAGGAAGGTAACGCAACCATTACGTTGCGTGCAACAAACAAGGCTACGGGTGTTACATCTAACATCATGGCAAGTGTTTCCATCAACGTCAAGAGTGAATTCATCATCGAAAACGGTACTCTGGTTGCTTACAAGGGACTTGGCGGTGAAGTAATCATACCCGATGACGAAGGTATCAGATACATTGGTTCTTACGCATTCTGTCTGTACGACACAGACTACGAAGTGGAAGTTGATGAAGACGACTACGACGCAAATAAGATACCTGCCGCTAATACATCGGTAACCAAGATTGTCGTTCCTTACGGTGTTGAAGACATTCAGAAGTACGCATTTTACAATTGCAGCAACCTGCGTGAAGTGGTACTGCCCTCAACATTGATGTATCTGAGAGAATACGCATTCTACGAAGATACCAAACTTGAAAAAGTAACAATTGACACAACAAAACCCGGAACAGATATAACAGAACCTTCCAAGTGGCAGGTAATCGGATCGTACGCATTCTACGGTTGCGAAAACCTGAAAGAGTTGGATATGTCTGGTATCCTGACAATGGGTGAATGTGCATTTGCAGGATGTACAAGTCTTACAAGTGCCGATCTGACATCTTTGCGCAATACCTATAAGGAAGTGTTCAAGGATTGTACAAGTCTGAAGGATGTAACACTTTCGGAACACACCAAGCTGTCAAGCGGAATGTTTGTTCGTACGGCAATTGAAACAATTGACATCTACGAAAAGAACACAATCCCTGAATTTTTGCTTGCTCAGTGTCCTGCACTTACAACTGTAAATATCCACAACAGTCTGGTATCAATTGAAAAGGGCGCATTCAGTGAATGTCCGAAACTGACTACAGTTAATTTCGCTGAAGGAATCAGCGTTCGTAACATCGGAGAACAGGTATTCTACGGATGTTCCGCTCTTGAAGAAATCACCCTTCCCAACAATACTTTGACATTGGGTGGTTACACGTTCCTTGATTGTACAAATCTCAAGACAGTAAGATTCGGTGCAGAAACCAAGATTGAACAAATCAGCGGTACTGTATTCCAGAACACAGCTCTTACAACTTTCGATGTGGCATCAAGCAATTACTATTCAACCGATTCGTCCAATTCGTTGTTGCTCAACAAGGAAGGTGACACTGTGATTTTTGCTGCAACAGGTAAGGATTACTCTCAGGAAGAACTTGTACTTGACTACGCTAACATCGGATCAGGAGCATTTGGTGGTATCAATGTAGTAACCGTAACGTTTACAAATCCTGTAAATATCGGAAACTACGCATTTGCTAACTGTACTAACCTTGCTACCGTAAACTTTGCAGAACAGGGCAACTCAACAGTGGGCGACAGAGCATTTTACGGTGCAACATCGCTTACAAACCTCAACAATCTTGTAAATGTTTCAAAGGTAGGCAACTACGCATTTGCAAGCACAAACGTAAGAACAATTACAACGGGTGAAGATTCCGTTTACGGTGAAGGTGCATTCTTTACATCAAAGTTGCAGACTGCAACTCTTGGTGCAAACAGCACTTACGGTCTTGGAGCATTCCAGGATTGCACATACCTGGTAACAGTCAACATGCCTGAAGCCGGTGGTGTTCACTTCGGTCAGGGTTGTTTCGCACGTGACAGCAAGCTCAGCACAATTGACCTTTCTAAGGTGGACGACACAATCGAAAGTGAAACATTCTACGGTTGTACGTCATTGATTACCGCAAATCTTGCAAACGTCAAGCACATTGGCGATTACGCTTTTGCAGATTGCAGTAGCCTGCGCACAGTGCTTGTTCCTGTAGTTGAAACAATCGGTGAAGGTGCGTTTGGCAGAAATGCTGAAAACGGCGGTGCACCTGTGATGGAATCAATCCAATTGCCTGCAACGCTCACCGAACTTGGCGAAGGTGCATTCCTTGGTTGTGCAGGTCTTACATCTATATCCATTCCGTCAGGAATGACTGAAGTTCCCAACTATACATTTGCTTACTGCACAAGTCTTGCATCTGTTGAATTGCCTGATTCCGTTCAATCCATCGGACAGTACGCATTTGCAGGATGCTCAAGCCTCAGTTCAATCAACCTTGGCGACGTTGAAGTCTTCGGAGATTACGCATTTATCAGTGCAACAGCTCTTCAGAACATTGACCTCAGCGCAGCAACACAGGTAGGTTTTGCAGGTTTTGCAGATACAGCAGTAACAGGTCAGATTGAAGCTCCCGGTCTTGAATTTGCGGGCGACTACTCATTCCAGGCTACAAACCTGTTGGCGTTCAACGCTCCCAACCTCAAGCACATTGGAATTGCGGCATTCCAGTACAATAAAAATCTTGCCGAATTTGTTTTCTCAAACAACATCGAATTTGTTGGTGAAGGCGCATTGCTTGGTTGCACATCTATAGAGGATTACTATTTCAACGGTGAATCAGGCAAGACAAACAACGGAGTGATCAATGAGTACGCACAATTGATTTATGGTATTCTTTACACAACAATGGCGTCCGGCGATCTCTGCCTGACATCTGTACCCACAGGTAAGTCGATTGACACGCTTACAGTAGTGGAAGGCACAACCCGTGTGGAAAGATTTGCAGGTGGCGAAAACACATCCGTACGTTCAATCGTTCTTCCCGACACAATGAAGATGATTGCAAACTACGCTTTCTACGGATACACATCTTTGGAAAGTGTTGAATTCAGATCATTTACAGCACCTGCAATGGAAAGCTGGTACAATTCTGAAGCAACATTGCAACCCGGCGATCCCGGTTACGCTATCTTGCAAAAGTACTTCAACATTTACCAATGGCCCTTGGCTTACTACCAGTTCGTTGACCTGCTTGGTAAGAATGAACCTATCAAGATGATACTTCCTGCCAACGAAGGTCTGGAAGGTTACGATTCAATTCCTTACCTTGTATACTTCGGTAGTGTTGAAGATGCTGTTCGCAGCGAATACGTAGCAAGAGACAAGAACCTTGTTCTGTTCTACGAATATGCTAAGGAAATCGTTGCACTCAAGACAATTGCAATGACAGACGATACATTGATTACAAATGCTGTTTCGGCTTACAATGCTATTACTCAGGATCCTACCGACTACGGTTACAGTAAGGAAGAGTATGATGCGTACGTCAAGGCAGTACTTGAAGCAAGGGAAACATTGCGTCTGTTGAAATTGTCCAATGCAAGTTTGTCCGCTCAACAGTTGCAGGAAGAAATCAACAATCTGCCCGACACATTCAGTATCAGTGATCTTGCAATGCTGCAGGACATTGCTACAAGACTTTCCAAGTTGAAGGCGTCGGAAAGAACGTTGCTTGACCTTACAAAATACACCAAGTTGCAAAATGAACTCAAACAGTACAATCAGTCTGTCGTAGAGGAAATCAAGCCTATCATGACAGTTGTAGACAACACTTACATTGCAGTTGCAGTAGGCGCAGCAATTGTCAGTGCACTGGGACTGTTTATTGTAAGACGTCGTTTCATGTAATGGAGGTGCGATGAAAATGAAAAAGATTGTATCTATAGTGGCACTGTTGTGCCTGGCAGTGCTTACGCTGACCGCTTGTAACTCTACGGTTACAAGCGTAGCGGACGCACAGAAGCAGGCTTTTCAGGCGGCTACATTGGTAAAGAGTACAGCAAGCGTTTATGATGGCGAAACGGAAGTTTACCGTTACAGCAAGGAAGTGGTAGTGATGTCCGATTCAATGTCTGTTACCATAGGCACGGCGGAACTCAATTCCTCCTTCCAACTCAACGAAACAACCAAGTCGGAGACGCTTCCGCTGGACAGAAACGCATTCAAGGGATTAAACCTTAACAAAAACAATGCGTCTGAACAGGAAAAAACAACAGACGAAGAAGGTAAACAAATCATCACCCTTAGTGTAGCTAAGACCAACATTCCATCGGTATTGGGTGTCACAATCGAAGCTACAACTGATGCCGTTGTAACTGCAGAACTTGTAGACGGAAAACTAATGAGTTTGTCAATGTCGTTTGCTACCGCTACAAAGAATATTGTGTTGCAGTACAGCTACAACTACTAATTAATTAGGAGGGAGTATTGTGAAAAGAGCACTGTGTTTGCTGCTTGTAGTGGCAATGATCTTTTCCCTTACTGCATGTAATCCTACTACCACGTCAGGGCAAAAGCCTGCCACTCCAACCAATGTCAGGGAGGAAGACACGGGTTTGATTACATGGGACGCAGTGGAAGGTGCAATCGGCTACGTCATCAATATTGATGGCAAGAGCCATTCGTTGCAGACAAATTCCTACCAGGCGCCCTCAGTAACGGAAGAATTCACTTATATCATTTATGCAGTAGGAGAAGGATACGTATTTTCCGATCCTACGGAAACATTTACATTTGAAGCAAGACAAGCAATTGTCCCTGCACCCGATCTCAGCGGTGTGACGGTTGCAATTGAAGGAGGAAGTGAAATTTTCTCCGGAAAGACATTGCAACTTAAAGCAATTGTAGAAGGTGCAGAAGACAAGTCTGTCACTTGGAAGGTAACTCAGGGCGGAGATGTAATTTCTGTCGATGAAAACGGACTGGTTACCGCACAACAGGTTGAAGGTGACGTGATTGTCAGGGTGGAAGCACGCAGTAATGCAAATAGTGAAAAATTTGCATCAAAGGTACTTACGGTACTTGCTAAACCTACATTGACTCAGGACATGCTGGACGCATTGAAGGGCGACAAGATTGCATTTGACGGATTTATCAACATTTCGTTGTACACACTTCCTCCCTTCTCTAAGTTGGAAAGCACCCACACAACTACAGTCAGAACACGTATGGACGGCAATTACTGGTACGGTGCTTACATCAATTCAATCACCAACGCCGAAACGGGCTTGTATATCAAGAATGACAATGGCATTGCATCTAATGTTGGTTTGAACTTCAACAATGAGGAAGAATACTTCCCAATGGAAGAAAACGGTGAAGAAGTAGCGTGGGCAGATTCGGGATTGTACAACAACTTTACCGATCTGACAGTTGCTGACTTTACCTTCAATGAAGAGACATGGCGTTTTGAATACAACGGAGACAATTCCTTTGCTGAAAAGGTGATTGCATCTGCTAACCCGTATGACTTTGTGGTAAACGGATTTGCACTGATTATCAGCGGCGACGGCATTTCAGGAATTTATGCCAAGAGCGGTGACGATTACTCCGTAGTGGACGGCTACAGAGCAATACAGGAACTTACCGTTGCAATAACGGTAGGAGAGTCTGTCGAAGTTCCCAAGGTGGTAAAATATCTGCACATGCCCATTCATGACAAGTTGCAATCCGCCATCGACAAAATGCAGACGCTTGAAAGTTACACGCTTGACTACAAGGAAATCGTTGCATCTATCTACGCAAGCGGTGTAGTTGAGGCAGGTTTTGTTGAAACGGTTACCGCAGATACAATGCACTTTATTCCTTACAGTGTATCCTATACGGGCACGGCAAGTAATCCGGTAGAAGTCAACACACCTGATCCTTCGGCAAGTTACGGATTCCGTACATTCGGTGAAAACCTGTACAACTCTTACTACAACGACGCCGAAAAGGGCGGATTTACAGCAAGCAGAGCTTACAACGGCTCAATAAACGAAGTCAGACCCTCATTTGACTTTGCAGCGGCAATCTTCACATCCTACTACGAAGATTCCGAAACAGGCGAAACCACCTATTACGTAGATGAAGCGATGTCAGCAGTTGCTTCTACATTCTACAACTGTGTAGGCAATGACAAATCACTTTACGGCATATTTGCAGCACGTGGTTACGTTTCTGAAACTAAGTCATTCACACCTTACGTAGTGGTCAGTGCCGACGGTTATATTACTGAGGCATGTTTCTACTTCAACATGGGAATGATGTACGGCGTAATTGAGTTGGAATACAGCAAATTCAATGCAACAGAAACTCCGTCAGACATTTCCTTTGACGGTTACGTAGTGCGTCAGGTTCCCACCAGTTGGTCGGAAATTGAATTTATCGTTCCGGGTGACATTGCAGGAACAGAGACGGACGAAATGGTCAACGCTGTGGACGTTTACAGAGATTATCTCAATGTAAACAGCGAAGAAGTTCCTTTCTTCGGAAATGCACTGGGCGACAGCTACGCATTTGCAATGCTGACATACCGTAAGCCGGCTTCACAAAGTAACATCAAGACGACGGTTCAGTTCTTCTATGACGTGCCGCTTGACGTTGACTACTCTATCAACAGTTCTCTTGACAAGGTTAACAGTTACCTTGAATCACTGGGATTTGTTAGAAATGAGTATGGCGAATTTTACAAGGATGTTACGGGCGGTACATTGTATGTGGCACCCGTCGACAATCAATTGGATCTGTACATTTATGTATGGATTATTCCATCAGTAGCTAGTAATTAAATAAAGGGGGGATAGTATATGAAAAAATCCAGGAAATTGATAGCATTACTTTTAGTAGTATGTTTGGTCATGACCAGTCTGTTGGTCGCATGTAAACCCACTTGCAATATCTGTGTGGATTTCAACGGAGACGGCAAGTGTGACAACTGCGGAAATGACATGCCCGAAAAACCAAGTTGTACCGAACACGTCGATTTTAACAACGACGGCAAGTGTGACAATTGTGGCGCTGATGTTTCCGAAAATGTTTGCACAACACACGTTGACACCAATAACGACGGTAAATGTGACAACTGCGGTGCTGAAATCTCCAAGGGTATTGAAGTTTCAGTTACAGCAAGCAAGACAACAATCAACTTCGACGAAACTCTTGCTCTTACAGTAACTGTTAAAAATGCTCAGGACAGCAGTTATACATGGTCTTTCAGTAAGGAAGGCATTGTAAAGGTAGAAAACAACATTTTGAGTGTTGTTGCACAGAACCTTGTAGTAGATCAATATGTTGTAGTTACAGCTACATCCAACCAAGACAAGAGTAAGTCCGGATCTATCGCCATTACAATCAAGGTTCCCACTGTTGAAGGTCAGGTAGGTGAATTGACTTCTGAAATGATCCAGGAACTGGGTAATGCCAGCATTACGGTATCCGGTATTGCAACCGACAAGTACATTGATTACACAACACCGTACAACAGCTACGACACAATGTACGACATGCAGGTCAAGATGTCCGAAGGTCAATGGGTAGGAACATGGGGTTCTCACAATGGTACAGATTCCATTACTGACCATTACAGAAAGGGCACTGACATTGTTACAAACGAATACGGCGAACAAGGCGAAGCTATTGAAAAGGTACACCTTGACAAAAACAATCAGGTTGCTTATACTCAACAGAAAAACTATGCCGACATTCCTGCTATATGGGCAAGTCAGCACTTGTGGAACCACCTTGGTAGTTTCAATGTAAACAAGTTTGTTTACGATGCGGAAAATGAAGTTTATCAGTACACTTACGACAAGACAAACGTTGACGAACTGTATTTCTTGACTTATCTTACATACAGTTTGACTCCAATGCTTACAGAAACGCTGTACGAAGTTTATTTCGTAATTGAAAACGGCGTTATCACAAAACTTATTGCTCAGACTGAACCGATTTACTACCCTGAAGGTGCGGAAGAGCCCGATGCAATGAGCTACACAATCATTGAACTTACATTCAGTGATATTGGTTCTACCGAAATCGAACAACCCAAGGCTTACGAAGCAGGCGAAAACACAGATGTTCTTGCAGCAGCATTGGAAAAGATGAAGGCTGCAAAGAATTACAGCTTCCACTCTGTAGAAACACAGATGGCAGGTCCTGTTGAAGATCCGGGCGATTACGAAATTTCTGCAACAATGAGCGTTGCTAAGATGGCTCTTGGCGACGTGCAAACAGCAACAGGTACAGCAGGTTTGCAAGGTTGGGTAACAGAAGGCGAAATTCTGTTGTGCAGAACAACCAAGTACTCCTACGCTATGGATGACAGACTGTACAGACTTGAGTACTACGGATATAAGCAAACAGGCGAAAACGCTTACGATGAATTCGACTACGATTCGACAAACGGCGTTTACTACGGTATCAGAAAATACGTAGGTAACATCTTTGACAAGATGCCTTCTTTCGAATTTTCACCCAATCTGTTCAAGTACACAAGTGAAGCAGTGGTCAACGGTGTTGTAGGTAAGAAGTTCGTATTGCAGGAAGAAAGCATCAGCCGTTCTATTGCAATGGAACTTGGATTGCACTACTCTGACACTTCTGCAAGTTCGTTGTATTCTAACTTAGAAATCGTTGCAACAGAAGACGGTATTCTTTCTGTCAAGTATCCGTACTCTTTGTCTTCCGGTTACGAAGGTTACATCACAACAACATTCTCCAACATGGGCACAACAACAATGCCGGTTGAAGGCGTGTTCGACGGTTACGTTGAACGTGTTGTTCCTCAGACTTGGGACGGAACAATGACTCAGCACTACAGACCTGATTGTTCAGCAAATGAAAGCCTGACAGTAAATTCAAGCATCGCATTCAACGATGTTTACGGTGACAAATACACCAACTCACAATTCCCTCAATACATTGTGTTCTTCAATGTATTCGGTGACCGTGTTTACGGACCTTTCTTCAATTTCAGTGAAAACGGTACAGACGCTGACGGTAACACATTGTGGAAAAAGAACATCTCTGTTACTGTTCAATTGGAACTTCCTGAAGGAAATACTTATCTCACACCTGAACTTTACGATGAAGTAATTGACAAACTGACCGAAGAACTGGGCGCAATCGGATTTGTAATTGACTACGCTAACTCCGATATGTCCGGCGGTGCTTACGGTTACAGTGACAAGGTCGTTACATTTATCAATGCAGACCTGGGTATTCAGGTAGTGGTTGACAACAACCGTACCAGGTATTTCTGGATTGACATCTACAACATGGGAGATTTCCAGCTGAACAAGTAACACCCCGGTTAGACTGTAATTTAATAGGAGAGTAAAAATGAAAAAGGCATCAGCAGTACTGACTTTATTAGCACTGCTGATTGCCGTAACTACTTTTCTTTGTGCATGTCAACCGGAAGATCCTCCGGTTGATTTTGCTTTAGAGGTTACGGCAATCAACAGTAGTGTCGAAATCAGGGATACAGATATAGAGAGTTACGACTACACAACGCTGTTTTCTGTCAAGAAAGACGGTCAGCAAATAGCCGTAACGCAGGACATGTTGGATTTATCCAAGGTGTCAGCTGACGTAGGGTCATTTGAAGTCATTTGCAGTTACGGAGGCAGTCAAGCAAAAGTTACGGTAACCGTAGTTGCGATGCAGTACAATGTCACTTTGACGAAAAATTCCGTCACGGTATATGCTGAAGAAGCGCTGACTTACGACTACAACAGCTTGTTTACCGTTACAATGGACGGCGAAGAAATTGCAATCACTTCCGACATGGTTACAAGTAACGTAGCTGATAAATCGGGTGAGTACAGTTACACTGTGGCAATTGGTGATGCAAGCGTAACACTTCAAGTAATTGTTAAAAGTTACGATGTGAGTTTGTCGCAGACGGAAGTTAGCGTCAAGAAGTACAACGCCACAGAATACAATTACAACGAGTTTTTCACCGCAACTGTAGATGGAAAAGAAGTGGAAATCACCTCTGATATGATCAGTCACAACATTGTTGCGGAAGTGGGTGAGTACAGTTACACGGTTACGTGTGGAAACAAATCCGCTACGCTTAAGGTAATCGTCGTTGACGGAAACGATGTGTTGGTTGTTCCGTCGTATGCGGAACTTACACTTACTTTGTCGCAGCTGCAGGATTACGACTACACAATGTTGTTTTCGTTGTACGTTGACGGTGAATCGGTGCAGGTAACCGATGAAATGGTGGACAGCACGGCGCTTAGTCAAGCCACAGCAGGAAACAGTTACGTCGTCACATTCTTATACACATTGAAGGGAGTGGCATATAGTGACGAAATGACTGTGAACGTTGTGGAAGACGATGAAGTGGTTGTTACCACTAAAAACATTGTAACCTATCCCAACGGTGAAACAATTGAGTTGACTTCTTTGTTCACCATCACCAAGGGCGATGAGATAATTCCCGTCCGCAATGAAATGATAAGCGGAACAATTGACTATTCGATAGAAGGCGTAAATGAGATTGTTCTTACCTATCAGGGAAAAACCTACACGTCAACGGTTGAGGTTCGTCGTGGTGTAATTATAAATTACGCTACAAGCGACACTGTTTCTGTAAAGATCGGAACTGACAGAGATTCCTACAGTTTCTCTGACGACTTCATTGTAATTGTCAACGGTCTGCGTTTCCGCGCACTGGATGAATTTATTGATTACAGCGAAGTGGATTTCAATCAGAAGGGACAGTATCCCGTTACAATAACCATTCCTTATAACGACAGCGGCGTGGGACTTGGCGGTGCAAACTTCCAATATTTTACCAAGACAATCACTTACAACGTTGTGGACAGCGAATATGCGATGTCTGTCATTGAAGAGGAGGTACAGCTTCCGGAAGGAACAACGGAATACAATTTCTTCAGTAACATTCAGTTAGTACGCAACGGTTACAAATGTCAGGTGGGAAACAACATTGACTGGGTAAACGCAATCTACGTCTACGGCGTACTGACAAGTGAAATTGACTTTACCAGTCAGGCACGACAGCTTGTAACCATTGACGTTTACGTAAACGGACCTGAGTCACAACCTGTAGAGATCAGTTACTATGTCAGAATTGCAGGTGATGTAAGTATTGTAGCAACTGATGTTGTGACATTCGGAGATGAGGCAATTTTCACTAAGGACTTGTTTGTAATCACCGAAAACGGCGAAGAGGTTACTGTCACTTACGACATGGTAAGCGGCAAGGTAGACGTGTTCACTCCTGGAACATACTACATTACTGCACAATACAAGGGCGTTACTGCAACAGTCAAGGTAGTGGTGCTGAACAATGAAATGTGCGGCACGTACATGACTTTACAACGCACAATTCCGCAAACTTCCATTGAAGATGAGGAGGGTTATGAGGTCGGACAGACTATACCGGGTTCAAGACTGGGAAATCTCATCATCAGTTCGGACGGAATCACATTGCGCAACAAGACGGCAACGTTACTAAGTGCAATCGATGAAAACACATTGCTCATCAAGTGGGGTTCTTACGAATACATGCTGTATTATGATGACGGCATTGTTGTACTCAATCCCGACAATTCCGTTAAACTTCCCTACAACGATGACAAGCGTCCCATTGTTTACTTCGATGTTGACAAATGGACGATTGAAAAGATGGTGGTAATCAACTCAGCAGCGGAAAACGTATTGTCTGCTACCTATAATTGCTACTCATTTGATGCATTCAGAATCACTGACGCAGATGGCGTTTCTAAATGGTTTGCAATGAAAATCGAACTCATTGAAAAGACATCTGCCGATACAGCCTACGATGTATTCTGGGGCGAAGTTGTATTGAGTGAGGGATTTGTAGGTCAGACGGGAGAATACGCTTCACTGACATTTGACGGAGTGACTGTGGAATTCGAAATGATCGATGACAGCACAGGCAAACTGTTAAAGGCTAACACCGAAAGACCTTGGGCAGGAAACATACTCACGGGTACTGTGGACGGCAAAAGCGCCCAGATACTTTTCAATCAGTATGAGGCAGCAACATTCAGTGTTGACGGGGTTGTTTTGGCATCAAATACCGTTTCGGAATTGCAATCGATGAAAAACGGTGGATGTAATTACCACGAAAACACTCTGTTTATGTACAGCTACACCGAAAACAACGGGCTGTATTCTTACAAATTCCTTCTTGACTTCGAAACGATGACATTCCAGTTGCTGGAGAAAGACGGAATTTACGGCAAGTACTCAACTGAAGATGGCAACATGTTCGTATTTGTTGACGGCTACGGAACAGGTATCATCTGTTTCGATGCAAGCTCATACAATACGACAGCATTCAGCTACACTTTGCTCAACGGCGAATTAAAGACAACGTTTACCGACATCAATTCTCTGTTTGCCTACGGCAAATTTATGACTTTTGGTCTTGCAGATCTCAAGAATGTGCTTACTGTAAAATACTGTGTTGACGACAGTCTCAACGGCACTGTGTTTACAAATACTCATGTTACAGACGGCGCAATTGTTGAATTTACCACAACAACGGTTATTGCAGGTCCAAGTTGCAAACAGGACATTGTAAACAGTATTCGTATCATCACCAAGGACGGCGAACTGACTTATGCTCAGAAGACCGCTAAAATCCAAGGAAAATACATTGTGGACACTACCGGTGTGGATATCAACAAGTCGGGATTCTACCAGATCAAGGTTAACATCATGGTGGACGGAGCGTTGAAGGAAACGTACTACGCAATTCAGGTTCGTGATGACATCTACGTCGGCAATCCATTAGTTGCTGTGTACGGTCAGTCGGTGGAGAACAGTGAATACAGCCTGACTCTTGACATGTACGGCAGAGCATTTTTAACTGCTGGCAGTGTGCTTTGGGAGGGATTTGTTGTAATTGCCGATGATGATATGTCATTTATGGCACGATTGTTTGACAGCGACGGAAGAAATATCACGTTGAACGGAACTGTTGTTGCTGACGGATTGGTCAAGGTTACTTCCTCGGGTGCATTGACTATCAACGTACACTTTACAACTGCAATCAAACAGGTTGCAGGCAGTAGCGAACACGTTGTTTACCGTCTTACAGAAGATGGCAATGTAATCTATATGTATGCAGTGGCTCCAATGGCTTTGGCTAAGGTTGTTTCCGCTACGGAAGAAAATTCCGTTGTCACAATTGACACCGGAAACGGCGTTGTAGTTGCTAAAGTCGTGTGGGGAAATGATGTGTCAAGCGGTCTTACCGTTGCTGACAGTCTCAGAGGCGTCTACACATGTTCCGGCAAGGACAACCTGACAATCGACGGTTTCGGTAATGCGACAGTTGGTTCATTTACAGGTAGTTACCTTATCTCATCCAACAGTATCACTGTAGTATCGGGTACGACTGTCAAGGCGTTTGAACTTGACACGACGGCAATGACCTACACGGAAGTTGCCTTCAATATCAAGGAAAGTATCAGCGGAAAACAGTTTACCGCTACACACACTTTCTATTACGAAAGTATGTTGTATTCGGCAACGACGACATTTGCTTTTAATGCCGACGGCACTGTAGTGGCTACGTCGGTTAGCAGCGAATTTGAAAGTGAGTGGGGAAGTTACACTCCGACTTACGCAAGTAAAACGGGGGTAAAAGGTACTTACTCTGTAAATGGAAATGAGATAATAGTAAAAATTAATGGCCAAAGTATTGCATTTGAAATACAAGATGTGATAAAATGTAGAAATATTATATGCAAAAGTACAACAATTTCAAGTGAAGATGTCGGACACTTTTCTGTTGGAACTAAATTTGAATCAATGTAATTTTGTGTATTTTAACCTTAGACCTAGGTAAAAGGTCAAATAATTACGGAGGGGGACTTAGTATGAAACAAAAAAGTCTGTTATTAGTTTTAGCTCTGGTTCTTGTTTTCGTAATGACGTCGGCAGTTGCCTGCAATCCACACGAACACACGTGGACGGATTGGGAACTGACTACGCCACCCACCGAAACTTCTACAGGTACGGCAACACGTACCTGTGAGTGCGGTGAAACGGAAAGCAAGACTGATGTTCCCGTGTTGACCGATACATCTGTTTGGACAATGACGGAAACACCTGCAACTCACGAAAGTGAAGGCTCCAAGGTCTACACTTCGGAATACGGCACGGTAACTATTTCCATTCCAAAGGGCGAACATACCTACGGAGCATGGACAATAACTACTAAACCTACAATGGAAGCAACAGGACTTGCTAAACGCACCTGTGAATGCGGTGATGAAGATACTGCTGTACTGGCTGTACTTTCCGATACATCTGTTTGGACAGTAAAGAGTACAACACCTTCTACATGTACTGTAGCAGGCAACACCGTTTACACATCGGCTTACGGTGAAGTAACTGTTGAATTGCCATTGCTTGATCACGTTTACGGTGCATGGACAATTGAAACAGAACCTACAATGGAAGCAACAGGTCTTGCTAAACGCACCTGTGAATGCGGTGATGAAGATACTGCTGTACTGGCTGTACTTTCCGATACATCTGTTTGGACGGCGAAAACAGTTGCCGCTGACTACAACAATGGTTCTGTATCAACCTACACATCAGTTTACGGTACAGTAGTTGTAAATGGCAATGACAAACTTGTTGCACCTTATGACGGCAAGACTTATTCTTCAGTTTACATTGACACTGACGGAAAACTTTACGGTTCTCAGACAATCGGAGTATCATGGAATTCCGCATTGCTGACCGTAGATAACAATGGCGTGGCATCTAACACAGCCCATCCGTGGCAGGGAACAGGTCAGTTTGTGATGATCGATCCTACCACAGGAAAATTCGAAATAAGATGGGAAGAAGGAATTACAACTGTCGGATATGTTGATATGGAAACGGGCGTATTTGTATTCCCGTACGACACAACTTACGATTACTTCCACATTGCAGTACCAAGTGATGTTGAAGTTTCCGGTTCTCTGTTCACCGCATGCGTAATTGATGGTGCTGTAGCAGTTCAATACAGTAACGGCGAAGTTGTAAGTAACATCTTCACACGCAACAACAACGTTTACATGGGCGCTACATTTGAATCGGATGACGAAGCAGCAACTGTTGGTCAGCTGTTCGAATGTAAGACAGTAACTGTCAAGGATAAGTCCGGAAATGTAATCGTTACATATGTAGAGGACAGCGAAGGCAATCTTGTCGTTGCTGACGGCGTTCAAGGTGTATATGAAGGCGACCTTGGAACAATGACTTTGTCGGGTAGCGGTAACGTTACATTCGACAATGGCGGTGTAATTTCCAGCGGTACTTACGAATTGTATGAAAACGCTCTTGGCGTATACGTTGACGGCAAGTACTACGATGTGACGCTGGCCGGTGAAACCTACACGGCGGTTGCTACTGAAGTTACAATTACATTGAACATCAATGGCGTTACACCTTCTGAAGAATTTGTTGAATCTGTTTCTGTAAACAAGAACATTGAATATTCTTTGCCCGTTTACACCAACGAAACAATGCAGTTCAAGGGCTGGTTCTACGACATGTACTGTACTGAACCTGTTGAAAGTCCGTTTATCCCAACTGCTGACATTGAACTGTTTGCATCGTGGGCTCCCAAGGTTGTAATCAATCTTGAAGGTGTTCTTGAAGGGGATGACAGTCAAATCTTGTTGGGCGTTGGTGACGTTATCGGCGAATATCTTCCTCAATACGTATTGAACGAAACATCCAATGCCGACGGAACAAAGTATTTCGCAGGCTGGTATCTGGATGCGGGATTTACTATGGCATTGCCCGAAGATGCAGTACTGACTGAAAATGACAACGGTGCTACCATTTACGCTAAGTGGATTGACGCATTCACAATGAGCGGTAACTACATCGGTTGGAACTTGTACAGCAGTGGCGGAGATACAAAGCAAGCTTCGTCAATGTCGTATAAATTGACAATCGGTTTCGACGGCGCGTTCAGTGGTTCAAGATTGGACGATGGCACAATCGATGTCAAGTACATGACATTGACTGATGGCGCATTTACAGCAGACGGCACGTACATTTACTACAACCACGAACTTGGTATTTTGTGGTATGCTTACAACACAAATGCAAGCGGTGTTGGCACAGACACAATGTTCATGATTAAGTCCAATGGTGTATCGTCAATTGACTTTTCAAGAAAGAACTTCGATGGTGTATTCACAGCTTGGATGACAATCAACTACACTGACGGTACGTCCAGAAATGCTTTCCTTTACAACAACAAGGTTTACGCAGATGTAACTTGGACGGAAGGTGTTACTGCGAAAAATGCTTACAACACCGACAACATTATTTACGACAACTTGGGTAACGGTATTGTTGCCAACAGGGGCGGCGTATTGTTCGTTCTTGACGGTTACCAGGGCACCTATACATGTGCTGACATGGCTGACCTTGCGCTTGATGGAACAGGCAACTTCACATGGGGCGACAAGGCAGGTACTTACCAACTCATGGAAGGTAACAACTTTGCGATGTATGTAGTTGTAGACGGTGCAAACTCCGAATACTGGGAAGTGACACTTGCAGACGGTACTTACACAGCGACTAAACCTGAAGTTACGATTACTTTCGAAGTAGTAGGACCTCAGGGCGCAACGGAAGTTATGGAAGAGATGACCGTCAACAAGAACATTGCAGTTCAGTTGCCTGACGGCTCAGCATTCAACACTTCATTCGTATTTAACGGATACTTTACTGATATCGAATGTGCAAATGCTGTTGCTGATCCGTTTGTTGCTACACAATCTGTAACAATTTACGCTAAATACTCCGATCCTGCTGTGTTGACTATCGTTTACAATGACGAAACAACGGAAAACAGTGTTATTACCTACTCTGTAGGCGACATTGTAAATGTTGAACGTCCTGTTTACGCTAAACACATGTTCCTTGGCTGGTACACAACTGAGGAATTTACCGAAGGTACAGAGTGGACAAGCGGAACTGTAATTGAAGCGGATACTACAATTTACGCTAAATGGGATGTAGCACCTATTTACAATGCAACTTACGGTATTGTAAGACTTCAGAACAATGATGCAATTGCGGACAAGACAAACAAGTATTCCAGCGGAACAATCGCATTTGACCCCTACGGTCACAGTGACAAGGGAAGTTACCCGTTCAACTCGGCTACTCAGATTGAAGTAGTGGACAGCTTGACAGGAGAACTGACAATTACTATCGGTTCTACCGTGTACAGCGCAATTATTGATTGGGAAAGCGGTATAATCATCATGGATTACCGTGGCAATGATACCTTCACTGAAGCTTATCTGCTTACACCGTTTGAAAACGGTTCGGTTGTTTCCGACAACATTTCTTCCTCTTACTGGGGCGACGGAATGTGCCGTGCTGTTGAATACACTTACGATGGTACAAGATACGGTGTGTTCATCAAGGACGCACAGGTTTACTTCGGTGCAACCTTCAAGTCTACTAACGACTTTGCATCGGCTGACAACAATGTTGCTGGTGAAGAGTGTTACTTGCAGGACGGATTGTATGTATTCGATGCTGAAGGTAATCTGCTTGATCAACCCAACATCGAAGTGACATTCGATCTCGGCGGAAATGGCGAAAATCAATCCATTACAATCAATGCAGGTTTTGCTGTAAGCCTTGCAGACCGTGTACCAGTATTCGAAGGATTTATCTTCCGTGGTTGGTACGTTGACAGCGAATTCGAAACATTGGCTGACGGTCCATTTGTAACGGCAATTTCTGCTACACTGTATGCTAAGTGGGACGAAGCAGTCACATTGACCTACAAGTATCTTGACGGAACAACCGCAGATGTTGTAGTAACCGACTACTTTGCTAACGATGCTGTTGAATCTGTTGAAGTTGTAGACTTCAAGTTTGGCGAATTGGTATTCGCAGGCTGGTTTACATTGGACGGATCGACAACAGGCGAATGGGGTGAACAATTTGTTGCAGGTCACGTGCTTACTGCCGACACGACTGTTTACGCTAAATGGATTGAAGGTTACGTGATGAATGGTACCTACGTAGGTTTGGAAGTATGGCAAGACAAGTCCGAAACCAAGTCGGAATCCTCCTTCGGTGGCGAACTTGCAATTGACGTTGTAGGTAACTTTGAAGGTGAACGCATCAATACAGGTGTAATTGACGAACAGTACAAAGACATTACGGAAGGTTCGTTCATCATCGCTACAAGATATGCTTACTACAACGATGATTTGGGAATGCTCGTTTACTCCTACTACGACAAGCCTGACACATTCAGCTACGACTACTACATCTTCATGAGAGACGGTAGCTTCACATCCGTTGATTATTCGGGCAACAAGTTCGAAAATGCAGAAGGTGAAGATATCTACGTTACTTGGATGACAATTAGCTATGCTGACGGCTCGACAAGAAACGTATTCATTTACGAAGACATGGTTTATGCCGATGTAACTTGGAGCAACGGTGTTACTGCATTGACTGGTAGCAAGTCAGATCACGCAATCTACGCAAGCGATGGTTCATTGATTGTTGTCAAGAAGGGCGATCAGTTTGTTGGTCTTGACGGATATCAAGGTACATATACAGGTACATTGAACGGCGATTCCAATGCTACTGAAATCGTGCTTGACGGAACAGGTTCTGCTACTGTCGGCGGAGTTGCAACAGTCTACACATTGGCGGAAAACAACATTACATTTGTTGTAAACAACCGCATGATGACCGTTGCATTGACACTTGACGGATTTACCTATGCTCCCGTTGCAGATGGTTACCAAGGCACTTACACATTGCCCGATCAATCCACATTGACTTTGGATGGCTACGGCAAGGCAGGTGACTTGACTTACGTTGTAAATGGTGCGTTAATCACAATTTACTCATCTGACAGCATGACAGAATACGGTCTTGATGTTGCCAACAAGCAATTGCTTGGTAAGAGTATCTTTGCGGGTTACGTATTTACAGGAACGTATGTTGACAGTACAAGTTGGTCATCGGATGAGTACGAATATACACTCACTTTCGATGACACTGTAGTGATTTCCGGTACACTTGAATTGTCCGAAACATACAGCTCAACATCCTACACATTTACCGCAACATTCGACGGTACAACCCTTGTAATTACTCTTACATCGGGCAGTTACATCGGAGATACAATTGAAGCAACATTGAGCGGTAACGCATTGACAATTGTCAAGGACTTCGGATCTTCCTACTACGACATGGAAGACTCCGTGGCAACCTGTCCGAATTTTGGTGCGTAATGGCAGATTTAAAGAGGCAACTTCGGTTGCCTCTTTTTGCAATCGGTATTGATTATGTTTAATATTTATGTTACAATTATTGTAAAGGGGGTGTAATTGATGACCAGAAGAAAGATTTTTCTATTGCAATTAATCAGTGCTGTGCTTGTAATTGCAGCGATGGTGTATTTTGGTATTTACGCAACGGAAGTGTTTGTGCCCCGAATGATGGAGCAAGTAAATTCCAATCCCGGCAATGGACAAGCTGCGGGCGTGTTTTGGGCAGCTATGGCTGCGGGCGTGGCGGTTGCAGTGGTAGTTGCAATATTGCTTATTTGGGCGGTAGCAGGTGGAATTGTGGGATTGTACTTGCTTGTTGTCTGTCTGGCAATGAGAAAGAGCACACGCAGGACTTTGTATATAGTTTTAAACATTATTGCTTCGGCGCTGTTGATTGTTCACACGGTGTTGACGGCAATAATAACATCAAACGACATTGGATTTGCGGTGACTGCGGTCATCTGTGTTGCAAGTTGCGTCATGTGGGCGGTTCAGTTTGTGCTGAGTCTCAAACATCTCTACAATGGTAAACCTACAATAGAGTAACAATCAAGACTGTTCTTGTATCGACAAGGACAGTCTTTTTTTTGGGGTAGCTTGCAATGTTGTGGTTGTGTGTAAGTAATCTATATCACCTTTAATAAACATCGTTGACCGATTGTTGGATTCACATTTAAAAAAAAGTAAAAAAAATTTAAAAAATCTGTCAAAACCTCTTGACAAATCTGTAAAATGTGGTATTATATTAGCAGTCAATGGTTGAGAGTGCTAACACACAAAACAATCAATTGCTAAATAATGCATTTAACCTAAGGAGGATTAGGATTATGAAAAATTACATTGTAAGAAGAAACAACGATTTGTTTGACAATATGTGGAATGACTTTTTCCGTTCGGGCAACAACGCTCAGATCATGCGCACCGACATCAAGGAAGATGAAACACACTACATGATGGAAGTGGAAGTCCCCGGCTTTGAAAAGCAGGAAATTTCCGTTGATTTCGAAAACGGATATCTTACAATTGAAGCCAAGAAGGAACAAACGGAAGAACAACCGCAAGAAAACAATGCTAAGTATCTGCACAAGGAACGTGTTGAAAGCTACTCACGTAGTTTCTACCTTGGCGATGTTGATACAGCTAACATCAAGGCAAGTTACAATCAGGGCGTGTTGACCCTTAATGTTCCTAAACACAAGGAAAACAACACTCACAAGATTGTTATAGAATAAGTTACCTTCCTAA
>DVLO01000034.1 GCA_018715495.1 Candidatus Limihabitans stercoravium | reverse complement strand
TGACGCCCGAAATTCTGAATAGTTTTATAGATAAGATATACATCGGCAAACCGGAAAGGATAGACGGACAAAGAGTGCAGGAAGTAAAGATTATCTATAAGCTGGTTGGCGCGGTAAATATACCGCAGTAGCAAAAGATTACCCTTGGGGATAATAATAAAAATCCCCAAGGATAATTAACACAATTTAAATAAAATTACACGCTAACAAAAAATGAGATTTTACAACGAAAATCTCATTTTTTCATGCTAAAATTTCGCTTTTGTTTCAAAAATTAACTATAAGTGCAGTCGGCGTCAGACAAACTAAATTATTCCCCTTACAACTGTTGACTTTTACTCAATTTATAAGTATAATTGCTGGAGTTTATTCAGAAGGTAATTAACAATGGCTGACACTCGTGCTACTGCAAGGCTTTCACAAGGCAGTGTATTGAAAGCGGTTTTGTCGTTGGCAATTCCGTCCATGCTTGCACAATTTGTAAACGTTGCGTACGGTATTGTCGACAGAATTTATATAGGTAATCTTCCCGAAATTGGTTCGGTTGCTCTTGGTGGGGTGGGCGTTTGCGGTCCGCTGACTACAATTGTTTCGTCATTTGCATTTTTAATTGGTCTTGGCGGTGCGCCGTTACTTGCAATAAGGCTAGGCGAAGGTGACGAAAAAAGTGCCAGGAAAATACTTGCCAATGCACTTGTCATGCTGGTAGGCGTGGCGGTGATATTGACGTTGATTGTTGCATTGTGGGGCAACAACTTTCTGGTGTGGTTCGGCGCAACCAACGAATTGTTCCCCTACGCATCGGACTATCTCAAGGTGTACAACTACGGCACGTTTTTTGCCTTGATGGCGGCAGGATTAAACTGTTTCATCATTGCACAGGGACGTGCAGGACTGGGCATGGTGACGTCGTTGATTGGTGCAGTCAGTAACATTGCACTTGATCCGTTGTTCATATTTGTGTTTGACATGGGCGTCAAGGGTGCAGCTTTGGCGACTGTGCTGTCACAGATGTTTTCCGCTGCATTTGCCTTGGTTGTGCTCTTTTGTAAGAAAGACCTGGTCAACCTCTCTTTGGGTGGCTACGACTTGAAACTTGCTCTGCGTATGCTTGCGCTTGGTATTTCCCCATTCTTAATCATTGCGACTGACTCATTGATGTTGCTTGCGTTAAATTCCGTACTTGCAAATTACGGCGGTGACATGGGTGGAATGTACGTTTCGGCAGCTACAATCATGTTGTCCTTCATGCAGGTGGTGACAATGCCGTTGGGCGGAATTACATCGGGTACTCAACCTTTGTTGGGTTTCAATTACGGTGCAGGCAATGTCGAACGTGTAAAAAGCAGTCAGAAGACAATTGCCCTTGTTGCCATCGGTTACACTGTGGTGATGTTTGTCTTTTCAATGTTCGGTGCGGACGCATTTGTGGGAATCTTCAATGCCGAAGGTCAACTGCGTGAAATTTCCGTTCGTTTCATACGAATTTACACCGCAATGATAATTCCTCTGGCATTGCAGTACGCATTTGTAGACGGACTTACTGCTCTTGGTATTGCAAAACTTTCCGTTGTACTGTCAATGCTTAGAAAGATTGTAATCATGTTGCCTCTGACATTGTTACTGCCTACATTCGGTGGTGCGGAATGGGCATTGTACGCCGAACCCATTGCTGACTTAGTCAGTGCAATTGTTTCCACAACGGCGTACCTGATTGTCATCAACAAGATACTTCGCACAAGACAGCAGAAACTTCAACAGTACAACACATCGAAATAAAGAGTGGTGCGAAATTTAAAGTTTCAATAGAAAAAGCCTTTCCCGTTGTGATGTCGGGAAAGGCTTTTTCGTTTTGTTTGATTTAAGTATCAGTGCATCTTCTTTCGGATGTATTGAAGCAGATACCACAGTACAACAAGCAGTTGCAGTACTCCGCCAATCAGATACAGCAATCCGCTGTTGGGCACACCTATAAGAACGTCTATTGTACAGCACACCGACCATACAATCACGCTGATTAGTATTGCTGAAACATACATCTTGCCCCACAGTGCATTGAATACTAGCAGTACAATTGCCGTCACGGGTACAGCTACAAGGTACGCCAGGAAAATTTCCGTAAAGTTGGGTTTGAACAACAATGTAAACACCACGACAACGGTGGCAACAAGCCACACAAGACCTGCCGACAGCAATGCAATGAGCAGTCGGTTGGCAATGCGTCTCTTACGGTAGACGGGCGTCTGTTGCACAACGGGTTGTTCGTGTTCGTGCAAGAAGTCATCCACCTTGACGCCGTACATGTCGGCAAGTTGTTTTAACACAAGTATGTCGGGCAACGCTTCTCCACGCTCCCATTTACTTACTGCCTTGTCGGTGTAATTCAGTTTTTCCGCAAGTTCCTGCTGCGTCATCTTGGCTTGTTTGCGAAGATTAGCAAGGTTTTTTGCAATTATCATTTTGTCTTCCATGGGGGTATTATATCAAAAAAAACGTTGTATTTCAACTATTTTGCCCCTGTTTCAAGTAATTCTAATTTAAGTAGAGTGGCGTTTTTTGTCGGTAGAGTGCATTTTGGCATGTAGAATGAAGCGTAATTAAGGTGTAGAACAGTTTTGCCAAGAGGTAGGGTGACATCTGATTTTTACCGTAGTATACTCTGTTCATCAAGCAACACTTCGGAGAAAATAATGACTGAATATATAAACAAAACTTCACTTTTAAGCAGTAACATCACTGTGTTTGGCGATTCAATAAGTAAGGGATTGTATCTCAATTGCGACAAGGTGGAACGTCTGAACGTAAATGCGGTAAATCTTGTAGGCGAACATTACGGGGTGGACATTGTAAACAATTCGGCATTCGGACAAACTCTTAAAAGGGTGTGCGGTAAGGGCGTAATAGAACGTTACGTATCTTCGTTGCAGGGTAAAGACATTGCCGTGTTGTGTATAGGCGGAAATGATGCCGATTACAATTGGCGGGATGTTGCTGTAAATCCTACTGAGTTTCACGACAGCAAGACCCCCATTGCGCAGTTTTCTTTACTTGTGGGACAGACAATAAGACAGTTGCAGAAAAAGGGCGTCAGAGTTGTTGTCACATCGTTGCCGCCTGTGAGTTCTGTACGTTATTTCGACAACGTAATCAGTCGTCATTGCGACGGTGATGCGGTAATACGCTTTTTGCAAAACGACGTCAGTAACATCAGCCGTCATCAGGAATGTTTCAGTAATGTGTTGGTGCAACAGGCACTGACAAACAACTGCGGTTTTGTGGATTTGCGTACTGCATTTCTTATGAAAAACAACCTGTTAGATTACCTTTGTGAAGACGGAATTCATCCCAACGAAAAAGGTCAGAAACTGATTGCCGAAACGGTAATAGGACACATTGAAAAGTATTGCGCCGAAGTAGCGGCGGTGTAAACACATGCAAGTTGTCATGTTGATTTAAATCGGTAATTACATTTACTCACATCATTACAAATCCTCCGTTTAAGGGGGATTTTTTTATATTTTTCATCTTTGTTGAAGTGTGAATGGCTGTATATCAACATGCTGACAAAAAACTTCTTTCTTAAAAGATGTTTGAAATTTGAAAAACGTTTTACAATTACATTATAATGTGCTAAAATGATACCGTAAACTGCGTTAGTATGCAGTTGTGCAAAACACAATTATTTTAGGAGGCGTATTTGCTTTTATGAAAACTTTTAAAGGCGGGGTACACGCACCTGACAACAAGGCATTGACAGCTCAATGTCCTATTGAACAGATGCCACTTGTACCTGACTACTACGTCGCACTGGCTCAACACATAGGCAAGCCTGCCGAAGCAATTGTTGCTGCGGGAGACAAGGTTGCCGAAGGTCAGTTGATTGCCAAGGCGGCAGGAAAAGTTTCCGCCAACATCTTCTCTCCTGTATCGGGTGAAGTTGTAGGTATTGAACAAATTGTCAATTCCAAGGGCGCAAAGGGCGACTACATTCACATCAAGACGGATGGTGAACAACGTGTTGTGACGTTGCCGATTCTGGAAAACCCAACACCAAGTCAGATCATCGAACGCATCGAAGAAGCGGGTATCGTAGGTCTGGGTGGCGCAGGTTTCCCCACAGCAGTCAAGGCAACACCGGCACAACCTGTTGACACACTCATCATCAACGCTGCTGAATGCGAACCCTATCTCAACTGTGACAACAGACTGATGATCGAACGCACCGAACAAGTCATTGCAGGTACAAGATTGCTTGCTAAGGCACTGGGCGTTACGGACGTTGTAATCGGACTGGAAGCCAACAAGATGGAGGCTTACGAAAAACTGGTAGGACACGAAGGAATCCGTGTGGAACTGTTGAAGAAGAAGTATCCTCAAGGTGCTGAAAAGTCATTGATTTACGCATGCACCAAGCGTAAAGTACCCGTAGGCGGACTTCCCGCAAACGTTGGTTGCGTTGTAAACAACGTAGGTACAGTGTACGCAATCTGGGATGCAGTTGTAAACGGTAAGCCACTTTATCAGCGTTGCGTAACAATTTCCGGTAGAGGAATTGCCGAACCCAAGAACCTTGACATTCGTGTAGGTACGCCTCTGGCATCCGTTATCGAATTCTGTGGCGGGTTATCCGACGAAACAATCAAGCTCATCAGCGGTGGCCCGATGATGGGATTTGCATTGACAGGTACTGACTTGTACACAACCAAGACTGATTCGGGATTCTTGGCATTGACAGCCAAGGAAGCAAGCACATTGATGCCCACACCTTGTATCAACTGCGGAAGATGTGCAACTGTCTGCCCGATGAAGCTCATGCCTATGTACATCGATTTCTACACAACAGTCGGCGATTACGAATCGGCTGTTAAGTACGGTGCAATGAACTGTATCGAATGTGGTACATGCGCTTACGTATGTCCTGCTAAACGTCCTATCGTTCAGAGCGTCCGCCTTACAAAATCCAAGATGAGGAGAAAGTAACATGGAAAAGTACGTATTTTCAGCTTCTCCGCACATCAAGTCACCCCGTACAACCAGAGGTATCATGATTGATGTCTGCATTGCAATGTTGCCTGCATGCATCATGGGATGTATTCTCTTCGGCTGGCAGGCACTCATTACACTTGTTGTAGCTACTCTGGCTGCCGTGTTGAGCGAAATCGTGTATAGACTGTGTGCAGGAGTCAAGTTTCAGACAATCCTGAAGGAATTTGATTTCACTTCTGTAGTAACAGGTATGCTGGTCGGTATGAACATGCCTGCCGGTATTGCAGTTTATGTACCCATCCTTGCAAGTATCTTTGCAATCGTTGTTGTAAAGATGTTGTTTGGCGGTACAGGTAAAAACCTTGTAAACCCTGCAATCGCAGGACGTATCTTTGCGTTCATGTCCTTTGCAATGGCTATGACAACCTATCCCGCAGCTTTGATCGGTTCGTTGAATGGCGGAGCTATCACAGACGCAAGCGGTGCTGTTGTTTCGGGTGCTACACCTTTGTCAGCATTGCTGGGAAGCAACTCATCCACATTGTCCAACCTTGACTTATTCCTTGGAACAGGCGTTGGCGGTGTAATCGGCGAAACATGTAAGGCTGCATTGATTCTTGGTGGTATCTACCTTGTAATCAGAAAGGTGTTGAACTTCCGTTGGCCCATCGTTTACGTTGCAGTAACAGGTCTTGTAACTGTTGCTTTGAACGGATTTGACTTCAATGTATTCTTGCCGTCAATCCTGAGCGGTGGTTTGATTCTGGGTGCTGTGTTCATGGCAACAGACTTCGTTACAACACCAAACACCAAGTTGGGTAACTACATCTATTTCGTAGTTTTGGGTGCTCTGACAGCTGTATTGCGTCACTTCACAGGCGGTGAAGTTGTATCTTTCGCAATCCTGTTCATGAACCTCCTTGTTTCCATCATCGACAAATACGTTTACCCCAGACCTTTCGGTTTTGTAAAGGCTAAGAAGGAGGCTAAGTAAAATGAGTGCTAAACAATTTTTCACAAGTTCTTCCTTTAAATCCATTGCAGTATTGCTTGTAATTGCAATTGTGTGTGTGGCTTTGTTGTCCATATTGAACCCGTTGCTTTACGTTGAAGTAGGCGGTATGACAGACTTTGACGGAATCATTGACGGCGTTTCCTTTGCACAAGCTGAAGTAAATCCCGAATTTACATCCGCTAACGGAACACTTACAACTGCGGCTAAGTCCACAACCGGTAACTACTTCGGTTACATCGCAACAGGTAACAAGGCAGGGGACAAGCCCAATGCTTATACCGTGCTTGCAGTAATCAACGGCGACACCAAGAAGGTTGAAGGCGTAAAGATTTTATCCGAAGGTGCAACCAGTAGCAGTTACAATGTGACTGAAGAAGTCATCAACATGTACAAGGAAATCGAAATTGCCGATCCCACAGCGTTTGACGGATTGCAATTCGGTGCAGGCGGAGTGATGGCAGGTGCTACACAAAGTGCCAAGACTTTCCAGAATGCAATGATGGTAATTGCACAGTACTACGCAACATACGAACTGGGCGCTGTGGATCCGTCACTTGAAATCATTGAAAAGTTGAACGCTCTTGAAGAAGGCGTAACCTACGAAAAGGGCGAAGTATATGACTACACTGCAGAAGGCATTGAAGTTCTGTATCACTTCAACAGCAGTGCAGAAGGCAAGATTGCTTACGTTGCCGACGTTACAGTAACATCCGTTTACGACACAGCAGGCAAGGAAGTTGAACTTAGTGAATCCAAGACAGTACGTGTTGCCGTTGTGTACGACGAATCGGACGGTTACGAAATTGTAAATGTAATTGTTCTTTCTGAATACACCGAAGACACTGTTACCGTTGCCGAATACGTTGAAAGCCGTATCGCAGGCAAGAGCGAGACTATAATAAAAGGTACTACAACCAAGAAACAGACAAACACTGCCGAAAAGGCTGCTGTACGTTTGCTTGCGCTTGACAGTTTCGAATACTCTCAGGCAGGAACAGGCAAGTACTTCGACATGCTTGCAACAGTAAGTGACGCAACCTTTACACAAGTCAAGGTGACAACGCAATCAACGCTCGGAACAATCAACTTCGTTGCAACAGGAAGCGACAGTCAACACGGACCTGTTGTAGGCGTAATTGTAACAGCGACATCGGTAGGAGCTAACCCCAACATTACATTGATTGCACTTGTAAGCACAGTAACTGATCAGGTAGTGGCATTCGCATTCAATGGAGACATTACAACAAGCGGTTACTCACCATGTCCTACTCAAGAACAACTTGAAGGCGCTTATCTCAATGTAAATGTAAGTACAGCAACAGCATTTGACGACATCACAGACGGAATTGTAAGCGGTGCTACAAATACATCCGATACAATCAAGAACGCATTCAAGATGGTTGCACAAGTGTACTCAGAAAATCTTGAAACATTGAGCCTTGGTGCAAGTGCAATTGTTGAAGAAATTGCTGCAGGTGCTACGGCAACAGAACTCAAGGAAAACAATGCCGGTGAAAATGCAGTTGTACTTAGTGTATATGCAAATGCAGATACAACGGTGTACGTAGTGTACGGTAAGCCACAGGGAATTGCATCCAACGCAGGTGTATTTGCAGTTGCAGTAAAGGGCGGAAAGATCACAGCTGTCAAGATGATTTCCGACCCGTCGTCAGGCGGATACGCTTTGTCGCAGGATACGCTTGACAAGTACGTAAACGCTGACTTTACAGAATCCGGACTTGCAACAAGTAACGTCCAGACCGGTACGACATTCTCGTCAAATGTACTGCACAACGCATTGCTTTGGGCAGCAACCTACGCCAATGCTTAAGGAGGGTTACAATGAAAATTAAAGATATAGCTTTAGACGGCGTTGTCAGACAAAATCCAACCTTGAGACTTGTCTTGGGTACTTGTCCTACGCTTGCTGTAACAACGGTAGCGTTTGACAGTTTCGGTATGGGTCTTGCTGTTACGTTCGTATTGATTTGCAGTAACATCATCATTTCACTGCTCAGAAACATCATTCCCGATCAGGTGCGTATTCCTGCGTTCATCATGATCATTGCAACATTCGTTACCATTGTAGAAATGGTAATCAAGAAGTTTGTGCCCGATCTTTACGCAAGTCTTGGTAACTTCCTTGCCTTGATTGTTGTAAACTGCATCATCTTGGGACGTGCCGAAGGTTTCGCTTCCAAGAATCCCGTTGGTTACTCCGCTCTTGACGGATTGTTCATGGGTATCGGTTTCACCCTTGCCTTGACAATCATGGGTTCGTTCAGAGAAATCCTTTCTAAGGGCAGTATCTTCGGATTGCAGATTTGGGACGCTTCCAAGTTCAGTATTTCGTTCTTTGGAACATCTGCCGGCGCATTCTTGACATACGGATTGTTCATCGCTGTATTTACAGTTTGCTACAATGCCGTTGAAAACAAGTCAAGACACAAACTTGGCGTTGATGTATCAGTTAAGGAGGAGGCATAATTTATGGATATCATCGGAATTATCATTGCGGGATTGTTTTCGCAAAACTTCGTTCTTGTTCAATTCCTTGGAATCTGCCCCTTCCTTGGCGTTTCCAAGAAGATTGACAATGCAGTAGGTATGGGTCTTGCCGTTACATTCGTAATGGTCATCACCTGTCTTGTAACTTACCCCCTGTTCCAGTACGTACTTGTACCTCTTGGTCTTGAATACCTGCAAATCATCGTATTCATCCTGGTAATTGCTTCGCTGGTTCAGATGCTTGAAATGATCCTGAAGAAATTCATTCCCGGTTTGTACTCTGCAATGGGTATTTACCTGCCTCTTGTAACAACTAACTGCGCTATCATGGGTGTTGCTAAGATTGTTACAGACGCTACCGTTTACACAAACATCGGTACTGCCGTAATGTACGGTCTGTTTGCAGGTCTCGGATTCACTCTTGCAATCGTACTGCTTGCAGGTCTTCGTGAAAAACTTGACAAACTGGATCTTCCCAAGCCTTTGAAGGGTTTCCCCATCACACTGATTGTTGCTTGCTTTATGGCTATGGCATTCTCGGTGTTCAGTCTCATCAAGTTTTAAGGAGGGGTACGTATGTTGAATATTTTGTCCTTTTTCGAAGAACCTGCTGTAACTATTGACTGGGCATTGGTTGGAATCAGTGTGGCTATTGCCGCAGGTATCGCACTTGTATTGGCGGTACTCATCATTGTTCTTTCCAAGGTGTGCAAGATAGAAGAAGATGCTCGTATCGGTCAAGTAAACGAATTGCTTGCAGGCGCTAACTGTGGCGGATGCGGATATCCCGGTTGCTCCGGTTTTGCCAAGGCTCTTGTCGAAGGCAATGCTGAACTGTCCGCTTGTGGTCAGACATCTTGTGAAAATGTCAAGAAAATTGCCGATATCCTGGGTGTTGACGCAGGTAGCGGTGTTGAAACGGTTGTAGTTGTTGGATGTATCGGTGGTGACCAATGCAACAACGATTACCAATACGTTGGTGAAAAAGATTGCTTGAGCCAAAACATTCTGATGGGCGGTTGCAAGTCCTGTAAGGAAGGATGTCTGGGTGACGGAACTTGTGCTAAGGCTTGTCCTTACGGCGCAATCAAGGTGGAAAACGGTGTCGCTCACGTTGACGTGGAACTGTGCCGTTCCTGCGGTGTGTGCATTGGAAAGTGTCCTAAGTCCTTGATGAAGCGTGTGCCCAAGAATGCCAAGGTTTACATTGCTTGTTCTTCTCACTGCCGTGGTAAGGAAGTAATGGGTCAATGCAAGGTTGGATGTATCGCTTGCGGAATTTGTGCTAAGAACTGTCCGTCCGGCGCTATCACAATGGTAAACAACCTGCCTGTAATTGATTACACCAAGTGCACAAATTGCGGATTGTGTCTGGAAAAATGCCCACGTAAGTGCATTAAGTACATTCACGAATAACAATAATTGTAGTTTTGCATCAAGGTGCTGTTGCGTAAATGCAACAGCACCTTTTTGCTGTGTCGATGAATTGTATTTTTCAATGGTAACAGTAAAACAGACAAGAGGGCATTGGCGAACAGTTTGGTTTGTTGATGCCGGACTTGTTTACTGCTTATTAAATAGTGGTTTTTACAAGTTTTCTTGTGTCTTAAACGGATTAAATGAAAATGTATTTACGCAAAAGTACGTGTAATTTTGTTAAATGTTTGACAAAATTCGCCTTGTGTTGTATGATACATCTGCTGGGGGTGCCTGACAGGCTGAGATCAAACCCTTCGAACTTGGACAAGTTAGTACTTGCGAAAGGAAGCGTTTTTTGTGCGAAATTGCGTAAATTTTAGCAAAGTTCCCCGGCGTGTGAACTTTGCTTTTTTTTGTGCTTTTTGCCGATTTCATTGTTGAGCATTTTTGTTGTCTTGCCTTACCCAACAAATAACTGTGGCGGACAAGGGGTGTATCTATGTTTGATATCTTCAAAAATGGTCTGTGGGATGACGACGTTCAACTCATCACAGGCGAAAACATGCTTGAAGCATTGGATGCAATCACAGACATTGCGGCTAAATTCGCACTGTGGATGACCATTGCTCTTGCTGTAGTGCTGATTGCATGCGCTTTGATAATTCGTTTCAAGGCTCAGGACAAGACAGCAGGTTTCAACAGAATCTGCCTTGGAATTGTCATTGGCTATTCCTACGCAATAATTGCTCTGATTGGTTTCTTGCGTCTGGTAAAGGAATACTTCGACGGCAATCTCAACAGCAGTTTCTATCTGTATGTCGGTATTCTTGCTTTGATGATTGTACTTGTGTTGATCGGACTCATCATCAAGAAAAAAGCTCCCAAGGCAATGCGCTACTATATCATTGGTTGTATCGTGGCAATTGCTATTTACGCAATCGTATTGCTTGCTGTACTTCCTCCCGTTTCCGAAGACTTTAAGCCTATCAGCTACATCGGAATGTACGGTTTTACCGCTCTTGACATTGCAATCATTGTTGTACTTGTTGCTATCTTTGGTAGGAAAGAGGACAACGAACGTGCAAGATCCATTGCATATGCTGCAATTTGCTTGTCATTGAGTTTTGCCTTGTCCTACATCAAGTTTTTCTCATGGCCTTTGGGCGGTGGTTCTGTTACATTTGCAAGTTTGTTGCCACTTATGTTGTATTCCTATATGTTCGGAATCCGCAAGGGCGTTGCTGCAGCAGTAGTGTACGGAATGTTGCAGTTCATCCAATCTCCGCAAGTTTACGAACCAATGCAGGTAATGCTTGACTACCCAATTGCATTCGGCGGTATCGGTCTTGCAGGTATCGGCAGAAACCTGAAGTTCCTGCGTGGCAACATCACAGCGGAATTTTGCTTCGGCGCAGTTGTAGCAGGACTCATGCGTTACATGGGACACGTAATTTCCGGTTACTACGTATTCTACAGTTACTCAAGTTACGACAACTACCTTGTGAACAGCTTGGTAGTAAACACAATTGTTCTTGTTGACCTTGCAATTGTTATCGCTGCAGGAATTCTTGTTCTGAGATCTGCACAGATGCGCAGGGTTTTGCGTGGAATGTCTATCGCTGCCTGAAAATACTGCAATAAATTGACTATACGGATGTCTGATGCATCAGACATCCGTAATTTTTTTTCATCAAAACTAACATTATTTAAAAAATACTAACACAATTCTGCTTTTTCTTATGTAAATATTGACAAATTAAGTTCATTGTGCTAAAATTCCATACGGTGTTTAGGCAAAAAAACGGACTTTTTTCCATTTTTTGCTACTATTTTCAAAAACCATCTATACAAAGGTTTTTCTTTGTGCTATAATAGACACTGATAAATTGTAAATAAATTAAAAGGGGATTGGATAGAAATGGAAAGGATCGGATTGATTGATTTGGGTTCGAACACTGCCAGATTGGTAATTTACGATGTTTTGGAAGGCGGTTACTTTATTGTAAGCGGTGAAGCACATGAAGTTGTGCGTTTGGGTGAAACGGAAGAAGACGGAAGCCTCAAGCAGACACGTATCCTCCAGGCAATCAGCACATTGAAGTCATTTAAACAAATTTGTGCCGTTCACAACGTTGACAAGATCATTGCCATTGCAACTGCAGCTGTGCGCCGTGCAAGTAACCAAAAGATCTTTTTGTCGGAAGTGTTCAACGCAACCGGTATCAGATTTACCATTGTATCTGAGGAAGAAGAAGCTAATTACGTTTACCAAGGGGTAATCAACTCAATGGAAATCCCCCGTGGTATCATTGTTGAAATTGGTGGTGGTTCAACTAAACTTGTTTATTACAATCGTCGTACGATTCTGCACACCAAGATTTTCGAATTCGGAGCAGTAACTTTGTCCAATATGTTCCTGTCTCCTGACAAGAAGCCCGAAGAGTGTGCCGACGCAATGGCAGATTACGTGACCGAACAGCTCAAACAGGTTGAATGGTTGAAAGAACTTGATCCCGACGCTCAGTTTATAGGTGTTGGCGGTAGTTTTCGTAACCTTGCACGTATCATCCGCAAGGTGAAGAAATACCCATTGGACATGGTTCACAACTACAACATGGATGTTGAATCCTTCAACTACGTTTACAACATGATCCGTACTCTTGACATCGACAAGAAACGCAAGATCAAGGGATTGAGTTCGGCAAGAGCAGACGTATTCCATGCAGCATTGGCATTCATCAAGGCATTTGTAGATTACATGGGATTTACCAACATCATCAGCAGCGGCTGCGGATTGCGTGAAGGCGTAATGTTCAACGGACAAGTGCCACAGACATTGGAAAAACCCATTTCAGACGTGTTGGGTCACAGCCTTCGTGGGATGTTGAGACACATGGATGTCAACGAACAGCACGCAGAACAGACATTCAATCTGTGTGTGCAGTTGTTCAAGCAACTTCGTGTGCTGCACAAGTTCCCACGTCAGTATGTAAGAGTTTTGCGTGTTGCAAGCATGATGCACGATTGCGGTGCTAAGTTCAAGTACTACAACCAGGCTAAGCACACGGCCTACATGATTTTAAACAGCAACCTCTACGGAATTTCACACCGTGACATTGTTTTGGCAGCATTCGTTACAGACGTTTACAATAAGGAAGAAGTCAATTACACCGAATGGGCTAAATACAATTGCATTTTGTCTCCCGAAGACGTTGAAGCTGTCAAGAAACTTGCCGTAATTCTTCGCCTTGCTAAAGCATTTGACATCAGCATGAGCGGTGCAGTTACCGAAATCAGCTGTGATGTGCTGGGCGACAGCGTAATCATGAAGACGGAAATTCAGGGCGACGCTAACCTTGAAATGAAGGCAGGCAACGCAGTTGCGCTTGACTTCAAGAAAGTGTTTAAGAAGAATCTGGAAATCCTGTAAAAACTAAATTTAGCGCCTTGACACGATGTGTCAGGGCGTTTTTTTAATTTTTTAGTACAGGTAGTTTCCCGAATTGTTCTCTTTGCTGATTTGCAAGACATTGCTGTTTTGGGAAAAGCACTTTACAATTGATGTATAATGTAATATAATTACCCTATATGAAATTGATATTGGCAAGTGCGTCACCAAGACGCAGAGAACTGCTGAACATGGTAACGACGGATTTCTCAGTGGAAGCGGCTGTCGGCGATGAAGTTACGACGGAAACTCTTCCACACAAGGTTGTAATGCAGCTGGCATACAACAAGGCGAAGGAAGTTGCAGCACGTCATCCCCATCAGGTGGTTTTGGGATGTGATACCGTTGTTGTTCATGACGGGAAGATTCTTGGAAAACCGCACAGTGAACAACAGGCTTACGACATGCTGTCCTCACTGTCGGGTAATGTTCATCAGGTTTATACCGGCGTTGCACTGGTGTGCGATGACAAATCAATGCTGTTTTACGACAGAAGCGAAGTTGTGTTCAACTCACTGACTAAACAGCAGATTGACAGTTACATTGCAACAGGTTCACCTATGGACAAAGCGGGGGCTTACGGAATACAGGACAGTGGTTTTGTCAGCCACATTGAAGGCAGTTACTACAATGTGGTGGGACTTCCTGTGGAACTGATTCGCACTAGGCTTCAGGAATTTCTTGACAGTCTCAACACCAATTAAGGAAGGTTTACTATGGCAAATTACGAAGTTGTATTTGATTTAGGTTCGCAATATACATCAGCCGGATTGAAAGATGACGGCTACTTTGTCAAGATTCCGTCCGTTGTTGCTGTGGATGGCAACGACCCACAACACATTGTAGGGGTAGGTATGGCGGCAATCAGCGCAGCTCAGGACGGTTCCAACAACTGTAAGCTGGTATATCCTATACTGGAAGGCACGGTGGTTGATACTTCCTGTGCCAAGGCTCTCTTTGCGGAATTGCTAAAGAGAATCCTTCCTGGCAAAGCCAAGATTTTTTCCTACCTGAAGGTTACGTGCGTTGTGCCGTGCGCAATGGTAAGTAGTGACAAGAAAAACATAGAAAGCGTGTTTCTTGCACTGGGCTCAAGGGTGGTAAACTTTATAGAGTCACCTCTTGCCGACAGCCTTGCGTTGTTCAGGGAATTTAGTGCAGTCAAGGGCATGATTGTTAACATAGGTTACGACTGCGTGGATTTTTCCGTGGTATATCACAACAACATCGTGGCGGGTAGTACCTTGTATTACAGTGGAAAACATCTTACACAAGCCATTGCTGAAAAGATCAGGGCTAAGTACCAGGTGCAGTTGTCATTCGATCAGGCGGAATTGCTCAAGGTAAACTGTGCAAGTCTGTATGCAAACGACATGTCAACTTACACTGTCAATTGTGTAAATCTGCAAACGGGTGCAACGGAAAGTATTGTAATTTCTTCTAAGGAATTGTACGACACAATCGTTGAATTTGTAAAAAAATACTGCAGCGTAATCAGCAGTTTGTTTGCGTCTGTAAACGACAGTGTGTGTTCCATTGCCAGTGAAGAAGGCGTACTTCTGTGCGGCGGCGGTGCATTGCTGCAAGGTATCGATTCATTCATGCACAACGAATTGTCATTGCCCGTGCGTGTGGCAAGCGATCCTGCAAATGTCACAATTACAGGTGCTTTGATGTACTCTGAAAAAGCACAGTAACAAACAGTAATTAAACTACAGGAGTCTGACTCAGGTCAGACTCTTTTTATATGTTCTGTTGCGCCAATTTATTGCAAATTTCTACAAAATAGTGGTGATTTGTTCTTTCGTGCCGTTGTAAAATGCAATTTGCACGGAGGGAATATGGCAAGGAAAATTGTAATTACAAGTGGTAAAGGCGGCGTGGGAAAAACAACCTTGTGTGCAAATCTTGGCATTGCACTGGCGCAAAAATCTTTGCGTGTGGCGTTGCTGGATTTCGACATGGGGCTCAACAATCTTGATGTTGCGATGAACGTTGACCAACGGGTGGTGTTCGACCTGATTGACGTTGTGGAGGGAAGATGTCGTGTCCGTCAGGCACTGATACAGGATATCAACGAACCGACTCTTTACATCATGCCCAGCTGTCACCAGGCAAAACGTATTGTGACGGTGGACATGGCTAAAAAGGTGATTCAGCGCATGGAAGACAGCTTCGATTACATCCTGATTGATTGTCCTGCAGGTATCGACAGCGGATTCAGACGTGCTGTGAGCTGCGCTGATGAGGCAATCGTAGTGGTTACACCTCACCTGTCCAGCGTAAGAGACGCAGACAAGGTGGTGGGCTGTCTTGTAAACAGCGGATTTACAAATATTTACACTGTTGTAAACAGACTGAGGGGAGATCTTGTTTCCAGCGGTGAAATGCTGACGCCTACGGAAATATTTGCCCTGATCGGTCAGACGCCGTTGGGTATTGTACCCGATGACGACCACATCAACTGCGTTACTACGGCTGTGGGAGGGCGCAAACCCTATCAGATACTTGCTGACAATCTGCACCTTGGTTCCGCCAAGATGTATGACTGCATATCACGTTACAAGGGATTGTTCGGATTGGTGCGCAGGAATATAAAAAGGAAGGTTTAGTATGTCGAAAATTGCACAACGTGCTGAAAAAATACTGCTTCGGGACAAGTACGACAATGATGTTTATCTTGATTTTTTGAAGGGAGAAATTACATCCTTTCTACATCAGTATATAGTGGATGACGGTGGAGTGGTGTTCAATGCCGACACATCCGACGGACTTACAATAGGAATTTCCGTCAAGGTAAAAAAGATTTTGCCCATGCGTTTCAATTAGGTCATATTCCGTCATTGTTACACGTACACTAAACTGACAAGTAAAGTGGAGGTTTGTAACATGACTGATTACCAAGACATCAACATTGTATCCAGTGACGGCGAAGAAAACGATTGGCTGGAAGTGTCTTACGCACAGCGTAAGTATGTTGAAGAACCCGCCGAAAAGCCTGCACCGAAACGTAGAGCAGGTATTCGTTCTATAGTAAAGTACACGGCAATGGCTTTGGTCACAGTGCTTGCATTGGCAGGACTTCTGGTTGTTGATGCTAATTTCGAAGGCAATGTGTTTGAAACGGCACGTGCTACATTCGCATCGGGATTGTCCATTTTCGAAGCAAGCGACCGTCCTGACGGCGTAATTGAAATCCCTTATACAATGACTGTTGACAACGTTGAAAACGGTGTTGTTTATCTCAGCGGCGGCAGAGCAGTTGTAAGTTTTACCGACGGAACGGTAACGGAAGTTGGCGAAACAAGCGTTACTGTCAGCGTTGATGAAGAAACAACCATTGTTTACGACAATCTGACAGATGTATTTGTTGAACAGGGACAGCAACTGTCGAAGAACGATCTTGTTGCAAAGTACACTGACAGTGCAACAATCAGTATCGTACACAACGGCGAAATTGTAACGGACGTTGTGGGTAGTGCCAACAGTGTTCAATGGAGCGTCTGAGACTTTCCGTTCATTTCAGTTTTTACTTGCTATTGGTATCTGCGGTAGTGTTTCGCCGTGGATACCTTTTGGCAATGTACACATTGGCGATGTTGTTGCACGAATGTGCGCACTATATCGTTGCTACAAACAGACGCTACAAGTGCAACAACATGCAGTTGTCTGCATTTGGTGCTGTACTTTACGGTAAGTTTGATCAGGTAAATCCTACCGATAGCATTGCAATTGCTTTGGCGGGACCATGCGCCAATGTCATTGTAGCAGTAATTTGTCTTGCATTGTGGTGGATTTTCCCGGCAAGCTACGTCTTTACCGAAACTTTTTTTTCGGCGAATATAAGCATGGCTTTTGTAAACATGTTGCCGTGCTATCCTTTGGATGGTGGCAGGGTGATTGTTGCACTGTGGGACAAGGCAGGCAAAAACGGCTACCGTAACGCACGTAAACTTACTGTTGCGGTTGCGCTGACGCTGTTTGCGGTGTTTGTCATCTCAGTTGCAGCCGGATACAATCTGTTCAGTATGGGTTTGTTTTCGGTGTTTCTGTTCAGTTCACTGATTGGTAAAAACAACGTATCCTACAAACGCATTGCGCCCTTTGTATTAAACGAAAGGGCAACATTGGGCATGGAGGTGCGCACCCTGATGTTTTGTCAGGATGTTGAGTTGAATACTGTGTTTCGCCGTATGCAGGGGGGATTTTTGTATAATGTAGAAGTTGTGGACAAACATTTCAATGTCGTTGCACGGCTTTCACCTGTGCAGTTGCAGTATGCGGCATTGCACTTTCCGTCCAATACAACATTGAAAGAAACGTTGGAGTTGCTGTCAGTCAATAGGTGACGGCAGCGGCTTGTTGAACTGTTTGTTAAACAGGCTGTACAGCGCAAGTATTGCAAGTACGCTTGCCCACACGAATGAGTAAAGGGGGAAGAAGGTCAGCCAACCTGTTGCAAATATAAACAGTGACGCCGTAGCGTATGGCAGAAAACGTTTCTTGTTAAATGCGTATGTCAGTGTCGGGCGTGCCTTGGGCGGATCGGGGATGTTGCCAACAGGCAGACATCTGGATTGTTCGAAAAGCATGTACAACTGATTACAGTCCACAATTGTCGTGGGAAGAAGTTGAGAAATTGCCTTTGCGGTTTTATATGCCGACTGATTGGCTGTACTTACAAGTACAACCAGTTTGTCGGCTTTTTTATGTGCCTGTTTATACGCCGCTACAATGTCGTCCGCTGTTGTATCCGCCACACTAAAGTGCGAAAAAAAACAGTAACGTAGGTTGTTTTTTTGCACGAAAATCTTGTTGTCGTCCACGTCGGCGTCAGTGTAGTTGTTGTAGTTTAAAAAGTCAGCAACGGCACTTGTACTGTCGTCGAGAATCATTTGCCAACGAAACTTGTCGGTGTTTTTAGAGGGCTTTTTATTAGGTTTGTGTGCAATAACTGCAATCATTGTAGCAACTGCAACAAGCGATGATATTGTGACAGACAGGGCAGACAGTTTAGTGCAGTAGTATACCCAGCACAGTGTTGCCGTAAATGATAAAAATGTAAGTAAAACTGTATTAAAAAACTTTGCCATGGTTTAATGATTTCCACTTTTTTACATATTATTAAAAACAGGACGATATTTATTGAAAAAATACGCAATTTATAGTACAATATAGTCATGAAAGTAGCAGTATTCGGCGGAACGTTCAATCCGCCTCATCTGACACATGTAAATATTGCAAGACAGACGGTATCGCAGTTGGGCGTTGACAAATTGATTATTTTTCCTTGCGGAGATCCACCGCACAAGAAGTGTCAGTTGTCGGCCACTCACCGACTGAACATGACAAGACTTGCATTCGCTGACATCCCTTGTGTCGAAGTGGACACATTCGAAATGGACAACGCAGGCAAGAGTTACACCTTGAACACCTTGCAGTATGTCAGGAACAAGTATCCCGATGCACAGCTTTATCTTGTGATTGGCGGTGACAGTCTGAGGGACCTTGACAAGTGGCATTGTCCCGAAGAAATTGTCAAACTTGCCACCCTTGTAGTTGCTTGTCGCAAGGACATTGAGTTGGAACAAACTGCCGCAGAAAAGCAGAAAGAGTACAACTGCAACATAGAATTTCTTGATGTGGTAGCCGATGACGTTTCTTCTACGGAAATACGACTGCAACAGCAGTTCAACATGCCGCTAAAGGGAGTATCGGAGGAGGTTAGAAGATACATTAATGACAACAATCTCTACAGCGATTATCAGCAACTGACAGCGAAGTTGAAGGGATATCTCAAGCCCCAGCGATTCAGCCACACGTTTTATGTAACGTTAAAGGGCTTGGAACTTCCAAGAACGCAGTGCAGTGAGCAACAGGTGTTTTTAGCGTGTGCATTGCATGACTGCGCAAAGTATATAGGCAAGGACAAGTATCCCATTTACGGATTTTCTAACGACGACAACCTTCCCGAACCGGTTGTACATGCTTTTTTAGGAGCAAAGGTTGCAAGACAGGATTTCGGCATTGAAGACAAGATGGTGCTTGATGCAATAGAATTTCACACAACGGCACGTCCCGACATGACGGAACTTGACATGATTGTTTATGTTGCCGACAAGACGGAAAAGAGCCGTCCTTTCCCGACGGCACATCTTTTTGCGCCAACGCTCAAAGAGACTTTTTTCAACACAATGGTTGAGGCGTACGAAATTTTAAAGAGCCGCTACATGAGTGTCAGTCCGCTGACGGAGCAGGCGATACGCTATTACGAAAAACAATTAAAGGAGTAAATATGACAACACAGGAAAAATTACAGGTAGTGTGCAAGGCACTTTCCGCCAAGAAGGCAGAAGATATCAAGGTAGTGGACATTCAGGGAATGACTGACATTGCCGATTTCTTCGTGGTGTGCAGTGGTAGAAGTGCACCTCAGGTAAAGGCAATCTACGAAAATCTTGACGAAGAAATGTCCAAGGCAGGATTTGAACCCAAGCGCAGTGAAGGTATCAGCGAAGGCAGATGGATTGCGGTGGATTACAGCGACATCATTGTGCATGTATTCCACAAGGAAGCACGTGAAGTTTACGCACTTGACACATTGTGGAACAAGGGTGACAACGTAACCACCTATAACGACTGATTGAATTGCAGTAATTGAAAAAAGCAGGACATGGCGCCCTGCTTTTTTGCTTAAGAGATAAATTTAATTTAAAGTACACTTCAAATTCTTTACTTTACTGGAGTCAATCATAGTATTTGCGTAGCACGGGTGTTTTGAATGTCATGCCGTAATTGAATGATTGATAAATTGTAAACTCAAGTGTTGCACTTGAAAGTATAATTCACCCCATGGATGAATTGTCAAATCAAGTGCAACAGTTAGAGAGATTTTCAAGAAACAAATCTTGCGGTGTATGGTAATTTAAAACTTTCTTGGGCCTGGCGTTGATCAACGCCAGGTTCTTTTTCAGAGTTGCAGGGCTGACTCTCGAAAGATTTCTGCCTTTCGGATAGAATTCTCTGAGCAGTCCGTTCAGATTCTCATTCGTTCCTT
>DVLO01000033.1 GCA_018715495.1 Candidatus Limihabitans stercoravium | reverse complement strand
TTGCCCAAACGTTTACGGGTTTTTCCTTTCCTTCGCAGGTTTTTAAGGGTAGAACGCAAGTATCTTTCGTCTATCCAACGGTAGATTGTCTTGAACGACGGCATTTTCATGCCGCACGGTGTGTTGGATATCTGTTCGGGAGACCATGTTTGGGACAGTTTCTCGTCTATGTAATCCAGTACTTCTTATTTCCAGAACATCCCGCGGTGGCGGTAACTGCTGCGCAAGTTACTCTTCTTTTGCGCAGTATGCGGATAGTATCTCGGTATATCCCTGAAAAACGTACAATTCCGTCTTAACTCCCTGGATACCGAGCTGACGTTTCTTCCGAGCAATCTCGCGATTTCCCTATAACTTTTTCCTTTGACATAGTATTCTCGTAGACAACAACGTTCTTCTATGGTAAAATGTTTATAGTTCATACAGATCTCCTTTGTAGTAAATTTTGGTTTTGCAACTCTATTTTACCACAGATTTGTATGAACTCCTTTTTTTTCTTCCTCACCTGTTGCACTTAATAGTATAATTCACCCAAAATTAAAAGCCCTGCATATCCATTGTGATATGCAGGGCTATTCTACTTACTTCTTATTTAATTGCTTGTGTACATTGTTCAACAAGGGCAATGCGCACACAATTTCAAACTAAAAATCCGAAATACATCAGCGACAACAACCTATTTTAACAAACTACACCACGTGTGTTAAAAATTGAGTTTTGTTGCCATTTCAATCAATTCGTTTGCCTGTTTTTCATCGCTTACGTAGGTTGAAACATACATGCCCTTCTGACTGACGTTTTTAAACAGTTCTTCCAGACCTTCAGGCGCTACGTCCAACAGCACAATACCCTTGCCGGCGTCCTGAATCTTGCGATACATGTCAAACCAGCATGGATCGGTTATCGGCGGTTTACCTGCCCCGGACGTCCATTGAATAGCATTCAATCGGGGTAAACTGAGCAGCATGTCCAGGTGAGGTATTTCACCCATACCGTCCAGGTGGTAGATTGACCTGTCCATGTATTCCGTCTGTTCCTTGAGGTCAGGAAGTATGAATTCCTTAAACATTGCAGGCGACAACATTGCACTGTAATCGCATTGCAATGGATAGTATGTCTTGTCTGACCAGATGGACATCCAACTTGTCACACCGCCCTGTGCGTTCATGGTTTTAGCCGCCTGTTCCAGGAAGTACTGTTTCCAGATGGGCGCAAGTTCATCTCTGAAAGCCTTGACTTCATCCGGGTAATCATACATGTCGTAAAGCAAATTTTCAGTGCCACGCAAAGCGGCAATTATGTCGAAAGTTCCGCCGATATCGCACAACGATGTGAAAAATTCATCCTTGTGTGTAAGCATCTTGCCGATCAATTCTTCAGTCATCCTGTACATCTTGCTGTTTCTGTCAAGTGTCAATGACGGTCTGTTGTCCCAATCGGTAATAAAGGGAGGATTGCTTTCAAACCAAACGGTGTGTTCTTCCAGTCTGTAGTCACCGCCTATACATGCTGCCAAAGAACCGGGGCCGAAGTTGGTGAATATTGTTGGGAATGCCTCAGCGTAGTACTTGGTGTGTTGACTGCAATGCGCAGCAAATTTTTCACGATAATCGGTGTCTTCCCACTTCTGTTCAAGTGAAACAGGTGCGGGGAATGGCGTTCCATCCCAACTTGTAATGTACAAACATGCACGATCGGTTGGTTTTCTTTCCCAAAAATCCAGGTAACGTTGTTTAATTTTCGAATCGATTTTCATTTTGCCCACTATTTATCTGGTTGTCTTTTTCAATGTTTAAATCTTATATTCTGACTGATTTAATTGCTTGTAAATGTTTCTGCGCCGCACTACTGTGCATCGGTCAATTTCACAACTTTACCTTCCCTGTTTCCGTTTCCGTCGCACAGGTACACATCTGTCGGCACGGCATTGCCTACGAAAGAACAAATTACTTCCACCCTCTTGCCTGCCCAGGATTGATCCATCGGAAGATAAAAAGTATAGTACCCATCAGTGGGATAAACGTAACATTCGTACGCATTTACAGGGTAAGCAGGTGCACGTTGCGGAAAGGCTACAAGTTTACCGTCAACTCTTGCTACGCAAGTTACGCCTTCGTTACCCACCACGCCTTCGACTGCCACCGCAATGTATGGAAACTGCGGCAGTTTGTCGGGCAAGACAACTGTTGCACTTGACATGGAAGATGTCTTACTGTTGTAATACGGGGCAAACAGATTTGTTAAATGAGGATTGTTCAAACGCACTTCTTTACTTTCTTTAAATGCCTTGATGGTAAAGATTCTGTCCATTTGTTCAGGCAGACGGAAATATCTGGCAGGTTCTTCCACCTTATAAACAGCCTTACGACGAACACCATGGTTTACCGTAGGACTGTCCACATAGTAGTCGAAGTAATCCAGGCTGTAATTGCACATTTTTTCATCGGCAGTCAACGGAGCCTTAGTCCATTGAAGCAAATCACGTGACGTTTCAAGGTTGTCATTGACTACCTGTGGTGCAAATACATGCGGCGGATTACACATTCCGTCAAAGAATTCAATTTCCACCTTGTCGATATCCAGAACATCACCGAAATCCACACGCAGACAACCACCTCTGCAGCGGTAACCCTTGCCGTGGTAGATTTCAAACAGTCTGGACTTGGTGTCAAACACTGTGTTGTCGTCGCCGTCAAAAGGTATGCTTGTTTCCAGTCCACGCAGTTTGTAGGAAGGCTGATTGAAGAACATTTCTCTTGCCCTTTTAACCTGTGGAATGGATGTTTCGCCCGAACGCTTTAAGCAACGATATTCCAGACTGTCGTTGTCCGCCGAAAAGCATGCAAATTCGTACAATTTCTCAGCGTCGTCGCTTACCTGCTGCATTGACAGCGTTGTCAGTTTAACAGGTGACTGCATGGATTGGTCAAAGGGCTTTATGTCGGCAAACTGACTGCTGCTCACTTCGCCATCTCTTGTCATGATTCCCACTGTTCCCCAAACAGACAACAATCGGACGGTCGTTCCGTTTACCGTCGTAATTGTTTCGTACTTGCAATTGGTAAGAACGGGCTGACAGACTTCCTGAGAACACACTTCAATCAAACATGCCCTGAATGCAGGCAATACAATGTCTACCCGTTCGTTGTAGTCAAAGCATCCCAGAAATTGTTCGTGTGGAAAATGCATCCTGACAACAACTTTCTTGCACTTGTTCAAACCAATTTCCTTTCCCAACCTGACGCTGATGGTCTTGTCGTTCCAATTGGCATTGCCCGTTGCAATAAATCTGGTCTTGCCGTTTCCCCTCACCACGGCATTGTTACCGTAACTTTCATCCAATGCAAAACCTTTAACCAATATATCCCTGTACCTGCGGTGAAGATTGAAAATGCGTGCCAATTTAGCAAATTCGTCATCTCTCAACAACCAGGGATTTCCGTATATTTCGGGAGCAAGTATCAGACAGCGATTAAATGCCTGATAAATCAGATCATCTTCGAAGAAATCCAACGAAGAAGATAAACAAACACCGTGATCTTCCGTCAAACGCTTCAACTCAGGAGTGTGTCCCCTGAAAAATGCATATGCTCTGTTGTGAGGAGCTGTAATCTTGTTGTACTCATGTACGTCTGTGTAGGTTTCCTGTCCTTCCCACAGGAATGTCGTAGCGTACTTTTCCTCTTCACCCAGATCGTTTCGGTGATTCAAAAGTATCAGATCGGGAGTATATTGACGACACAAACGCATGGTCTTAGCAAATTCCTTGCGCTTGTCCTCTCTCAAAGCGCCGCAAACCGTGTCGAACTTAAACAATGCCCAGTTGTAATCCCTGCACAAACCGACAAGCATTTCACGCCTTTTTTCAATGGATTCTTCGGTATCGCCGTATCCGTCGGCTCCACCCCAGATACCCATTCTTGTACCCATTTCAGCGGCTTTCTTCACAACGGGAGCGTATCCGTTGGGGTACTGTGCCTTGATTTTGGCACTGTCAATTCCCTGGTAAGTTCCGCCTGCCCCGTCAAGATTACCTGCATCCCACGCGTAAATGTCAAGCTGCATGCCGTAGGTGTCCTTGAGATATTGGAAGAAATCAAGATTAATTAATGTGTGTTGTTCCGTAGAACCTTCGTTGGTGTTGTTTATCCAGGAAAAATACTCCGAACGTGACGGCGTACTTTCGCTGGCACCGCAAATCTTTTTGTTTTTTTTCATATCAACCTTTTATTGTAGATTATTTCGCTTTACCTATACTGTCACGGTAATTGACTGTTGATGAAAATATCGACACACCTTGATGTTGTTTGCCGTTTATCATATCGTAAGTAATTTCAGTAATCTTGTCACACATACCGTCAATGTCCTGTCTTACTGTTGTAAGCGGTACAGACAGCATTGTGGAAAACATCAGATCATCAAATCCCACAACGGAAATGTCTTGCGGTATGCGCAATCCTGCTTCCTCAATGGCTTTATACGCACCGTAAGCCATCATGTCGTTGCAAACGAATATTGCTGTGGGATTCTTCTCAAGCAGTTTCTTAGCGCATGCGTATCCGCTTTCGAAACGGTAATCGCCCTGCAATACAATTTCTTCGTCGTAAGCAATGTTATTTTGCGCCAAAGCTTGTTTGTAACCTTCCAGACGGCTGGAATAGGCCTTCGTGACCGGTCCTGTTATGCAAGCTATTCGGGTGTGACCCAGCTTGATTAGCCGATTTACCACAACACACGAACTTCCTGTGTTGTCACCAATTACCAAAGGACAATTCAATTCAGGCGAATACCTGTCGAAGGCTACGATGGGAATGTTCATATCCTTGAGGTCTTTTAGTGAATTGTCGTCACTTGATTGGTCGTTGGCAACGCAGATTACAATGGCGTCCACACCACGCTGATACAGCAACTTTATGTACTTGTCTTGCAGATTGTTGTTGTCGTCGGTGTTACAGAGAAACAAACTGTATCCCAGTTGAGAGAAATTACTTTCCAGTTTTTTAGCCATCTGAGAGAAAAACATGTTGGATATATCGGGCACAAGTAATCCTATTGTCTTGGTACGCTTGGTGACCAATCCCACAGCTAGCGAATTGGGCTTGTAACTGTGCGATTTAGCAACTTCCTGAATCATTTGTTTTTTCTCAGCTGATACTCTTACAGGTTTGTCGTTTAAAACAAGGGATGCGGTTGTAGCCGACACTCCGCACATTTTAGCAATATCTTTTAATGTAACAACCATTCTACTCCCCCTTTGTCAATCCCTTGTTGACCAACTGTGGATAATCGGCGGCATTGATGAACTTGTCAAAGACGTGATGACAAAACAGTGTTTGTAGTAGAACTGTACCTGCAAACCAATACAGACCCATGACGGTAAATGCAATCACCAGTCCCAATACAGGAAGGTACAGAACAAACACAAACGGTAGCACCGACGCCATGATAACCAAGAAACATTGCGGAAATCTCACCGCAGCCAAAATAAAACTGTTTTTAAATCGTTGTGAAAAAGTTGTAATATAAATGCTGTTTTGCGCTAAATCGAACATAGCAATTGACAACAGAAATGTCACAATCAACGCAACGACCAGATACGCAAAAATATTTGAACCAAAATACGCCTGAACAAACAAGTCCGCCATTGTTGTAAACATGTACGCTACGCCACAAACAATGGAAGGAAATATACTGTTGACGAATGAAGACTTTACCCCTTTAAAGAAGTCAATTGTCAGACTTGAGCCCTCCAGCCACACCATCTTTCTTGTGAGATAGAATGCTCCGCTGAAGCCCAGCATCATGGGATAAAAGGCAACAAAAGACAACAGAGATGTGGTAGTACGCAACTGAATGACTCTTGCAGCGTACTCCGCACCGGTATAATTGCCGGTTAGACCTGCTTCTGCAACAGAAGATACGTACAATAGCGCAACAAAAGCAACAGAAAACAACAACTGCCACAGGCTGATTGTCAACATTCTGTCCCACCTGCGTACGAAATACGCAAAAACTTGTCGCCTGTTTGTAAATCCATCTGTTTTAAGCACTTTTCTCAATTTCCTCCAACCAAGGTATAGCTATCTGTGCGCCATTTCTTGTAATGGTAATAGCGCTTGCCGTCTGGCAAAATGTCAACGATTCTTCAATTGTCTTGCCTTGCGCAAGTCTGGTGCACAATGCACCGACGAATGTGTCACCTGCGGCAGTTGTATCCACCACATCCACCTTGCGGGGGATTGGGTAAATTGCGCCGTTGAAGTAGCATCCTTTAGCGCCCAACGTCACGATAACATTCTTTACGCCCTTAGACTGAAAATACCTATCAATTGCCTTCAGATTTTCCAATCCTTCGGCAGGAAGTCCGCAAATCAACTCCGCCTCCGATTCGTTGGGTATCACAACGTCACAGTATTTCAGCATTGTGTCGGTAACATCTTTAGCGGGCGCAGGATTCAACACTGTAATTGCCCCTTGTTGTTTAGCCAATTGTAACGATTGCTCAATACAATCGACGGGAACTTCCATCTGCGTCACAAACACGTCGCCCTGTTGTACGTTTTGTTTCAAAATCTGCTTTACTCTGTTGGGCTCAATGGCGAAATTTGCACCATGGTCAATGATTATCCGATTGTCTCCATTGCTGATGAATATAACGGCTGTACCGGTGTTTACATCAACCTGTTCTACACCCAGACAATCTACTCCAACTTCCTTTAACAAGTTTAAACTTTGTTCGCCAAAGAAATCCTTGCCTATAGCACCAATAAGTCTGGCGTCTCCTCCCAGTTTGGCAACGGCTGTGGCCTGATTAGCACCCTTGCCACCACTGTTGCTCAAAAACCCATGTCCGCTGACTGTTTCTCCCTGTGACGGCATGCAGTCCGCATGTATTACAAGGTCGAAATTGATGCTTCCTAAAATATGTACTTTACTCATAAAAACCCTTCTTTTTACCGTCAATCGTTGCGTTGGCAGACAGTACTGTGTAAAGTCTGCCAAGCAACCAATTGTCTGTCTTGTTAGTTGATAGGTGCACTCACTTCGTAAATGTAGATGTTGTCCACTGCAATTTCCCACATACCGTACATGCAAATCATGAACTGGTAGTTGGCGAAATCGCCCATCTGGAATGTTTGCTTGAAGTGGTAATCCTGGTAAGTATTTCGTGTTACCAATGTACCGTTGCTGTTGTCGTGAGTCAAATAAACGTCTTCCTGAACGCCGCCCACGGGAGCCTGTACAACGTGGTCGAATCTGTCGGGCAATGTGTCATCACGGAAGAAACAGAACACGTAACCGCTTTCAAACTGTTTGAGAATACGGAAGTCGAATTCTACCGTGTAGTACGCATTGGGCTTGAAGTTGTAGTATTCCAACTTAGTCCTTGCAAATTCAAACCAAACGTTGTCAATTTCGGGATTGTATGCTTCCACTTCAACACGACCAAGCAGTGACGCATGACTTTGTGTGCCTACTTCCTTGTTCATGTAGGACGCCGAACCTTCAGTAACGCCAACAAGTTCATTGGGGTCAAAGGTCATGCGACCGTAAGCAAATTGTCCCCAGTTGAAACCGCTTGCCTGGAATGTGCCCTTGTCGAATGTTTCCACATTGCCAAGACCGATGTCGTCGTAAACGGGAATTTCGTTACGTTCAAATCCAAGATCTTGTCCTTGATTTATCTGTGAAACCTGTGTAGCATTGATTGTCAGGTTGTCTACCAGGTAACTTCCCGGCATGTTGATACCGAATATTATTGCCTGATTGTCTTCCGTGCAGATAAATGAGAAGGTCTTTCTTGTATCCCAGTTGTCCGCTCTTTCGTACCATTCGCCAATTACAGTCATGTTCTCTTGCAATGATGCGTCAAAGCTGTCACCATTGCCCAGAGCAAGGAAGTAGTAACCGCCATCTGCAACATCGGCTTCGGCACGGAAATCAAATGTTACCGTGTAACGCATACCCTTCTTGAGAGGAACGTTGTTGTAGTCCGTTTTAGCAAGCAAGTGCTTTTCCTTGCTGTTTGACGAATTGACAACAAGGCTGTCACCGTCGATACCGTCCTGCGCTACGCTTGCCGTTCCCATACGCATTGGCATTACCAATGTAGAAGTGTCGTTGTAATCGTAGCCTGTAAAGTCGGTAAAGTAGCCGCTCTTCTTTTCAATCCATACTTCATCTACTCCAATTGCATCGAAGTTGATGGATTCGATACAAATTCTGGTGTCTTTCTCATCACCTGTGTGAATGGTCACTGTCTTTTGTCCCACTTCACCTGAAATGTCTTGCCACATGTAATGGTTGCTCTTTCCTGCGGAACTTTCGGTGTAGAAATGGTAACCGTCGTTGTTGCCGAAGAAGAAGTTAGCCATGTCGAAGTGAGGCTGATATCTGAAAGTTACTTCGTATGTTGAATTAGCATCCAACTTGACTTGTGAAATCTTGTCCCAGGTTGTTTGTGTAACAAACTTCTGAGGAGTTTTAGCGTTACTCTTTACTTCGATGTCGCCCAACTTGTAGATTCGGCTGTTGGTTGACGTTTCGCCGGCCATTCCCAAAGCAATGAAATCATGCTCTGTTTCGCCCTTGTTCACATTGGGGATACAAACTGCAAGCGAATACTTTCCTGTTGCCAGGTTTTTGGGAATTTCAAACTGACTGTAAACGTTGTTGATTTCGCCTTGTACAAATGTACGTGCATCGAAATTGTTGTCGGTGTAAGTGTAAACTTCCTTGCCGTTACCGTCCAGCAACTTGTATTGAACGGGGTAGTCGTAAGGGAATATACCAACAGCACTGTTTGACCATGTTGTACGAATGTCCAGCGTTCCGCCTGCAGAAACGGCTTCGGGGAACACGGCTTCGTCTACTGCCAAACGGTAACCCATCATTGTGTTACCACGATCAATGAAATCGGTATCACCTTGCGCAATGATATACGCCATTTCTACCGCAACCCAACCAAGCGTTGTAATGTTGTTGGGACGAATCTTGTACAATACGTCGTCCAACGCACTTTCCAGAGTATATGCACTGCCGGGCGCATTGATTGAATAGTAGTTGTTGGCATATTCGCCCAAGATAGGAAGACGTTTTCCTGAACGGAAAGCCTCCGCCATCAGTCGTTCGTCGTAGTCATATCTCAACGCATTAGCACCGCCGTCACGACGGAATGTAATGCCTTCGGTACGCCAAGCCTTGTCGAAAGCCGACCATTGAACGTAGTTCTGGTACGCTTCTTCGGGAGTATATCCTGCAGAGTACGCACCTGTGTTGATGTAGTCGGGATCCCAGCTACAAGATACTGCAAGCGTCTTGCCGGATTTATCGAATGCGTTGTAATACTTATCGATGATCTGACCCAAGGTTTCAACTCTTTCTTCGGTTGAATCGTAAGTGTAACCATGGTGCCATTCACCCCACATACCGAATCCTCTGATTTCCACGGTGTCAACCATGGGGTTGTCCTTGTAGTGCTCATAAAGAGCGTTGAGGAATTTGTCAAGACGTTCCTGGTAAACAGGGTCTGAAAGATTGGTTACTCTTGCTGTCGTTACAGGACCACTGTCTGTGTAGGGAACCCATTCGTAACCTACATTGTACTTTTCAAACAAGTAGGAAGGTGTTGCATTGTATGTGTACGGCCACACGCAACTGTCGGTGGAAATACGCAGCAGTACCCTGCGACCTGTACTTGTCCAGTAATCTACAGCCTGATCGCACATTGTCCAATCGTAGTAGTCTTCACGTGTTTCAATGTGGAACCATGTAGTAGACAATGCCGCAAGACTTGCTTCAGGCAAATCGCCCGAACTACCGATGTCAATGTGTCCGCCGTAAGTTGGTTCTTCAAGCACTACCCATCCCGTACCCGGATTGTCAAGTTTACCGCTGATTCTTTCCGGTGCAACAACCTGATAGCCTGTAGGAACAGCCTGTTCGTTGGTAGGTTGACATGCTACGGAAAGCAATGATACAGCAACAAGCATTACTGCCAAAATGAGAGAAAGATACTTCTTCCTTTTCTTGGAAGCCGCACTGCCGATTACGACAGAACAACATCCTACGCCGGCGCCGATTCCGACAATGTTCATTGCCATGTCGGTTGTGTTGTTTTTTACAATTTCTTCGTATTTAGCAGCTTGAGTTCCTGTGATCTTTACTGCAGTCGAAGGAGGCATTTCTGTTGCGGGTGCTTCATAATTGTACGATTCCAACAGGCAGATGTCGTCAAATAAGATATGTCCTGTATCCTTGTTGGATACTTTAAACACAATCTGCAGATAAACATCCATTTCGGAGGATACCTTGAACTCACCGAAACAGGTACGCACGCCACGGGAATCGGTGTTGCATTGCGACGCATCGAACAGAGTTACTTTAGCACCTTCAAGACGCTTGTTCTCCGTGATACTGTAGGTGTAGGAGTAAACGACTTCGTCGTTGGCTGCATTGATCACCCTGATACCGAACATTGCTGTGCCGCTTGACTTGTTGAGGAAATACAACTTGTAGTTGTTGGCTTCAAGTTTGATTGTGGAGGAGTTGAGAAGAACCTCCTGACCTCTGCTTGTTGCATACAAATCCAGCGACTGTGCGTCCTTGATAGCACCATCATTTATAACTGTGGATTTTTCTTCATTGATATTGATGTTTTTGCCGCCGTTTTCGTTAGCGGGATTAAACAAACTATCCTCTAAGGATGTTTCAAATCCTTCCGTTACAAAGTTGCGATAGGGAATGTAGTCTACACTTGGCTTAACTTCACGGTAGATCTTGATGTCGTCAAATACGACATAACTCTGTGAAGCATCGGTGTCTATCTGTGAATCGAAACAGAAATAAGTAGAGTAAACATCCGATCCACGCAAAGTAAATTCCACCAATGCGTAGTCACCTTCCTGAACATATTCGGAGGTAGCCTTGGTTTCGGGATCATCCATTACAAGATCTTCTTCTATACCCAATGCGTTGTAATTACCGTCAATTGCCATGTTCTGCAACACGCCATCACCGGAAGCAGCATTTACTTCCCTTGCATGAACAACCAGACGATTCATACCAACAAGACGAACCTTGAAAGATATCTTTAAAAGCAATCCGCCTTCTGTTCCCGAAAGACGGGAATGTGCAACGCCAAGATTGGAACCTGTCCAACCATAGCTGTCAAGAGGTTGCGAATCCCACACCAATGAATTGTTTCCTGCAATTGCCCCCTCTCCGGACAATGTGTAGAAATCACCGGTCTGTACAAACAACAATGGGGAATTGTTCCACACCGTGTCCATTACTTCCTTGGAATCAGCACCTTGATTGATTGTGTACGATTCGAAATTGTCGCTTTTAAATTCCGCAAGTTGGGGTATATATTCATCGGTACTTTCTGCAAGAGCCGTTGCCAACGGGGTCACCACAACCAGTGAGCAAATAATCACGACCATCAGCAACATTGCAAATATTGAATTTCTTCTCATATAAACCTCACAATACAGTGTTACATTGTCTGCCACGCCCGTAAGACGGGCGTAGCAGATATTGAGTTAAATCAGTTTCATTACCGCAGTTGCATGTACAACTTGCCGTAACCGTAGAAATTAACTTCTACAATTAGTGAATTGAATTTACTTTGTCAGACTTTTTCTGCGTTTTACCACTACAAAGCCTGCCGCTGCACCACCTACAACAACGACTGCAACAACAACACCAACAATCAGACCAACATTTACAGGTTGTTTTTCAATTGTAAATTTAGCGCTTGTAAACTTGATGTCGTAGTTGTCGTTAGCAAGTGAGCCAATAGAAATTGCGTATTCGCCAACTTCTTCGCCTGCTTCACGTTCAAGCTGTCCTTGCAGACTGTCGCCTTCAATCAGACCTGTTACGCTGTATGTCAACGCAGGGTCTTCTTCCGAAGCAATCTTGCTGAGTGCGTCGGCAACAACCGTGATTTGCTTTTTAGAAATTGTCTTAGCAAATTCTTCCGTTGCTGTTACAGTGTAATTAGCACTATCTGCACCTTCAAGTGTGTAAGTTACTGTTACCTTGTTAGCCGTTGCAACATCCTTGCTGTTGAACAATGCACTCAAGATACCCAATGTGACCTGATCGCCTTCAATCAATCCGTTTAATGTTCCTGCTGTAGCAGTTGCATTTGTCGTGCCGTCGTAGGTCTTGTCGGCAACAGTTGTACCGCTTACCGTCAGGGCTTTCTTGGTGATTGTCGCATTGATTGTCAATGTTGTGTTTGCCAGTTTGTACTTGCCGGCGTCAGCACCGGAAAGAACAATGTTGGTGATTTCGATTGTTACTTGTCCTGCGTTCTTCGATGAGTAAACCTTGTCGAAAGTAACTGTTACATCGTCACCGCTTGCAACGCCCTGAAGACTCAGGATAAGATCGGCAACATCTGTTGTTCCGTCGTATTCCTTGCTGATAGCAGGACCGTCGTAACTAACCGTTACTTCTTCACGGTTGTCAACAATGGACAGGTCAACTTCTGTTGTACCCATGTGACTTACAACCTGCAACTTTCTGGTCGGAGTCTGCAATGTGTCATTGGCAAACAATGCTTTAGACAGTGTCAGAATACCATTGCTGAATGTGTAGTCTTGTGTATTCAGCACAACGCCATCCAGCAATACCTGTTCAAGACGTGCGCCCTTCAGATCCACACTTACTGCAACATCTTCGGTGTTGATAAAGTTGTAGGTTCCGTCCTGTGCCATTGGCGAATAGTCTTCGTAGCAAACCGAAACGTTGTCGAACTTGACATATCCGCCTTCAGCGCCTGTTAGAGCGTTGATTCTGAGGTCTGTTCCGTCGATGTCGTAACCTGTCATGTCAAGGTAGAAAGATACACGCAACATGTCGTTGTCCAATCTTTCCACGCTCAACTTCTGAATGTTTCCTTCCGATGTCAGAACAAGATATCCTTCATCGTTGGTAACTGTGATTGCGAAGTAGTTGAATACCTTGCCGTCTTCGCTGGCAGCACTGTAAAGTTTAGCCCAGGTACATGTTGTGTCAATGTCAAACTGAATAAAGTGGAGACCACTGCCCTTAAGGAACTTGTCAGCGTCGGTAACACGGTTTCTGATTCCGCCGATAGGATCTCCGTATTCTCTGTTACCGAAGTTTGCACCCACTGTGTAGAAGATTGCACCGTCTTTAGCTTCAAGTGTTCCTGTCTGCAACCAGAAGGGTGTTTCCTCCCACACATTACCTTGGATGTTGTCCATGTCGTACTTGGTGTCAATTGTCATGTACTTGTCAGGAGTGCTTTCGAAACTGTAAACAAAGTCATCGAAGTAGTAGGTTGACAAGTCGCTGTTGTCACCACACATAAATGTGATGTTTGGCATGTATTGATCCTGGAACTGAACATCAGCGGAAAGTTCGAATTCGAAATGGCAGGTAATCCAACCGGTTGCAGGATCTACTTCTGCACTGCCGTTGAAATACTTCTGGTCAGCACCTGTCCAACCGCCGATTTCCTTTTCTACCGATACGGCAATACCGTTAGCGTCATTTGTTACAATCCAACGGAAGTCTGCCAATATGCCGGAAGTGTCATTAGCGTAACTGTTGCGCACGATTGCAGTAATCAATGAAGAATTTACCGGTTTAATTCGGAAATCCACTGCGTAGACACCCGGTGTACGATAGCCGCCCGTTGTGTTGGTAGAGAACAATTCCGTTGCCCACTGTTCACAGTTCTTTTCAACTTTATAAACCTTATTGTCGCCGTCCATTACAATTTCGGGCGCAAGTTGTGTGTACAATCCTGAAACTTCTGATCCTCCTACAGCACCGACTTCGTAATCTTCAAAGTCAATCTTTACCAGTGCTTTGTCGCTGTAAGTGTAGTAGCCCTTGTTGTCGGAAACATCGACATCTTCAATTACTGTAATCCATGCAGGAATTTCAATCTGCTGTGTCAATATTTCGTATTTGTGAGCATCCGAACCGCCCAAAGTGAAGTCTGTCAATGTGACTACTCTGTCGCCACCCATTGCGCTGTCGAATGCTGCGTCGAAACTGATTGTTACGTCGCCAAGTTCGGCAATGGGTTGATTGTTTTCATCAAGTACGTCCAACTTTATCTGCTCATTGACATTTGTTGTTCCGTCGTAAATTTTAAAGATGTCTTGTCCGTTGTACACAAGATTTATCTTTACAAGCGCCAGAATCTTGCCTGTTGCGGTAAGTTTGGTTGTAGTGAGATTGTACTTGTAGGCATCCTTACCGCTAAGCACAATGTCTGTGATGTTTACCACCACTTCATCACCTACTTCAGCGCTTGCGTATTGAGCTGTTGCAGATACTGTTACTTCGTCACCACTCTCAACGCCATTCAACTGAAGTTGTACAGCCTTGTGTACCGTTGTTGTTCCGTCAAAGTATTTTGTAAAATCCTGACCCTCTACAACGCTTGCAGTAATGTCTTTGCTGTCGTCCATCCTGTTCACTGCAAATGTACTGCTTCCGCCTGATGTTTGCAATTCGAATACGTAGGAATCAAGTTTTGTGTCAAACAAAGACTTGTTGAGTGTCAGTTTTCCGTCAGCGTAACTGTATTTATCCGCTTCAACAACTGTTGAATCCATCGTCAACGACACAAGATCCTTGCCCTTTAAATCTACATCTACCACAACATCCTGAGTGTTTACCGAAGAGTAGGAAGAATCTGCCGTCCAAGGTGCGCACACATCGTCTTGGTGAGCAACAACAAGATTTCCGATGTAAACAGTACCTTCGCCATCACTTGTAGTGTTGAGATTCAGTTCAAGGTCACGGTTGTTTGTCAGATCGATAAAGTAGGACAAACGGTAACCTTTTTCCAGTGCTTCAGCCTTGAAGTTTTCTACAGCCCCTTCCGTTCTCCAAGAACTGCCGTTGAACTGAACTGATGTGTACAAACCTGACGACCAGATGTTTACCATTGAACAATTGGTGACATCGATGTCGAATTGGAAATAGGTTCTGGCTGCAACCTTTACCAGTTTCTTTCCTTCAAGATTGACTGCCTGGTTGTCAAATCCACCGATTACACCATTGTTAGTTCCTGCAGGAGAAACAATCTTTAATGCCGGCTTGTCGCCAAAGTAATTGGGAACAACTGAACCGCTGTTTGCCCACACTGGCTGAGAACCCCAGATATCATCGGCAACTGTGCCGTAATCCACATCCCAGTCAATGTTGTAGTAGGAATCCTTTCCCACCTTGCCGAACTCAATGTTGTCCAGCACCAGACTGTTATCGCCTGCTACTGTTGCGTTTTGTGCAAATACAATGTAAGGAGCATTTGCCTCCCATTCAAGACCTGCAGCGACATCGTACTCAAAATAGCAACGGTAAACGCCGTTATCAAGAGCAACAATATTGGCGTTCTTGTATGTATTAGCGTCACCCCAACCGCCTAAACTTGTTCCGCCGGGCACTACTTCAGGCTGACTGTTTTCTAAAGAAAAACCAACTTCTGTAACTCTTACTTGATGTTGTCTTTCTAACTGAACGAATACAGCCCTGACATTTGTTGCAACGAAGTCAAATTGGATGTAGTAGGTACCCTCTGCCTGTCCAACAGATGTTCCGTCAAATTTCAATGACTCCATTGCGTAGCCGGCATCACCTGCAACTGATTTTAAAGAACCCGAACTGCCGATAGGCGCTGCGGTTTCGTGAGACAATGTTCCGTATCTGGAATCCACGCCCACAATACCGTCTTCGAAGTCAAGAGATTTCAATGCCGTGTTCCCATCGACCTTGAAATATCCACGATTGTTTTCCGTATCACTTACGGCAATGTCTGTGCCCGCACTTGCAGTCAGTACTGATGTAAAGCAAGCAATTGCCATTACTAGTACAAGAAATGTAATCAGTAATTTTCTCATAACCCTCTCCTTTATTAAATTTTATTTGATCGGCGTATCCTAGCCGAAACAGAGACAAATTAAAATTTACAACCCTAGTCTTTAAGACCACTTGTTACAATGCCACGAACAAATGCGTCTTGTGCAAAAAACAATACCAATACCATAGGCAATGCGAATACAACGCACGCCGCCATGATCAGGTGCCACGGAATTACGCCGTAGTCAGCCTGGTTAGCAAGTATTGACAATCCGACAGACAGTGTGTACTTGTCGCTGTTGCCCATAAGGTAAATGCTGGGACCAACGTAGTCACACCACAAGCCATTGAAACTGAATATTACCAAGGTTGCCAATACCGGTTTGCATTGCGGCAACAACAAGCGCCACAAGACACCGAATCGACTACAACCATCAATGATACCTGCTTCGTCGATTGTTTTGGGAATACCCATCAGATACTGTCTCAACAGAAATACATTAAATGCACCGCCGCCGATTGCAGGAACAATGAGAGGCAGGTACGTTCCCGTCCATTGCAACTTGGTGAACAGTATGTAAGAGGGCATCAATGTTACAATCCAGGGCAACATCATTGTGCCCAACATAATACCGAACATCAATTTCTTGCCACGTGCCCTGAATCTTGCAAAGCCATACGCTACAAGAACGGATGACACCAGCGAAATTGCCATTGTGGAAAATACTACAACCATTGTGTTGCCAAGCATTTTCAACAAATTCATCTCACCCCAGTTGGTGAAGATGTCAACGTAGTTTTCCCATCTCCACGGAGAAGGAAACTTCGGCGGATCGGAAAACAGACTTTCGCCATCGGGCTGGAAAGAAGAAACAACCATCCACAAAAACGGTATGATGAGTATCAAACAAATGATTGCCATCAGCGTGGATATAACTGCATTGGCAATCTTTTCCTTTCTTTTACGCTGATTGAATGAATGTCTTAAACGCAATGTAGTTTTCATCAGTTGTCTCCCCCTTCAGCGTAGTAGACTTTTCCTTGGGTGAGTTTAAAGAACAACAGAGTAAACGCCATTACGATGATGAATATAAGCCATGCTGCAGCACATGCGTAACCCAATCCGTAAGTGCTGTCGTTCATGGCGTTGATGACAAACATTGCCATGGTTGTTGTCTGATGTCCCGGACCGCCGCCTGTAACAAGGTCGAATTCGGCATACGCTTGCAGACATCCGATAAACCCTGTAACCAATATGTACAATATGGTGGGAGATATCATCGGAATTACAATTGCCCTGTACTTCTGGAAAACATTTGCGCCGTCAATGTCCGCTGCTTCCATCAATTCGGTGGGAACATTTTGCAGCGCTGCTAAAATGATGATCATTGTCGGACCGATTCCGCACCAGATACTCATCAGCAACACCGAACCCATTGCGCCGTCGCCCGTCCAATTGACAGGAGCGAATCCAAGATAATTCAACAAAAAGTTAAAGAAGGAAAAGCGTTCGTCAAACAAGCCCTTCCAAACAAGGGCGCTGCCTACCAATGGAATAATTGCAGGTATGTATATCAATATACGGTACAATCTCTTTAGTTTCAGATTGCGATTCAACAACACTGCAAATATAAAACTGATAATCAACCCCACGATTACACGCACAATTGCGTACACAAAGGTGTTGCCGACCGTTTCAAAGAAGTAACTGTCCTTACCGGTCAGAATGTCTTCGAAGTTTTTAAACCCTACAAATTCCAACTGGTTTCCCATTGCAAGGTCTTGCGTGGTAAAGTCAAAAAACGCAAATACTATAGAGCAACCCAAAGGTATCAATGTAAACAACAAAAGACCCACCAACCAAGGGGAAATGAATGCGTAAAAACTACGTTCCTCTCTTCTTGCTACTTTAGAACCTTTTCTTTTATAAACTTTTCGTAAAGACTTCATTATATCACCATCAATTCTTCAAGTTTTTGAGTGACGTCATCGACGTCAATAGTATCCAGAACATATCTTCTGTTACCTTCACCGGCAACAAATTTGGTAATTCCTTGTTCGTCAACTGTTATTCGCCCCCAAGGTGATGTAGGCAAACACTCAACTGTGGCACAGTAGGAAGTAATGGGATCCCAACTTTCCCTAGGCCCCTTGTTGTGGGTATAGTACCCAAGTTTCATGGGACTGTCCGCTCCGTTCAAGAAGTTAGCCCCGGTCTTGACCTTGATACCCAACTCAAAGGGTATGAAGGTCATCGGACATGTTACGTTGTCGCTGACAAATCTCATTGACTCAACATCTTCGGCAATGTTCCACTCAGCCCAATTGTTGCTGAATGTACCTGCCATTACATACATTTCCTTGACGCCTTGTCTGAAAAGTTCCACTCCCGAAAGGGGGGAAATGTCATCGGCGCCACTACTCAACAAGTGAGCAATGTTGTTGAGTGGTCCGACTGTAACAAAAGTAACGTCACCGTTCAGCAACGCCTGACGCAATACCCTTACCGCATCTGCGACATTGGCTTGCTTGAATTGCGGATACTGTCTGGCAATTTCTCTTGCGTAAGCGCCATGATTGTCGTCATCGGCGTAAGCAACGTAGCTCTTTCCTACAGGCACATCCACGTCGTAGCAGGATGCAATTGCTCTGATTGCCTGCACCGGCTCATTTGTGGATGCACAACTTGTAACGGCTAAAAGATTTATTTTGTGTTGTTTGTGTAAATTACACAGTATAGACAAAGCCCCGATATCGTCGCTGTCTGTACCCAAATCTGTGTCAAATAGTATATTTTTCATGACTATCTTGTTACTCTGTCCAGTTTAGCCTGCAAGCCTTCTGTGATGTTGTCAAGGCAAGCCTCCCAGTCAGCCATGTTGAACTTGCCCTTGACACTTTTAGCGAAGTAACTTGTAAGATTGGATGCAAGAACTTCTTCTACCGAACTCTGTGACAGATACTTGTTGAATTCAATTACAAATCCGTGTTCCAAAGCAAGATCGTAGAAAAGTTTGTTTACTTCTTTTTGTTTGTCTGTAAGGTTTTCACCGTTCAAAAATTCGTTTGAAGCAATCTGCTTGTTTCCGGGAATGTTGAATCCCAACTCTGCAAGCATCTTCTGTCCTTCAGTGAAATAGTATTCGATAAACTTCCATGCCGCATCGGGATTAGCACTCTTTTTAGAAATGGACAACCCTACCATTGCGGTAATGCCGGCGTATTTAGTGTCATCGGTTACTGTGAGATTGTTGGGTACAGGAGGTGGAGCAAATCCTGTGTCGCACTTGTCTGTATCCATTTCGTAAGCCGTGTAAGCCCATCTGCCGTAGAAGATTGTTGCAGCCTGGAGTTGTTTCAACTGTCCGGGTCCTACTTGTGGAGAATTAGTAGCTGTGAGCATCTTGGATGTGATTACATCGGACAATTCGCAGGAATTTGTTTCAAATGCAGGACTGTCAATTGCCTGGTCACGCAACATGCGGTAGTATTCGAATGCCTGACGAACTGCAGGGGTGTTTTTGATGTCAACAACAGACTTGTGATCTGCCGACCACAGCGAACCGCCACCCTGCTGAATCCATTCAAGAAGTTGTTGGTAAGGTTCGTTGTCCAGAGCTGCACCGTAGGTGCTTCCTGTGTGCATTGCTGTTGCAAATTGCATGTACTGACTCCATGTCATTGGAGTTTCCATGCTGGGAAATCCTTGTTCATCCTTTGGATATGTATAAACCGGTGATGTCTTCATGTCACTTGTAACAAGATTTTTGTTGTAGTTCATTACAAAGTCACAAGAGAAATCCTTAATCAACGAATAGATGTCGGATGTGCTTTCACCTGCAATCTCCGTTTCGGGATTGTACTTGTATCTGTCGTTAAATTCCCAGATCATGTCGTCTGTAATTACAGAACTGTTGTCGATGTAGTCCTGCAACGAAATGATTGCGCCTGATTCAAGGTAACTGCCGATGTTACCGGGCTTCATGTTGACAATGTCGGGTGAATTTCTTCCGCTAAGTTGCAAGTCAAGGTCGCCGTAGTAATCGTTTCCTGCGTTGCTGATTATCACGTGAATGTCGGAATTTTCAGCTTCGAAAGCGTCAATGACCTGTTGCAACATCTTTATTTCGTTTTCGCTGCCCCATGTGTAGTAAACAATGTTTGTCTTGCCGTCTTCCCAACCGGGGATGTCACGTCCACCGTCAGGATTACATGCCGCAAGTACAGTGATGCAACATGTTATCACCATTATAAACGTGAGAAGAAGTGCGATTTTTTTCGTCATTTTAATTTTCCTCCATAATATTTCTACTTCTTATAAATTCATTGCAATCTATCAACTGACCTTGGTTAAGTCTTGATTCCTCTGCTGCGAAGCACATTATATGACTGTCTACCGACTTGACAATGTCGCTGTTTACAGTCTTGCGTCCCGTTGCCAAACTCTGACAAAATTCATCCAGCATTATCTTGTCGCCGCCGCCATGTCCGGAAAAATCCGTCGCCAGTTCGGTAAAATGTACCACACGCTTGGGTTTGTTAAATGGTCGGATTGTAATGGTCTGACTTTGTTCGTCCAGATAAATTTCACCTTTAGTACCGTAAACGTGAGTTTGCCTTCCACCATCAGCGGAAAATCCTATCATTGTGAGCGTACCCACCAGACCATTGTCAAATGTTATCAACGAAAATTGATGATCTACAACGTTGTTGTCGGAGTGGAACACGCATCTGCCCCACGGACCGTTTCTCAATGCCTCCATCAACCTTTCTTCCGTTGGCTCTACTGTCAGTTGTGCGTATGGCCAGACGTTTGTAGGCAATCCCTTTCTCACCAATTCTCTGTAATTTCCTATGTAGAAATTGACTGCATTGAACGGGCAATCGGACAACGGACAATCAACACATCTATCAGTGGCACCCTTAGGAGCATTGTCCGACTTGAAGTAACGCAAACTTCCCATTGAAGATATCTTCTTGGGCGTGCGTTCCGTCAGATACACCAGCAAATCCATGTCGTGACAACACTTTTGCAATATCATAGGACTTGTTGTGTTGCTGTTTCTGAAATTTCCACGAACGAATGCGTGCGCCATGTGCCAGTAACCAACATCTTCGGTCTGTTCAATGCCCATCAGCTCACCAACTTCACCATCAGCAATCAATTTCTTTAAGTAACGGTAGTAAGATGTGTATCTCATCACGTGGCACACCGTTACAAGCAGATTGTGACTTTCGGCGTAATTGCGAATGTCAATGCACTCCTGCAGATTGGAAGAAATGGGTTTTTCCAGCAACAAGTTGTACCCCAATTGCATTGCCTTCATTGCCACTTGATAGTGATCCTGATCGAAGTTAGCGACTACCACTGCATCGGCAATCTTGCCCAATTCAAATACCTTTTTCCAATCGGTAAAAAGCATGTCACTACTTATACCGAATTCACTTGCGAAACTGTTTAACTTGTTGACATTTGTGTCACACAAGGCAACTATTTCGGCGTTTCCCGTTTGCTTGAAATAACGACCGTAAGTTTCGCAGCCCCTTGCACCGCAACCAATGATGATAACCTTTGGACTCATACTGATCAAACTCCGTAAAATTTAATTTGAGTTAATTTTTAGATGTTAAAAACACCAATTTTGCTTGTTTTTTTCTCTTGAATTACGCCACATTTCGACAATTTGTTGAAAATTGCGATTTGAAAAATCTCTGACAAATCTCAAAACCAACCTGTTTGTCACTTGGTAAATCGTTTTATCATTTTTCAACCAAGATTATACCATATAAACAAGCAAATCTCAATATTTGGCGATAAAAATAATATATTACACCTTTCGTTCACTAAAGATATTGTCCTTCGAAAAAGTACTGAAATAGAAACAATATATTCCGACAAATGTATTTCTGACACAAAGCTACTGTTCTTTTTTTAGTGGAATAAAGAACAACACCGCTATGTATTGACCCAATGAACTACAACTTGCAAATTTTAAAAAAGTTGTTTGTAAATCAAACTTTTAAAAATTAAAAACAAAAAAAAGACCGGGCGTTAATGATGTGTACCCCAAAAGTTAGACACTTTTGGAGGTACACATTTTTTATGGCAAGAAAACAGAGATTTAACAGAAAGTATAGTCCAGAATTCAAACTTTGTGTTATACTGGATATGCGTAAAAACCATCTG
>DVLO01000032.1 GCA_018715495.1 Candidatus Limihabitans stercoravium | reverse complement strand
CTATGGTAAGATGATGGTAGTTCATATATTTCTCCTTGGTGTGTATTTTTTTGGCTTAACCTATTATACCAGAGATCTATATGAACTTTTTCTTTTTTCTTCAGGTGTTGCACTTGAAAGTATAATTCACCATACAAACAAAAAAAGGTTTGCAACAATGCAAACCTTTTTCTTTTTGTTTGGAAATTTTACTTCTTCTTCAAATACTTGATACTGTCGAATGTAACAGCTGCAAGGATGATTACGCCGATGAAGATGTTTGAAATATCCGACGATCCGCCAAATACAGCACGAAGATAATACTTCAAAACTTCGAAAATCAAGCAACCGATTACAGCACCTGAAATCTTACCGATACCACCTGTAAATGAGATACCACCGATTACGCAGGCAGCAATAGCTTCAAGTTCCCAACCTTGACCGAAAGAGGAAGATGAAGAACCTGTTACTGTGGATTGGAAGAAACCGCCCAAGCCGTACAGCACACCTGCCATAATGAATACGCCCAAAGTTACCTTGAATACGGAAATACCGGAAACTGCTGCCGCTTCAGGGTTACCACCAACAGCGTACATGTTCTTACCGAACTTTGTCTTGTTCCAGATAAACCATACAATAACAATTGCAACAATTGCGTAAATCAATGTAATGGGGAATTGACCGATGTTACCGCCGATAGCCATTGCTTCGGAAGAAATGTTACCGGTCTTGATGTTGTTGGTACCGAAACCAACAAGACCCCAGATGATAAGAGATGTACCAAGCGTTGAAATGAAGGGGTGCATCTTGAACTTAGCTGAGAAGAAGCCTGCAAGAGCTGAGAACAGCACGCACATTACAACGGACAACAGAATTGCAACAACTACTGCACCACCGAAACCAAGTGTAGCGTAAATACCATTGAAACTCAAACCGAAGAATGTAACTGTAGTGTTTGGGTTCAGGATCATACATGTAACCATTGTTCCCAACGTTACCATACGACCAACTGACAAGTCGGTACCTGCAAGCAAAATCAGTCCCGCAACACCCAACGCAAAGAAAATACGTGTTGAGAAGTTCTTCAAGATCAACATGATTGATCCCATAGAAATGAGGTACGGTTGCATTACGATACATACAATCATGAACAGAACGATGATGATGTAAAGACCGTTCTTCATCAGGAAGTTTTTGAGGTCGAATTGGTAAGCGTAGTTTTCGCAGTAGTTGCTTACCTTAGTTACCAAAGATTGCTTACCGTCCTTGATTGCATACAGCCATTCGTCACGTTGAAGGTAACAGTTGTGTTGAATATCCTTCGCCTTCTGAACCTGTTCCAAGTAGGACTTCTTGTTGTCGATGTCAGCCTGCTTGCTTTCACGTGTAATTACGTTCTTTCTTGCATTCAACTTCTGAGGATCTTTTTCCGTTTCAGCAAGTTTTTGCAAGTCAGCTGCAAGCTTTTGCTTGATTTCAGCCTTTCTTTGAAGGTAGTTTGCCTTAGCGTCAGCCTTCATTTGCTTGGACTGAGCCTTTGTTTCAGCGTAAATACCTGCAAAATTTGCATTGACATACGCACATGCCTCTGCTTCGATCTGAGAAATAGCTGCCTTGTTCTTTTCAGCTACCACTTTAGCTTCGGCAATGCCCTGCTGATATTCGGCAATCTTATTTGCCTTAGTTTCTTTACTTACGTTTTTCTTGATTTTAATACGTCTGATTTCCTGGGTAAGTGATCTTACCTTGTCAGAACCATCACGACGAAGATCATTCAGTTGTGACAAATACTCATCTACCTTGGCAGAGAGCATTTCCAAACTGACCTTTTGTACTTGTTCGGACATACACGTTTGCTCCTTATAGATATTTCGCACTCAGGCGAAGCAGTTCTTCTTGATTGGTGTTTTTGGTTTCAACAATTCCCGCCAATTTACAGTTGGACATTACGGCAATACGGTTTGTGATACCAAGTATTTCGGGCATTTCGCTTGATACAACAATACAGGTTTTGCCACGTTTAGCCATGTCAATGATCAATTGGTAAATTTCGTATTTAGCGCCTACGTCAATACCACGGGTAGGTTCATCCAAAAGGAAAACGTCGGGGTCACGTTCCAACCATTTACCGATGATTACCTTCTGTTGATTACCGCCTGACAATGATGAAATCAAGTCGCTTGGTCCCATACACTTGGTGTGCATTGTCTTGATTTCACTTTCGGTAGCCTTGCGCATCATTGAGTTGCTCAATGCAATACCGTTCTTGTAAGCGTCAAGGTTGTTTATACATGTGTTGAATGTAAGGTCGCCTTTAAGATACAATCCGTTGAACTTACGTTCTTCAGTGACAAAGGCGAATCCGTTGTCCATTGCATCCTTGGAAGAATTGAAGTTGACTATTTCACCTTTGTACTTGATGATACCGCCTGCAAGTTGTCTTAAACCAAACAGTGTTTCAAGCAATTCACTTCTGCCTGCACCGACAAGACCGTACAGACCAAGAATTTCACCTTTCTTGACTGTAAGAGAAATGCTGTCCAGTCTTGGTTCGTATCTGGTGGAAAGTTCTTCCAATTCCAACACATCTTCACCGGGAACATTGTCTACCGGTGGAAAACGATTGTCAAGCGAACGACCTACCATGGCGGAAATAATTTCGTCCATGTTTGTGTCGCCGATTTCCTTAGTCATGATCATCTGACCGTCACGCATTACGCTGACTTCGTCACAGATTTCGAAAATTTCGTCCATCTTGTGTGAGATGTACACGAAAGAAATTCCTTCTTTCTTCAATTCACGCACAATCTCAAACAGCTTGTGTACTTCTCTTTCGGTCAGAGACGATGTAGGTTCGTCCAATACAATTACCTTGGCGTCGTAAGAAACAGCCTTGGCAATTTCCAACATCTGTCTTTTAGCTACGGACATTGTCTTTAAAGGAGCATTGAGGTTTACTACAATACCCAACTTCTTAAACAAGTTACGTGCGTCTTCTTCCATCAACTTTTCGTCAATTATGCCGTGGTTTGTCGGGTAACGTCCAAGGAAAAGATTGTCCTTGACATTGCGTTCAAGACATTGATTGAGTTCCTGGTGCACCATTGCCACACCACATTCCAACGCATCTTTAGGACCTGCAAATTGCACCGGCTTGCCTTCAAAAACAATTTCGCCGTCATCCTTGGAGTAGATACCGAACAATATCTTCATCATTGTTGACTTGCCGGCACCGTTTTCCCCCATAAGACCCATTACGGAGCCTTCTTTCAGGGACATGTTTATACCTTTAAGAACTGCATTCTTGCCGAAAGATTTGGAGATATTTTTGAATTCCAGTATTACATTTTTGTTCATAAAATTTCTCTCTCTTCGTGATTATGGGAAGGTGGATTTGCACCCACCTTCCTCACAGAATTTGCTATAAAGTTACCAATTCAAAGTAATTACGCATTATCTGCTGTAATCATAGCATGGTGAACGTAGAAGCACTTTGTAGCGCTGTCGTACCAGATTGCGTTAGCACTAGCTTCCCAATCTTCCTTGCTTTCAACTACTGTAAGACCGTCTGTTACTGTCTTGTTGTCGATAAGGTTCTTAGCGATTTGTACGCAAACCAAAGCCTGTGCCTTACCGTCGTTCTTAACTGTACCCTTGAATTGTGTATCAGCCTTCTTGATTTCTGCCAAAGCGTCGTCCAAAGCGTCAACACCCCAGATAGGAATACCAGCTTCCTTGAAGTTTTTACCTGTGATGATACCAAGAGCCATACCGTCGTTGTTGGAAAGTACCAAGTCAACCTTGTTGCCCTGTTCGTTCAAAACTCTTTCAACTTCGCTTGTAGCTGTTACAGGGTCCCAAGTTGTACCGGCTGTATCTGTACCGTCAACGATTGCAAGAACTTCTACCTTGTTCCATGTTCCTTCTTGTGTATATGTTGTGTCTGTAACTTTACCGCTAGCGTCAGCGCTACCGCCTGTAAGGTTGCGTTCAAGGTACATGGGAGAATACAATGTTCTGTCTTCAGCGTCTACGTGACCCTTTTCACCACGAACAACGATTACGCCCAGTTTTCCGTCACCGTTACGGTCGATTTCGTCGAAACCAACTTCGTTGATGTATTCAGCAGCCATCTGACCTTGGTAACGTCCGCCTTCAGCAGCTTCGATACCTACATAGTAAGCCTTGTCATATGTGTTAAGAGTTGTTACAGGAGAAGGAAGTCTGTTCCAGAAGATAACGGGCTTGCCTGTAGAAGTAAGTTTGTTGAGGTAAGTTTCAGCATTTGTCTGGTCAACGATGTTGAGCAAGTATGCGCCGTAAGGTTGCAATGCAGCCTGTTCTACCAATTGAAGGCCTGCACTGTTGTCACCGTTAGAGTCTGCAAGGCTTGGAGTGTTGAATCCAAGTTTTCCTGCGGCGTCAACAAAGCCTGGTTGCCACAATCCTGACATGTTGGGGTCTGCCAATTTATATGTGAGGATGAACAAGTCATTTTCCGTAACAGTAGGACCGCATGCAGCAAATACGCTTACACACAGCACTGCCAATACTACAAGTGCGATAATTTTTTTCATTTTTTTGCTCCTTTTGCAAAATTTTTTATGGGAAAACTGCATAATTTCAGCAATTGTCCCTTTGCCTTTCCATTATAACAAGAGTAGAATTGTAAAAAAATGCAAAATTATATTACAAACATGTAAAATAATGCAGATTTTTACAAAACTTTTACATTCCGCCATTTAAAATCGAAAGGAATACGCCCATCAATTCGCTATTTCAAGCCTGTAAACGGTAACACAATCATCGTCTGTCCAATAGTATATAAAGACGCAAAAGATTTGCAAATAACCATACAGAGAGGGTAAACATGACAGAACAACAAATGATTGTAACCGTAATCGGTACACTGATTACATTTCTGATGACCGCCGCAGGTTCGGCATTGGTTTTTCTCATTAAGTCAAGGTCGCCCAAAACCAATACAATCGTACTGGGATTTTCTTCCGGAGTGATGATTGCCGCTTCGGTGTGGTCGTTGCTCATTCCGTCGCTGGAACAGGCGCAGATTTATTTTAAAAACTTCAACTACATACCTACATGCATCGGATTTCTGCTTGGAGGTATGTTCATGGTTCTTGCCGACAAACTCACACATCAGAGCAAAATAGAAACAGCGCTTCAAAAACCTTCCAAACTGTTTGTGGCAGTGCTTGTGCACAACATTCCCGAAGGATTGGCTGTCGGTTTCGCATTCGGGTTTGCAAAGACAACGGGAAGCGACGCTGCTTATTACAGTGCACTTGCACTGTCGGTAGGAATAGCAATACAGAATCTTCCCGAAGGACTTGCAGTGGCACTGCCCTTTAAAAGCGCAACAAACAGCAGAGCAAAGGGGTTTTTCTACGGTGTGATTTCAGGCACGGTCGAACCGCTGTTTGCCGTTGTCGGCATACTGATGGCGTCATTTCTCACTGCAATACAACCGTGGTTGCTTGCCTTTTCGGCAGGAGCAATGATATTTGTAGTAGCCGAAGATCTCATTCCAGACAGCAAGTTAGAAAGCAATCCCAAATTAGGCGCATGGGGCGTAATGCTTGGATTTGCATTGATGATGATACTTGACGTTGCATTAGGATAAATTCCCCATTGACTTAGTTTATAAAGCGTGCTAAAATACTCAAAAAGCATGGGGGATACCTTACATGGATGACAGATCAGTGACAATTTTGTTGGAAATGATTGAAGCGCTAAACTGCAAGTTGGATGCAACAAATTCCTATCTCAAGACCATCAGTCTGCAGCTTGCACACATAAAGGAAAACATGCAATACGCAGACGTAACTTCTCAGCTTACGGAGATTTCCAATTCATTGGAAGCAATGTCTGAAGGTTACTCACTAAAAGACGTTGTAGAACATCTTGAATAGCGGTTATAATTGTGGCACGTTTGTCAAAAATCCAGCAATGCAAGGCTACATTATTTGTCTTACACCGACATCTCAAGTGTTGACATTACAAAACAATTGATACCTGTATTTAATCACAACTTCCGCCGACGGGCGGAAGTTTTTTTGTAGCAATTGACATTTTGTAGTAGAATTTAACCAAAAAAGGTCAATACTGCACGTTACTTTACAAAAAATTTGTAAATTTTTAAACATTTTTACCCTATTTGATTTACACATTTTACCAATTGTGGTAACATACTACGGCAAGGAGTAACGAAATGATAGATTACCGTAAATTGATAAACCTCATTAAAGAGGAAAAAGACAAACAAGGTCTTACACTGGAAATGCTTGCAACCAAGAGCGGAATAGCAAGAGGAACGTTGAACAAACTCATGAGCAGTTCTACAAAAAGCATAAAGATGGAACACATAGCAAAGTTGTCCAATGCACTTGGATTGCAACTGACTCAACTGCTGGAAGATGAGCAATCCGAATCAGACAAACTTCCGCCCTACTGGGGATATATAAGAGTAGCAAGCTGCACACCTTCACTTAAAGTAGCAAATTGCGTTTACAACGCAGACAAAATAATTGAAACAGCACTTGAACTGAACAAAAAACAAGTCAACGTGGCACTGTTTCCAGAATTGTGCATTACAGGTTACACATGTGGTGACCTGCTGTTTCAACGCACACTGCTTGACAGCGCAGTACAACAACTGATACGTATCAGCCAGGAAACTGCAGACACAAATCTTCTCATTGCCGTTGGGTTGCCCTTGAGCGTAAAAAGCAGACTTTACAATTGCGCAGCCCTCATCAATAAGGGTAAATTGTTGGCAATTGTACCCAAGACTTATCTGCCCACCTACAATGAATTTTACGAAGGAAGATACTTTGCAGCTGCACCTCAACAAAACTACACCATTACAATAGGAAACCAACAAGTATTGTTTGGTACAAAGGTGCTGCTTGAAGATCAATTGTGTCCCGAACTGATTGTTGCCTGTGAAATTTGCGAAGACGTATGGGTGGCTAATCCACCGTCAAACAATCACACTGCCGCAGGAGCTACAATTGTTTTGAATCTTTCGGCAAGTAACGAATCGGCAGGAAAGTACAATTACCGTTGCGACATGGTACGCATGCAGTCAGCAAAATGCATTGCCGGATACGTCTACTGCAGTTGCGGTCCTGACGAATCCACTTCCGATACAGTGTTCAGTGCACACAACATCATTGCCGAATACGGCAACGTGCTTGCACAGTCGGAGCTTTTTGAAAACAACATCACAATGGCTGACATTGACGTACAGTTCATAGTAAACGAACGTAACAAGCTGTACAACTACCGCCCCATTCCCGACGGCTACGATACAGTACCCTTCTACTCACTTCCCGACAACAGTGAAATCAACCGCAGTTATTCACCTACACCATTTGTCAACAAGAAACACTTCGACTACGTTTTGAAAGTTCAGGCACACGGTCTTAAAAGAAGATTACTGCATACACATGCAGACAAACTTGTTGTAGGAGTTTCAGGCGGATTGGACAGCACTCTTGCTCTAATTGCATGCGCAAACGCATTGAAACTGGCAGGACGTCCCACTTCCGACATAATCGCAATAACAATGCCCTGTTTCGGAACAACAAAGAGAACGCTGGACAATTCATTGCAGCTTGCCCAGTACATGGGCGCAACGTTGATGAAGATTGACATTGCAAAAAGCGTAAAACAACATCTTGAAGACATCAAACATGACAAGACGGATGTTGTACTTGAAAACGCACAAGCACGTGAACGTACTCAAATTTTGATGGACGTGGCTAATAAATTCAACGGTCTTGTAATAGGAACAGGCGACTTGTCGGAACTTGCACTGGGCTGGTGCACCTACAACGGCGACCAGATGTCAATGTACTCAGTAAACTGTGACATTCCCAAAACACTGGTAAAGGCTCTGGTGCAATATGTAGCAAGCACAAGTGAAAGCAAGTTAGCACAGATACTCAACGACATTGCCGACACTCCCGTCAGCCCCGAACTGCTTCCTTTAAACAAAGGAAAACTTCAACAAAAAACAGAAGACATCATCGGACCTTACAAACTGCACGACTTCTTCCTGCACAAATTTACACGCATGTATTATTCAAGAGATAAGATACTGCGCATTGCTTGCGACACTTTCCCTGAATACAGTCCTCTGGAAATTGAAAAGTGGCTTAATCTGTTTTTTAAGAGATTCATTACTCAACAATACAAGCGTTCGTCAATGCCTGACGGCGTTAGAGTAGGTTCGGTAAACCTTTCGCCCAAGACGGATTGGCGCATGCCCTCCGACGTTGACATGACGGCATTTGTTTCTAAGGAGAACTGATGACATGCGAATGAGAAGAAAGAAAAATCTTGATCAGCGCATTTCTAACTGCAACGAAATGCTGGCAATTGTGGAAGGTGACGATTTCTACACCATTCCGCAAGAACAACGTGTCAAAATAAAAACAAGCAAAGATTTGTTTGGAAACGACAACCGACTGGTAGTTGAAATAGGTTGCGGAAAAGGTCAGTTTTCAGTAAAGTACGCAACGCTAAATCCGACAACAAATCTTCTGGCTGTGGAAAAACTTAGCAACGTCATTGTGGAGGCCTGCGAAAAAGCGCATCAGAGCGGGTTGAAAAATCTGCTTTTTGCTAACTGCGGAGCGGAAAATCTGCCACTTTTTCTTCCCGCACACAGTGTGTCGGAAATACTGATAAATTTTCCATGCCCCTATCCTAAGAAAACCTACGCCAACAGACGTGTAACTCACCCTAATTACTTGAAGAAATTCCAGCATTTACTTACAGAAAACGGTGTTGTGAGGCTGAAGACAGACAATCTGCCCTACTTCGAATACTCACTTGAACAAATGCAGCAGTTTGGGTTCAAGTTGTTGAAAAGTCACAGCTACGTGGACGTTTCGCCCTCCGACAACATAATGACGGAATACGAAACAAAGTTTGTGAGTCAACACATGCCAATTTACTACGCTTATCTTCAACTTTGAAAGTAATTCCAGCGACAAAATATGTCTAAAACGAAATGAGGACTGCCAATGCCAAGCGATGATGTTGTAAAACTTTACTCACAAAGACAAATGAAGATTTTACAGGTTGACATTGCTTGATGTATGGTAAAAGCAGCTATTAGTAAAAGAATTAATTTACTCAATAAGAAGACAGAGGACGGTAACCGTCCTCTGTTTTTTGATGTGTCGACGAAACAAATCTGCGTTGCATTTTACCAACGACCATCAGTTTTCAAGTAATCCTGCGGCACGAAGTGAAGCAAGCAGATCGTTGAATGCATTTGCAAGATCTTCAGTGCTGGCACTTGTCTGAACGTCTGCAACGGCAGTACCTGCAGTAACTGTTGCCGCAGGACCCGTAGGACCTGTTGCACCAGTGGGACCCGTTGGACCGGTTGGGCCAGTAGGACCTGTAGGACCCGTGTCGCCTGTAGCACCCGCCGGGCCTTCGGGACCTGCAGGACCTTGCAATCCTTGAATACCCTGATCACCCGTTGGACCGGTTGGTCCGGTGTCACCTGTTGCGCCTGTAGGACCGGTAGGACCTGTAGGGCCTGTTGGTCCGGTTGGACCTGTAGGACCAGTTGCACCTATATCACCTTGCAGACCTTGGATACCCTGGATGCCTTGTTCTCCGGTTGGACCAGTGGGACCGGTTGGGCCTGTTGCGCCCGTTGGACCGGTTGGTCCGGTTACGCCGGCTTCACCAGTTGCTCCAGTAGGACCTGTAGGGCCTTGCAATCCTGTTGAACCTGTTGCACCCGTTGTGCCTGTTGAACCTGTTGCACCCGTTGGACCGATATTACCTGTCGGACCTGTCGGTCCCGTGGGGCCTGTAATACCTGTTGAACCTGTTGCACCGATAGGACCAGTGGGGCCTGTTGGACCTGTTGGGCCTGTCGGTCCTGTAGGGCCCGTTGGACCTTGCGCCCCTTGAACGACGCCTGCTCTTTCCCATGATTGAGTTGTTCCGTTCCATATATACAAGTCGTTGTCAACAGAGTAGGCATCGCCGACATTTCCTACAGGCACTGCCTGTTCAAGAGCTTCAAGAGTAGGATAGACGCCCAATATCTTGAGGTTAGCTCCTGCAGGACCCGTTGCGCCTTGTGGTCCTCTTGGCCCACGTGGGCCTTCCACCACCACAGTTTTCTTACGGCAACGTTCTCTGCCGTTGCAACATCCCACACCAAGACAGATATTTAACCCGCATTTATTTGTGTAGTTGCACATTTCTTTGTTCTCCTTGTAAAAATGTCAATGTAAAAACACACTGCTACTTACATTGTATTAATACAATTGAAATGTTGACACAACCGAACGGCGGGATCATCAATGTTTGGTATTACACTTCTTTGTCAGGCACGTACTTCTTGACTCCCAAACAAAAATATAGAATGTGAAACAGCCAAACGCAGCCCAGCACAATGCATGGAACAATCAGATTTTTACTAAACATGATGTAAAATCCGATAGACATAAGAATTGTCACCATTACCATTATACGTATCTTTGTACGCCAGGTCATTCCCTGCCCCTTGACATAGCTTTCAAGATTGTTTTTGTACAGTCTTGTTTTTTAAACCAGTTGTTGAGCCTGTCGGAACTTCTGCCAAAACAAAATGCCGTTAACATAAGAAAGGGAAAAGAGGGCAACATGGGAAGAATTGCTCCTATTGCACCCAAAACCAATCCGATACATCCCAGAACAACATACAATGCTTTTCTTACTGGCTTTTTCACCGCGGTAGGCAGCCCGTACAGTCCGCCCTCATTCTTACGCATAAGAATTACCCGAAATCCCGCATCGGAAAAATACCCAGCCAATTTCTTAACGATCGCAAGATTGATATCGCCTTCTTTGGTCTTTGTCGTAACCCCGAGAACACCCGGATCCACGCCGCCGTGCCCAGCATCCAGAACGACAGTATAGCGCGCATACTCCTCCGAAGCAGCATTCGCTTTTGAAATACCGACACTGACAAAAAGCGCGGCGGCAAAAAAGATTGCCGCCGCAATGAGTGCATTTTTCCGAATAACAAACATATTTCCGCCCCGCCGAATTCGTTATCATATTATATGCTTGGCAGAAGCGAGAAATCCCAGTTCTCAGCTACTTTCCGAATACGACACGATTGATGATCTCGCTCCACACCGCATACCCTTCGGCTGTAAAATGAATGTTGTCGCTTTTAAAATATGCCGCAATCGGATTCCCGTCTTCAACCAGAGCCGATTCCATATCAATGATCGTAAGCCAGTCGTTTTGCGCCCCGTATTCTTTCATGCATTCGATGAGATTTCCGTATTCCGTCGTGTACTTGCCGTTTGAATAATTATTGGGCACGGGAAGAGAAAGCACGTAGTAGATTTCCGCTTCGGGGAAATCCGCATGCATTTTTTCAAGAAGTTCTGCAAGAAGTTGTGCCGTATATTCGCCCGTATCGCCCTGATTGTTCACATTGTTCCCACCGAGGAAAAGCACGATTTTGGAAGGATTGAAGGGCGCGATCAGCCGATCGTATGCATACAGCCAGTCTTCGACGATGGTACCGCCGATACCGACGTTATACCCCAATGTATCTGTACCGATATCTTCCTGCCATGTATCCCAAAAATCTATAGTGCTGCTTCCCGCAAACAGAGTACCGCCCTTTTCCGCGTCGGCATATTCCGCCGCCAAAGACGCGATGCGCGATTTGTACGGCGATACATATTCATACTCTTCCATGTTTGCAGCAAACTCTTCGACCTTCGTCTGATCGGTCTCCACATACAACCTTGAAACTTTCATCGTGCACTTCTGTCCGCCCAACGTGAGCGCGGGATCGGTCAGTCCGGAAGCATCCCAGCTATGCCAGACTTTCCCGTCAATTAAAAAGGAAAAAACATTGTTGCAATTAACGATCGTAAAATTGAGAATCGCCGGCGCATTCTCCTGCGGACTGCGCACGAGATTGTATTTCTGCCAGAGTGTGCCGCCGTTTTTGTTCTCGGTAAACACCTGGTACTTTCCGCCGGGGACATACTCGAATACATACCTCACCGCTTGCGTATCGCTGACATACAGCTGCAACTCGCACTGTCCCCAATCTTCATAGTAAGGCATCGTAAGCGTACCGCTCGCCATCCAATACGCCCCCGAAACCGCCACACCGTCCATGAACACGAACGCCTTGTCATAGTCGGCGAGAGTCTTTTGGAAGGTTCCGTTTGCCCCCGAAATAAAAGACAGGCTTTCCGAAAATTCCGTAAGGTTTGCGGAGAGTGAGAGCTTTTGGGCTGGTGCACCGTGCAACTGCTGCATCAGCGCATCGAAATCATCTCCCTTATGCACGGCAAAATTTGTCCATACCGTGTCGCAGTATTGCCGCATCCCAAAAGCATAACCGGTGTATCCCCAATCCGTTACCAGCGTATAGACGCAGGTATATTCAACCATATACGTTCCGTCTTTGAGCCAGACTTCGATCGTACCGTTGTCGTACACAAAAATATAATCGAGGGTATATTCTGTGCCCGAAGGCATCGTCTTGTTCAATGTTGCGTTCGTGCTCATCTGCCCGCCGATCGTAGGATATGCATAAAAACTGTTATTGGTCGGGAAACGGAAAAGATGAAACTTGATGAAATAATTTATGTCTTTGTAAATCTGAAATTCCACCTTACTGGCCACAGCGCCGCTTGTCTTGGTGTTGGTGACTTCCACCCTGCCCGAAACAGCGTATTCGTAGCCGCCCACGGGCACTCCTTCGATATACGGCGCCGCCATCACGCGGGTAGACAAACCCTTACCCAATACAGTGATCGTGCCATCATCCGCCACCTCAAATTTGGAAATATTTTCCGAGCTTCCTAAAAGCGTTACGCCCAAAGTTTTATCTTTATATCCGCTCAGCGCTTCGGCATAATATGCCTCCGCCTCCGCGCGATCATCTGCAATTGAAAGGTTTTTCAGCACAGCGCGACACGAAACGGAAGATACGCACAGCTCATTATAGGACATCGAGTCCAATGTAAGGCGATAGATCACTTCCCCTTCAAACAGCATGGCGAGGCTGTTCCCGCAGCAGACCACTTCAAAGCGAACAAATTCTCCCGCCGAATACGCGATACCCGTCCGATGCTCCGTGTAATTTTTAAAATTGCTTCTGTCTTTATAATCGCTGAACAGCTTGAACGAATCCGCGCCTTCGCCGCGCAGCGCAAAGCGGATCATCAAATCGTCCTGCTGGTAAGCCATAAAGACGACTTCGCTGCCCTCCGTCAAATCCTGCACCGCCACATCGACGCCGAAAATATAATAATCGGAAACATTGTTTCCATCGGCATTCAGAATAGCCGCATTCCCTTCCAGCACATAACCGTCTTCGGAAAAGTCCCATTCCGCGTATTCGGCGCCGCCGTAACCGCTCAGTGTATGTGAACCGAACGGCTCGCTCACTTTTATGAAATATGTATATATATTTTGCGCGGTACCGTCTTCGGAAACAACGAAGTACTCGACCGAATAATTATCCGTATCATAGCTTGACGTCAGCGATGCTCCTGTTGCCAGCGAGTAATTGCTGTTTCCGCCGACATTTTCGCGCATCGCTCTGTATTGCTCTTCCGTCATGGTGATCGAATCCCCGATGACGGGCGCACCGCATACATCATGCAGAACAAAGGAAATGTCATTCGACAACACCGTCAATGTCACCGAATACGTTTTTTGCGTGCCGTCCTCGGCTGTCACCACAAAGGTCAGCGTCTTGTCGTCCAACGCCACAGTAATGCTTGCACCTGTCGCGAGCGTATATTCGCAAAGTTCTGCTTTATCCTGCGCCGCAACCAACGCTTCATATTGCGCCGTCGTCAGCGTCGCCGCTCCGTTTTCCGCCTTCGCCCCGCTTATTTTCGTTACCGTCAAAGAGACGTCGTTTGACAACACCATAAGCGTAAACGTATACTCTTCTTTCGTGCCGTCCTCGGCTGTCACCGCAAAGGTCAGCGTCTTGCCGTTCAACGCCACGGTAATGCTTGCA
>DVLO01000031.1 GCA_018715495.1 Candidatus Limihabitans stercoravium | reverse complement strand
TGGCGGAGCGTTAGTAACGTAAATCGAATTTTATAAATCAAACTGTTCCGTCAAAAGTTTTGCCCCGATTACCGTCATTGAAATTTTATCATTTGCGCTCAAATTGCTTAAAATTACAACACCACGCTGCCTGTCCTGAGTAAATCCTATATAACTGTTGAAATCGGTAGTTGCACCGTTATGCCAAATAATATCGTTTTTATTGTCCAACATCCAAGTCATACCTACGCTGTCCATGCGAATATTCATTGCTTCGTAGGCTGCTTGGTTAGCATTTATATCTTTTATTTTGGAATAAGTCATCGGCAAATATGAAATGGTATTATTCATATATAATTGCAAATAAATCGCCATACTTTCAATATTTGAAATAATTGAACCTGCCGGAATATAACCGTCGTTTTGTTTCCACTTCCAATACTTATTGAGATTACCGTTTTGTTTTGCTGCCTGCGTGTTTTGCAAGTGCAAGTCATTTCGGATAAAGTCATTCATAATGTTTGTAAAACTGTCGCTATAAATGCTCTCCAAAACAAGTCCCAAAACCGATATGCCGAAATTAGAATATACAAACGGATAATCTTTATTTTCAAGCACAATGTTCTGCACTCTATGCAGAACTTTATCTTTACCTATACCGTAAAAATCGTTCGTGATATGCGCAAATTTGTTGCCAATCATAGAACTTTCAAAATAATAAGCGGCGTAACCCGATGTATGCGTTAAAAGCCTCTCTATTGTCGGGTAATATTTATCATTTCCCAAATCAAGATATTTCGCAATACTGTCTGTCAAACTTAGTTTATTTTCATTTATGGCTTTTGCACACAATGCACCGACAAAAGTTTTACTAATCGAACCGATTTCGTAATCGTAGATGTTTGTTTCTTCGCCGTTTTGGCTGTAAATATGATATGTGATTTCACCGTTTTCAATGAATGCAACACTTATTTTAGTGTTTTTATCTGAACAACAATATTCAATCATATCCAACGATGACATATTTTTAAGTATGCCGAAACTGCTTTGTTGATAAACAAGCAGTCCGCCCAATGTGCCAACAAAAATCAAAGCCACACTCAATAATACCGCTATAACCGAAATAATTGTTTTCTTTTTTATTTTCGGCTCGTTCGTATTTTCCGTCTTTGCGCTCTTTATAGAAATAAGGATATGCGTTACTGCAAAAATAACGGCAAATACAAATAAAAGAATACTTGCAATAAGTATACTTGATACAATAAAAACCGATGATGGTATTATAGAAAGCAACAGAGCTTTTACGATACCATTTTTATTCCGCAACACACTCCAAGATATACAATACCCCAAAAGTAAAACTGCATTGACGGTTATGTAAAATATTTTCCCAAAAGAAAACCAAAAGCCGATATATGTGTACGGAATATTGAATATCATAAAGGCAAAACAGCCATATCTGCCGATTTGCTCAAAAATAATAGCCGCCTTGTTATCATAAACGACCACTTGATTTTTGTGCTTTACTGCATAAATTATATTAGGTATCATAATGACCGCCATTATGGCAAGTCCGTAATAATTAAACCAATCCATATTGAAATTATATCAAAAACATCGATAAATTTCAAGCAAACAACGTAGTCAAAAGCAAATTTGGCACTTTGGCGGGTGCTTGAATAAACGAGCGGCTCGGCTACGCCTCGCCGTTCAAGCACCCGCCATAACAACAACGTACGATGACAAGATGATAATCCAATACAACAGTCCCTTAAAAGCAAGTTCCGATGAATGTCGGGACTTTTCTTTTTACCAAAAACAACTCAAAATGGCATATGTAAGGCAAAACAAGAAGGAGCTTCAATACCGTAAGTTTACAGTCGAATTGGCAGTGTGAAAAAAACAACACAACAGTTCTAGTTATTGGATACATAGAATCAGCGTATATTAGACAAAATTTATCGCCCTAATTAAATACACCTCAAAAGCCAAATTAATGCAAAAAAGGTTATTTTCAAGTGAAATACCACATTTTGAGTATGAAAAAATCCTAAACCGAACAGTAATTCGATTTAGGATTTGTTTGGCGGAGACGGAGGGATTCGTAAGGAGCGTAGCGACGAAATAGCGCTGTTCCACAGGGGGTTATTGAAAGCCTTTTTGTGTCCGCAAGATATTGTAATCAATAGTCGCCGTACGCAGTACCGTCACATCATTTCGCCTTCCCGACGACGGAGCGATGAAGGACAGCGACCGCCACGGGAGAAATGGAAAAGGGAAACACCATTGTGCTTCCCTTTCCGTTGCGACCTAAATGCGTCGCTGTCCTGATGGCGGAGACGGAGGGATTCGAACCCTCGAGCCCCTTACGGGACTACTTGATTTCGAGTCAAGCCCGTTGTGACCACTTCGATACGTCTCCAGGATATTGAGTTTTAAACCGCCTATACATATTACAACATTGTGGTCGTTTAGTCAATCACTTTGCCAAAAATACTCAATAATTGAACAGACACTCAGTCAAGTTCAACAAGATGACGTTCTCTAAAGTAGCAACGTCGGATGCCGGTTGGTAACTGTGCGGTAACGTTGGCAACTTCCCTGCCCAAAGTGGACGGTGAATGACTGTCGCTGTTGACGGTGACGTACTTGCCACCTATACTGCGGTAGTAGTCAATCATGGAAAGAGAGGGCATTGTTTCGGCATTGGGTCCCTTGTACAGTGACGACACGTTAACTTCGGGAACAATGTTGTTCGCAACACACTTTTCAAGGATACGTGCCACCGTTTCTTCGTCGGCTACAAAGTCGGAGTGGTAACGTTTCATCATGTCGATGTGTCCCACCACGTCGATACCGCCGAAACTCACCATGTCGTACACAAACTTGAGATAAAGCTTCTCAAATTGTCGTCTGTCGCACTTGGTGTCAGGGGAACTGTACGCCAAAGGGTAATGTATCGAACCAATGACCATGTCGGGAGCAAAAGAACAGATGTACTGCAATTCCTTTTCGTGCAGATGTGGTTCGCCGAATTCAAACCCCAACAGCAATGTCAATTCGGGATACTGCTGCTTTACCTTGTGAAAATTCTCCGCACGGCGTGCAAACTGAAAATCCGTCAAGGTATTAAATGTCGGATTACATTCAATGTGATCGGTAAAACACAGTATATCAACACCACGCTCAATGGCAGCCTGACAGTATTCTTGCATCGTGGCATTACTGTCGAAACTGTAGTTGGTGTGGATGTGCAAATCGGCAACTGTAATCTTTGTCATGAAAACTCCTGCAAATAAACTCTTGATAAACTATACAACTAAAACAACAGTTTGTCAACAACGGCAAAACTTAGCAAAACTTATTTTGCCAACACGTTACTCAAAAATACGCAAACAAAAAACGTCCGTCTGTTCAGACGGACGTTTTTTGTTTTCACTTGATGTGGCGTTTAAATTCTTCCATGCATGTGGAAATGGTCTGTTCGGCTGTTTCACGACTATCAAGACTGTTTACTGCCGTTGACTTGCCTTCCAGTTGCTTGTAAACAGTGAAGAAATGTTCCATTTCATCAAACAGATGTCGGGGCAGTTCTTCAAGCGATGTGTAACCGCTGTAGTTGGGATCGTTGATTGCAACTGCAATTATTTTCTCATCACGGCTTCCACTGTCGATCATGGTCAGCATTCCGATTGGTCTGCATCTGACCAGCGACATCGGAGCAAGCGATTCGCTGCACAGAATCAATACGTCCAGCGGGTCGTTGTCTTCGGCGTAAGTCAGCGGAATGAAACCATAGTTTGCAGGATAGTGAGTGGACGTGTACAGTATTCTGTCCAAAATCAACATACCTGTTTCCTTGTCCATTTCGTACTTCTTCTTGCTGCCCTTGGAAATTTCCACAACAGCCACAAATTCCTCAGGACTGATGCGTTTAGGATTGATATCCTTCCAAATGTTCATACTTTCCTCCCTTTTTATTACAAAAAATCCGTCGGCTGTGCGACGTACCTGTCTGCATTACCCGTACAGAACAAGTAAAATAAGTTTAACATAAAAACTGAAAATTGCAATACATCGTGACTACTTTTTTCCTATTCTTTACAAAATACGGTAAAAGATAGTAACGTTGAAGAATTTTCAACACAAAAAGCCGGGCTTACAATGTAAACCCGACTTATTTGTAAAAATACACTCATCCGTTGATGGACTTCAACACAGCCTGTACTTCACGCATGTCGCACTTACCCTGGAAATTTGCCTTAAAGTGCTTCATTACAAAAGGAACAGACTTGTCTTCCAACTTTTCGATTTCCGCCTTGATTTCTTCGGCAGTCATCATCTTGGGAAGATAGGATTCAACAAAAGCAATCTGACCGTTCAAGGATTCCACCATTTCCGCTCTGCCTGCTGTTTCGAATGCGTTTCTTTCTTCGTTGAGTTCCTTGACGCTCTTTTGCAAAATGGACACAATGTCAACATCCGTCAGCTCTCCACCGCTTGTGCGCTTGTCGATTTCGGCAAGTTTGATCTTGTTGAGCAGTACAGACAGTATTGCACGCTTGTTGGCATCCTTCTGTTTAAGTGCTTCGATGTTAGCTTTTTTGAGTTGTTCGTACAACATATATATCACCCCTTTTAATCAGGCTTTGTTACGTTTGAATTCAGTAACACAGTCTTTGTATTCGAAATTTCTTGCAATGATTGTAGCCTTGTCTTCCAGCTTCAGTCTGTCGTCAAACAACAACCAGCCTTCCTTGTTGCCCGATGTGCGTGTTGCAAGTTTAAGACTTACGTACACACAATTTCTGTGGCTTTCCGGAATGTCGCTGTACTGTGCGATGTTGTCGTTTAAGGTAATCTGTAACGTGCCGTTGACGTTTTCCAGCACGTAAGGCGTTCCCGTCAGACGACGAACAAGTCTTTGTGCCGAACGCAACAATGCAGTTATCTTGTCATTGACAAGCAATCCTACGATTTCGGTGTTACGCAAAGCCCCTTGCAACTGTTTCATTGTCTGCGCTTGAGTAGCGGCAACTGCCAGTTTCAGATTTTCGTTCTTTTGCAACATGTAGGTATCCATTGACTGTTTAGCCTGTTGTTGCAGCTGTTGTTTCTGTTCTGTCAACAGTTGTTTGGATTGTTCAAGCTCTTCAATCTTGTTCTTGTCCGCTGTCTTTGGCGGATGTGCTTTCAGTATCGTGTAGTAATTTTCAATACGATCTGCAAGAGAGGAACGCAATGCGTCATAGTCTGCAATAAGTTTGCGAACCTTTTCGGTGTCGTCGGACAGCGTGATGTTGTCAACATCTTCAATGTTCATGCCCTTTAAATTGAACTCAAACTGCAATTTGTCACGCAGTTCGGCGTATTCATTGGACTTGTTTTCGTACAACCATTGCAGTTTTTCCAGTTCGATACGCTTGCGGAAAACTTCCTTTTCCAGCGACTGTTTGCTTTCGGCAAGCATCTGACGTTCGCTCTCTACGTCGGCAACTTCGTAACGGAAATTAGCCACAGCCTGTTCAAGGTCGTTGCTTCCTGCAAGCTGCTGTGCCTTTTCGGTGCATGCTGCAATCTGCTTTTCGTTTACCTTGACGGTCTTGACAGTTTCCACAATTGTTTCCTGTACACGGGCAATCTTTTCATCCAGTTGTTCCATCTTGGATGCAATTGCACGGTACTGTTCGTAGTTTGCAGACATACGTTGACCGTAATCGGAAAGTTCTTCCTTTATCTGGTCGTTGCCGGCAACGATTGTGTCCACACTGCTGTTGGTTTCGTCAAGCTGACGCTTTGTTTCTTCAAGATACTTAGCACGTGATTGCAGTGTGGAAATCTTACCACGCAAAACTTCCGCAGAACGTTTGAGTTCGGCAAGTTCCGCCTCACTGCGCACAGCTTCTTGCTGGACGTCCAACAGATATTTGGTTCCGCTGTCAGTTTCCAATGCCTTCAGATAGTTGAACACCGCTTCGCTACGGTTCTGCGAAATGATTTCGTTGTAGCGGTTGATGATGTTGGTTTTTTCCTTGCGCATTGTTTCCATTTCGGCACTGTTGATTTCCGCCTGGCGCTTGATTTCTTCGATCTTGCCTTCCAAGACGCTTGCCTTTTCCATCAATACGTCACGGTCGATGTTGCGGCGTTCGATTTCCAACTTCAACGTTTCCACTTCCTCATCGTTGAGGTTGGATTCTATTGCAAATACCGCTGTCGGGTCATCGGTGTAAACTTTCTGACTGTTCAGGAAAACTTCACGTTTGAATTCTTCCTGCTTGCGGTACTGCGCTCTTTCAAGTTCGGAAACAAGGCAGGTGCGGCTCTGTTCAATCTGCACCAGTCTGTATCTGTAATCTTCCAAAGCACGACTAAGATTGGTTATCTTGGTGTTGAGCGATGTGTTGATGACTTCAAGTTTAGAATTCTTGGCGTCAAGTACCTGCAAGAGAGTTTCTTTTGCCTTGATGGGTGCAACCGTCACATCAAGTTCGGCAACGGACTTGAATCTCTTGACCTGAACAACAAGATTGCTTTCACGTTCGGAAATCTGACTTTCCTTCACGACAAGTTCGCTTCTGAGTTTTTCAAGTTGAGAGTTTACTTCATCAAGTTTGACGCCGATACGCACCGTTTCCAGAAGTTCGCCCACCGACTTGTCGGAAATTGCGAAGTTGTCTATACCCTGCTTGATATCGCCGATTGCCTTTTCTATTTCGGCAAGACGGTTCTTGTAATTGAGTTTTTCACCGTTCAACTTTTCCAGTTGTTCGTTGAGTTGTACGGCAAGTTGATTCAATGTCTTGTTGCGTTCGTACAGTTCGGCAATTGTCTGCAATTCGCCGGTGACAATTTCCATCTTGCTGCGCTTGTCGGCAACCAGGGCACTTTGTTTCTGCTTTTCTTCCAACTGACTGTTGATGCTTTGCAGTTCGTTTTCCTGCCATTCCAGGTCGGCGGTCAGAGAAAATCTCTTTTCTTCGTACTCTTTCTTCTGCTGTTCGATGGCTTGAAGATTTCGTACCTGAGGCACAAGCATACCCAGGTCATCGTGCATCTTGAGTTGTACACGCTTGCTGTCCATCTCCGCCTTGTTGTCAAGCAACAACTTGTACTGTTGCTGAGCGGTGTTGAGTTCGTCGGTAATGCTCTTGATTACTTCGTCAGACTGCTTGGCGGATTGCGCCGTAACAAGTTGAGCCTCAACTACAGCAAGTTTTTCTTCGGTTTTAGCAAGTTCAAGATTGATCTTTTCAATATCCTTCATGGAAACGGTCGCTCTGGACTGCTCAAGCAACATACGTGCATTGTCGTCTGCACGCTTGGTCTGATCACGCAACTGGCGTGTTTCTTCACAAACGCTTTCAGCGATGCGCGTAAACAACTCAATTTCAGGAAAATGCAAGAGGTTTCCGTCAAAGTCTTCCACCTCACGCAACGTGATGTAGGTTCCTTCCGCCTTGTTGCCCTTGTCGTCTTTCAACAGATCCTCAAGCACTTCTTCGGCACGTCCGCCCATGTTGATGACAACAAACTTGCCCTCTTCGTCACGCTGTTTCAATGTCAGCTTGATTGTTCCGTCGTCGGCATGGTAACGCTTTACACTGTAAACATCGTCACCAACAGAAAAGGTCACAACAACATCCTTGTCGCAGGAAGTTTCTTCGCTGAAACAGAATTGAAGATAACGGTTTACACCGCCGTTTCTCTGAGTAAGTACCTTTTCAGTTGACTTGCCTCTGCTAAACCCGAAATACTGAACTTCGCCCGTTTGCAGATTGATTGCTTCTACACTGTGTATTCTCATGCCAACCCCCGTGTAAATAATTTAGGTATTTTCGCAGTTTTTGTTGTAATACCTTTCGCAATGTGCTAAAATTAAGTAATTGATACAGTCGGAAAAGTCTGTAACGACTCACCCGAACGACGTATATACCCAATTATATATTATTATCTTAAAATAATCAAGACTTTATTTATTACAAGAGGTAAAAAATGGCATTCTGTTTGTTGGAAAAACAGGCGGTTACAAGCAGCGCAACAACTGTTGACAACCGACTCATATTCAATTACTTTCCCGATGCACCCCGTCAGACCGTTGCTGTGTACCTGATGGGACTGGCACTTGCCGACCGAGAGGAAGAAAACACCATTTCCACAATGGCAATGCGCCTCAACATGACCAATAAGGATGTAATGGACGCCTTCTTGTACTGGGAAGAACTGGGACTTGTGCACATCTACAACGGCGAAAACCCTACTGTCACCTACCTTTCCGTAAAGGAAGGGCAAAATCTGTTGCGCAAAATTCCCAAGAACAAATACAACGTATTTGCAAGGGAAATACAGCGTATCATTCAGGGCAGAATGATCAGCGTTGCCGAATACAACGAATACTACACTTTTCTTGAAAACACACTGTTTCAACCCGACGCACTGCTTGCCGTTGCGCAGTACTGCGTTGATCTGAAAGGCAATGACATAGGTTATCCTTACATACTGACCGTGGCAAGAAATCAGTTGTCGAAGGGCGTCATTACAGCACAGGCTGTGGCTGAAAACCTCAACAGTCAGTGTAAGTACGACGATGACTTGAAATTTCTGTTCAAGACCTTGAAAACCTCACGCAAAATTGAGCACAATGACCGTGAAATGTTTGAAAAGTGGACACGTGACATGGGATTTACTTTCGAAACAATAAACGCCGTTGCTAAAACAGTGAAATCAGGCGGAATGGCAAGGCTGGATTCCATGCTTGAAGAATACTTCCGCAAAGGAGCATTGTCGGAAACGGAAATTGCCGCTTACCGCAAGCAAAAAGATGAAATGTACGAACTTGCCCGTGAAGTAAACCGTTCGATGGGTATTTACTACCAGTCACTTGAACCTGTCGTGGACGAATACATTTCCAAGTGGCTTGCAAAGGGATTCGACGGTCAGACAATCATCACAGTTGCCAAGTACTGTTTCCGCACTTCGGTACGCTCACTTCAAGGTCTCAGTTCGGCACTTGACAAGTTCTACAAACTGGGATTACTCAACACTCAAAGTATCAACGGATACATTGATTCAATGGTTGCAAATGACAAGAAAATACAGGACGTACTGTCAAAAATGGGTATTGAACGCAATGTTACGCCCACCGACAGAAGACTGTTTAAAACGTGGACGGAAGACTGGAACATTCCCGAACAACTGCTCAATCACTGTGCAGAAAAAAGCCTTGGAACGACCAATCCCCTGCACTACCTGACAAGGTTGCTGTCCGACTGCAAGAACAACAACATCACAACCGTTGAACAGTTTGAAAAGAGCGCTCCGCAACCGACAAAAACTGCGACAAAGTCACGTTCAATGCAGGAAATCGAAAAACACAACTACACAGACAGTCAACTCAATGCACTGTTTACCAATCTGGATCAACTGGAGATTTGATGTATGAGCCGAAACACTCTTGCCAAAGCCATTTCTGTCATTGAATCACGCAAACGCAATGCGGAATTCAAGGCTTACCGCAACATTGAAACATTACAGCAAGACCCCGAATGGGTAGCCGTTGACAAACAAGTGCGCATGTGCAACATCAACATTGCCAAAGACAAGTTGCAGGGAAACGACCCCACCGAAAACAAACGTCAGCTTGCAAGGTTGTTGTTAAAAAGAAATGCAGTACTGAAAAGTCACGGAATGTCGCAAAAAGATCTTTTGCCGCAGTACAGCTGCCAAAAATGCAACGACACCGGCTTTGTAAATGGCGAAAAATGCAGTTGTCTTCGCCGTGAAGTCACACATCTGTTGCTCAATGACTGCGGATATTTTGACAGAAACTGCACTTTCGAAAATTCCACCGAAACAAATGCCGACAATAAAAAAGTTTACAACGCATGTCTTACATTCTGCCAGAAAATGCAGGAAACAAGACTTCGTATCATCTTGCTGATGGGAAAAACAGGCACCGGCAAGACCTACCTTGCAAACGCCATTGCAAATAAAGCCATTGAAAATCAGCAAAGCGCATTTGTAATTACTGCTTACAGTCTCAGCGAACTGTTTCTCAAAGGACATCTGTCCGGTCAGGAGGACAAACTTGCCATGCTTGAAGACCTGATGGACGTGGATTTGCTGGTAATAGATGACCTTGGCGTTGAAAACACCTTTACCAACGTTACAAATGAGTACCTGTTCGCACTGATAAACGAACGCATACAGCGTGGAAACAAGACGGTAATCAGTACAAACCTGACAATTGCACAAATTCAGCAAAGATACGACGACCGTATTTTTAGCCGAATTGCCGACCAAAAGTTGTCAATGGTACTGCACCTTGACGGTGAAGACAAGCGTCTTACAACAAAATAAACCAGAAATGTGGCAGAAAACACTGCCACATTTTGTCTGTTTGGCAAAGTGACGTTCATTGAAACTTTTTTGTATCAAAAGATACAACAAGACAATTGACAACTTGCCAAAATCAATATATAATATCAAGGCACGGTCGGAATTACGTCCGTAGACAAGTTGCTGATGTGGCTCAGTCGGTAGAGCACATCCTTGGTAAGGATGAGGTCGGCGGTTCAAGTCCGCTCATCAGCTCCAATACGCTGTGGCTTGCTTGTTAGTCGCAACAGAAAGAAAGACACCATACGGTGTCTTTTTTTCTTTCTATTGCTTCATTTTGCTACGCCACAGCGTTGGGCTTTGAGCGGAAGTTGAAATCTGTGACGCTCAAGCAACAAGTTGCTTTCGCTATGCCGTCGCTTCGCTCCTTACAAGTCCGCTCATCTTTTTACCTTTATTTGTTTTTCGCAGTCCCCTTTTGAGCTTTGAGCGGAAAATGAAATAATGTGACGGTACTGCGTACGGCGACTATTAACAGACTGTACCTTACAATCAAATTTGATGTCTGTTGCAAGTTTTACAAAGTGCCCCTACGGCAGTAGCGCTCCTTACAAGTCCGCTCAGTATAATTAAATTTTTGCTATAACTTGAACACAAGCTTTAATAATGCTTTGTTACCATGGCTCCCAATTAGTCGCTCTCTTACAGTCGCTGATGAGCGGAAGTTGAAATCTGTGACGCTCAAGCAACAAGTTGCTTTCGCTATTCCGTCGCTTCGCTCCTTACAAGTCCGCTCAATTCTCTGTATTTTCCATTGTATTTCTTATTTTCATCACACCACAGCCTTGAGCTTTGAGCGGAAAATGAAATAATGTGACGGTACTGCGTACGGCGACTATTAACAGACTGTACTTTACAATCAACTTTGATGTATGCATCAAGTTTTACAAAGTGCCCCTACGGCAGTAGCGCTCCTTACAAGTCCGCTCATCTTCCCACTTTTATTTATTTTTTCGCAGTATCCTTTAATCAGAAGTTGAAATCTGTGAGTGTTAGCACACGGCGACTATAGATATTATATGTTTAACTTAACAAAAAACCACAATTTGTTTGGAACCGCCAAACAGCATCATCGATGCCATTGGTCATCCGCTTCATTTATACTTACACTGCCCCTACGGCAGTAGTACTGCGTACGGCGACTGTTGACAGAGTGTACTTCGCATTCAAAATTTGATGTTTGCATTGAGTTATTCGCCTTTATTAGAGAGTGCGTAGCACAACCACAACGAATGTAACTTGTTACATCTGCATCACTTTGAGCGGAGCGAAAGCATCATTTATCATTTTTCATTTACACTTCCACTGCTCCGCACATACCGTTTACTGAATTGTAGCCTCACATGTTTTTTTATTTCTAATGATATTAATTTTCCGATTTTACAAACTCACCTGAATTTTTCAGGATACCTGTCTTTAGGCACACTTTCATGAACTTTTAAATCTTCTTCATCTACCATCAGGTCTGCAATATCTTTACCTGTATAAAACTCAGAGAAAACCACTTGCCACTTACCGCTAATTGGCTTTTCACTCACAACAGCACCGAAATCACCAACTTTTACCCCTGCTTTTGTATAAGACGGTTTTTCTTTTATCAATTCTACTAAATCCAAATATTTCACAATTATCTCCTCTAATCCGCTAACGGCGTATTATTTGTGATCTCTCCCTTCGGTCTGACCATCCACCCCGAAGTGAACACAAGATTTCTACCGTGTCTCACGAATTTAATATCTATATTGATTCTTTGTCCTTGCATATCCAATTTACCCAATTTATATTCACTATTACAATACTTCTTTACCGCTTGATTTTCATATTCTTCCTTTAAATAATTCGAATCATTTATTGTAAATCCCAACATTTCAAATAAATCTCTTTTACCAGTCCAAGCATATTTATCACTAAAAATATAATCAGTAAATTTTTTTATGTCACATTTTGCTATTGCATCAATCATTGGAATTGGGTTTGCAACATTATTTGCTACACAATGACAGTTTTCGTGTTGAGGTAGTTTGGGCTTTAAATTGTTGTTAAACCAACATTTATCCAAAACTAAGCATACAGGACAATGTGTTAATCCAGTGGAAATATGTTTCCATTCAATCCAGCCAATATATCTTAAATTCCCATTCTCGTCAACTCGTATTAAATCATCGAAGATACCCATATTATATCAAATCTCCTTTTAAAATGCAAAAAGTTGAAGAATATTGCATCATCCAACCTTTCTATTTGCATTATATCATTAAATCTTTAAATATTTACTTGAGTGTGCCATATTTGTTTAAATTTACATCTCAAAGTATTTTTCTCTTTTCTTGCTTTATTTTTTTCAAGTAATTGTTCAAGCATATCATGTTTAGTGTCTTCTGTTAATCTGTAAACATTCTACATGCGTTCTTAGACGTCTTTTTCATTAACAAAAAAAAATTTAAAGTATAGTTTACAATCGTAACAAAAAAGACACCTTGCGGTGTCTTTCTTTCTGTAAATGCTTTGTGTATTGTGCTTGATCGACGATCGCATGTCAAAATCTCTCACGTCCACCATTTGAAGTCATTTGCGGAACAAAGATTGCATTGTCGGCAACTTTTTTTATTTCTTCCAAGGTAAAATTTTCAATTGTTTTAGCCTTTGTCGGCAAATGCTCTATCGAAACGTTAGGCAATCCTCTTCTTTTCAATACTTCGCAGTATTGCGAATAAAAAATTTGCTTTGTTCCATCGTAATATTCCTGAATCCAATCTTCAGTAAACAACTTGTCATGAAAATACTCAAGTCTTAGGTTGTGATGAATCTTCTTTATTTTGTCTTGTTTTAAGACATCACCGGCAGCAGCATCCACCACATCTTCAGGCTCATATGCCTTTAGCCAATTTTCAGTTACTTTGTCATAAAATCCCGGTACTAAATATGCAAAATTATTTTGGTCTAGTAATATAAAATATCTCAATTTTTTTTCGGGACGCTCGATACCGTTTTCATCAATAGGATCTAGCGGCATAATATCAGACACGTAGCGATGCAGATACGCTTTCTTTATTTTTCTTCCACCCAACAATGACATTCTCTTCCCCTCCCCAATTTGATATGGTCAATTTTATCACAAAACAATATAATAGTCAATGCGAAACCGAAACTTTTTGGTTGTAATGTTTATACATGAGATAAAATATCTTCACTTTTTATAGTCAATTTGTGTAGAAATGTTTTAAAAGTACGGTTAAACGTCAGTGCTCAATTTATCTTAACAACTAAAACAATCTTCCGCTCATTTACGCTTTGGTTTAAACTAAAAAAAACAATTAGTCATGATCGAATCATTTGCCGTATTTGGTTTTAGGTTTAAAAATTACTTTAAAAATTTTTTATAAAAAGCAAATTTCCTAAATTCAACGTGAAAAACATTGTTTATACATTAGCACTCATGGGCAAAACAAGCGAACAGCAATCACCATGTTTAAAAATAAAAATCAGATATAGTTATCTAAATAAAATAACTCAAATATAAAAAATGCGTTTCTGAATTAAGAAACGCATTTTCGATGTTTGAAATTTTTAAATCTTTTTGTCGGCCTTGTAGGTTGTGTGCAATTGTTCGTGTGCACGGCGGCTGTTGGGAAATCCGTAGTACTCTTCGTACAACATTGTGATTACAGGCGAACTGTCGGCACGTCTGACTTCACTGTTGTTGTCGCAGTTGTACAGTGCCTTGGCACGGGACTCCATCAATTCGACATTGTTACGTACGCTGTCGGACAATGCAGGTTGTCCACCACCGTTTACGCAACCGCCGGGGCATGCCATGATTTCCACAAAGTCGTACTTCTTCTCACCCGAAAGTACCTGTTCTACAATTGTACGTGCATTGTCCAATCCGCTTGCAACGGCAACACTCAATGTGTGTCCTGCCACTAGGTAGGTTGCTTCCTTGATACCCTTGGTGCCACGAACTGCGAAGAAATCCATTACCTGGAATTCGCCGTCCAACATGTGAGCCGCTGTACGCAATGCAGCTTCCATTACACCGCCCGTTGCGCCGAAGATGTTACCGCCGCCCGTTGCAAAAGCAAATGGATTGTCGTAATGTTCCTCTTCAAGTTCGGTAAACTTGATACCTGCGGTCTTTATCATTCTTGCAAGTTCACGGGTTGTGATTGCGCAATCTACATCGCCCGCCATTTCAGGACGTTCACATTCGTACTTCTTGGCAGTACAGGGAATTACGCTTACGGTGTAGACGTTCTTGGGGTCTACGCTGTTTTTCTGACACCAGTAATTCTTGATCAATGCACCGAACATCTGTTGCGGTGACTTACATGTTGACAGATTGGGGATTAATTCAGGATAGGTCTGTTCTACAAACTTGATCCAACCGGGACAGCATGACGTAAACATTGGCAAAGGCTTGTTTGTCTTGATACGGCTGATAAGTTCCGTTGCCTCTTCCATGATTGTAAGGTCTGCTGTTACATCCATGTTGAACACGGCATAAGGATTGAGTCTGCGGATTGCAGCAACCATCTTGCCTTCTACGTTAGTTCCGATGGGCAGGCTGAAAGATTCGCCCAATGTTGCACGGATTGACGGAGCAACAAAGAAAATTACCTTCTTAGTGGGATCTCCCAATGCTTTCCACACCTGATCTACCGAACTCTTTTCACTCAATGCACCTACGGGACATGCAATTACACATTGACCGCATCCGACGCAGGGAGATTCCGACAACGGACGGTCGAACGCACTGCCGATGTGTGAATGGAAACCTCTTCCGATAGGTCCGATTGCATTGACAGTCTGTTTCTGGCAGTCAAGTACGCAACGCATACAGTTGATGCACTTGTCGTTGTCTCTTACAATGTAAGGTGTTGACATGTCCTTGGGAAGAACAAAGTCTTCGCCCTTGAATCTGTCTTCGTCAACGCTGTAACCAAGCGAAAGTCTTTGCAATTCGCAGTTTCTGTTACGTTCGCAAGAAAGACACTTCTTCTTGTGTTTGGAAAGTATCAGTTCCAGCGTCATTTTGCGTGATTTTCTGCACTTTTCAGTATTTGTCTGCACTTCCATGCCTTCGGCAACGGGATAGACGCAGGACGCAACAAGTCCTCTTGCTCCTGTTGCTTCTACAAGACACATACGGCAGGAACCTACACAACTGATACCCTTCAAAAAGCACAGTGTGGGAATTTCGATGTGCGCCTTACGTGCCGCTTCCAGTATTGTTGTACCTTCAGGCACGCTTACCGCAGTGCCGTTTATTTTAAGATTTACCATTTTCATTGCCCAACACCTCACTTTCTGTAAATAGCACCAAACTTGCAGTTTTCCATACACAAACCGCACTTGACGCACTTGGAATTGTCAATGACATGCGGCTGCTTGATAGAACCGCTGATTGCCTTGACAGGACATTGTCTTGCACACAAGGTACAACCTTTACACTTTTCGGCAATGATGTGGTAGGTAGCCAAGGCTTTACATGTACCTGTGCGGCAAACCTTGTCGGTGATGTGTTCTTCGTATTCCTTGCGGAAGTACTTCAAAGTAGACAAACATGGGTTAGGAGCCGATTGTCCCAGTGCGCACAGAGAAGATTGTTGCATGTGGTAAGCAAGTTCTTCAATCTTTTCGATGTCGCCCTCTTCGCCCTTACCTTCGGTAATCTTGGTCAACAGTTGCAACAATCTTTTAGTACCGATACGGCAGGGAGTACATTTTCCGCACGATTCATCTGCAGTGAATTCCAGGTAGAACTTTGCAAGGTCAACCATACAGGTGTCTTCGTCCATGATGATCATACCGCCGCTACCCATCATTGAACCAATTTCCAGCAGACTGTCGTAGTCAATGGGAACGTCAATGTACTGTTCGGGAATACAACCGCCTGAAGGTCCGCCCGTCTGTGCAGCCTTGAATTTCTTGCCGTTGGGAATGCCGCCGCCTATTTCTTCTACTATTTCACGCAACGTTGTACCCATTGGGACTTCTACAAGACCAACGTTTGTAATATTTCCGCCCAATGCGAATACCTTAGTTCCTTTAGACGTGTGTGTTCCTATACATGAAAACCATCCCGCACCGTTTAAAATGATGGGATTGATGTTTGCCCATGTTTCAACGTTGTTGATGATTGTGGGTTTACCGAACAATCCGCTGACGGCAGGGAATGGAGGACGGGGACGGGGTTCTCCACGATGTCCTTCGATACTGCGAATCAATGCCGTTTCTTCGCCGCACACAAATGCGCCTGCACCAAGACGGATGTCAATGTCGAAGTTGAAACCGCTGTCTAAAATGTTTCTGCCCAGCAATCCGTAGGCGCGTGCCTGACGAATTGCAATCTTCAAACGTTCGACGGCAACGGGATACTCAGCACGTACGTATATGTAACCTTGTTTAGCACCTATTGCGTAGCCCGCAATGGTCATTGCTTCAAGAACGCAGTGAGGGTCACCTTCCAGAACCGATCTGTCCATAAATGCGCCCGGATCGCCTTCGTCGGCATTACAGCAAACGTACTTTTCCCTGCTGTTGGACGCCTTAGCAAAAGACCACTTTCTTCCTGTGGGGAATCCGGCTCCGCCACGGCCACGCAATCCGGATGCCGTAATTTCGTTGATTACGTCATCAGGAGTCATTTCATTTAAAACCTTGTCAAGTGCAAGGTAATCGCCTGCACCGATTGCTTCTTCAATACTTTCGGCATTGATTACACCGCAGTTGCGCAATGCAATACGCAGTTGTTTTTTATAGAAATTAGTTTCCGCAAAGGGAATGATTGAACCGTCTTTGGCAATTGTGCCCTGGTAAAGATATTCCTTGACAACCTTACCGCCATTTTTCAAGTGACGTTGAGCAATTTCCCTTACATGTTCGGGGGTAATCTGCGAATAGAACACTCCTTCGGGATAAACAATCATGATGGGACCCAATGCACACAGCCCGAAACAGCCCGTCTTGACAATCAACACGTCTTCTATTTCCAGTTCCTGCAGCGACTGTTCCAACTGTTCGATGACCTTCAGCGACTGAGATGACGTACAACCTGTACCGCCACACACAAGTACCTGTTTGCGATACTTGCTGTCCTTGACAAGTTTCTCTCCTTCTTCCTGAACGACCTTACGGATTTTTATAAGATCGGAATATTTCTGATGTATTTTTTTCAGTTGTTCGGATGTCATATTCTAGTTCTCCTTGTACTTTTCCAGGATACCCTTCACCATGTCGGGTGTAAGTTTGCCGTAAACGTCCTCATCAATGGTAACAACGGGAGCAAGTCCGCACGCCCCTACACAACGGCAACTGTCAATGGAAAAATTGCCGTCTTCGGTACATTCGCCACACTTGATACCAAGTTGCTTTTCCATTTCGGCAAGAATCTTGTCCGCACCCTTGACGTAGCAAGCAGTACCAAGACAAACGCTCACACGATGCTTGCCCTTTGGTTTCAACGAAAACTGCGAATAAAACGTCGCAACACCGTAAACTTCCGACAAGGAAATGTTCAGTTGTTCGGCTATCATTGATTGTACTTCTATAGGCAAATAACCGTAAATAGCCTGTGCTTCCTGCAGAATGTGCATAAGACAGCCCTTTTCACTTTTTAACCTGTTGATAGTTTCAGTCAATTGTTCCGCCTGTAATTGAGTTCCATGAAAATCGCTTTTTTCCATAACAATCTCCTTGCGCAAGTAGAGTCATGTGACCAATTATAAAGCCACACTAGTGTATAATAACACAGGTATTGTATAAATTTCAACAAATTTATAAAAACAATTACAAAAAATATTGTGGTCATAACTTTATTTTATGACCACAAAAGTTCTGTTGATAATCTGTACCAACATTTGAACAAATTACAACTTCCAATACAACAGTTTCCTATCACAATGTAATTGCCTACATTGCATTAACTAACATCGCCGTCTGCAATCTTTTCAAAACCGATGTTGGACATCAAGTCTGCCAGCTTGTCGTTTAAGTTGACTGTGCGGAACATGTACACCAGTCTTCCTGCAAGCCACACAAATACCAGTATTTCCGAAAGAACAATACACAAAACCTTGATTGCAACATGTAACCTGCTCCAAACAGATGGCAACCGCACTATATTACCCGACACGATGCCCTCTGTCAGTTGAGCCTTGTAAACATAGGAACCGTACACTTTGCTTTTTACGATGGTAACTTCCATTGGCATGGTACCGCCATACTTGTCGTCCAATTGATCGGAGGCCTTGAATTGATTGTATTCACGTCCCATTACACTGTATCTTGGACGCAACAACAATGCTACCGAACAAATCATTACGGCAATTCCAACGGCAATTCCGAACATCATGTTGGGAAACTCCGTATTGGGTGTTGCATTGTAATCTAAAAGAGCAATCTGGGTGGATCGGATTGCAATAAAGGCAATACACACATTCATCACCTTGATGTTGAAACAATAATGATCGTCCGTCAGTCTGAAAAGGGACAACAAGGCAAGTATCAGTTCGGTAAAGGAAATAAATGCCGTAAGTACTGCCTGTACAAAGTTACTGTTTTCTGTAGTACGTCCGTAAAAAAACGTACAGATTACAAATGTCAGATACAACAGACTGGACAAAAGCAGAAACACGAACATCTTCTTGTTGCGTTGTGGAAAATCCCCACGTTTTTTTAATCCCAGGACACATTGACGCTTTGCAAGAAGTATAGCCGACGTGTAAAATGCTGTACCTATAAGTTGCAGGTTACCCATCACACCCAGCACAAATCTTGACAGCACAAGAAGTGCGGAAATGTACAATCCGCACTGTGTGTTGAACAGCAACCGCTGTTGGGGATTCATTTTTCTGTATTTAGCAATAAACCTCTTCACTGTCCACCCCGCAAGTCACAATCAGATGATTTCCGTTTGCAACAAGTAGTTTCCTTCTTCCAGAATATTTGCAAGTTTTTCTTCGCAATCGTCAATTGCAGGCAGTACGTTTTTCACTGTACGTTCGGTTATTTTCGTGTAAATGGGGTAATTTACTGCACCCAAAACAATTCCCGCAATGCCTGTAAGTATTCCGCAAATAAGGGCGGGCAAACTGTGTTCGTTGAGCATCACGATACACATTGCACCACCGAACACAAGCGTTGCAACAATACCGAATATCCACGAAAATACCTTGGCTGTTGTAGTCTTGGAACGTTCCAGATTCTTGAGGTTTACCAGCATGTTGCTTGCCTGTCTTTCCAGCCTGTTGAGTTCTGTCTTGTGTGCAATGTTCCTGTTTCGCTTCAAGGACAAAGTCGTCTTTTTCAACGCCGTAGACTGCGATGTAACTTCCCATCCGAACGCTTCGTACACGTCGGTAACCCTGCTCTGTTCTTTGGCGGCGGCAACAACCGTCTTGTACTCATAGCTGACAAAATCTTTTTCTTGCATGTAAGTTTCTCCTTGATCTCAGATATTTGCGCAAATGCCGTTACCTGTAGGTATTGACATTTCCGTAAGACACGTGTATCATACAATGTGAAAAATTAAAAATCAACCCTTTAAACGGCAGGTTGGACACATCTTGAAATGTGTCGCAGCAATTGAGACAGTAAGGAGGATTGTGTATCATGAACTACTCACCCGACGAATACTCAAAGCAATACATTGTACAAGCACTGCTTGCACTGATGAAAAGTTACCTCTACGATAAGATAACCGTCATTGACATTGCCAAGAAGGCGGGCGTAGGACGTGCTACCTTCTACCGCTACTTCAAGAGCAAGGAAGATGTGATTCGATTTTGTTTCGACCACAACAGACAGAAATTTGTATTTGAACAACGGTACTACCCACGTTGTGCAGAAGATTACAAGGAAATTGCAGCAACAGCACTCACAATGTTTAAAAACAACAAGGAGCTGTTTCTTTTGCTGAAAAAAGCCGACCTGCAATCGTTGTACCTTGACTACCTCAACAGTAATTTTGCACAGACATTTGAAAGGGATTACCCCGACAAAGACAGTTACCTTCCTTACATCTACGCAGGAATGTTGTTCAATGTGTCAATGAAGTGGCTGGAGGACGACTGCAAACAATCGCCACAGTCTGTTGCAGAAACAATACTTGACGCAATTTATTTCAAAACTGACAACTGAGGCTTGAAATTGCTTACGGATTTCCGCATTGAACAAACAACAGACCACTAAAAATCTTGCTGATTTATTGCGGTAAGATTCTGTTTACAATCACTGTTGACTTAGCACCCCGTTTGTGCTAAACTACACTTACTTTACAAGAAAAACACACACTACCAACTAAAAGGGAGGTACATTGTGAAAATCGCTTTATTTACCGATTCTTTCTACCCTGGCGTGGGCGGAACAGAAACGGCGGTCATGGGGCTGGCAAATTCATTCAGTAAACATCATGACGTAGTAGTATGTGCCCCTGAAGGCAAGGGAAAGTACAAAGATGACTTCAGCTTCAGGGTACTCAGAACAAAAAGTTTCAAATGGACTTCAAATGAGTTCCTTGCTTTTCCATTTCAGAGCAAAAAATTCATCAAAGATCTGGACGAATTTGCACCCGATATATTACATTGCCACACGGCATCTCCAATGGCAAGCTACGCAATGTACTACGGCAAAAAACACAATATTCCCGTTGTCCTGACACTACACACCAAGTTCAGCATGTGCTACTGCCAGAACTGGTTTACCAAGCTGTTTCTTCAGCCGTTGCTCAGTCCTATACGGAAAAATATAAAAAAGGCCGATGTCGTAACCACAGTGTCATGGGATATGTTCCCTGAAATCAAACACTACTACCACTTTGACGGAAATGTTACGGTAATTAAAAACGGTGCCGACTTCGACAGAATACTTGCAGGTAACGTACCGCCGCAACTTGCAATTGACAAATTCCAGTTGCAGAATAAACAAAACGTTCTGCTGTTTGTAGGACTTATTACCAAATACAAAAACCTTGAATTTCTCATTGATTCACTAAAAATCTTGAAGGACACCGGTTTGCCGTTTACTGCCCTGTTTGTGGGAAGAAGTTTGCATCAGCCCTATCTTGAAAAGCATGCACAAAAGATAGGAGTGCGTGACCGAATGGTATTCTGCGGACAAATTACCGACAAAGACCTGCTTTCGTCGATATACGCAGCATCTGATCTGATGCTTTTCCCGTCCATCTTCGACAACGACCCAATGACTGTTGTTGAGGCGGCACTTCGTCAATTGCCCAGCCTTACACTTGAAAACACAGGCAGCAGCGAAAGAATCACCGACAACGTAAACGGATTTATAGAGAAAAACGACGTCAAAGCATACGCACAACGCATTTACACACTGCTGCAAGACAAGCAGGCGTTAAAACAGGTAGGAGCTACCGCAAAGGACACCATACCCAAGACGTGGGATCAGGTTGCCGAAGAATACCTTCAGTTGTACCGTAAAACAATAGATAGTAAATGTAAAAACTAAATTGCACTTAGTAAATACTGATGGTTGATTGTTTAAAATGAAGTCTTTCCAACAGTCTGTGCTTAATTTATCAAACTAACAAACTTACACATGTACACCGCACCGAAATTTTGTCGGTGCGGTTTTGATTTATTGAAATTTGTACAACAGTTCATTTGACCAAATTACAACAACAGATACAAAATTTATTCTTGATATTGACTTGAAAAATCATCGGTAATATAACAGTAACAGTACCTAATCCAAGGAGGGCAACAATCATGAACAATTTCAAAGACTTGCGAATTGTTGACAATTTTTACCAGACGTCGGCATTTTTTCCAATGCCTACAATACTTATCAGCACTGTAAACGCTGAGGGAAAGACAAACGTCGGATCGTATTCGTTGTGTTTTCCCTACTACATCTCAGGTAAAGACTACTACGCAATGATACTTGAAGCACGTAACAGTTCAAATACAGCACAAAACATACTGTTAAACAAGAAAGCCACCCTGAACTTTATCACGGACGAAAGAAAGTATTTCAAGGAAGCGGTCAGACTTGGTTTCCCAGGCGACACTACCGACGAAAAGATGAATGACTGTATCTTCACCCTGATTGACAGCACGTTGGGTTGCGACAGACCTAAGATAATAGAAGAAAGTTACCAGGTATTTGAATGTACGTGGGATGACAGCCTTGAAGAGGCATTCAACGACAAGCCGGGATGTCTTGAAGGTTATCAGCCGCCCTACCGTAATTTTAACGGTATCACAAGCAAATTCGGCGCACACTTCATCTTGGAAATTGACAAAATCTGGGGCAAGGACTTTACCAGTCCGTGAGTGTGGCTGTCAACTAACAACCTGGTCAGCAAGTTGACGGGCAAAAAACTTGACAACAGCGTTTTCGAAGTGGGAGGCGGAACCCCGAAAGTATTCGGAATTTCCTTGAACCGCAAGTTGCTTGGACAGTTTTACTACGAAGGACAGGACTACGAATTCAACTTTTCCAAGTTCTGGACGGGCAGCAAGACCTACTTCAACATGACAGAAACTCCAGCTCACATAACATGGGATGTCGAACAGAGTACCTTCAAGGCTAAAATGCAGGTACACATCCAATGTGAAAAGGATCAGATGTTGTGGATCAACTACGAAGCGCCCAACGGAACCAAACGCCACAACAAACTGTGGAACTGCGGAAACGGCTACGGAGAAGTCAAGTTGTACGTGAAAAAGAAGGGGCACTACCAACTTCTGGATCACATTGAAGCAAGAAACGTTGGTTGCGAATACGGTGAATTTGACAAATAAATACCCATTAATACAGGTGACGCTTGCAACAAGTCAAGCGTCACTTTTTTATGTTTTTCAACGAAATGCTATAGTAAAATTTGTAAAATTTTATAAACTTGTTTAAAAACATAAAAAAATATAAAAGATGTAAAATATTACACTATTTTTGAGATTTTTTCACAAAATAAATGTAAAATCGTGAATATTAAAAATTAGTTTTCACTATTGTATTATACTGTTCATTAATGCGTTTTTTTTACTTGACTTTAATTTGAGTTAGTGTATAATACTTGACGGTTTAATAAAACCGAAAAGGAGAAAAAACGATGAAAAAGATGACAAGAATCCTTGTTGTGTTGCTCACTGTTGCAATGGCTTCGACATTTGTATTGGCATTGGCAGCATGCAACCCTACAAACACAACAACAGACAACTACATTTACGTCGGACAAGCTTCCACAACTTACCACGACACAGAAATCTCAATTGAAGTAAAGGTTACTGTATCCAATGACAAGTTGACAAAGGTTGAAATTGTCAATGCTGACGATGCAGGCACAACTCAAGGTTTTACCGACACATTCAAGAAGGGTGCACAGGCATTTGCTGATAACTACCTTGTTGGCAAGACAGTTGCCGAAATCAAGGCATTGAAGGTAAGCTACGATGAAAACACCAACAAAATCGAAGGTGTTGTTACAGGCGCTACAATTTCTTCCAACCTCATGGTTGAAGCAATCCAGAACGCATTAAACGGCAAATTGCCCGAACAAGGCGGCAACGGTGGCAACGGCGGCACTGTAACAGAAGAAGACCTCTTCCGTGCTCAATGCGAAAAAGCAGGTGTAACTGTTCCCGAATATGCTGACCCCAACGCACCTATCTACGAGGCTGAAGGCACTGTTGCCGAAGGTGAAGCAGATGTTGTTACAGGCGCAAGCGGAGCAGGAAGCGACTACTACGGTGGCGCAGGCAGTTACCAGACACTGGAATACATGTACAAGCGTTTCACAATGAAGTACTACTATTCCGTAACATGGAAGGAATCCGAAACAGCAGTAGAAGGAACAACAGCATCTACTCTTGAAGAAGCTGCAGCTCTTCCCAACGCTAAGTACATCCGCCAGGAATTCCCCAACGACGGTAAGAACTACTCTATTTCCTTGAACGGCAATGCACTGGCTTCCAAGACATTGATCACACAGGACTCTGAAGGCAACGTAACAGCTGCAATCTACGGAATGGGCATGAAGGAAGTTGAAGGCAAGTACTACGTAACAGGTTCTGTAACAGTTAAGAAGACAGCCGAAAACCTTCTTGAAACAGACAACGCACTGCTTGTTGTTTACGAATACAACCCCACAAGCTCGGATAAATCAGGTGCAGGCACACGTAACTTCGGTTGCAGACTTGTACTGAAAATGGACAGAACCCAGACAAAGGTAAATTTTGCTAAAGATCTCAACAAGCAACCTATCGTTGTAGGCGATCTTAAGACATTACCTGAAGGAGCTGCTTCTCTCAGCGTTTGCCTTGAAGTAGTTGAAATGTGGACAATCGGTTAATATCAACAACCATACTCCTTAAATCGGGAAAGACTCTTGCTCTTGCAAGGGTCTTTTTCATTTACCCGAATTACCGATTTTCAATGAACTGCTCTTAAATACAAAGCCCTTAATCACTTGAAAAAGTCCGATTGGTGCCGGTTTTTCGATTGTGACAACGACCGCTTTTAACATTGTTTGCACACTGAAATCAGACGTAATTACAACAAAACAATGCAAAAATCAGCTAAAAAATCGCAAATTACACTACATTTCAACAATTTTTAATTGCCTTTGCCTGAATTTTGTTGTATCATTAAACACAAATAAATCAAGGAGGGAAAAATATGCTGTCAAAAAAACTTATAAGCAAAGTGCTTGACAAAGCGCTTTCAACGGGCGGTGACTTCGCTGAATTGTTTGAAGAACGGACAATCAAGAACAACATCACCCTTGACAACGGAAAGATTACGCAATCCACATCTGCAGTGGTAAGCGGCGCAGGTCTCAGAATACTCAAGGAACTGCAAAGCGTGTACGGTTACACCAATGATCTTACATTGAAATCCTTGACACAACTTGCCGAAAGTCTTTCCAGTTCCTTTGGCGGAGAACGCCGGATCTCCATGGGCGTCATCAAGAAGCACGCACAAGGCAAGCATCACAGACCTGCCATCCAATGGGCTGACGTTACCAAACAACAAAAGGTTGAATTGTTGCAAAAGGCGTACACCGCTTGCAAGGAAGTTGACCCACGCATTGTTCGTGTCGTGGTAAGTCTTGCCGATTCCACAAGCGACGTTCAGATTACCAACTCCGACAATCACCAATACACCGACACAAGAAGCCGTGGCAGAATTTCCATTGTAGCCTACGCATCGGACGGGGACAAACTTGAAACTTTCCACGAAGGACCCGGAGCACAGAAGGGTATTGAATACTTCGACGAAATAGACGTAATCGAAACGGCACGTCAGGCAGGCAGAAAGGCCATCACAATGCTCAACGCCGAAGAATGTCCTTCCGGCAAGATGGATGTCGTAATCGGCAATGCTTTCGGCGGAGTAATCTTCCACGAAGCATGCGGACACTCTCTTGAAGCCACCGCTGTTGCTAAAAACATGTCGGTATTTGCAGGAAAACTTGGCACACAGATTGCATCCAAGGTTGTAAGTGCGGTTGACGACGGAACAATCGAAAACGCATGGGGTTCGGGCAACGTCGACGACGAAGGCAACAAGACTCAAAAGACAGTACTCATCAAGAACGGAATACTGCAAAACTATCTTGTAGACAAATTCAACGGCAGAAGAATGAACACTCCCGCCAACGGAGCATGCCGCCGTGAATCCTACAAGTTCGAACCTACTTCCCGTATGTCCAACACCTTTATTTTAAACGGCAAAAGCACACCGGAAGAAATCATCAGTAAGACAAAGTACGGTCTGTACGCCAAGTCCATGGGCGGCGGTTCGGTAAACCCTGTAACGGGCGACTTCAACTTCGCAGTAAACGAAGGATACCTGATTGAAGACGGCAAGATCACCAAACCTGTCAAGGGCGCTACATTGATCGGTACAGGAGCTGAAGTACTGATGAACATCGACATGGTAGGCAACGACCTGTTGCGTGCACAAGGAATGTGCGGATCGTCCTCAGGATCAATCCCTGCTGACGTCGGACAACCTACAATCAGGGTACGCAACATCACAGTAGGCGGAAGAGGAGGTGCTGTACAATGATTAACACTAAAAAGACATTCGCTTTGGCAAGTCAATCAGGAATCGAAGCATTGGAACTGTTTACAAGACGCACAGCCAAACTGTCCCTGCATTCCTACCACAACGAAGTGGAAAACATGACAAGTGCCGACACCACCACATTGTGGGCAAGAGGCTTGGTAAACGGCAAGATGGGTTACGCAAGCACCGAATTGCTGGATTCGTCAGCGCCCCAGTTCATTGTCAATCAGATACGTGAAAATGCCCAAATCATCAACGATGACAAACCACAACCTATTTTCAAAGGTTCCGAAAAGTACAAACGTGTAAAAACCTACAACGCTCAGCTGGAAGAGTGGACAACTCAACAGAAGGTGGAATTTGCTAAGCAACTTGAAAGCAAGATTCGTTACCTTGACAGCAGAGTAGACGATGTAAGTGTCGAAGTTGAGTACAGTGTTTCAGAAACCGTACTGGAAAATTCCTACGGGTTGAAATTGAAAAACAAACGTAACTACTTTGTTGTTTTCGCCGATATAGTAGTAAAAGACGGCGATGTCAAAAAGAATGCCTACGCATTTGTTGTTGACAACGACATGTCCAAACTGAACATTGACGAAATCGCAAGAGAAGGTGTAGACAAGGCATTGGCTAAACTGGGTGGTCAGCCCTGCAAATCGGGCAAATACCCCGTTATCTTCAATCCTGAAGTTACTGCAAACTTTTTAAATTTCTTTGTACAAAACGCCATTGCCGAAGAAGTACAAAAGCACTCATCTGTATTCGAAGGAAAACTCAATCAGCCTGTTGCATCTAAGTGCGTCACCATTACAGAAATGCCACTTCGCAACGACTACACAGGTACATCATTCGATGACGAAGGCGTTGCAACCTACAACAAACCCATCATCAACAAAGGTGTTTTGTCGACCTATGCTTACAATCTGTCCACCGCTCTTGTAGACGGTGTTCAGTCTACAGGAAATGCGCAACGTACGGCAGGAGGAAAAATCGGCACAGGTTTCAACACATTGGTTTTAAAACCAGGCAATACCCGTGAAGAACACATGATCGGTTCAATTGGCGAAGGACTGTACATTACTTCAGTACAAGGTCTTCATGCAGGAATGAATCCTAACTCAGGAAACTTCTCACTGCAGGCTGAAGGATTCGCAATACACAACGGCGAAAAAGCCGAACCGATTGCTCTCATCACCATTGCAGGCAATTTGTTTGAGATGTTCCGTGATGTCAAGGCGGTTGCGTCCAACAGTAAGCTCAACTACATAGGAGTAGAATGTCCAAGTATAAAGATTGGAAGTCTTTCCGTATCGGGTAAATAAAACACTACCACGTACATTAAAAAAACGAATAACAGCACTGAAATTCACTCAGTGCTGTTGTTTTTTTTGTAAACCCTTTAACACCCTTTCATAGTATGTACAAGACACATCAGGAGATTTTTAAATGGGTGTTACCAACTCTAACAAACTAACAGACGTAAGCTCCATTCAGTGCAACGGCAATTTCAATGTTACACTTGCACTGAGCGCATCGCCTGACATTGTCAACTCTCCAACAGACATTGTACTGACGCTGGACAAGTCGGGAAGTATGGCAGGAGTACCTTTCGAAAGTCTGAAAGCAGGCGCAAGAGCATTCATAGACATCATCGATGAATCAACGACGGAACAAAGGACGGCACAATAGGTTCGGGAAGCGCAATAGGTATTGTAGGTTTCTCATCCACCGCTACGGAAGAATCACCGCTTACAACATCTGTCAGCCAGCTTAACTTCGCCTTGGACAACATGGTCGCAGGCGGATCGACAAACCATCAGGCGGCATTTGCACTTGCACTCAGCATGATGGATTTTACCAACGGCAAAGCAAAAGTAATGGTAATGTTCACCGACGGAAAAACCACATCAGGTTTTCCGCCCGAACCCACAGCAAAACTTGCACGTGATAAAGGTGTACTGATATATTGCATAGGTCTTACCGGAGTGGGCGGCATTGATGTAACCACTCTTGAACAGTGGGCTTCTCAACCTTCGGCTTCTTACGTGAGTATTGCACCCACACCTGCTGGTCTTGAGTTGATTTTTGCCGAACTTGCCGCAAACATTTCCAAGCCGGGAGCAACGGGCATAGTGGTAGATGAGACGCTTGAGGATGATTTCCTGTTGCTTTCCGTTGACAACCCCAAAAGGTACGGTAACGCAGACAAGCAGCCGTACATTGCGCTGGAAAATGGATAAGTTGGGTACAACATCCAATGAAGGAGCTACATTGCGTTTTTCAGTTCAACACATTGGCGCAACAGGCGGCAGCAAACGCTTTAACAAATCGGTTGAGTATTCAGACAACGAATGAAGCACCGTTGTTTTCCCCAATCCTACAATCGAAGTGGAATGCGACCTGCCTGTAATTGCTGAACCCTGTCCGGAGAAACGTGATGTATTCGTACCTGCATGCGGTGACTTTGTGTGCGCTGACGCAGGGGGCATTCAGTTGCAATCCCAAGGAAGAATACTTCAACTCAGCGTAACACTGACTAACGTTTGCCCCAATCGTGACATCGCAATGGCGGTTATACTCACCGAAAAGCCGGAAAACATCAACAGAGGAATGAAGGTGTTTAAAATTCCCGCACACAACTCACAAAAATGCAGGAATATACTTGTCAAAAACATCATCTTCATACTTCCCGAAGACGGACTGGACATCTGTCGGTCAAGGAATTTTTCTGCGCAGGTACTTGCTCACTACACATCAACGGACTACTTCTGTTCTTCGGAATGCACAGTTCCAATGTAAAAGGGCGTGGCTCAAGCCACGCCCCTGTTTTTTCTTAATTAAATTAACGATCGCCCACTTTCTTCTTTATAAGTTCGAATATATCGTCACTTATAATGTGTTCCATTCGACAAGCATTGTTTTCCGCACTTTCCACGTCAGCACCCAGCGACACAAGAAACTGTGTAATTACACGGTGCTTGTCGTAGATATCCTCCGCCTTGCTGCGTCCCGCCGAAGTAAGCGTAATTGTTCCGTCGCCATCCATGTCAATGTAACCCTTGCTCTTTAACAAGTTTACACCACGTGACACGCTTGACTTGGCAAAGTTGAGATGTTCCACTATATCCATGGAATGTAACGACGGTTTTTTCTGTAACAACAGATATATTGTTTCAAGATACATTTCTTCTGATTCTCTTGTACGCATTTGCCATCTCCCGATTAGATTTACCAGTTAATTATACCACAATTTACATCTTTGTAAAGACCCCGAATAACAATTATCCCCTCTCTTTTCGCACTTCAATTTGTAAAATTATCTTTTTTTTGCGATTTTTTTGCAAAAAACTGTTGACAAGTTGCAAAGCCAGGTAGTATAGTATCCCCATAATATTTTTGGCAGGTGCAACATGAAAAAACTCAACCTCAATGCCAGCTTTTATTTTTACTACTTCTACTTCTTCAACGAAGTAGCGCTTGTCGATGGGCAAAAATAAGTAGTAGTAAGTGTTTCATAATTACAATTGCTTATAAACCCTCGGCAATCGCCGAGGGTTTTTTATATTTTTTACTAATTTCGGGAGGGAAATGATATGAAAAAATTACTGGCTGTACTCATCATCGCAACACTTGTTTTCGCAACAGTTTCACTGACTGCCTGCCAAAGTGCAGACTACACCATCGGCATAATGCAATTCGCCAAGTTTGAAGCTCTTGACAAAGCAACGGAAGGTTTCAAGCAAACGATGGAAGAATGGGCAAGTGCCAACGGCAAGACCATCAAGTGGGACGAAAACAACGCCAGCGGAACACAATCCAACGTTCCCACCATTGCAAGTACACTTGTTGCCAAGGGCGTTGACATGATTTTCGCAAACGCTACACCCTGTGCGGTTGCAGCGGCAAATGCTACAAGCACAATTCCCGTTGCTTACACAGCTGTAACCAATCCTGAAGGCGAAGGGCTGACAGCCAAGGACAACTTGTTTGGCACAAGCGACCTCAATCCCGTTGAACAGCAGATTCAACTTGTAAAGGAAATCAATCCCGACGCAAGCAAGATTGCAATACTGTACTGCAGCAACGAAACCAATTCCAAGGTTCAGGCAGACCTTGCAACATCAAAGGCTACCGAACTTGGTATGGAAACAAAGGTAATCACCGTTTCGCAATCCAACGAAATCACCACAACTCTCAATGTACAGTTGAGCGACGACATTGACGCACTGTACATTCCCACAGACAACATGATGGCAGAAAACATGGGTTCAATTGCCAACATCACCAATGAAAAGCAGATTCCTACCATTGTAGGCGAATCGGGAATGGTCACGGCAGGCGGAACGGCTACACTGTCCATTGACTACTTCCAACTTGGCGTACAAACAGCGCAAATGGCAATTGCTCAGTTGGAAGGCACTGAATTCAATCGTCATCAGTTCTACAACAAGGAAAGTTCCTTCACAATCAATGAGGAAGGCGCACTTGAATGCGGACTGACACAACAACAAATCGACAGCATCAAGGAAAAATACACCAAATAAAAGGAGCGACAAATGACCTCAATACTGGCAAGTTTTTTTACCGGATTTGTAAATTCATTGCCCACCACATTCACCGAAGGGTTTGTGTGGGGAATACTGGCAATGGGCGTCTACATTTCCTACCGTGTACTGGATGTTCCCGACATGACGGTTGACGGCAGTCTGGCACTGGGCGGAATAGTTTCCGCAATGCTTACAGTAAACGGCTGGAATGTATTCCTGACAATACCTATAGCAATACTTTGCGGAGCGTTGGCAGGTGTTGTGACTGCACTGCTTCACACAAAACTGAAAATCCCTGCAATACTTTCCGGTATTCTTACGATGTTTGCCCTGTATTCCATCAACATCCGAATACTGGGTAACCGCTCCAGTCAGTCGTTGGTCGGACTTCCTTCGGTAAAAGACAGTCTGTCATCGCTGTTTAACATTCCTTTTCAATACAGCAACCTGATTTTTGCATTTATTGTAATGGCAATCATAGTTGCGATACTGTACTGGTTTTTCGGAACACAACTGGGCAGCAGTATCCGTGCAACGGGCTGCAACATTGATATGGCAAGGGCTCAAGGCATCAACACCGACAACATGAAGATACTTGGACTGGCAATTTCCAACGCTATTGCCGCTCTTGCAGGATGTCTGCTCACACAACTTCAAGGCAGCGCCGACGTCAACATGGCAAGCGGCACCATTGTAATAGGTCTTGCAAGCGTTGTTATCGGCGAAATCATTTTCAGTAACAAGGTGAGTTTCTGGCTCAAACTATCGGGGGCTGTGGTAGGGGCAACCGTCTACAGGCTGATCATTGTAATTGCACTGCTTCTGGGAATGCCTACATCCGACTTGAAACTGGTTACTGCACTACTGGTTGCAATTGCCTTGGCACTGCCTCTAATCAAGGGGATTAAAGCCAAAGGGGGTAGAAAAAATGCTTGACGTACGTAATATTTCCGTAATATTCAATCAAGGTACACCCAATGAAAAGGTGGCTCTTGACAACGTAAGTCTTCACCTTGACGAAGGAGATTTCGTCACCGTGATAGGCGGCAACGGAGCAGGAAAGTCAACACTTCTAAACTCCATTGCAGGAACATTGAATGTGGCAAGTGGAAACATCTGCATTGACGGTAAAGACGTTACTAGACTGCCAGATTTCAAGCGTGCCGGAGAGGTAGCACGTGTATTCCAGGATCCGATGAAGGGCACTGCAAGTTCAATGAACATTGAAGAAAATCTTGCATTAGCGATGTCACGTGGTAAACGTCGTACATTGAAATGGAATGTCACCAATGCGGAGTCACATCAGTTCAAACAGATGCTTACCCAATTAAACCTTGGACTGGAAGACCGACTGGATTGTAAAGTAAGTCTTCTTTCCGGCGGTCAACGTCAGGCACTTACACTACTGATGGCAACAATAAACAAACCTAAACTGCTGTTGCTTGATGAACACACAGCGGCACTTGATCCCGGCACAGCAAGTAAAGTGCTTGCAATGACGGAAAGCATCACGTCGGAAAACAACCAGACAACGCTGATGATAACACACAATATGCGTGACGCATTACAGTACGGCAATCGCCTCATCATGATGCACAACGGAAGAATCATTTTTCAAGCACAAGGCGAAGAAAAGAAGAAACTGACAGTACAGGATCTGTTGAACAAATTCGCAACGCTTGGTGAGGAAAATGACAGAATAATGCTTGCAAACTAGTTTTCACGTTTTCTCCATAAATATATAAATAAGACGGATTGAACTTAGCGTCAATCCGCTTTTTTGCGTAATATAATCATTTGTTAGTAGCTCTGACTCAGTTCAATGTTTGTCCGAAACACTTTTCCGCCATTTCGACGAAACCGTCATTTTCAACATCTGCCACTACCAGTTGCGCCTTGTCCTTGATTTCCTGAGCGGCGCTGCCCATTGCAACGCCAAAACCCGCCTGTGTAATCATGGACAGGTCATTGAAACTGTCACCTATCGCCACAGTGTCAGAAATGTCAACACCCAATTTGTCGGCAACGTATTTCAACGCAATTCCCTTAGAACAGTTACGTCCTACAAATTCCAGAAACAACGGATGAGAAGGGTGCACGTTGACGCCTTCGGTATTTTTCATTTCCTGAAAGAAACGTGCCACTTCCTCTTCGCTGTTGTTCCACAACACCTTTGTTGCTCCCTCAAGTTCTGTAAGATCATCAACGAAATTGCATTGGACAGGAGTACGTTCCTGATAACTCAGAGTTTGTTCGTTTTTCTGTTCGGCGTACAATTTGTCACCCAACCACACCACTTGAGATGCGTTGAGTCTGCGACCGCTTTCAACAATAAAACGCAATCTGTCACGGGAAAGCATGTCGTTGTACACCAATTGTCCTTTATAGTAAATCTGTGATCCGTTGAACACAATTACGTAACCGTCTGCCAATCCCAATTCACGTGCAATAGGCAACGCAGTGCAATAGGGTCTGCCTGTAGCAACTACAACGGTTACACCGTTTTCTTTCAGTTTTTTTACGGTACGTCTGACGCTTTCACGAAATTGGCCGTAATTTAACACCGTACCGTCAAGGTCGGTAAACAGTAATTTGTACTGCATTGTTACTCCTTCTGATCTTCCTGCATTATGCTGATGATTTCTTCATCAGTCTGCTTCATACCCATTTTAGCAAGGCGGGAAATGTTTTTAATGGTGTTTTCCACGCCCTTGGTGACAATTCCGTCACCGCCAACAAATTCATTACCGCAGTAAAACATGTTGAGCCCCAACAGACCGCTTTCCACTGCAGTTGCAATCTTGCCTGCACAACTTGCCTTGGCACCGTCACAGATGATGCCGGAATCTATTGCAAGCGTATTGACGATTGTGTGGGCTATTTCGGTAAATCCTCCGCCGTTGAGATAGGCTATTCCCGCACCTGCTCCCGCTCCTGCCGAAACGACACCGCAGTAGGCGGACAGTGTGCCAATGCCCGTCTTTAAATGAATGGTCACAAGATTTGATACACACAAAGCACGGTACAGCATTTCTTTACTGATGTTTCTGTCCATTGCATATACTATGACGGGAACAGAAGAGGTTATACCTTGGTTGCCGCTTCCCGAATTGATTACAACAGGCATTTCACAACCATTCATTCTTGCATCCGACCCTGCCGCAGCATACGCCTTACAGCGTGTATTGACATCATTGGACATGCGGAGAAGTACCTTGCCGATATTTGCTCCGTAGTTATTCACCAATCCCTCATTGGCAATTGCCATATTATACTCTATCTGACGGCTTAAAACACTGCTTACGTCATCAATGTTTACGGTATTTGCGAATTCCACAATGCCTTCTACCGACATCCAGCTTCTGTCCTTCTTTTCGGCAACCTGTCCGCCCTTGTAGATACATTCGCCGTCCTTGTACACTTCGGTGATGTTGGTGTGAAAATTTACGATGTGCACTTCCGCACTGTTGTCACCCTTGCGTACAACTACCTTTAGGTCAAAAGCATCGTCGCATCTTACGTGATGTACAGCGGCATGTACCCTGCTACAGTACTCATTGAGACGCTCTATGTCACTTGCACTGACATTTGACAGCACCTGCAACTGACTGTCGGCATTACCGATACAAATACCTGCCAGCACTGCGTTGGAAATTCCGCACAAACCGCCTGTGTTGGGAACGATTACGCTCTTTACGTTCTTGATGATGTTTCCGCTTGCGTACACTTCCACTACGTCGGGAAGCTCTCCCAAAACACTCTTGGCCTTAGCCCCTGCGTAGGCAATGGCAATGGGTTCGGTACATCCCATTGCGGGTACCAGTTCTTCGTGCAAAACAGCAACGTACTTGTTGTAAATATCCTGTGTAATCAATTGTTTGACCTTCCTGTTGTGATAAATGAAATTTTACCATTGCATTGAAAGTTTGTCAATGCGGCTTACTCCTAAACTTCAACAAAGGGCAAAAATAAAACCTGTTCGATTGACAAAAAATACTCTTTTTGATAGGATAGATATCTACAGGAGCAATGTGTATTTAAATGCAGAATTCAACTATTTCATCGGTCAAAAAAACCTATTTCAAATATATCGGATCATGTATAGGAAGCGCAATGATTGCGTCGGTCTACGCATTTGTAGACTGCATCATGGTAGGTCAGTACGAAGGACCTAACGGCACAGCCGTGCTTGCGGTAATCATGCCCATCTGGACACTCATCTACGCAATAGGCTGGCTGTTTGGTATTGGCGGAGCGGTACTGATGTCCCACGCAAGAGGAGACGGTGACAAACACAGAGGAGACGTTGTGTTTACCGTCGCAAACATAGTAGGCATTGTCGTTGCACTCATCACATGGATTGTAATGGTTGTTTGGTGTGAAGAACTGCTTGTAATGTTCGGAGCCGACCAGGAACTGTTGCCCCTTGCAATGAAATACATGAAGTGGATAAACGTAGTAATGCCTCTGTTTACCATTGGTCAGATCTGGTGTTGTTTCATCCGTAATGACGGACGTCCGCAAAAGGCACTGCTTGCTGTTCTGTGCGGTGGCGTGTTCAACGTGATTGGCGACTACGTACTTGTATTTGTGGTAGACATGGGTATCGAAGGTGCAGGTCTTGCAACGGCATTGGGACAGGTGCTTGCTTCCATTGTGTTGGTAGTCAACCTGTTCAGTAAAAAGAGCAACCTGAAGTTTGTCAAACCTACCAGAGTACTGTATTTTACAAGACGAATACTGACAACGGGATTCGCTACATTTGTCACCGACGTTGCAATAGGAATCTTAGCAATACTGTTCAACAATCAGATAATGAACTACTTCGGAGCTGACGCACTTGCCGTCTACGGCGTAATCATCAACTTTACCGCATTTGTTCAGAGTGTTTCCTATGGCGTTGGACAATCCTCACAGCCACTGATGGCATCCAACTACGGAGCAAAAAATATTCCCTGCGTAAGATACGCCGGAAAACTGGGTTGGATGAGCGCAATGGTAATAGGAGTCGTAATGCTTGCAGTCGTTGAAATCTTTCCACTGCAAATAACACGACTGTTCATGTCCACCACGCCCGAAGTTGAAGCAATTGCACCATCTATCATACGTCTGTACGGACTGAGTTACCTGTTGTTGCCCCTCAACATATTTGCAACCTACTACTGTCAATCACTCTTGAAAGCACGTTCGTCACTGTTCATCTCTTTGTTCAGAGGATTGCTGTTCAGCGGCGCAATGGTTTACCTTCTTCCGTTGCTGTTCGGAAAACAACTGCTGTGGTGGGCAATGACAATCACAGAACTGGTAACACTGGCAATTGCAATTGCACTGTCACTTCACTACGACAAAGCACTCAGACAGATGAAATGTGATTGAGTTACTGATAAATTTTTTAAAACAGTGTATAATATAACTACAAAACAAGTCAAGGAGGACATCACAATGTCAGTTGTTACAATAACCAAACAAAATTTTCAACAGGAAGTACTTAACTCAGACAAGAAAGTGTTGATTGACTTCTGGGCAAGCTGGTGCGGACCATGCAGAATGTTGTCGCCCATTGTAGACGCTGTTGCAGAAGAAACTCCCTCCGTCAAGGTTTGCAAGGTAAACGTTGACGACGAACAGGAACTGGCAATGCAGTTTGGCGTACAGAGCATTCCTACATTGGTAGTGATGGAAAATGGCGCTGTAGTAAACAAGACTGTAGGCGTTCAGCCCAAGGAAAGTATCAAACGCTTGCTGGGTATTTGACAAATTTAAACTTCTCTGGCATATTGAGAAAACTCCCCCGATGTTTTCATGCCGCAACAGCAAGCGATGCAGTGCAACCTGTCTGCGGCAATGTGCTTAAAGAATTTAAAAACCGTATCCGGTACGCAATGCGTGACGGGTACGGTTTTTATTTTGTGTTTAATACAGCAATGCACTTTTATAATGTTGACCTGTAATAAATATAATGTTAAAATAATTGCATATACAGAAACATCCCGTTGTCTGTATCGAAATAAACTTGCATAACACAGAGGAGAAATCAATGAAGGACAAGGTCTTTATTATCTGGTCGGGAGACATAAGCGTTGCGCTCAAAGTAAAAGCCACACTCGAAAACAAGTACAACTACATCTGCTACGTAGGCGGTAACTCGCAAAACGATTCGCAAATGCTCAGTGTGGGCGACACGGTTGTACGTCAGATGAAGTCCTGCAATCAGGCAATCGTAATTTTTAAAAACAAGGGCGACGGAGCAGTCAGCAACAATTTGTTCTTCGAACTGGGATTTGTTTCGGCAAGTTACGGTATGAAGAAGGTTCACTGTGTAAAAAGAAAATCCGACAACATCACTCTGCCTTCCGATTTCGACAATTCTTTTATTGAGGCGCTGGAAGCAGACAACGACGACGACTACGCCGAAAGCATTGTGAATTACTTCATGGGACGACAGAAACTTTCTGTCGACACCAACAAAATGTATCTTATAAACAACCGCTACATGATTCACGAAATGATACAGGCACACTACTCCGAAACAGGGTCCAAATGTTCCGATTACGAACTGGCTCAGTACATTCTGTTCTATATGCAGGCAAGCGTAATGTATCAGGACGAACCGAAGATACTTGAAGAACTGACCCAGTTCAAACGTTACCACAACAATGAGTTTTCCGCCGAACTGCACAACGCGGTAAACATGTCGATTGCTTTCCTTGAAGTACAAAGCAATCTTCGCAACGACCAAGAGGCCGTTTATATAGAGGACTCCGTTTTCCGCGAATATTACAACACCTGCAAAGATATGTTTGAGGAAATTCAAAACGATGACAGCGGCACATTCGACGAATGGGCAAAGATGATACTTGCGGAAAATCTTGCTTACGTATGTGCCGTATATGCGAAAAATCCTCACCTTTCAAAAGATTTCAGCAATATGCTGTTCTGCAAAACGCTGGAATACGGCAAACAGTTTGAAAAGCACGTCACGACGTTGGAAAACTCCGCTCCGTGCATAGAAAACAATGACCACGTAGGTCTGATATCGATGTTTAAAGGGTATATTTACAGACATATGTTCAATGCCTGCCTTGCACTGCAAAACGACGAAGCGCTTCACTGGATTACTGAATCGATGAGGGAAAGGCAATCACTGTTGCGCATATTCGACAAAAATTCGGTAGACACCAAAATATATGCAAATTTCCAGATGGAATACTACCTCAACCTTATAGAATATCTCGACTTCGTGCACAAAGAAGATATAAATCAGTTTGATTACATGATGTATTTGAACGACATCGACAGTTTTCTGCAACAGTGCAATTCCGCTAATGACATGCACTCATACATACAGAAAATTGCCTACTATCGTAACCACGTGATAAACTGAAATAACAATAAAAACAGGGCTGTTTCGGCAATTGCCGAAACAGCCCTTTAAAATACGGGTGAATTATACTATTAAGTGCAACAGTAGAGAGAAAAAAAGGAGTTCATACAAATCTGTGGTAAAATAGAGTTGTGAAACTAAAATTTTGCCAAAGGAGATCTGTATGAACTATAAACATTTTACCATAGAAGAACGTTGTTGTATACGAGAATACTACAAAAAAGGTAAAAGTTTTAGAGAAATTGCTAAATTGATTGGCAGAAATGTCAGTACTGTGTCAAGAGAGGTATTCAGAAACAAGTCTTTCATGAACTGTAAGCCTGCCTATTACCCTCATACTGCTCAAAGAAAGTATCTGCTTCGTAGGTCTTATTGCCACAGGGGAATGTTTAACAAACAGGAAGTATTGGATTACATAAATTGCAGATTGGTAGAAACATGGTCACCTGAACAGATAGCAAATTTTCCTTGTGAACTTAAAATGCCTTCTTTTAAAACAATATACAGGTGGATTGATGAAAAGTATCTGGTAAACGGTAATCTCAAAGTATTAAGAAGAAAAGGTAAGACAAGGAAAAGATTAGGTAACGGGGGTAGGTTTACTACAGGTAAATCTATTAGAAAAAGAGATAAGTCTGTATACAAAAGAAAAGAATTCGGGCATTGGGAGGCGGATACGGTAGTATCCGGCAGAGGCAAAACAAAAGCATGTTTTGCCACATTAGCGGAAAGAAAGAGCAGATACTACATAGCAATAAAAATACCTGACAGAAGCGGTACAAGCATGGCAAAAGCCCTTATCTCGGTATTGTCCCAATTACCACAAGAAGCAGTTAAAAGTATAACCTGTGACAAGGGAAGTGAGTTTTCCTGTTGGAGGGAGATAGAACAAGCATTAAACTGCAATATGTACTTTGCAGATCCGTATTGTGCATGGCAAAAGGGAACCAATGAAAACCTGAACGGATTGCTAAGAGAGTTTTACCCTAAAGGCAGGGATCTTTCAAGAGTATCCGAAAAGACACTAAAGAAAAATCTGGCGTTGATCAACGCCAGACCAAAGAAAGTCTTGAACTACCAAAAACCAGTAGATCTATTCAACTATTTTCTTTCTAAGTGTTGCACTTAGTTTGACAATTCATCATCAGAGAACGAAGTTTCTTCTTGTCGATTACTGTAATTTCCCGTCGGGACAACGTTACTATACCTTCAGAGGCAAAATACTTCAACATGCGGCTTACAACTTCTCTGGCAGTACCCATGTACTTGGCAATCTGTTCGTGAGAAAGCTGTATCACATTGCTTCCTGTTTTAGCAATTTCGTCATTTAAAAAGATTGCAAGACGTTTGTCCGCACCCATGAACAACACCTGTTCTACCGACCACATTACATCTGCAAAGTGCTGAACGGTCAGTTCATATGTATACGCCTTGACGTAAACGTTGCTTTCCATCAACTGTCGGTAGGCCAATGCGCTGAGAACAACTGCCCGGCAAGTTTCTTCGGCAGACACCATGACTTCAAATGACACCGCATCCATTACGCAACTTGCCGACAGCGTACATATATCACCGCCATAAAGACGATACAGAGTAACTTCCCTGCCGTCTTCTCCCGAAATGTACACCCTCAGTTGACCTGACTTCAACAGGATTATTCCAAGGCAGCGATCAAGACTGTTGTGCACGGTACTGTATTGCTCAAAAGTTCTTTCCACAGCACTGTCAACAAGCAACGTCTTTTGTTCGGAAGTAAGATTTTTCCAGAATGAAAGTTTCTGCGAAAGAAACTGCGTCATTTCAGTTTTGTTCATATAAACACCTCATCTTAATTTTAACACAACAACCGAATGTTGCCAATAGTTTTAATTACTTTCGCCAAATGACGTTATTTTAACGACGCAAAAATGCCGAAAGAGTACATGTTATACAAAAATTATTTAAAATTGCACTATACTGTCTTTTTGCCCTAATTTTAGCATATTTCAATTAAATTCGATTGCATTTGCAGACAATTTGATATATACTGTTAATATGTTTGAATATCTTAATCAAAGGATGGTGAAAACATGAAAGAACTTTTGAACATTTCACAGGAACAACTCAACCAGATGCAGGAGGAAATTTCCGTAGAAAAGTGGCTTGCCAGCGAAAGTGCAGGTTACGACCTTTGCGGAACACGTGATTACTGCAGTTGTTGTGACAAGAGAGAACTCTATCCATGTGCCAAGGCAAACATTCGTTACCAGATGAGTTTGCAGGCTTTGTCGGAAAAACAGGCAACAAAGACATCTTTGCGCCGCAGCTTTAAATCAAAACTCATTCAAAATCAATCGGCTCAGCTCTACTACAATGAAATCAAGAATAAACTGTTGGCATTCAACAAGGTTACGGCACGTATCAGTCAACAATGCGAAACATTCCGCAGCGGCAGTCAGGTTGTTGCTAAAATCAACTTCGCAGGAAAGACTCTTGTTGTTTACCTTACGCTTGACGTCGCACAACTTGACAACAAGTACCGTGTAGATGACGTTTCAGACAAGAAGAGTTACGCTGACACCCCTTGCAAGGTTAAAATTACAAGCAATCGTCAGTTGAAGTACGTACTGGAACTGATTGAACTGAACGCCGAAAAGATGCAACTTACTGCAAAGGAAATCAAGTCAGTTGACTACTCAATGCCCTACCAGACAGATGAACAACTGATTGAACTGGGTCTCATCAAGCCCTACACAACAAAGGTAAGAAAGTAACAGTTACATAGCGGTAAAAAAATCCCAAGTATCGACTTGGGATTTTTTTTGTATGTTCCGAATTACAGCACATTGTATCAATACAAGGGGCAAACATCATGAGATTACACAAAACACAATTTTCGAAGGACTAATTTTCTTAATGATGTTTACATCCACTGCAATTGCCACAACAACCACAGCCGCTGCAACCTGTTTTACCTTTTTTTCTCTTTATTACGGAATTTACAATCACTCCGCCCACAATTAAGACGCAAGCGACAATAACTGCTATTTCCAGAAATTTCATTTCTACCTCCTTACGGGATGTTTCTTGTTGTAAATTACAACTCCTGCAACCGCCAATGCCGCAACAGCCAACACAATGAACACTGTCCACCACCACGACAACACAACGTAAACGACAGCCGAAGCGATGTAACTTGTCACAATCCAGAACAACAATGTTCTTCCCAATGTGCCCTTGCGCAGTTCAGCCTTGGCGGATGCTACTGCTGCAAAGCAAGGAATTGTTGTCATGTTGAAGATGATGAATGCAATCAGTCCTGCAACTGTTGCGCCTGTAAAGGCAATCATCTGTTCGACATAGGCAATGCCCGTGGGATCTTCGGCAATGACAGCGCCAAGACCCGCCGCAAGTGTCGCAAAGGTGCTTATCACGTTTTCTTTAGCAATGAGACCGGAAACGGCAGCAACTGCAAACACCCAACCGTATTCGCCCAATTGTGAACCAAATCCAACGGGAGTAAACAACGGCTGAACCAATTTGCCCAATCCTGCAAGTATGCTCTGACCAATTTGTTCATCACTCAGATACTTCCAATCGAAACTGAAGTGCATTGTCACCCACACAACAATTGTAGATGCCAGGATGATGGTAAATGCCTTCTTGACGAAGTGCTTCAATTTGTCCCACAGGTGGATAACAAGACTCTTGAACTGCGGAAGGTGATATTGGGGCAATTCCATGATGAAAGGCGGCGTGTGACCACGCATGGATGTATTTCTCATGAGCAGCACTGTCACGATTGCCGTCACAATGCCTGCAACATACATCAGATAAGTAATCACATCGGCATTGCTTACACCGAATGACGAAACAATTGCACCTGCAACTGCTGTCAAAATTGGTAACTTAGCACCGCAACTGAAAAATGGAATTACCCTGATTGTTGCGATACGTTCCTTTTCATCGGCAAGGGTACGGGTGTTGATCATTGCTGGGATAGAACAGCCAAAGCCCATGATCATGGGCATGAACGCCCTACCCGACAGTCCGAACCTGCGGAAGATTCTGTCAAGAATAAATGCCACACGTGCCATGTATCCGCTGTCTTCCAGTATTGAAAAGAACATAAACAGCAACAATACCTGCGGCACGAAAGACAATACAGAGCCTACACCGGCCATTACGCCGTCACAGATAAGTCCGCTTACCCATTCGGATGAACCACTGAGCCAACCACGTACAACCCCTGTCAGCCAGTCGGTGAACACTCCCATCAATGATTGAAGTATTACGCCCGGTGAATTGATCGAACCTGCGCCAAATACTCCCTGAAACGCCGTACCTGACAGAGATTCCCAATCTTCAGGAATTAGCCGTCTGAGAAACAGGAAGTTTTCGGAAAATGTGAAGTGAAACACTACAAACATTATTGCAAGAAATATAGGAATACCCAGCCATCTGTTTGTCAGCACACGGTCAATCTTGTCCGAACGTGTAAGTTTTGCCTTATTTCCCGAACGATTGTAAAGTGTTGAAAAATGTACGGATATATACTTGTACCTGGCGTCGGCAATTAGTGCTTCAGTATCCGAACCAAATGTGTCGTCATTGAAAGTTGCCTTGAAACCTTCCACCATCTTCAGCAGCTGCGGATGTTGAGTACTTTCCATTTCATCCATTTCAGCAAGTTTGATTGCATGGAACAATGCATTTTCAACATTTTGAGACTGCAAGGCAATCTTTACATCGGTGATGAGATGCAACAACTGTTTGTTGTCAAGCACTGTTGTTCCTTCACGCTTGGCTGTACATGCCTTGGACACAGCCTCCATCAACTCATGAATACCCTTGTTCTGAAGTGCAGAAATTGCAACGACGGTAACGCCCATCTTTTCCGACAACTTTTTAACATCCACACTTTCGCCACGGCGTGTAAGTTCATCAGTCATGTTCAGCGCAACCACCAACGGAACGTCTATTTCCAGCAACTGTGTGGTAAGATACAGATTGCGTTCAAGATTGGTTGAGTCAACAACATTGATTACGCAATCGGGCTTGTCGTTTAATATGTAATTACGTGCAATGACTTCTTCGGGCGTATAGGGCGAAAGTGAGTAAATGCCCGGTAAATCCACTACCGATATTTCTAACCCCTTCTTCTTGTATGTTCCCTCTCTCTTGTCCACTGTTACGCCCGGCCAGTTACCAACGTGTGCAGTACTTCCCGTCAGATTGTTGAACAGCGTTGTCTTCCCACTGTTGGGATTACCTGCCAATGCTACCCTGATCATGACTTCACCTCCACACTTACACACGCTGCCTCCGTTCTGCGCAATGTCAATTCGTAGCCTCTCAGAGTTACTTCAATGGGATCCCCAAGCGGTGCTGTCTTGCGCAATGTAACTTCCGCACCGTTGGTTACACCCATGTCAAACAGTCTGCGTCGGATTGCTCCGTTTCCCGACACACATCTGACAACGCCACATTCCCCTACGGCAAATTTGTCAAGTGTCTTAATCATACCTACCTCCTTACATTTGAGCTACCAGTATCTTGGTAGCAATTGTTCTGTCAAGGGCAAGTCTGCCTTGTTTTATCACACAAATTACGCTTCCGCCCGAATTGGAAAGCACTTCCAATGTAGAATTGCAGACAATACCAAGGTTTTCCAGATGTTTTCTTGTCCTGTCATCCACAATCAACTTGACAACCCGCAATTTTACGTCTGTCGGCGCAATTACCAACGGCATAGTTTTTACCTCCTGACTTATATTGTTCGCATATACGAACTAGATGATTAAAAAAACAAGGGATCACCACCCTCAAACATCTGCTTGAATTCAGTTCGCATATGCGAATATATCCCCTGAATAAAAGTCAACCTGTTGTTGACGATGACATATTACCACCCCAAATGTCCCTTGTCAAGCGAATTAGCATATGCTAACTGAATATTTTTCTGATTTTTTTATTAGATTTAGAATTTCCTTTAAAGAAAAATGCAATTTCGCCAACAAAAATACCTGTCTCTGTTGTTAAATATATGTATTACCCGTACAAGATGCTACACTATTGCACATACTAACTACTGTAAATGTGTATTGACATTGTTTAAAGGGGTGGTATAATGTTTTTAGATGTAAATACATCAATATTTTTAAAGGAGAGAAACAATGAAAAAGACAATATCTGCTATTTTTGACATCATCGGCGAAATTCTTGCCGTAATACTTGTAATTGTTTACGCATTGCTGATAATCAATGCAAATTTCCCATTCATTCCTGAAGGATGGCTGCTCAACATAATGCTGATTGCACGCACATACGGTTCGCTGTTGCTTGTTGGCATTGTTGGTATGGAAGCTATGTCCAAACGCAACATCATTTTCCAGATTATATTTATTGCTCTCATTGCACTGATTGTTGTGTTCCTGTTCTTCCCCGAAACCTACACACAACTGATTGGAATCGTTAAATAACGTCAATCACCAGCCCACACGTTGCTGTGGGCTTTTTTTCTGCCTACTACTTTACACAAAACAACACTAAACATCACAAAAACTACATTTCACTGTTTCAATCATTGGGAAAATTCAATTACGCATCCTCAATACAACTTACAAAAATTTAAAGCAACAAAAAATATCAATTGCAAACCAAGTTCAACGCTTGAGTGTACAATTCGGATAACGTAAAAAAAAAGATGGACACAAGGTCAAATCATTTTGAAACTAGCAGAATAAACAAGAAAAAAGGAGTTCTACTTTTAAAGTAAAACTCTTTTTTATAATTAGTTTCAAAAATTATAGACAGATTAAATACTTTTGAAACAGATAAAAATTTGATAATTAGTGTATAAAGTGTTTGAACTTTAAGATTACTGAGTTTTAGTTTTTTTTCTTAAATTTATTTATAAACAAGAAAACTCCAAGCAATACAATTGTTGAAATGCTTATCACCAAAATCAGTGCAAGTGTTGAAACATCATGGCCGAAAAACGACATTTTCACATCAAACCCGCTGGCAATACCATTTATCATTTCTTGTGGCAAAGTTTCTCTCATCCTATTTAAAACACTGTTTAAAAACCCTTGTCTGAACAAAACGGTTGCGTAAGTGCCCGGCAAAAGAGAAACAAAGTATTGCATACCTTGCCCCATTGTGTTAATCGGCATATATGCACCACAAATAAATCCGTATAAGGCAGAAACAAGAGTGCAAACCCCACTTACTACTTCTTGGGAATGGGTGAAGGTCCAAATTATATTTGCTAAAATTGTACCAAAAAGCGAGGTTATAATAATCCCAAAAACAATCAATAAAATATCAACAAAAGTGATATAAAATCCAACACAGGCAAGATAAATTAGCCCGACTATGAGTAAAACAAAAGTAATTATAAATGTAGAAAATAAATTTGCTAACACATAACTTAATTGAAGTGTATTTTTTTTAACCGGCGATACCATAAAGTCTATGTTTGCTCTATTTATTTTATCAATAACCATCATTCCTGAACAAAATGCAACAGTTATACAAGAAGTTGCAAGAACGGATGAAAACAGCCACCCACCAGTGAAGGCATCAATTAGGCTTTGGTCCAAATCAAAACCTTGGATTATTGAAAGAATGCTGTCTTCATAAGTTGATTTTAAAAAAGCTATAAAGAGAACAAGTAAAATAAGTGGGGTTATAAGTGAAACCAAAAAGGTCATTTTGTCTTTGAAGTATAATTTTATATTTCGTAAAGTCAAATACCTCATCTTTCTTAGTTCTGACTGTTTATTCATATATTCTCCTTCAATTCTTTTCCTGTGATAGATAAAAAGACATCATCCATTGAACCTTTTACAATTTCAATATCTTTAAATAGGTTGTTGTGCTTCACTAGAAAATTTTTCGCTTCATCTGTGCTTTTAAACAGCATTTCTAAGCAATTCTTTTCTTTTTTATATGGTATTTTTGCCTTATCTAAAATCTCAAAAATACTGTTGTCGTATGTATATGCTTTAATGTAATCGTTGGCGTACTTATTCTTTAAAGTTAAAGGAGAACCTTCGGCAACAATTTTTCCACCATCAATAATAACAACATTATCGGCGATACTTGCTTCTTCCATATAATGAGTGGTTAATAGCACTGTCAAATTTGTTGTTTTTCTTAATTCGTTAATCGTATCCCAAACAAGCTTTCTTGTCTTTGGGTCAAGCCCAGTTGTTGGTTCATCAAGTATTAAAATATTGGGCTTATGTAAAAGTGCTCTCACAATATCCACTTTTCGTTTTTGACCACCACTTAACTTATCAAGTTGTTTTTTTAAGATTTGTCCGAGGTCAAGTTTATCTGTGAAATATTTTAAATTATTTTCAAATTCTTTTTTGTCCATACCATAAAGCATTGCTCTATATCTTAAATTGTCATACACAGATAGTTTTTTATCAAGTACAGATGTTTGAAAAACAATTCCAATACTTGGTAAAATTTTAGAAATTTCATCCACTGAAAAATTATTAACAAAACAGTCGCCACTATCACGCTTTAACACGCCAACAAGAATATTGATAGTTGTGCTTTTCCCTGCTCCATTTAACCCCAAAAAAGCAAACAACTCACCCTCTTCGACAGAAAATGTAATATCATCAACTGCTTTTGTGTCGCCAAAATATTTCTTTAAATTCCTTATCTCAATAATATGACTCATAAAAATCCTTTAATTTTTTGATTTTCAATTTAAAATTATTGTATCATAAAACTTTATTTTTGTCTATCGTGTGGTAAAAAAATAAATCTATACGATAATAAAAGTGTGTATTGAAATAAAAAAGAATATAAATTGACTATGTTGTTAGAGAAATTTAAAAAATCATAAAAGATACTTTAATATAATTTGGCTGTTAAACGTGTGCTTGTCTTGATACAAGTGTCGTCGCTTCGCTCCGACAGACAAGCACACTCTACAACTAAATATATTAGACAAAAAGCGAAAGTGTTGGTAAACGTAACACACTTTCGCTTTTTGCTATTATATATGATGGCTAATTTATTCCATGGTGTACTTGACAAGAGTCTCTGAAATGAGTTCTTCTTTTGCTGATTAAGGCAGAGAAACAATATTTGCGATTGTGGCTTTGTTTTATTCGTTTCTCTGCCTTCTGATATTGTGTTTTCATTTCTTCTCTTGTCAAGTACCTTTCACGGCATAAAGTAGCCAAGAAAAAAGAGAACTAGATATTTTTCTAATTCTCTAATTATTACACTAGTTTCAAAAGTAAGTGACTAAAGGCGTTTTTTTTGTTACAACTTGTTTTGCAAAGATACAGTGTTGCAAATTTACCGATAAATTTCCTTTTAAAATACTTCACGAAGCACAAAAACATTGTACCGTATGCAAAAATTTACAACTTGCAAATTTTTTCCACCAAAGCGTCCAACCAATTTGCATGCACGCTTTCGATTTTTCCTTCGTCGCACATACGTGCCAAATCCGGGTCGATAGGCAGTTTGCAAACGGTGTCGATTCCGTTTTGCGCCGCAAAGTCGTCGACGTTACTTTCACCGTAAATTTTGTGAATTTTTCCGCAATCGGGACAACGGAAATAGGAATAGTTTTCCACTACGCCCAAAACAGGCACGTCCAGCATCTGCGCCATTTTCACGGCTTTTTCCACTATCATTTCCACAAGTTCCTGAGGTGAAGTTACCACCACAATGCCGTCCACAGGCAAGGACTGAAACACAGTGAGAGGAACGTCGCCCGTTCCCGGTGGCATATCCACAAACATGTAGTCCACATCCTGCCAGACAACGTCTGTCCAGAACTGCGTTACCGCACCTGCAATGACGGGACCTCTCCAAACAACGGGTTGGGACACGTCTTCCAAAAGAAGATTGAGGGACATTACTTGCGTTCCGCAGGAAGTCACCACAGGATACAATGCCGTTTCCGTCGCCGTGGCGTTGCCGTGCAAACCGAAAATTTGCGGAATAGACGGACCGGTGATGTCGGCGTCCAAAATTGCCGTACGCAAGTTGCGACGTTGAGTTTCCACCGCAAGAAGAGATGTTACCAAAGACTTGCCCACGCCGCCCTTTCCGCTTACGATGCCAATCACCTTTTTAACGGTGGAACCTTTGCGGAGTTGCGCCTTGGGTATTTGCTGAGAACGTTCGGAACAGTTTGCCGAACAACTTGAACAATCGTGATTACATTCTGTCATAATACACTTCCCAAAATTTGTAATTCAATTTTACAACCGTTTGCAAAAAAAAGCAAGCCGAAGAGGGCTTGCCTGAAAAAAATTGCCTGTTAAAATTTTCGCAGTTTACTTGTTTTTGAAGGACGCAATGCGGTTTATAACGCTGTTTCATACATTGTTGTGTAAAGCGGCATTGTTTTGAAAATCCGCAAACACGACAAACTTTCGTTGCACGCACCGTCAAGTAGCATTAAACAATATCGGCAGTATTTTTCATGACGTTGCTTCAACGTTTTTGTATGTTTTTGCGTTATCGCACTGCAATTACTGCCTGATGTTTGAAGTTGAATAAACCTTCACGCCACTGCAACAACTTCATGCAAACAACAGAAACATGTCAGTTGCATACATTGCGCCTTGTGCATTTTTTGACAGTGCACATTCAACAAAAATTTTACTGCTGTTGTTGCACTTGGACGTCCTGTGCGTCTTCGTCCACTGCGTGAATTTCCTTCAACTTTTCCAAACGGAATTGTC
>DVLO01000030.1 GCA_018715495.1 Candidatus Limihabitans stercoravium | reverse complement strand
AACAGTAAAACGTTAGAAAAAAATCTGGCGTTTATAAACGCCAGACCAAAAAAGGTTTTATCTTACCTTTCACCGCAAGATTTATTTAATTCTTTTTTATCCAAGTGTTGCACTTGATTTGACAATTCAATGCTTTATCAGCACATCCTGTCAGATCATTTCCCATATTAGCTGCTGAATCTGCCAATACCCAATAAAACTTCTTGAGTTTTCTACATGATTAAAGTTACACATTTTGACGCTTGCAACACCCGGTTGACTGTTTGCTACATTTCAATTGAAACATTTACTTATTGCTTTGCAATTGTGTTTAATACTGTACCTAAAACTCAAACACCTTTTGACAAGAGCCAATAACCTTTAATTTGAAATTAATTTTAACGTATTCAGTTGTTTTCAAACACTTTTATTCCTTGTCTTGATTTATTTTCACCGTTTTCAGACCTTTAAGGCAAAAATTATTCTAAATTCTGCGCTTAAATTTAAGAATTGGTATTTGTATGGTTGTTTTCAAACAACAATTACTAAGTACAGCACACATCTTTTTCCAGTCATTGTTTTCTTGTGTAAAAATTGACAAACCTCTAAGGCGTTATTATAGCACTGTAGCAAATACACTACTATACCTTGTCATTCAGTAATACAGCTTTTAACCATTGCTTAACACACTCATTTTGTTTTTTAATTCTAGGTGCACACACTTTAAAATTGATTTCACCACTTAACAGTAATTTCCACTGTTATATATTTCAGCAAATTGTTTTCCTGTTGTAATCTAGACTATGAAACCTAAACCTTTAAATTTCAATTACAAAAAAAACATTAGTTTGTACGCTACTATTTACTTGATTTTGCGAAATATCTGCCTAACAATCGCTTGAATCCAGCTATTTTTGCCTGTAAACCGCAGTATTTACCACCTTTTACGGCTAAAAGAGGCTTATTTGACAAGTTTATTCAGAAGGAATTATTTATTTGGTATTTAACCCAGCTGATTACTTAAGGAATTTTCGCCAAGTAGAAACAGCGTTGTTACTCCACAAAAAAAAACAACAAACAGTGTTTCACGTGAAACACTTTCTACTCCTGCACAGCGCTGCCAACACAGTGGCTGTTACAATACAACTTGTTTCACATGAAACATTTAAGATAAAACACCTAAAATTGTTTCATGTGAAACAATCGGGTTTGCACATAAAAATTATACGCCCGAACAACCGCAAAGCAAATTTAGAAATTTGACAATATAATGGATTGCGTTCTAGCACCAAGCTAAACTCCTTAGACCACAAGCAAATCTCCACTACCACCCTGAGATAAGACCCACCAACAATAGCACATCGGTAAACCATAAAAACACACAACAAAAAAATACGGATGCGAAACTCAAAAATCATCAACTTCACACTTTAAATAAGTAATTTACAAATAACTTTCTTTACAAAGCTATAGAAAATAGTTGGTAAAACAAAAGCTACGCTAGGTGTAGTAATTTTAAACACTTAAGAAGAATTGAGCAATAGCTTGAAACCGCAAAAGTAGATGTGATCAAGGCGCTTTGAAAAAGATACAATACTAAAATGCACAGCACACCACCGTCAGCGAAACGCCGATCAAGCATTACACTGCAAATCTTATTCAATAGTAAACTTTGTTCACGTAATAAGTAAAATTTTAACAGAATTCGCTAAAAACAAATCGGATTTTTCGGGGAAATTTTAGAAAATTCTGTCTCAAAGCCTGTATTAACCAGGTTAAAATTCTACTGATTCTGTAATATGGACTGTAATCCCTAAAATTTTAAATATTTAGTGTGTTTATTAATAAAATTCTCACCTCATTCCCTAAAATTACAGTTTTTAACAAAGCTAAAAATTTTCTGCGAAATCGGTAAAAATAGGCCATTTTTGCGGCTTTTTACGATTTTGAACACATTTTGAGTGAAATATTTAAAATTACGTTCGCTATTAATGTCTTTCACCAACAGACACAGACGCACAAACCAAACAGATGACCGCCAAGACAAATCAAGATTCCAAAACGGCAAAAGAAGAAAAAACAAAACGTAATCTCACCACCATCTCAACAATTAAAAAATCGCAAAGAACCCTGACTAGATGCTATAAAAACACGCAAGTTCAATTCGCCACACAATAAAAACAATTAAGTCACGATCCAAAGCACAAACAGCTTCCGACATTTTACCGCAAAATCACACAAAATCAACATATTTTACACCCCGGATCAAGAAATATAATTAGTAAAAATAACAGAAAACGCTAAAACCATACCAGAAAAGCAGCAAAACCTAAACAATCAACTAAATCCACATCAAACAACACACTTCAATACCTAATTTGCAAATAAAAATCACGAAAATACGCAATGTATTGACGTTATTGTTAAAATTTGGGCAAAATCAACAAATTAAAATTAAGTTAGAAAAGGCACGAAAACACGCCTTAAAGCAGCAATAAACCGCTCAAAAAACGCAGAAAAACAGCACTTTGCAAGGAAAAATAGACCTCAAAACAATCGATAAAACACAAAATAAGCAAAATACTCAACACATAGTTAATTATTTGCCCATTAATGACGAAAAACGGCCGAAATAAGCCCTCAAAACAGCAAAATCAGAAAAAACAAGAGAAAAACAGTTCACTCTGCAGAAAAAAGTTGAAACAATGCGCAAAAATTAAGAAAATACGCAAAAATACGGAAACTTTGAGACAAAATACGCTTTTCCGTGAGAAAAAACGCTAAAAACTTTAAAATCAAACAAATTTTTGTTCAAATAAATGTTATAATTTTCGACAGAAAATTAAACTATAATTTCGACATTAAATTTCACCAAACACCCCTAATATAGGCTATTTTCATTAATTTAACAATTACGTTAAGAACGCACTTAAAAATTGGGACAATTTTAAAATTTCACCGACTTAGCACCCGTTTATAACAAATAAAAACACCAAGCCATTTACACCAGATTTGCATTGGAGGGGGGATTAAGCATCAAAGAACGCAAATAAGCCATTCAGAAGGCTCACACGCCAACAAATACCCCGGAAACACCCACCAACCAATAAATCCCTACAAGGCAAAGGGGGCGTTATTTACAGGCTTAAAGGTTCATCCAACACGTCTACAGATCAATTTAAACAATATGAGATACTTTTGCTTTATATTTTATAAAAAAAAACACGCAAATCAAGATAGAATTAAGCCAAAATAAATCCATTGCAAGAAAAACAAACAGAAATTTAAAATAACGCACTTTTTCCCGCAAAAGATGTCAAAAGTGCACAAAATACAGGCATTTTACACTCAAACACTTTCCAAAAGGCGGAGTTTCCACTTCAAACAGGCAAAACTGTCTCAAAAGAAAAATATCGCAACTATTTTTCAATATTGAGTTTGGACATCGTCGACAATTTGTTATATTTTTCGACACAAATTCCAACTTTTGTCACATACTTAATTCTATGAAAATCACCGTGGGTTGGGCGTTTTGGCAAAATATGATGTTTAAATAAGTATTGACTTAAGTATAATGGGAAATAGTTCGATTTTTTTGCAATATTATTTGTTTTAGAGCAGTGAACACCTCACAAAACAAAGCAGGTTAAGTAGAGTTTGACACAAATTATTACGCTTATCTCACAACACAAACACAAATTGCAAATTGTTAAAGAATCATCTCCATAAACCTACAAAAAACTTTAACACAAAAGACAATTTCTAATTTTACCAAATATCCCATATTTAGGCACTTTTCGACAAATTTATAGTTGTTTTAAGTGTTTAGTTAAGCATCACCTGAAACCTGCAAGATAAGGTAAGATTCACCCCACAACTTTTCAAACAAACGACAATATCGAAAAACCGCAGTAAAAAAAACCTCAGCAGTGCTGAGGTTAAATTTTATTACGCAATAAATCCGGACATCAACTGCCCTATTGGATTAAACGAACCGTAAACAGTGTTGAGAATGTTACTATCTGCAATATATGACTGCAATTGTCTTACAGCGTCAGTCATATTTCCTGCATCAATTGTAATGCCTGCTATATAGTACAGTGCACCGAACACCGCATATACAACACAACCGGCAAATACCAAACCTAAAAGCCTGTCCAACACATTGAGTGGTTTCGCCCATTTAAGCAGTCTACGCACAAGCCAACCTATCAGACCGAATACAACGCAGGAAGCGAACATCACTACAATCCAGCCTATCAACACTGATATGTATTGATCTTTTATCCATCCCTGTTCTACAAACCACTGAGAAACGTAGCCGTAAAACAGTGTTGCAACAACCATCGATACAATTCCGCCAATCACTCTGAATATTTGGTCGGCAAATCCATCAACAAGCCCCACAATCATCCAGAACAGGGCGGACACAACAAAAACAATGCCTACAATGTCCATAAATTATTCTCCGTCTTTATAAAAGCACTTGTCCATCCAATCCTCAACCAACTTGCACAGGCGATCAAGGTCATCAGCGGTGTAGTAATCAATGAAAATACGTCCCTTGTTGCCATTTCCTACAGCGGAAACCTTGGTGGCAAATGCACGTTGCATGTTTGAAACAAGTTCCTTGAGTTCAAGGTTCATTTCCTCTTTTTGCTTTTCAGGTTTCGGATTCAGGAAATCTCTTACCAGTTTTTCGGTGTCACGTACGTTCATTTTGTTGTCGCAAGCCTTCAAAGCCAGCTTGTACTGTGATTGCTTGGGAACAACGACCAATGCCCTTGCGTGACCTGCAGAAAGTCTGTTTTGTTCAACAAGTTTCAACACGTCATCATCCAATGTCAACAGACGAAGGATGTTTGCCACTGCGCTGCGGCTCTTACCGATACGGTCGGCTGCCATTTCCTGAGTCATGTTGAATTCCGACATCAATGTCTTGATTGCCCTGCCTGCTTCAACGGGATTCAAGTCTTCACGTTGCAGGTTTTCAATGATACTGATTTCCTTTATCTGCTGAGGGGTGTAGTGTCTGATCAAGGCAGGAATCTGCGTCTTTCCTGCAAGTTTGGACGCCCTGAAACGTCTTTCACCGGCAATGATCATGTAACGTTTGCCCATGGGCGTGACCACAATGGGCTGAATTACACCGTGCACCTTTATGCTTTCGGCAAGTTCATTTAACGCCTGTTCATCGAAATTTTTACGGGGCTGTTCAAAATTGGGGTCAATTTCCGCAATATCAAGCAATACTTCGCCGCCGCTTTGTTGTTCGTTTGACATTTCTTCAACGTCGTTGAGTCCCATAAGGGAGGCAAAACCACGTCCTAATCCTTTGTTAGCCATTATTTACCCTCTCTTTTAAGAAATTGCTGCGCAAGGCGTTCGTAGGCAACTGCGCCGCTACTACGTGGTGCGTGTTCCGCAACGGGAACACCGAAGCTGGGCGCTTCTACCAACTTGACATTGCGTGGCACGGGAATAGTGTATATCTTGTTTCCGAAATACTTGTAAATTTCTTCCGTTACCTGCTTACTGATAGTTGTTCTTCCGTCGTACATTGTCAGTATTACGCCGTTTATAGTGATGTCGGGGTTCAAGTTGGGACGTTGCTTGATTACCTTTATAGTATTCATCAACTGACTCAAACCTTCCAGTGCGAAAAATTCGCTCTGAATGGGGATGACTACCTCATCGCTTGCCACAAGTGCATTCAATGTAATCAATCCAAGACTGGGCGGACAGTCGATAAATATAAAGTCAAACATATCCTTTACCGGCCCCAACGCCTTTCTCAACACGCTTTCACGCTGCGGAGTGTTTACCAAATCAACTTCGGCAGCGGCAAGGTCAATATTCGCCGTAATCATGCTGAGATTCTTGACAGATGTAGGCAAAATCAGGTCTTTTACGTCAACTTCGCCCACCAAAAGGTCATAGGCATTTTTTTCAATGACGTTTTTTTCAAATCCGAAACCGCTTGAAGCGTTGCCCTGAGGATCGAAATCCAGCAGTAACACCTTATATCCCGCCAACGCAACGTAGGTTGACAGATTTATCGCTGACGTTGTCTTTCCGACACCGCCCTTCTGGTTAGAAAAAGCAATTATCTTGCCCATAATTTCACCTCACAGATTTACTGTATAATATATAATAACACAAACGGCATGTTTTTTCAACAGATTGTTATATTTTTAGAAATTGATTAAACAACACTTAAACCCTATAAAGCCCACATCATTCACCGAATCACCACAATGACAGCGCATTGAAGTTTCGGGGAGACATTGTTCACTTCGTAAAGATTGTTTTCCTATAACTTCTTGCGTTGATTTTTTTTGTACAACTCAGAATGATACAATAACTCAAGAAATGTCACAGACAAGTGCAATGCCGCAAAATAGGACAAGTCCGAAAGACAACACTAAATCGCAAACGACTTGCACTCAGCCGATTGGAAACCTCAAGTATCGAAACCGTCAAACTTCCCAAAAATCAACTACGTATTGCGAAAAACCTCTTTACAGCGGTTTTTTGCGTGGTAGATTTTGTCCACGGGGATAGGTCAGCGGAGTGTCCTTTACCTTGTTGTACTTTAATATGCAACGCCTGTCCCCCGATGGAAGATGGAAAGAGAAACACCCCTGATACTTCAATCCCAGCAGACGTTCGGCATTTTTCGCCGTTTCACATTCGCTTTCGTCCGTCTTGTAACACAGTACCAATCCGCCCACCTTGACAAGCGGGGCAGTGTATTCCAACAAAATGTTCAATGGCGCAACGGCACGTGCGGTTGCAACATCAAATTGTTGACGGTGTTGTCGTGCAAAGTCTTCCGCACGGGAATGCACGCAAGTGCAGTTTAGATTGAGCATGTGGGAAAGTTCGCAAAGAAAATTTACACGCTTACCCAGACTATCCACCGCAGTGACTGAAACATCCTCTCTTGCAATGGCGATGGGGAAGGATGGAAAACCCGCTCCGCTGCCCACATCTACAAGACTTGCACCTTTTTTGATGTAAACGCAGCCTGCAAGACTGTCCGCAAAGTGCTTTTCGTAAACCTGCTCACGTTCAGTGATGGCAGTAAGATTGAATTTTTCGTTAGTTTCCACCAAGTAGGTGTAGTACTTTTCAAATTTTTGCAGTTGTTCGTCTGTCAAAGTCAAGTTAAACTGTTTGATAAATTCCTGCATATACTCTCCTGTCATGTACTTTTAGTGTGACGTAGTGCAAAAACGCACTCTTTGCTCCAGTTTACAGATTGTCTTTTAAAAGAAGTCTTCCGATACTTTCAGCGACATGATCAATGTCTTTGTCGGTGGGGTGATTTTTAGCAACGCCGCCCAGTTTTCCCCAAATTCCGTAGGTGTCGTATCCACGACAATACACGTCGCCAAGATAAACTGCGCCCTGTCTTAAAAGCTGTTTTCTGAACCCTCTTGCGTAGTCGAAAAATCTCATTCCGCAAGTGTAAAAAGCAATTACTCTCTTTCCTTCAAGAGATTGTTTTTCCACAAAATCCACCAATCCCTTGTGGAATTTACCAAAGTATATGCCCGACGCAAAAATAATTGTGTCATACTGTGAAATGTCCACATTGTCGTGCAGTACGTCCAGAATATCGGCATTTATACTTTTGGCAACGCAATTTGCCACCCTGAATGTGTTTTGATGGTGTATTGATGCGTAAACGACGGCTATTTTGGTCATGATCGTAGCGGTGTCTTTTAATTTTCTACTGTTTTCGATTGGCAGCAAACTTACAATTTACAAATTAAATCACAATGTATTGCTGTTTTTGAAAAGAAATGGCGTAAATCAACTCTTGTGTTGCGCAAGGTAGACAATCAGTATCTGAACATCGGCAGGGGAAACGCCGCTGATACGGCTTGCCTGTCCAAGGTTCAACGGACGGATTTTGTTGAGTTTCTGACGTGCTTCGATACGCAGACCGTCCATCTTCATGTAATCGATGTCTTTAGGTAACAATTTGTTTTCCAATTTTTTAGCCTGTTCGATGAGACTTTGCTGACGTTCGATGTATCCGCTGTACTTGCAGTTGATTTCCACTTGTTCTAAGGCTTCTTTAGAAATGTCCTGCCATATACCAAGATGTTTAGATATCAGTTCCGCAGTGATACCGCTTCGGCGCAACATGTCAGCAACGGACAAACCTGTCTTTGGCAACGGTTCGCCCCCTTCGACAAACAGTTCTTCAAGCAGTTTAGGCGAATAAATCTTGTTGAGTTCCAAACTTGCCTTTTCAATCTGCGACACCTTGTCTAGGTAACGCTCAAAACGTTTGTCGTCAACAAGCCCGATTTGTCTGCCAATGGGCGTAAGTCTGAGATCGGCATTGTCCTGGCGCAATACAAGACGGTGTTCGGCACGGCTTGTCATCATGCGGTAGGGTTCGAAACTGTCCTTAGTGGTGATGTCGTCAATCAGCACACCTATGTAACTGTTTTCTCTGCCGAAAATGACAGGTTCCTGCTTTTTTACATAACGTGCTGCGTTTATTCCGGCAACAAGCCCCTGACAACCTGCTTCTTCGTAACCGCTTGTACCGTTTATTTGTCCTGCAAAAAACAATCCTTGTTGTTTCTTACTCATAAGGGTTGGCAGCAATTCCGTTCCGTCAATGCAGTCGTATTCGATTGCGTAGGCGTCACGCATTATCTCAACGTGTTCCAGTCCTTCGATAGAGTGGTAGATTTGCTCCTGAATGTTGGCAGGCATGGAACTGGATGCACCCTGAACATAGTATTCGTTGGTAAATTCCCCTTCCGGTTCAAGGAAAATCTGATGTTTTTCCTTGTCGGAAAATCTCACCACTTTGTCTTCAATGGATGGACAGTAACGTGGTCCGACGCCATTGATGTCGCCGTTGTAGATGGGCGCAAGGTGTTTATTTTCAAAGATAATTTCCTTTGTGCGTGGGGTAGAGTAGGTGAGATAGCAACTACGCTTGTCCGCCTGTATTGAGTCTGTCATGAAAGAAAAGGCATTTGTGCCCACTTCACCTTTCTGTTCGCTCATGACGGAAAAGTCAATGGAAGAAACCTTGACACGTGCAGGAGTTCCCGTCTTGAAACGGCGCACTGTGTGACCCAGTTTTTTGATAGATGACGTCAACTTTTTAGCGTTTGCAAATCCGTTAGGCCCGCTTACCATAACATGTTTGCCCACAATGGTACGACTGTTGAGATACACACCGCAACAGAACACCACAGCATGTGCAAAGTAGCACAAATTGACGGCGGTAGTGACCTTGTAACCGCCCTTGCACTTGGTAACCTTGACCGCTTCACCCTGTCGCAATGTAACAAGAGGAGTTGTTTCAAGGGTAAACTTCATGTTTTCGTGGTAGCGGTGCTTGTCAACCTGAGCACGTGGAGAATACACGGCAGGTCCTTTGCCACGATTCAGCATACGCATCTGCAACAGGCTTTTATCGGCGTTTAAAGCCATCTGACCGCCCAAAGCGTCGATTTCACGCACGATTTGCCCCTTTGCCGTGCCGCCGATACTGGGATTGCACGCCAGAAAAGCCACAGTGTCAAGATTGGTTGCCAACACAAGAGTGTTACAGCCAAGCCTTGCCGAAGCAAGAGCCGCCTCACAACCTGCGTGTCCTGCGCCTATTACAATTACATCAAATTTCTTGTTGTCGTCTATCATCATTTTCCCAAACAAAATTTACTGTATATTCTGTCTATAATGTCTTCATTTGCGGTAGTGCCTGTGATTTCTCCCAGTACTTGCCAAGCGTCGTGCAGACGGGATGCAACACAGTCAAGAGTACCTGTTTCGGCATCGCTCTGTGCGTATTTCAACAGTTGAAGTGCCGTTTTTAAGCAATCGATGTGTCTTTGATTGGTGAGAATCAGGTCGGAATTGTTGATTTCGCCCACACGGAACATATTGTAGATTGTTTCTTTCAACAGTTCGACATTACTGCCCGTTTTTGCCGAAACGACAATGCCGTCGGTGACGTCGTAGTGGTTGACATCCCCCTTGTTGTACACCTTCAACACCTTTTTGTCGCAATCCAAGGTGTCATCTGTGCTGTCGGTGACAAACAGAACAACGTCCGCTTCGGTGATTGCAATGTTGGTACGGCGAATACCTTCCTTTTCTATTTCGTCCCTTGCGTTGCGGATACCTGCAGTGTCCACGAAGTTGAACTTAGTGTCTTTATAAACAATGCTTTCGTTCAATGTGTCACGGGTGGTGCCTTCAACGGAAGATACAATTGCTCTGTCGCTACCCAAAAAGGCGTTCAGAAGACTGGATTTTCCGACGTTGGGACGTCCGGCAATGGCAACGTTTATGCCGTATTTTACAATACGTCCTGCGGAAACGGTGTTGAGCAGTTGTTCAATCTCACCGCTAAGTTGAGCAATTTCGCCCACCAGCGATTCCGCCGTAGGAAGTTCAAGATCTTCTTCGGGGTAATCAAGGGCAACTTCCGTCTTGCTTATCATGTCGGTGAGTCTGTCTTGCAGTTCTACCGTGCGTTCACCCAGCCTGTTGTTCAAGAGATTGACGCCTGCCTTTACCCCCGACACCGTTTCGGCATCAATCATTTCAATGATACCTTCGGCATTTGTGAGGTTTTGTTTGCCGTTTATGAAAGCACGTTTGCTGAATTCGCCGTTGTTAGCCATTCTTGCGCCATTCAAAATGCACGTTTCTATTACCGCTTGCGGAACGGAAATTCCGCCGTGGCAGTAAAATTCCACGGTGTTTTCCCCCGTGTAGGAGTGGGGCGCAACAAAATACACGCACATTGCCTGTTCCACAAAGTGGGGCGTCACAAGATTGCCCACCTTGACAACGTTGGGCTTTTTCGGCATGGGCGAAAAGAACTTTTTCGCAATTTCAATGCTGTCTTCACCGCTCATGCGAACGACTGCAATGGCACTTCTGCCAACGGGCGTAGACAATGCCACAATTGTCTGATTGTCCATATAGTACTCCTTAAAGCAAAAACCTCCCGTTTGTGGCGGGAGGCGTGAACTTATCTGCGTTTTTTCTTGTCCGAACGGTACACAAAATTGAGACTTTTGCGGTTGACGGGCGCATTGAGAATGTCGCCTACCAACTTGGGGCTGACAATTACATGTCTGCCGTTAGCCGTTCCTTCGCTTTCCGTTGAAACGTATTTGCTGTCTTGCAACGCTGTATGGATGATACGTCTTTCGTAAGGATTCATCGGTTCAAGTTTGAATGCCTTACCGCTGCGTCTTACCTTCTGTTCCAGACTCTTGGCAAGTTTGGTCAGGCTCTCTTCACGTTTAGCACGGTAGCCTTCGGAATCCACAACAACACGGCGGTATCCTTCCTTGCTGTTTACAACAAGGCTTGCAAGATACTGCAATGCGTCCAGTGTTTCGCCGTGGTAACCGATTACGTTACCCTTGCCTGCGCCGATGATATTGACAGCAATGCGATCTTCATTTTCTTCCGATTCCACCACAAAGTTGCCAAAACCCATTTTTTCCAATACGTTTTCCAAAAAGTCCTTGACTTTTTCGTCATCTGACGGCAACTTTTCCACCAAGACCTTGGCCTTAGAGAACAAACCGCCCTCATGCAAAACCGTTACCTTGACACAGTCTTTTGTAAGGTTGAGTTCCTTCAAAGCGTTAGCGACAGCATCATCAACGGTTCTTCCTGTTGCTTCTGTCTTAATCATTTAATTACCTCTTGTAGCTTTCCTTCTGAGAACTGCTAAGGTTTTCAGCCTTGGCAAGACTCTTGGAAACAATCTTGTCAACCGGAACTTTCAGCGCTACGGTTGTAATGATACTGAGCATGTAGTTGAACACCATGTAGATTGCGAACGCACCCGTGTACATGAAACCGAAGAATGCCATCATCAAGGGCATCATGATCATCATTGTACGGTTTGTTGCAGCCTGAGTGTCGTTTGCAGGCTTGGGAGCATCCTTTCTTCTGTCCAGTTTCTGCGAAATGAAGATGGACAGGAAGGACAGACCTACCGACATCAAGGGAAGAATCATCAGACCATTCCAGCTTCTGTCGGTGGAACTCAACACCTTTTCACGGATGTTGTTGTATTGCTGTTCGCTTACATAGTTTTCAATGTCCTGGTTGCTGAAGTTAGAAATAAACTTCTGGTAATCCACCATGATGGGTGACCATGTATCGGGCTGCCAGATGTTCTGAATCCACAACCATGATTCGTGGTTTTGTTGGTAGTACTCAGGGATGGTGTCCAGCGCGGTGTTTACGTAAGTCTGATTTGTTTCCTTGTGATTTTCGTAAAACTTTCTCAAAGCCGACTGAGCCGCAGCCTCTTCTTCCTTACCTTCGGCAATGAGCTGATTGTAGTAGGCAATGTAGTTTTCGTCCGCTTTAACCAGTGTCATGTACTGTTCATTGTAGTGGCTAGAAAGGTTCTGGTAGTTTACCACGCTGTTGTAGTTGGAGTAACTGGTCAGACCGCCGAACATTACAAAGAACACAACCATTGTAATGATCATGGGCAAGCATGAACTGGCAGTGGAAAATCCGTACTTCTTGTACACCTTTTGCTTTTCCATGTTGGCTCTTTGCGGATCTTTGCCATATCTTGCGTCAATTTCGTCCAACACGGGTTGCATCTTTGACATCATCATGGATGTCTTTCTGGTGGAAATACGTTGCCAGAAATCCAGCGGCAGTGTGATTATCTTCAAAAATACAGTAAACACAACAACCGTCCAGCCGTAGTTACCCACCCAGCCGTGCATCCAACGCACAATTTTACCTACGAAGTTGAGTAGTGATTCGGGATCGTCAGAGTAGGAAGGTCTGGAAGAACATCCCGCAAGAAGTGTGACGCTCAACACAACAACCATTGCCAACAATAGAATGAGTGACGTTTTTCTGTTCATTTCGCTCCTTTCACGCAACGTTACACGTACCATTTCGCATCCCCTTTGACGTTGAGCGGAACAGGATCGAACCCGCCCTTGTGCATGGGATTACATCTTGCCAGTCTCTTGGCAGTCATCAGGCTGCCCTTTATAAAACCGTACCTTCGGTAGGCTTCCATTGAGTACACCGAGCAACTTGGGGTAAAGATACATCTCTTGCCCCCTTTCAGTTTAGAAAGCGTTGCCTTGTACAATCTGAGCATAGCAATAGCAAGGTACTTCACTTTGTAAGCCCTGCCTTTTCAAATAGATGCGTCAGACTGGTGACAATGGTGTTGTAGTTGTAGGGCTCATGCTTGCGTGGAATAACAACAATAAACCTGTTGTCCACCACATGGGGCATCAGCGTTGCCACAACCGCCTTCATCTGACGACGTATTCTGTTGCGCTGGACGGCTTTTCCGTACTTTTTACTTACGGAAAATCCCGCCTGACTTTGTTTTTGATTGCTTTTGCAATACAACACGACAAAATTCCTGTCCATTACGGGCGTGAATTTCTTGTAAACGATGTTGTATTGGTAGTTTTTTTTGAGCCTGTATTTAGATTGCACTTTATTTACCGTTTACGGCAAAGTTGCCGATCAGGCAGACAACTTATGACGACCCTTGTTTCTTCTTCTAGCCAGAACTCTTCTTCCGCCGGTTGTCTTCATTCTTGCTCTGAAGCCATGAACCTTGCTTCTTTGTCTTTTCTTGGGTTGGTAAGTTCTTTTCACTTGTCTATTCCTCCTTAATATTTGAGCAACAGTGCCAAAAACAGGGGTGTTTTCGGTAAAATTGCACACTTTTCATTGTAACGCAAGACATTGTACCAAACATTACGGTTTTAGTCAACTGTTTCAAGGGTCAGGAACAATTTTGTACAACAAATTACAAACAAAACCACCATTGACAAACTTCGGTAAAATGGGGTATAATACTACCGAAATCAACTACAAATAAAGGAGAACAATTATGGCAATACCTACACCACACATTTCTGCTAAAAAGGGAGATTTCGCACCAACAGTGTTGATGCCGGGCGATCCCCTTCGTGCCAAGTACATTGCCGAAAACTACCTTACCGACGCTGTATTGGTAAACAACGTAAGAGGAGTTCAGGGCTACACAGGTTACTACAAGGGTAAGCGTGTATCTGTAATGGCAAGCGGCATGGGAATACCCTCTATCGGAATTTATTCCTACGAACTGTTCAACTTCTACGGCGTGGAAAACATAATCCGTATCGGTTCGGCAGGCGCAATCAACCCCGACCTGAAGGTTCGTGACCTTGTGTTCGGACAGGGAGCATGCACCAACAGTAACTACATCAATCAGTTTGGTATCCAGGGAACATTCGCTCCCATCGCAAGTTACCAATTGCTGGAAAAGGCAGTTTCGACAGCTAAGGAAATGGGACTTCGTTACAAGGTAGGAAACATCCTGAGCAGCGACACATTCTACGGCGACACACAACCGGGAACAGTGTGGAGTAAGTTGGGTGTACTTGCTATCGAAATGGAAGCGGCAGGACTGTACGCTAATGCCGCACGTGCAGGCAAGAACGCACTGTGCATCTGCACAATCTCCGACCACCTGTTGACGGGCGAAGAACTGGATTCCGAACAAAGACAAAATTCCTTCCACCAGATGATGGAACTTGCGCTTACAATTGCGTAATTTTGTCGGACGTACCATTGTTTTTTAATCAATTTACAATAGAAAAAGTGGCAACTGCGCTGTAGTTGCCACTTTTTGTTTACGCCATTTTATCTCTTTTAACAACATTCCTATGTGTTTTGAAACACCGTGTTTTGGTGAGAAGTAGTGTAACGGTTGAATTGAATGCCACGATACATCATAAACACCGCTACGTGATGTAATCACTTCAACTTTTTCATCAACTCAACAATCAACTTTTTCGAATCGTCGGACAATGACGCAAACAGCTCCAACAGATGTTTGTCATCGGTACTGTACTGCTTTCCAAGGTAGAAGAAATCCTGTATATCAATGCCCACCACATCGCAAAATTCCAACAATGTGCTGACCTTCAATTCAATACTCTTGTTTTCAATGGTCTTCATGAACTGCGGATTGTAGCCAAGTCTTGTACTTGTTTCACGCAGCGACAGATTAGCTTTGGTGCGAAAGTATCCCACTCTGTCAATTACTTCGTCGTAGGTAATCTTCATTTCAACATTCCCCCTTTTCTACATTGTAAATCAAGTTTACTGTCAAACCGATATAATCACTACACCGCATTTACACTTTTTGACGCAAAATGAGTTGCTAATTGTCGCAAGTGTGGTAAACTGTGTGTGTTGATACATCGACTTGAGCCAATTGTTGTCGCAATGAAGGTGATTTATACCAACAGTTAACTCAAGCAAAGGGGGAATGTAATGACATCTTGTTGTTTTTTAGGTCATCGCAACGCAGTGCTGACATCGGCGCAGCAGCGCAAACTTTCTGCGTTGTTGCAGTATCTGATAGTTGAGCGCAATGTGGACGCTTTCGCCTTTGGAAGCCGCAGCACCTTTAATTCGCTGTGTCACAAGACAGTAACCGCTTTAAAGCAGATTTACCCGCACATCAGTCGCAAAGCCTTTACTTGCAGTCACGAAACATGCACATTACAGGAAGACGTCGACATTGTTACCTCATACCGACGTTTTACCCATCTTGAAATGGAAATACTCCCCATGGATGAGGAGATTTACCACCAGCCGCCCGACAAGTCGTCACGGTACAGTTACATACTTCGCAACAGGGCAATGGTTGATTACTCACAGTACTGTGTGTTTTTCTACGATAAAAGCAACCGCAACGTCAGGTCCGGTACAGCCATTGCCTACCGATACGCAATTTCACGCAACAAGTTGATCTACAACATTGCGGAAATGTAGCGTCCTTTTTTAAACACTTGACGACAAAAGTCCGTTTGCGTGTCAGCAAACGGACTTTATTTTTTGTTATTCGATTTGATTTCAGGAAAATTCAGCCCTTTAACGGGAATTACTTCAGGTTTTCCATTGCAAGGGAAAGACGACGCAGTGTTTCTTCCTTGCCAAGAAGACTTGCCACTTCACTTGCACCGCCGGGGGTTGCTTCAAGACCTGTAATTGCAATACGTGCAGGCCACAACACCTGACCGTTCTTCCAGCCGTTTTCCTGTGCTACTTCAAGCAATGCGTTGTACAACGATTGATTTTGCCAGTCAGTAACAGTTTCCAACTTTTCGTAGACTTTCGGAAGTACAATCTTGGCAAGTTCGGCGTCGGTCTTTTGCTTCTTGTTGAAGTACAGTGCACTGTCGAAATTGTTGTAGGTGTACAGGAATTCCAACTTCGGAACAATGTCGCCAAAGGTTTCAATGCGGCTCTGGATGAGTTTTGCCAGTTCGTTGTAATCGAACTTGCCGCACAGCGGACTGTTGTCCAACCACGGACGTGCGTATTCCACAAATTCGTCCTGGGGCATTTCCTTGATGTAAAGGGAGTTCAACCAGGCAAGTTTTACGGGGTCGAAGATGGAAGGACTCTTGTTGATACCTTCGATGGAGAACTTCTGTTCCAGTTCAGCCATGCTCATCTTTTCGCTGTCGTCCTTGGGAGACCAGCCAAGCAGTGCAATGTAGTTGACGATTGCGTCCTTTAAAAATCCCTTCTTTACAAGGTCTTCGTAACTTGCGTCGCCGTTACGCTTGCTCAACTTGTGCTGTGCGTCCTTCATGATGGGAGGCATGTGAATGTACATGGGTTTTTCCCATCCGAATGCTTCGTACAAGAGGTTGTACTTTGGTGTGCTGGAAAGATACTCTATACCACGCATTACGCAGTTGATTGCCATCAGGTGGTCGTCGATTACGTTTGCGAAGTTATATGTGGGCATGCCGTCCGACTTGATCAATACCTGATCTTCCAGTTCGCTGTTTTCGATGGTGATGTCGCCGTACACTTCGTCATGGTAAGTTGTGCTGCCTTCGGTGGGCATGTTCTGACGAATTACGTACTTTTCGCCTGCGGCAATGCGGCGTTCCACTTCTTCCTTGGACAAGGACAGGCAATGCTTGTCGTACTTGCGGTTTCCGTTTTCATCCAACAAGGATTGCAGTCTTTCTTCGGTGCAGAAGCAGTAGTAGGCGTGACCGCTTTCTACAAGTTGCTGTGCATATTTAAGGTATTCGTTCTTACGTTCGCTCTGAATATATGGACCGTAATCACCGCCAACGTCCGGACCTTCGTCGTAAATAATGCCCGTTTCGTGCAATGTGCGGTAGATGATTTCCACTGCGCCTTCAACGTATCTGCCCTGGTCGGTGTCTTCGATACGAAGCACAAGTTTACCGCCCTTTTTCTTGGCGTAAAGGTAGGAATACAATGCTGTACGCAATCCGCCGATGTGAAGATATCCTGTCGGACTGGGTGCAAATCTTGTTCTGAGTTCTTTCATATTTACTCCTTTGTCAACCTGTATGTACTGTTGATGATTATTCAAATTATATCAAATGAACGGGATTTTTTCAATTAAAAACAACACTGTTGTGCAATTGTTTGTTATTTACTTGTCGTGCGGTTGTTGTTTTCGATTGGCGTTGACGTCAAGAAATTTTTCCATCATGCCGTCAAATCTGCCGTGTTCAAGGTAACTGTAGTAACTGTTGTCCTCTCCAAACACAATGTGGTCAACAAGCACCACGTTTATACCCGTCAATGTCACGAAAAGTCGTTCGGTAAACACATCGTCATCCACGCTGGGCGTAGGCTTTCCCTTAATGTGCGAATGAAACATTACAACCGATGACGCTTTCAGTTCCATGGCGTCCATTACTACCTGTCGTGGAGATACCATTACAACGTTTTCGTTGTGAGAGGTGTACTCACGTATTCCCATGAAGTAGTGAGAATTGTCAAGAAAAACTACCACCATCCGCTCATCCTTGCTTGCGGAAAGCAGTTGCCGTGCGTAGTTAACAATGTCCGACATGTCGTTTAGCGGTTTGGACTGCAGCATGCTCTTGTTGTACCTGAACCACACGTCACGCAGCAGTGCAAGGTTAAACGCTGTAACTTCACCTATTCCGTCAACGGCGGTCAGTTGTTCAGGCTTGGCGTTCAACACGTTGGCAATGGTGCCGAAATGCTCAATCAGGGCATGCGCAATCTTGTTGGTATCCTTGTAGGGAATGTACTGAAACAGCAACAGTTCCAACACTTCGTGATCCTTGAAGCTGTCAAGACCTACAGCCAGGTAACGTTCACGCAGCCGTTGTCTATGTCCTTGATTGACATTTTTCATCGTTTTTTCCTTTGTTTTCGTTATTTTGTATAAAATATAATAGCACATTTATTAATAGTTGTGTATAATATTTACAAAAATAATCACAAGGAGAAATTTGTTGTGACAGCTAAACAAATCGTAAACAGAGATTTTGACAATCTTGTAAAAACACTGCAAGATGTAATTGCATTTGATACAACCAAAGACAAGGCTGAAGAAAACGCTCCCTTCGGCAAAAACAACGCACTGTGTCTTGAATATGTCCTGAACATTGCCAAAGAAATGGGTTTCGAAACCTACAACTGCGACGGCTACGCAGGACACGTTGACTTCAAGGGTACAGGCGACGAAGTGGTGGGCGTTTTGGGACACCTTGACGTCGTTCCCGCAAGCGTAAATGACGGCTGGAAATTTCCGCCCTTTGAAGGCACAATCTGCGACGGCGAACTGTACGGCAGAGGAACTCTTGACGACAAGGGTCCGATGATCAGCTGTCTGTACGCATTGAAGGCATTAAAAGACAGCGGGTTTGTTCCCACCAGGACAATCCGTCTGATCTTCGGTTGCGACGAAGAAAGCGGAATGCAGTGCATGGATCACTACTTCAAGAAGATGCCATTTCCTACCATTTCATTTTCACCCGACGGAGATTTCCCCGTAATCAACATAGAAAAGGGTATTTACCAGTTCATGCTTGACCTTGGCGAAGTCCCGGAAAAGGTATTGGACATCAAGGCAGGAACACGCACCAACGTTGTACCGTCACTGTGCATTGCAACACTTTCCCCCGACACCGACATGAAGGATGTGGAGCACACAACCGCTGACGGAAACTTTGTAATCGGCGCAACAGGTAAAAACGCTCACGGCAGCACACCTCAAGAAGGCAAGAACGCAAGCTGGGAAGTATTTGCAATGCTCAAGAAGTTGTTCCCCGATCACGACGCCTTTACATTTGTTGCCGACAAGATGTGCGACTACACAGGAAGATCATGGGGAATCGATCTCAAGGACGAAGAAAGCGGTGTACTGACATGCAACATCGGTACAGTAAACGTGATCGACCGTCACTTGGTGTTGGGCATCGACATCCGTTTCCCTGCCAGTTACACCTGTGACCAAATGCTGAACCTGTTGAAACAACACACGCCCTACACAATCACCCCCGACCACATCGCCGAACCGCTGTTCGTATCCAAGGACAGTTTCCTGGTTACAACACTTTTGGACATCTACAACAAGGCAACAGGCGAAAATGCCCTTCCCCTTGCAATCGGCGGCGGAACTTACAGCCGTTGCCTGCCCAACTGCGTAGCATTCGGACCGGTGTTCCCCGACGAAGAACAGACAATCCACATGCCCAACGAAAGGGTATCGCTTGACAAATTGCTCACAATGACCCACCTTTACCTTGAGGCATTGGAAAGACTGAGCAAGTAACCACAACAAGGCGGTGCGACATGAATCTGACGGATGCGGTGATACTTCGAATAGAACAACTGTGCATTGAACACAACATGAACAAGTACCAGCTGTTCAAGGCAAGCGGTGTACCGCAAAGTACGCTTACTTCAATCAAGAAGAAACGTAGCAATTCCGTCAAGACCACTCTTTACAGCATTTGCGAAGGGTTCGGCATAAGCCTTGAACAATTTTTCAATTCACCTTTATTTGCAAGAGAAAACCTTGTTGACTAACACAAGACCCCCTGCGTCACCCAAGACGCCGGGGGTTTTATTTACGGCAGTAAATTTGCCATTACATTTGCAAGACAATGTACGTTTGCAACACGTCTCAGCAAAAATCACATCAACTGTAGAGATAAGACCACATTTTCACAACAAGCGTAATCTTTTAAAAAGCAAACAGCACTCCACAAGAGATTTAAAAATCAACAGAATTTTAACACATCGCTCGACTTCAACATTTTGCTAAAAGCCAAAACAAACTTGTTTTGACAGCATTGTTAGACATCATTTATTAGGCCGAAATTTACTACAAATTCAAGGGTGGTTTTTCTTTAAGCCGCCCTTGTTTGCGTAGGTTTATTTAATCACGATTTACAAATACAATGTATTGTTTTTAGAAATTTGTAGTGTTTACAGGTGAACAAAATCGCTAAATTTTTCAATTTTATGTGATAAATGTACATTGCACAGTACTTTTTTTAATTTTCATTTCAGTCTTTATGTGGTAAAATATTTAAGGTTTATTAAAGTTTACAGGTAAGAAAAAATGGCTAAAAAATACAGATATCACAAGCCCAGGCACACCTTTTGTTACCATCTGATACGCCCTGCGTTCAAATTGGTAGCGGGCAGCAATGCCAAGGTAACCTACGGCAAATTGGAAAATCCCAATCGTCCGTACCTAATCATGTTCAATCACCAGACGGGGCATGATCAATTTTACATTTACGGACTTGTTCCACGCACGACCTACTTTGTAGCGTCGGAGGATCTGCTTGCTAAGGGATTGCTCTCAAGATTTTTGACCTTTGTGTGCGGAATCGTTCCCATCCGCAAGAACGCAACAGACGCCCACACCGTCAAGATGTGCTACAAGATAGCGCAGGACGGCTACTCAGTGGCACTTTCGCCCGAAGGCAACCGCACTTTTTACGGCAGGACGATGCACAGCAATCCTGCCATTGCAAAGTTTATCAAATTGTTGAAATTACCGTTGTTGTTCGTACACATTGACGGGGGCTACGGCGTCGAACCACGTTGGTCTAACAAGCCACGTTACGGAAAAATACACGTTTCCGTGCGCAAGGTGGTGGAGCCGGAAGAGTACAAAGACATGCCCATTGACCAATTGTACCAACTTGTCAAAGACAACATCTACGTAGACGAATCCGCCGACGGCAGGGTGTACAAGGACATTCCCACATCTGCCGAATACCTTGAACGTGTGTTGTATCGTTGTCCGAAATGCGGTCACGTTGCAACAATGGAATCACACGGCCGAAAGTTCGGATGTTTCCATTGCGGATTTGAGACACAGTATCTGCCCAACAAGTTTTTCAGTGACACATCGCCATTCAAGACAGTTGCCGATTGGTGGCAGTGGCAAAACACCATGATGTCAACAGTCGACATCAACAGCAACGAAATGGTTGCATCCAACATTGTCAGGGTGGACAAGGTAGAGTTTCCCAACAAGAAAAACATTGCTAAAAAATGCACCTTGAAACTGTTTGCCAACAAACTGGTAGCAGGGGACACAACCTATCACTTCGACGACATCCGCACGCTGTCCATCTGCGGTCGCAACAAGCTGTACATGTACCTTGACGACAAGACAATACAGTTCAAGGGTGACAAGCGTTTGAGCGCCGTGATGTATCTCAACTATTTCTATCACTACAACAACGTAAAGGAAGGCAAAGACGATGATTTTCTCGGAATTTGAAGTGTGGTCATTTCTGCTCATCTTGGGCACACTTCTGTTTAGCATGCTTATAGCAAGCGTATTGAAAAGAACATTTAAGTTTTTAGAAAAATCCCTCATCCCCGTATCTGTTCTGGGCGGAATTATCCTGCTTGTAATTTCCACAATTGTGTACTTTGCAACGGGCGATTACCTGTTCAACCTGCCCATTTACAGTCCCAACGAATTCACCTACAACGGCATGGAAGTGCTGGAACTCATCACCTACCACAGTCTGGGTATCGGTTTCATTGCAATGGGTATGAGATTTTCCGACAGAAAGTTCACCAAGCAACGCAGTGTCGAAATCTTCGACAGCGGTGTAACAACGGTAAACGGTTACCTGTTGCAAGTGTTCATCGGCATGGTAATCGTAATGGTTGCAATGTACGTGTTCAATGTGGACGGTCTTATTGAAGCGGCCGGTATCCTGTTGGCGTTCGGATTCGGTCAAGGCACAGGTCAGGCACTGAACTTCGGCGCAATCTACGAACAAGCAGGTCTTGAAGGTGGCGCAAACTTCGGTCTGACAATCGCAGCCCTTGGATTCCTGGTAGCTTGTATCGGCGGTGTAATTTACATCAACGTCATGCACAGAAAGGGCAAGATCGTAATCGACAACACCGAACAGGCAATGGGACTTGCCGACTACGAAGACACCAACGAAATGGCGGTTGTTTCATCCATGGACAAGTTTACAGTACAATTTGCATTGGTACTTGTTGTTTACGTCATTTCCTACTTCATCATGATGGGATTGTCCGCACTTCTTCCCAGCTTCGAACTGACATTGTTCGGCTTCAACTTCTTTATCGGAACACTGTTGACACTGCCCACCAAGGCAATCATTTCCAAGTTGTACCAAAAGAAAATCATCAAGCGCAAGATCGTCAACAACTTCATGATGAACCGTATCGGCGGTTTCGCATTCGACCTGATGATCGTTTCGGGTATTGCGGCAATCCAGTTGCCTTTGCTTGCCGAGCACTGGGCATTGCTTCTCATCATGGGAGCTTTCGGAGCGGTTGCAACATTCCTGTACATCTACTTCGTTTCCAAGACATTGCACAGAAGCTACATGCACGAACAGTTCCTTGCAATGTTCGGCATGCTGACAGGTACAGCAAGCACCGGTATGATTTTGCTTCGTGAAATCGACGGTTCGTACAAGACCCCCGCAAGCGAAAACCTTGTTTACCAGACATTGCCCGCAATGATCTTCGGCTTCCCGCTGATGCTTCTTGCACCCGTTGCCGACGACGGAACAAGCCAAGCGCTGCTTGTATTCGGCATTGTAGTGGTGTTGCTTGTAGCATTCAACATCATTCTGTTCCGTAGCAAGATTTTCAAGAAAAAGACTGCTAAACCAAGTTCGTCGGAACAACAACCGTAACGGCTGTACGTTGTAAAACATCAGAAATTACAATACGGTATCTTGAACAGTTGCCGTTAAAGAAAGATTGTTTTTCAACAATACGAAATTTTCTCAATAAATCACATTAAATACAGAAGTCGGACGTATTTGAGTACGTCCGACTTCTTTTTTTTTGTTTAATCAGGTTTTCGAGATAGTATTTTGTTTGACAATTCTTGCCGCACAAATGCAAAAGACTGTTTTTACCAATGTATTTAAGTTAAACTTTATACATTTCAGTATCTGCTTTTTAGTAAAATTTATAGGTGGAAATTCCGCAGACACTCACATTGATTGCTACTTTTAAATTGAGCCAATCTCTTTTTGCATTGCGACACTTTTTTGATGTTTATGTTTTTTTAGCTCTTTAACAGGCGCCTACTTTGTTACCGTTGACGACACGCAAAACAAAAATTGAAAGTTGATTTATCGACTACCGTTGCTTTTGTATCGCCTTGCCCAACGTGTGCCGTGTCTGATTACTGCGTCGGCTTTTGTGCCGAATTTTTCCCGCCAATGTTTTGTCAGTTCAACGGCAAGCGCATTATCGTACTTGTACAGTTCGTTGAGATTGTTTGCAACCGATCTTGTGACGTATGGATTACTGTCACACACAAGGTTGTCAAGTACGTCGACGTAATCTTTCCATTGCTTGACAGCGGCAGTCAGTTTTCTTGCCCAAGGCAGATTGACACGCATACATTCGCTTGCAAGACGGCGCACAAATACATTGTCGCTTGTTGACCACAACTTCAACACTTTCATGCTTTGTTCAGGGAAAGCCTCAATTACAGGACGCATGGCAAATTCTCCCGTGTAACACATGGTGAACTTTTCCACAAATTGCACCGTCTCATTGAAGTTGTCGGGGTGTTGCGGTGCGTAAATTTCAACGTATCTGCCGAAGGGGGCGAATTTTATACCCTTGCTGTACATCACGGCAAAGTCGTCAATGGGAACAAGTAGCCTAGACAACACATCAAGTGTTTCGGTGTAGTTTGTCAGGGCAGTGCCTATACCACGGGCAATGATGTCAATGCGTTGGCTGAAGGTCTTGTCCTTTATATCGCCCCACAGTGCGACAAGTTGCGTTGTGCGGAAATTTTTGTGGACGTCATGTATTTTTTCGCTCAATTCGATGAGATATTTTTCATCGAAGATGTCCTTTATTTTTGTAGATTCAGTAAGCATTTTTCCATTAATGTTGTTTTAACATGGGGCAGTGTGCTGTTTTGTAAAGGCACTTTCCCCCAAATGTGCAAAACGCATCGAAATTACAGTATTTCGGTGCGTTTTGTTTATTGCTTTTAGTTTGTTTAATGGGTTACTCTACCTTCAAGCCCCAACATCTGTGTTTCTTGTTGAGGGTGCGTTCGAAGTTTTTCCACAAGTTCTGAACGTTGTGGTTTTCTTCCAATTCAGGTCCTGTTTCAAGGAACTTGGTGTTGTTTTTCCACAATCCTTCAAGACAGTGCGCCATGATTATTGCAGTAACGCCACGTTTTAAGTGTTCGTCTCTGACTCCGATTGAGCCAAGTTCGGCAACTTCCGGTTTCTTCATCGCCTTGATGTAGGGTATCAATCCGCAAGGAATGATGTTTCCACGTGCCTTGCGCAAAACTTCCGCCATGCCGGGCCACATGAATCCGTAACCGATTACATGGTCGTCAAGCAGTACAACTGTTGCAAATTCAGGTTTCAACACAGTGTAAATGGTATCCATTTCACGTTTCATCTGCTTTTCCGACAACGGACTTGTGCCATACAGGTTGCGGAAGGCTTCGTCAAGTACGTCAAGCGCTTCCATTATGTAACGGTCAAGTTGTTTTTTGGGTGTGTTGGCAACGTCCAGGATGGTGTAACCGTATCTTTTTTGAATGACGTCACTCATTCTTTGCAGACGTTTTACGTTTTCGTCATCGGGGGATGGCACGGTGATGCGGTAACAGTTCCAGTCTACCACCTTGTAAGCGCCCAATCTTTTCATATGATCAACGTAGTACTTGTGGTTGTACAGTTCGATGTAGGTGCTGTCCTGATCGAAACCTTCAATCAACATGCCTTCTTCGTTGAAGTCACTAAAACTCATTGGCCCGATTATTTCCGTCATGCCCAGTTCTTTTGCCCACTTTTTAAGTGTGTCGAACAGGGCCTTTGTCACTTCGAAATCATCAATCACGTCAAATCTGGTAAAACGCAGTTGTTTGACGTTGTTTTTCTCATTGACACCCCTGTGCCAGATTCCCGCAATACGTCCTGCAGGTTTGCCGTCCTTGTACGCCATGAACATGCGACAGTCGGCGAAACGAAATGCGTCGTTTACTTCGGGATCGAATTCGGCAAATTCGTCCATGTACAAGTTGGGTGCTGCGTATGGATTGTGCTTGTACATGTCGATGAGAAACTTGAAAAACTTCTTTTTGCCCTTTTTGTCAGACAGGGCAATTTCACGAATTTCAATCATCTCATTCCTCTTGCGGAAGAAGTGCAATGGGACGTTTTTCCGCAGCGAAAATTACTCCCATTGTTCCCGGTCCGCAGTGCGCTCCGATTACAGGTCCTACTATCTGACGCACAATCTTTGCTTCGGGACGTTTTTCTTTTACAAGACTTTCTAGCATGTCGCCGTCAGCAGGGCAGTCGGCATCTACTATGTACACAGGCTTGTCGGTGTCGGAAAGTTCATTGATTACCTTGTCTGCAAGCGTGCGGATTGCCTTTTTCTTTCCGCTGATCTTGGCAATTACGTCAAGTCCGCCCTTTGCATTGAAGGTAAGCATGGGTTTCAATCCCAACAATGTTCCTGCAAATGCAGCTGTTGCCGACAATCTTCCGCCACGCTTTAAGTGCATCAGGTCGTCAACCACGAAGTAAACCGCTACCTTGTTTGTAAAGTCATTCAAGAAAGCAATTATTTCTTCATCACTTGCGCCTTGCTGTTTCAACAGCGCAGCCTGTTCTACCTGAATTCCCGCACCCAGCGAAATGCTGTTCGTGTTGAAAATGGTGCATTTGCGTTCGGGATACTTTTCTTTCAACTCTCTCAAAGCAGTGTTCAGTTGGTTGAACGTTCCGCTCATTGCGTGAGAAAAACTGATGTACAACACATCTTCCCCTTTTGCAAAATATGGTTCAAGTATTTCCTTGTAGTTTTCCGGATTCAATGCAGATGTAATGGGTACACTGCCTTTTCGTACTCTGTCGTAGAAATCTTTGAAATCTGTTTTTTCCCCCAGATCGTAGTAGTACTCCTCATTGTCGATTGTGTAGGGCATTCTGATGACTTCAAGTCCCAGTTCCCTTGCCCTTGTGTACCACAATTCGCAATTGGAATCACATAAAAGTACACTCATTGTTTATTCCCCTTTTGTTATTTGGGCACATTGCCCTTTATACCCTACATTTTACACAATTTCGACACAAAAGACAATACTATTGTCTGAAAAAGTTTTCCCATTGCCTATATTTTTGTCAATTTATTAAGATTTTTCACTAGACAACGTATATTTTTAATACAGTTGTATGTTATTTCTGAGCAATTTCAACTGGCGAAAGGCACATTAAATGTGGAGGTGTGGGGCAGCTTGAGAGAAGGACAACCGTTTGAATTTTGATGTATTTGTGTTGCAGTAATGTTGTTTTCTGGCGTTGGAATTTGCGCTCCCGCTCAGCACTCTGCCGAACAAAAATGTGTCTTACAAGGGGCATTTCGGGAAATCGTCGTTTGTTGCAAGATGTTTTGAGTGTATTGATTAAAGCTATTCCACCTAACTTGTCTGAGCAGCTTGGGTGTATTAAGTCGGCTTTCCCCCTTTATTTAACAAGTGCGTATTACGTTTCGACCTCTTTGTTGAGGTATCGTTTTGCATTTTGCCGTACTCTGTGGTAATGCACATCAGTAAAGATGTGCAGCAATGACAATGTGTGCGCCGACAAGTTGAACATCGACCTTTGATGTACGGCAACAAACAGCGTGTTAGAAATGACTAAGTTATTCTATTTGGTTGCCAATTGTGTGCAGTAGGTGTATAATATACGGGCATCGAGGTGTAGCGCAGTTTGGTAGCGCGCTTGGTTCGGGACCAAGAGGTCGTGGGTTCAAGTCCCGTCACCTCGACCAGTGTTGCACACGGCAACTAGGGAAATCCTTGGTTGCCGTGTTTTTATTTTATAGCAACACGAACTTTTTAGACGTCGCAACGGAAAAGAGAGTGCAACAGCACTCTTTTTTCTTTGCCATTGCTTCTTTTGGCTTCGCCGTCTTTTTGTTTCGCTGACAGGATGTTGAAATGATGTGACGCTCGCAAGCTCACTATTCCGTCGCTTCGCTCCTCGCAAGTCCCGTCAGTACTGCGTACAGCAACTGTGAAAAAGTTTGTTTTGCTGTCAGGTTGGATGTATTCATAAAGTTTTACATCGTGCCCGTGCGGTAGCACCACACGGCGACTAGGGAAATCCTTGGTTGCCGTGTTTTTATTTTATAGCAACACGAACTTTTTAGACGTCGCAACGGAAAAGGAGCAACTTAGGTTTGCTCCTTTTTCCATTTCTCCATGTTCGTCGCTGTCCTTTTCCGTCATGTAACAGGAAGTTGAAATAACGTGACGCTCGCAAGCTCGCTATTCCGTCACTTCGTTCCTTACAAGTCCCGTCAGTACTGCGTACAGCAACTGTGAAAAAGTTTGTTTTGCTGTCAGGTTGGATGTATTCATAAAGTTTTACATCGTGCCCGTGCGGTAGCACCACACAGCGACTATGTAGCTACTTAGTTGCCGTGTTTTTTGGGTAACAATACAATATTTTCATGCTGAAAATAGGAAGGTGCAAGTAATTCAAAAATTCGAAACCAATATAATAAAATACAATAAAAAACCATACCAACAAATAATAATGTAATGAATAAATCACACTAACTCAAATAATATTTCCTCATTTTTTTATTTCATCGCAGCTTTATCTGTTTTTCAACACAAATCTCTTTTATGTTAAAAAATAAAGCCTTTCTTACATATTCAATTTATTTAAATAATGTTACAACCATATTGACAATCTACTTAATTCGTATTATAATACCAATGCAAATGATATCATATATGATATTACTTGCATAATATTATCAATGGAGGGCATAATATTAATGAGTACATTTGAAAAAATGAAAGAAAAAATCATGCGTACTCCCACTTCAAATAATATAATGCCCGAGGAATTAAAAAATTTTTTAGTCAAATACGGATTTGTATTAAAGCATGTTAATGGAAGTCACTTTATCTACGAATACCCCGCCAACAACCGAACATTCGTATTGAACATACCAATGCACAAACCCGTCAAGCCTACGTACATTGATCAGGTAAGAAAACAAATCACCGAAATAGAAGGAGAATAAAAAGATGAACAACTACGAAATTAGGGTTACCCCCCATCTTGATTCTGAAGGAAATACGTATTGGACGGCTTTTTATCCTGCTGTTGATGGCTGTGTTGGTGGCGGTGCCACTGTAGAAGAGGCTATCACCGAAGCTTCAGAAAATTTAAAAATATTTTTAGCATATTTAAAAAAAGAAAAAAGAGAAGTTCCCAAACCGTATTCAGAGCCACAATATAGCGGAAAAATAGCTTTAAGAATTCCTAAAAGCACCCATAGAAAAGTTGTAATGCTCGCCAACGAAGAACAAGTAAGTGTCAATACACTTCTAATCTCTGCGATTGAACGCTATCTTGGCAATAAAGAGTTTGATTCACAATTGGATAAGAAGATTGAAGAACTCAGCGATTGGACTAATAAATATTTGAGAATTCAACTACTTAATTCTTACAGTAATTTTTCTTCACAAGGGTGGGCTAACTCTGGCACCAAGATTGCAATAGGAGGAGACAATGAATAAAGCGTACAAAAATGTGAAGTTGATGTTAGCTGACGTTCGCTATCATTTCGAACACGAAAACGCAGAAACTGATATAATATTAAACACTTCCGAGTCTATTGTAATAAACTCTGTTTCAGATGACAACATAAACTTTACAGCTGAGAGAAAATTGATTTTCACAGGACTACAAGAAACCTATTTATCAGTTGTCTATAATGTTAATCTTCCGCTGAACAAAAAAATATCGAAATCTCAATTCACAAAAGACATAAAAAAGGGTTTACCTGTTTTGAGCGATATTTTCATTGAGATATCCTTAATGATCGCTCAAATTTCTGACAAGTGCCCATTTGGAGCAATAATAACTCCACCTATGTACGATAAAGCAACAATTGAGGTTAGTTAAAAATTTTAATTGAAGTTTCTGTTGATTTTTTTATAAATTTCAAAATCAATCAATGACGGAATACTTATATCAACATTATTAATCGTGCTTAAATATTACAACAACAGCGGGATACAAACAATTCCGCTGTTTCATTTTAATATCACAAAGTGGTATATCAAATCACCTAATTTTTAGGCATTTAAAACCAGCACTACTGAGCCAATGCAAAGTAATACGTATAGGCTCAGTATATATATTTTAGATTGCCTTATACTTACTGCAAATAACTGTAATTGAAAAGGAGGAATGAGTAGTGACTCTTGCACAAGCACTGGCTAAAAGGATTGACGAATTGTTGGAACAAAGCAATCTTACGCAATATCAACTAGCAAAACGTAGTGGACTTGCTCAAACAACAATTGCCGACATTCGAAAAATGCGAAACAATGGTACCAATGTGTTGAACTTAAATGCCATTGCACAAGGGCTCGGAATGGACTTGTGCGAATTTTTCAATTCGCCTCTTTTCAAGGCGGAAAACATCAGCGACTGACAAATACTCTATACAAAAATGCACCAAGGAAAAATCTCCTTGGTGCATTTTTTAATCGCCGTTATTTTTAGATTGTATGTGTTTCAATTGCGACCGATAGCAACGCCCACTCACATTTCCGGACAAATTCCTTGCTTTATTATTTAAGCATGGCAATGCCGATCGGGAAAGCACTGAGTTACCTTGTTCCCATTTATTAACTTGTGATATTGCGTTGAATGTTTTTTTTGATCTAACAATAAAAGAGAGTGGTAGTGCACTCTCTTTTTCATTGCTACGTTTTGTGTCAATATATGTAGAATAATATTTGCATTTTAAATACACTGTGCAGTAACTTTTTACCGATGAAATACGCCTTTTATGTTGATACATTTATTTTATACAACTATTCCACTCAAAAGCAGTTGTATTTTTAGTAAAAAAATGCTATACTAATATAGCCAAACTAACTGAATATTATATGCAGATATGTCTGTACTCTTTTTTTCGTGATATTATTTAAGATCATGTATTTTACTCTGTCATCAACACTGAATTTGTCAAAAATGCAAATTCCATTGGATGATTGAGTGAAATATTCATGCATTATTCAAGTTAGTTTGGCGACTGTCGGAGTTTGCGTTTTATTGCGCTTGCTTTGGCAGGCGCATTTTTTATTTGGGAGGAAAAGCAAGATGGGCTATTTAGAAAAACATGTCATTGGAAACAACGATATAATTAAATTGCGTCCACAAAAGAATTCTTTAGTTCTGTTTTTCCCATGGCTCTGGGGAATATTGTTTTGTTGGCTGTTGCTGATACCGACTATCGTTGCGATTAAAAAGACTGTCAAATACTGCACTACAGAATACCTTGTAACGGACAAAAAGGTACTGGAAAAATATGGTTGGATTTCTACTCACACAGATGAAACACCTCTTTCTAAAATTGAAAACATTACTGTTAGCTACACATTCTGGGGTAAAATTTTTAATTATTCAACTGTAAGTTTTCAAGGAGCAAACAGAAATAATGTAAATTTCTACTACATAAAAAACGGTGAAGAAATTAAAAAACAAGTAAACAATCTAATCTACAACAATTAAACATAGCATCGCATTCAATAGTACTGCGCTTAAATAATATCACACAACGACAGCGGAAGATAAATAAATCCGCTGTTGATTTTTTTCAATCATGATGTACCGCACAAAACAAGTTTAAATTACTTAGTGTTTGTGTTCCGATGTACTGACTTAGTCAATTCAAGGTCGTGGATGAACGCAAGACAAGTCAATACTTTGCATCCATTAATTTCTGCAAAAAATACTGTCAAAACTACAAATCTTTTAATTAAATAGTCAGACGCAGTAGTGGAACAAAAACCGCTGCACTTTTAAGATGACGCAATGTAGCATACAGTAAAAATACAGGGGATAAGGTTTGTCTTATCCCCTGTGTTTTTGCTAATGTGCGATAAAGAAGTAATAGAAGTGTAAAAAATTTTGCCGTTCCTATCCGGCACTTAGGGCTGTGTCGGATAGGTCAGGCGTTAGGCTTCCGGCAAGTCTATCTTGCCGACAAAGCTGTAAT
>DVLO01000029.1 GCA_018715495.1 Candidatus Limihabitans stercoravium | reverse complement strand
GAACACACATGTGTTTCGAAGACATTGCAATGCTGAGAGCATTACCCAACATTGTGGTAATGGACATTGTTGACCCTGTTCAACTTGCTCAGGCAGTGCCTTTCGTTGTTGAACACAAGGGACCTGTTTACATGCGTTTTGCGCGTAAGCAGACAGACACTCTGTTTGACGAAAACTACCGTTTCAACCCCAACAAGGCAGACATCATTCGTGAAGGTAAGGATCTGACGCTTGTTGCATCGGGTGCAATGGTGTTTGAAGCACTGAAAGGTGCCGACAAATTGAAGGAACAGGGAATCAATGCGGAAGTAATTTCCGTACACACAGTAAAGCCGCTTGACGAAGAAACAATTCAACAAAGTGCGAAAAAGACAGGTTGTGTACTTGTAGTGGAAAATCACTCTGTACACGGCGGTCTGTTCGGGGCTGTAACGGAAATGTTTGCACGTACCAATCCTACGCCTTGTGACGCTATTGCAATTTACGACCGCATCGGTCAGGTAGGTAATCTTGAAGAACTGATGAAGGATTACAACCTTACAGCAGGCGACATTGCTGAAAAGGCAGTTCAACTCATCAAACGCAAGTAATTGAAATTGAGTATAAAAAAACGATACATCGACGGATGTATCGTTTTTTTTGTTGCTCTAAAAGGTAATTCGGTAATTTGAATTGGTTTCACAATTCATTGCAAGGAATTAAATTGCTGTTGTTCGGACAATTCAATCAGTTGATTTCAGATCCGACAGATGTAATTGTTTTTTAGTTCACGTTAGGTAAATTTTGAATAAATTACTTCACATCAACGGGGTAAATACAGCGATAAATGCACTGACAAGACGTTGTACAGCGTTGAGTTTTGCAGTAGTGTCATCCTGTTGCTGTGATTCTTCCTGTATGTGAATGATGTCAGCTTTAAGTTGACTCAGTGCACGTGTACGGTACATCCAAACGCCACATTCGTAGTGGTGTATCAGGCTGCGGTAGTCCAGGTTGATTGTTCCCACAATTCCCACACTGTCGTCGGCAATTATACTTTTTGCATGCAAAAATCCCGGCGTATATTGGTAAATCTTTACACCGTATTTCAGCAATTGTTTGTAGTGTGAGCGTGTAACTGTAAATATCAGTTTTTTGTCAGGCACCCCCGGTGTGTAGATTCGTACATCAACTCCCCTTTGTACTGCCGATTGAAGTGCGTTCTTCAACTGACTGTCAATGATGAGGTAGGGTGTTGTAATCCAGACGTATTTTTTAGCCTGATTGATGATACTGAGATAAGCGTTTTCAGCAATGAGATCATTGTACAACGGTCTTGGTCCGTCGCCAAAGGGAACAACCACTCCGCTGTCGGGGTAGGTGGGGTAACTTGTAGCAACGTAATCTTCGAATTCTTCGGGAGTTTTAGCCATTACGTCCCAGCTTTGCAGGAACAGTACCACAAGGTTACTTACAGCACTTCCTTCAAGGCGGACTGCCGTGTCTTTCCAGTATCCGAAGGGATGCGTGTGGTTGATGTATTCGTCCGCCAGGTTCAATCCCCCGGTGTATCCTACAATTCCATCAATTACCGTAATCTTGCGGTGGTCACGGTTGTTGTGCACAGCCGAAACAATGGGGCGGAAGGGGTTGAAACGCTGACACTTGATACCCATCTTGCGCAACGTCTTGAAGTAATTGGACGGAAGTTTGGAAATACACCCGATGTCGTCGTACATCACACGTACTTCTACGCCTTCTTCCACCTTCTTTTTCAGCACTTCAAGTATGCTGTCCCACATCTTGCCACGTTCTATTATGAAATACTCCATAAAGATGTATTTCTGTGCGTTTTTAAGATCGTGTAAAAGGCTTTTCCAGAAGGTCTCACCGCTGGAAAAATACATTGTGTCGGTAAGATCGTGCTGAACGCCTCCCGAAGATGTGTACAGATACTTGGATTGACCGTAGTGATCTTTCATCACGTTTGCGTAGTGCGATTGCCTGGTGTGCTGACTGGCAATTGCTTCAAGACTTTCAAATCGTATTTTTTTCAGCAATCTGCGTTGCCACAGCGGAATGTGGTTTTTAGAAAACATCATGTAACAAATACAACCGAACAACGGAACAAAACACACGAAGATTATCCACGGAATCTTGCTGTCCACATTCATGTCACGGTTGACAATGTGCACGATTGTCAGCAATGTCAACACCGACATCACCAGTGCCAATTGAAAATAAACGGCGGACGCTACCAGCAATACCACAAGCAGTACCGTAATCTGAAGAAGTATTGCAATGGCTACTATGGTCAGTCTGCCGAAAAGAGATTTAAACAGTCTTTTCATTAATTCACCCGTAAAAACTTATTGCTGCAACTTGTGTCGCCGCTTTTCTAGTAGTATAGCACAAAGAAAGGTACATTAGCAATATGTTCGGGTATTTGGTAGTAAATATATTTAACTACTGATATATGGGGCGTAAAAAAATTGACAAAAGCAGTGTAAAAATATATCATATTAGCATGAAAGACATATTGATTTTAGGAATTGAAAGTTCCTGCGATGAAACGGCCTGTTCCGTTGTCAGAAACGGACGGGAAATACTGTCAAATGTGGTGTTGAGTCAGATTGACATTCACAAACTATACGGCGGAGTTGTGCCTGAAATAGCAAGCCGCAATCACGTGGAAGCCATTGACGTGGTTTTTCGTGAAGCGTTGAAGGAGGCGGGCGTCACAATGAATGACATTGACGCAATTGCGGTAACCTACGGCGCAGGTCTTGTGGGGGCGTTGATGGTGGGCGTGTCCTTTGCCAAGGCACTCAGTCAAGCAACGGGCAAACCCTTGATTGCTGTAAATCACATTGAAGGGCACATCTGTGCAAATTACCTTACATATGCTGACCTTGAACCGCCTTATCTTTGTTTGCTGACAAGCGGCGGAAACACATCAATCGTGGACGTTGTGGACTACAACAACTACGATGTGCTGGCGTCTACAGTTGACGATGCGGTGGGTGAGGCTTTCGACAAGGTTGCACGTGTGCTGGGGCTTCCATATCCGGGTGGACCCAAGGTGGACGAACTGCAAAAGCAGGGAAAAGCAAGTTACGCCTTCCACACGGTGCTGCTCAACAACGGTAATTTCAGTTACAGCGGATTGAAAACAGCCGTCATCAATACCATACACAACAGTCAGCAACGGGGCGAAGAGGTAAATGCAGCCGACATTGCACGTTCCTTTACGGTGTGCGCAATTGACGGACTTATCAAGCGTACCGAACAACTGCTGGGTGTTACGGGACGAAAAACCGTTGCCGTTGCAGGAGGTGTGGGTGCCAATTCCTACATCAGACAACGTCTTGACGAATTGAGCAAGCGTGGCTACCGTGTTTGTCTTCCCAAACTTGCACTGTGTGGAGACAATGCGGCGATGATTGCTTCCCGTGGGTACTTTATGTATCTTGAAGGACAGTTTGCCGACAGTCTGTTGAACGCCAATCCGTCACTGAAACTTCGTGGACAGAAACCACATCATTAATTTGGAAAAATAAGGGGGTAACATGAAACAGCCGATTGAAGTTGCAAGAGTCAATGCCGATGTAAATGTCGGTCTCAATGCCGAACAGGTAAAGGAAAGAGTAGACGCCCACAAGACCAACTACGTCAAGAAGGTAGTGGGTAAGAGCTATTTTGCTATCTTTGCAAGTAACATTTTTACATTTTTCAATCTTTTGGGTATCATCATTTTCATTCTGATGCTCATCTGTCAGAGTATTGAAAACATGTTTTTCTTCGTGGTAATTCTGGCAAATACCGCACTGGGTATCTTCCAGGAAATCCGTTCGAAGTTAGCCATTGAAAAGCTGTCGCTTGTCAATCAGCCCACCAGCGATGTGATGCGTGACGGCGAACTGGTGACGATTTCCACCGACAAGATTGTACTTGACGATATCGTAAAACTCAGCCAGGGCAAACAGATTGGTGCTGACGGAGTTGTTGTCGAAGGTATGGTAGAAGTGGACGAATCCATGTTGACAGGCGAAAGCGACCCGGTAAAGAAGAATGTTGGCGATGAACTTTTCGCAGGTTCTTACGTAGTTTCGGGCACATGCGTTTACCGTGTCGAAAAGGTAGGAATGGAAAACTACATACAGAAATTGTCCGCCGAAGTCAAGAAGTTCAAAAAGCCCAATTCCGAACTGATGCGTTCTATCACATCGATTATCAAGGTAATCAGCTGGATTATCTTCCCTTTGGGACTGGCAACATTCTTAAAGAACAACACGGTGCTTGACAGTTGGCAGGAAGCATTGAAGAGTGCATCCGGCTCAATGATCGGAATGGTGCCCAGCGGAATGGTGTTGCTGACAAGCGTTGCACTTGCGGTGGGCGTAATCAAGTTGTCAAGACGTAAGGTGTTGGTTAGAGAGTTGTACTGTATCGAAATGCTTGCACGTGTTGACACACTGTGCATGGACAAGACGGGAACCATCACCGACGGCACAATGACGGTTGACAGCGTAAACGTTTTGAACAATGAATTTGGTGACGTTGAACACCTCATTGCATCAACTGTTACCGCAACTCAGGACGACAATCTCACTGCCAAGGCATTGAAGAAAAGATTTTCGACGAACAATCCTTTAAAGGCACGCAACGTGCTGGCGTTTTCATCACAGCGCAAGTTCAGCGCCGCTAACTTCGAAGGCGTGGGAACAATTGCCATCGGCGCAGGTGAATTCATGGTGAAGAATCCGTCACAGCAGTACCTTGACATGTGCAACAGTCTGTTGAGTCAGGGATTGCGTGTGCTGACAATTGCTCACAGTTACAACAACATTGAAAACGACAAGGTAGAAAACCTTGTTCCCATTGCCATTGTCGCATTGCAGGACACATTACGTCCCGACGCAGTGGAAATTGTCAAGTGGTTTAAAGACAACAACGTTGAAGTCAAGGTTATCAGCGGTGACAATCCCTTGAGCGTTTCGGTAATCGCAGGAAAAGTAGGTGTTGAAAACGCATCAAGATACATTTCTTTGGACGGTCTTACCGACGAACAGGTAGAAGAAGCCGCAACACAGTACACCGTGTTCGGACGTGTTACACCGCATCAGAAGGCATTGCTTGTCAAGGCAATGAAGAAACATGGCAGAACAGTAGCCATGACGGGCGACGGCGTAAACGACATTCTTGCAATGCGTGAAAGCGATTGTGCAATTTCCGTCGGCGCAGGTACCGACGCAGCAAGAAGTGTTGCTCACCTTGTGTTGCAGGACAACAAGTTCGGCTCAATGCCCAACGTCGTTGCGGAAGGTCGTCAGGTTGTCAACAACATTCAGAACAGCAGTTCGTTGTTCCTGATGAAGACGTCAATGACGGTGCTGACAACAATCCTGTTGTTCTTCCTGCCGCAGTATGCTTACCCATTCGAAGCGCAGAACCTTTACGCAATCGAATTTTTCGTAATCGGTATCCCGTCCTTCCTGTTGGCGCTGAAACCCAACAAAAACATCATCAGGGGCAAGTTTATCGTAAATACTATGAAGAACACGCTGCCAAGCGGTGTAGCAATGTTCTTGTCGGTAGCAATGACCTACGCATTTTCAAATGTAACGGGCATTGCAGGTAACTCTCAACAAATCACTACCGTTGCAATGTTCTCAATGACTGCAACAGGCGTGCTTGCACTGTGGATCTTACTGTATCCTTACGGTTGGGTGAACGCAGGTATCGGAGCAATAGGTACTGTAGGTACTGTAGGTTGTCTTGCGTTGTTCCCGTTGTTGTTGCAGTTTGCAGCCGACCTCATGGGCAGTGGTGAAGTAAAGCCGATGTATGTTGACATCCCGACAGGTGCAATGTGGTTCGTTGCAATCAATGCCATTGTAATGGCTGCACTTATCATTTGCGGTAAACTTATCATTGCTCACATTGAAAAAAGGAAAGCGAAATGAAATCTTTAGAAAAAACACTTGAACTTTACAAACAATACCGCAGAAAACTGCTTGCTTACAAGTATCTCAACTTCATTACTTCGTGGGATTTGCAAACGGAAGCTCCCGAAGGAAGCGTGGTAAATACTTCCCGTCAATTGGACGTGTTCGCAGAAGAAAGTTACCGCCTGAACATGGACGACAAGTACATCAAGTGCGTAGAAACGCTGTACAACAACCGTGACAAGATTGACGAAGTTACCGCTCACGAAGTAGAAGTTACCTACAAGGATTTGCAGAAGTTGAAGAACATCCCCAAGGATGAATTTCTGAAATATCAGCAGTTGCTCAATCTGGCATATCCTGCATATGTAAAGGCTAAGCAAAGCGGTGATTTCAATCAGTTTGCACCAATTTTGAAGCAAATTGTGGAATTTAACAAAAATCTGTGCAAGTGGCAGGAAACGGAAACGCTGAAGGGCTACAACGTATTGCTTGACACCTACGAACCGCAGTACACAACTAAGGAATACGATGAGTTTTTCGACGTATTGCGTACAAAACTGGTGCCGTTTGTCAAGAAAGTTGTCGCCAGAAAATTACAGTATAACGACAGTTTCGTGGGCAAGACCTTTGAAGTTGACAAACAACGTCAGTACTGCGAATACATCAGAGATGTGATGTGTTTCGACAAGTCAAGGGGATTGATGAAGGAAAGTGAACATCCCTTTACCAGCGGTTTCGGAACAGATGACATCCGCATTACCGTGCATTACTATCCCGAACTTGTAGAATCGGCAATTTTCTCCGCCGTGCATGAAACAGGACACGCACTGTACGAACAACAGCAGGATCCTTCACTCAACGACACGATGTGTTGTGGCGGTGCAAGTCTTGGATTGCACGAAAGTCAGTCACGTTTCTACGAAAACAACATTGCACGCAGCTACTCATTCTGGCAGGTGCATTTCCCACGTTTGAAGGAACTGTTTCCCGAACAGTTGGAAGGCGTGACCGTTGACGACTTCTACAAGCACGTCAACAGGGCGGAATGTTCCTTTGTACGTGTGGAAGCGGACGAACTTACCTATCCGTTACACATCATGTTGCGCTACGAAATGGAACGCAAGTTCATTGACGGCGATCTTGAAGTGGAGGACTTCTCCAAGTACTGGAACGAAGCCTTTACAAGGTATTTCGGAATTACTCCTCCTGACGACAGAGTGGGTGTGTTGCAGGACGTTCACTGGGCTTGCGGAAACATCGGGTATTTCCCCACCTACGCACTGGGTTCGGCAATTGCCGCTCAGCTCTACCACAAGATGAACGAAGAATTTGACGTTGAAGAAAGTATCCGTTCGGGTAACACTTCTAAGGTCAATGAGTGGCTCAAACAACACATTCACAAGTACGGAAGTTCCAAGTATCCCAAGGAAATACTGCGTCTTGCAGTGGGTGAGGACTTCAATCCACAGTACTACGTCGATTACCTCATCAACAAGTACAAGGTAATCTACGGCATTGAAGACTAGTTGCAAGGAAATATGTTTGATATTTTGATTCCATGCGCCACGGGTATCGAAGCCGTGGTAAAAAGACAACTGTTGCAGTTGGGCTACCCCGAACTTCCTGCGGTAAACGGTAGAATACGTGTCCCCGATTGCGACTGGGAAGACGTTGCAATGCTCAACATCTTTCTGAGAAGCGGCGAAAGGGTTCTTGTAAATCTCAACAGATTTAATGCTACGACCTTTGACATGCTGTATGACGGCGTTTACGCTGTCGATTGGCACAACTACCTGACCTGTGAATCTACAATAAATGTAGTTGCCAAGACGGTCAGAAGCAAGTTGTTTGCTCATCACTCAGTTCAAGGCATTGTAAAGAAAGCAATTGTCAGTAAACTTGCCGACAAATTGGGGCAGAGCGTCACCGAAGGGGGCGCAGTCACCGTTGTGGAAATTGACATCACCGACGACGTTGCCGACATCAACATAGACACAAGCGGTGCAGGTTTGCACAAGCGTGGTTACCGTACTTTGGCGTACTCTGCGCCACTGAAGGAAACAACTGCCGCTGCCCTGATAGACTTGTCTTTCTGGCACGGTGACAAGGTGTTCTACGACTTGTTCTGCGGCAGCGGAACACTTCCCATTGAATGTTGTTTAAAGGCGTTAAACATTGCTCCGGGGGTAAACAGAGACTTCGACTACCTGCACTGGGACTGTTTCGACAGAAAACTTCATGACAGATGTGTCGAACGTGCCAAGGACGGTGTAAAACATCGCAATCTTGAGGTGTACGGAAGCGACATTGACGACAAGGCAATAGAAATTGCAAGGTATCACGCAAGAAAGGCGGGCGTAGACAAGTACATTACATTTACCAAAGCAGATGCTTTCAATTTTTACGACAATCGGAGTTACGGTGTCAACATCAGCAATCCGCCTTACGGACAGCGATTGGGTGACCTCAAACAAGTAGAAGAAATTGCAACCAACATGGGCAAGGTTTACAAGAAACTTGACAATTGGAATTTTTACTTCCTGACGCCCTTTGAAAAATTTGAACGGTTTTTCGGCAGACGTGCCGACAAGAAACGTCCGTTGTTCAATGCAGGTATCAAGTGTTCCTACCTTTCATTCAACGGAGCACCTCCACCCAAGACACGCAAGAATACAGACTAACAAAAACACCACGGAATCCGTGGCGTTTTTTTTGTTGTGCTTGATGTTCTTTGTGTGGGGTGATATTTTCAATGTGTTTACGTTTGTCGGTGTGTTGAAGCAGTGCGTTAGAGTGTTTGTCTTCAGCTAAGGTTGCTTATTTAACTGGTGTAAGTTTACATCTCCACCTAGACATTGACTTGATTTAACCACGTTACAACTTGCTCCGAATTAATGTTGCATTTGTTGTTACAGAAGTTTTTAGGCAACTTATTAAATTGATCAAAGACTACTTTTTTAGACAAGAAAAAACAGCAAGTTGAACACTTGCTGTCTGGCATGCTATTTAGTTGTGTTGTGTCAGTCTTCGACTGCACACTGTTCTGCTTCTTCTTCCTGCTGTTGGATAACAGTGTAGTAGTTGCTCAGTACCTTTTCTGACAAGATCTTGCGCATTTCGGCATTGATGGGATGTGCAATATCCTTGTATTCCCCGTCTTTACCTTTACGGCTTGGCATTGCTATAAACAATGTTTTGTTGCTTTCAATTACCTTGATGTCATGCACAACCAAGCAGTTTTCGAAGGTTACTGATGCAACGGCTTTAAGTTTGTCCTTTTCCAGCAGACGAATTTTTACATCGGTAATATCCATTCTGCACCTCTTTAGCCATTGTGTGACTATATATTATAGTATTTAGCATATAATTGCAAGGGTTTTGACATAAAAAAATATTTAATTGCGTTTTTTCACCAATACAGTGTATATTAAACCACAATTGTGTTATTTTGGGTACAAGACAGGCACATTGAAAAGGTTTTTGTCATATATTTAGTGTATGAAACAGCGTAAAAGTATCCATTTTATAGGTGTCGGCGGTATAGGAATGAGCGCACTTGCTCAGTATTGCGTAAAGTTTGGCATGGAAGTCAGTGGAAGTGACAGACAGGACAGTGAAATGTTGCATCATCTCAAGGATCTTGGTGTCAAGGTGTTTGTAGGGCACAAGGCATCCAATATAGGGCGTGCACAGGTAGTTGTGTACACGTCGGCGGTGCATTTCGACAATGAAGAATTGCAGGCTGCATTGAAGACCGGTGTCAAGGTAATGTCACGCAGTGAGATGTTGGGATGGATTGTAAGCGGTTTTACTACATCCGTTGCCATTGCCGGTACACACGGAAAAACTACCGTCACAAGTATGTTGAGTGACGTCTTTTACCGTATGGGATTACTGCACACGGCTTTCATCGGTGGTGAAGGCAGTCACGGCAACTTTGTAAGCGGTGGCGACACCGTTGTTGCCGAAGCCTGCGAATATCAGCGCAGTTTTTTAGAGCTCAAACCTACTGTGGGAGTGGTGCTGAATGTTGAATACGATCACCCCGATTGCTACGACAACATGACGGAATTGTACAAGGCTTTCAGGAAATTTTGCAACGGTTCTCAACAAGTACTGATAAACGGAGATGACAAGTTTTCCGAAACTATTCCCAACGCACTGACCTTCGGGTTGGGCAACAACAATCTTTACAGGGCAGTAGATATCCGTTGCGACAAGGGATTGTATCGCTACACATTTGTGACAGGAGACATTGCTGTTGACGTCAGGTTGTCCGTTGTTGGCAGACATCAGGTGTACAACAGTCTTGCAGTAATGTCAGTGTGTCACATTTTGGGGCTTCCGTTGTTGCAGTGTGGCAAGGCATTGTCGCACTTCGGCGGAACTCACAGACGTTGGGAACGCTTTTCAGACAATCCGTTCAATCTCATTGCCGATTACGCACATCACCCGACGGAAATACAGTCATCTGTGGACACTGCACTGCAATGCGGTTGTAATAAACTTTGGGTGGTGTTTCAGCCTCATACATACAGTCGCACCAAGGCATTAATGAAACAATTTGCCCGCAGTTTGTCCAAGGCGGACGGCGTTGCGTTGTTACCCGTTTACTCTGCACGGGAAAGTGTTGATAAATCGGCGGACAGCGACAGCCTTGTGAGGCTGATGTCCAACGGGATGTTGGTACATTCTTTCAACGATGCGGTAAATTGGGTAAACGACAACGCAAGAGAGGGAGACACCGTACTGTTGTTGGGGGCAGGCGATGTGTGTGAACTTGCACAATTGATTGTAAAACAACAGGACGTCCGTTGAAAAACAGAAGTAGTTGACTGGTACGGCAAGGGTCGTAGCAATGCGTCACGGGGATACTCTGTCACAAAACGGTACTGTCGCAACAATCTAACCGTTTAAAAATGGTATTTAAACGGAAAGCGCACCGAAATGTAACTTTCGGTGCGCTTTTTTTGATATATAAATAGTTCAAAACATTTACTGTTGTTGCTTTTTCTTGCGATGTTTTACAACAATTACAATTACTACAATGACTACAATCAACAGTATAGGTAGCCAGATTGGAGCCATCATCACGATTGCCATGTAGAAGTAGGGGTTTTTAAATTGTCCCCAGAAGTTTCGCCACCCTGTAATGTCCAGTTGGATTTCAAGATCTTCACTTGGCAGTGTGGTTGATGTGTATTGGTAGTGGTTCTTACTGATCTTTTCAAATTCAAGATTGGATTTGCTCAGTACAGGAAGATTGTCGTCAAGATACAGGTTGATTGTAATGTTGGTGAAGTCCTTCCACATTGACGCAGGAGTCAACAGATATTTTATTTCACCGTACCTCACGTTGTCCGTGCGTGTAGGACGTCCGCCCAATCGGTAGTCGTAAGACACCTGAACTTCACATTGCTGACCTCCATTGAATGTCAGTTCGAAAGTCACTGTGTCTACCTTACGGTCGTCAGGTGAGTAATCGCTTTCCACAAGTACGTATTTCCAACCGTCGGTGGAAACAATGTCTTCCGCCAAATCCAATGCGTAACTCTTTGTGGTGTAGTCAATGGGTGTTCCGTTCATTGTCACTGCTACGTTGCTGACGTTGGGCGAAATGAACATTGACGGTGTTGTTACAGTGTTGTCTGTAGTGTTCTTCATTGTGTACTTGGCAACAATTTGGGCAAATTCGCCCTTTACCGTGATGTCAAGTACTTCGCTGAGTACCGAAATGCTGTCGTTCTTTTCAAATGTAACGGTTGATCCTATGTCGGGAAGATCTGGCGCCGCCATGTTTGCATATGCCACCGTAGGAATTGAAATTGCTGTAAGCAGTATCAACAGAAAACTTACAAGAACTGTTTTTTTCATGTTTGCCCCCTTTTGCAATTACAACAATCGGAATGGATATTTTGTCCCGCGAATCAGTAAATTTACAGGGAATTTTCCAAAAGGTTCTGTTCGGGAGCAGGTTTGTGAACCAAGCTGTCGTAGAATTCGGCACGTGCTGTCTGATGGTAAGGAACTACAATGATCAACAAGAGACCCAGCGTCAATGTAGACAAAAGGTACCATCCGATGAAACTGAAGTCAAGGCAGAACAAACGCCATTTATTTCCGTTCATCATCTGGCGTGACTTTGTGATTGCGTCATTTGCGGAAATTGTCGGGTCGTCAGCCATGATGTAGTACATCATTGAGTAAGAGTAACTTTTGACGAGTCCTGGAATGAAGAACAGCAATGACCACAGGAAAATAAAAATTGCTTGCAAAATATAGCCCAAAAGTGCATTGGCAAAGTTTTTAAAACCGTCAAATAAGTTAGAAACTTCTACATTTTGTTTGCGTACGGCGTTGAGCGATGCTATTGAAAACCCCAATGTAAGCGAACCTGCAAGCAACAGCGGACCAACTGCAACTATACACGAAGCGCTGATTATTACCACGTACAAAAGGTAAATGGCAATCATTGTACCCCATTTTCCTGACAGATTTTGCCATGCTTGTTTTCTGAAATCTTTAGCCCTCATATAAATTGCCCCCTCTAAATATATTATAATGTTAACATTTTATCGTTTTTAATGAGCGATGTCAACATGTATTAGTGCTTTATTTGTTGTTTTTTGCAATAAAATATTACGATTGCATTTAAAATACAATGGGGGACCCATTTGCGTGGCCAGTTTATATAATGCAGATTTCTTGCTACTTGTAATATAGTTTGGTGAATTGTGATTGATACAAAGTGCAGATGAACAAAAAGATGACAAACTTTTATTTGTGCGGTGTGACAGTGTTTAAGCTCAAGAAAAAAGCACCCCACGTGGGGTGTGGGGTGTACCCCAAAAGTTGGACAAAAATTAAATAATTAAATTGTTACTTGCGACTGAGTTCGGTACTGTACCGGACTCAGTCCTTTTAGTTTTATGGATATTCTTTCATTGTTATAGTAGGCTATGTA
>DVLO01000028.1 GCA_018715495.1 Candidatus Limihabitans stercoravium | reverse complement strand
TGTAACGAAGTGTTGTTGCTAAACTACTTGTTGAAGACGGAAAAAGACGTCAAGATCAAGAAGTATCTGTTGCAGTACTACCTTGACATGTTGCGTACAACAATGTACCGTCAGGCAATGTTTGCGGAATTTGAAGCGATCACTCACGAACTTGCGGAAAACAACGTTCCGTTGACATCTCAGTTGATGTGCGAAAAGTACCTAGAACTCAACAAGATGTACTACGGACCTGCTGTAAACCACAATGAAGAAATCAGCTACGAATGGGCACGTATTCCTCATTTCTACAGAGCGTTCTACGTTTACAAGTACGCAACAGGAATCATTTCGGCAGTGTGCATTGCGCAGAAGATACTGAAGGAAGGCAAACCTGCTGTTGACAAGTACAAGGAATTCCTGTCACTTGGCGGATCGATGGATCCCGTTTCCGAACTCAAGGTTGCGGGCGTTGACCTTACAACAAGCGAACCATTTGAAATTGTTGCTAAGAGTTTTGCCGATACTCTCAGCCAACTTGAAGAACTTTGTAAGTAAGCACGACACCACCACAGCAATGTGGTGGTTGTTGACTTGTGGGGTAAATGATGAAAACATTGTTACAAAAAGTAATGGACGTTGTTAGAAAAACAAAGCAAATTGTCACAATGCCATTTGACGTGGAAGAAAAGGACGGTGCGTCCAATCTTGTAACCACTGTCGATTGTGCAGTACAACAGTACCTGAAGACGGAGCTTTCCAAGGTGTTGCCCGAAGCGGATTTTCTAGGGGAAGAAGATCCCCACTTTGTAGAAAAGGGAATGTTCTGGGTAGTTGATCCCATTGACGGAACGTCAAACTTTGTCAGAGGAATGAACCTCAGTGCAATTTCAGTGGCATTGGTGGAAAATGGCGAAGGCGTGTTGGGTGTAGTGTACAATCCCTTTACCGACGAAATGTTTTACGCAGTCAAGGGCGGTGGCGCATTTTTAAACGGAACACCAATCAAGGTTACAGACAAGGATTTGTCGCACTCACTGTTGTTTACTGCATTCAGTTTGTACAACAAGAATCTTGCCGAACCGTGTGAAAAGGTGCTGTGGGAACTGTATCCCAAGTGCGATGATTTCCGCAGATTAGGCAGTGCTGCCCTTGAATTGTGCTACATTGCGGCAGGTAGAGCTGAACTGTATTTCGAAATGAGAATTTTTCCATGGGATTGGGCGGCAGCAGGCGTAGTGTTGAAGGAAGCAGGCGCATTTGTCGGCACACTTCATCAACCTTTACGTTACGACAAACCGATAATCCTGATTGTAGGCAACACTGAAGAAAATTACCAAGCAGTAGCAAGTACGGTATTGAAACACGTTCCCGTGCTTCCCTACTGAAAAATGGGAGGGAGTACTGATGAAAAAGAGCGATTGGCTGAAGTGTTCGACAGCTGACGACTGTCTTGACAGTAAACGTCCATTGGGCGAAGAAGTCAATCTTCAGGACTTGTTTTCGGCATGTCATGAGGAGCTGACCGATCAGCAAAGAAAGAGAGATCAAATCATTGCATTTTATCTTACGCTGAGTGGCGTATTGATATCTTTTGCAGTGGGAAGCATTGACGGTTACGGAATCTGGGTGTTTCTGTTTCTTGCAATGCTTGGGTTCATGTGGAACAGCATTGTTCTTCGCTACCGAATTTACAAGGAAGTGTACTGGATTTCCTGCCGTACAATAAGTGCATTGTACACTTTGAAACGTGAAGAGATCACCAAGGAAAGAGTTCAGGCAATCTTCTACCGTACCATGGTAAAGAAAAACCGTGGCAGAATCAAGACGGACAAGGACGGCAACTACGTAGCAGGCAAGGACGGTAGATTGAAATGGAGTGTTTCTAAACTGGTCAAGGGGGACATCAACAGCGCCGAAAAACTGATGTATTCCACATTGGTATTGATGTCGTCGCTGTGCTTTGCTTTGTTTGTGGGAGCGTTCCTTTTGACGGTACTTTCACTGTCCATGACTGTTTCGGTAATCTGCGGTATTGTTTGTGCCCTTGTGTGCATTGTTGCATTCGACGTACAGTATTTCCGCAGTATGTGTCACCTGTATTCCGTTGTGGTGTCCCCGGACGACAAGGCATTTAACATTGCCTACGAAAAGGCATGGTTTTTGCACATGTACGTCAACGGACTAGGCAACTTCGAAGAACAGCGCCAACAAGCAATCGAAAGGGCATCTAAGTAAGTTGTACAGTTGCCGTTAAATGTTAGCAGTTGAACTGTACAAGGAGTGAATATGAAGTTCCATTTGGTTGAAAAATCTACAAGAAGGGCATCCTTGTTTACGATGTTGTTTTACATCCTGCTTGTTGTGCTGTTGGCTGTATTTATATACACATTATCCGGTGAGTGTCCCGTCAAGTATATGTTGGGTGTTGGAGGGGCAGGATACGTAATTTTGATTTGGGTGTTTTTAGGTTTTGTTGCAGGAATATTTGCATTGATTTTCTCTTTTGCTCATGTTTTTGTAGACGAACAAGGCTTAAGGGTGAGTTCGGGCAAGTTGAAGATTCGCAATTACAGTTGGGAAGATGTGAAGCGTATTGAGTTTTGTGAGATCCGATATAGAAGCGGAGCTTTCCCTGTGGTTTTAATCAGTAAGAAAGACCAAGTCAATTCTGTGTCCAGGTACAATATGCTGGGCAGAATGTTTACCAGAAACTATTTTGTTTTTTTATTCCAGTGGGAAGCAGGGCAGTTGCTGTTCAAGTACGCACGATGTCCCTTCCACGGACTGGAAGTTGCTGACAAGTACGAAGGCGCCACAATAGATTAACTCAAGGTAAATATTCTTGGGGATTTATTAAAAATAGGTAAATAAACAGCAAATTCGTTAAACTGACCGCCAAATAGCGGTCGGTTTTGATTGTATAGCAAAACCCGCGGATAGTCCGCGGGTAACAAAGAGCTTTAGCGATGAGTATTGAAATAAAAACTCCTTTTGATATAATGAGGTTGCGACCTGGCAGTTGCAACGCAAAAATCAAAAGGAGGACATCCAAGTGGATGACGTAAAGAGTTTAACACAAGGTAAATATCCTTGGGGATTTATTAAAAATAGGTAAATAAACAGCAAATTCGTTGTACCGACTGTCGTTTGGCAGTCGGTATTTATGTGATTAGTTGTTAAAAATTTTTCTTTCAATATTGACTTAATCGCATAATTTTGCTATAATTTTAATATAATTAAAGTTTATATAACAGAAGCAGTAAATCGATACAAGATTAGGGGGAAGAATGGTAAATTTAGTAACACACAGAGAAAGCAAAGAAGCCAGGCAAAGAGCACATAAACTTATTGAAGAGGTAAGAAAACACAAAAAAATAGACGGACACTACAAGTTTTTCTGTAAAATCATCGGATCACGAAAACGCAGGTGTATTGTAAAAGACGATAATGGAAAATATGATTTGGATTTTCAAATAGTTTTAACAAAAAACTCGAAAGATGGAGATGGCGATCCGACACAAATAAAGAAAGATTTTTTGAGAGCATTTACTGATTTGAAAAATAAAGGGGAAAAAGTAGAAGATTCAACTACCGTTGTAACGGTAAGATGCTCAAAAGGTCAGGAATGTTTTGAAGCGTCATTAGAAAAATTCTCTTTTGATTTTGTGATAATCAGTATAGACGAAGAGAAAAGAATCAGAAGAAATGGCCCAAGTCAATATACTTGGGTGGAATTGCCAAGTAAAAATTCTTATATCTATGATAGATTCAATAAACTTTCACTGTCACAAAAAGATGAATTGCTAAAAGAATATATGCTTCCAATGATTAAAATCGAAAAGGCAAAGCCCGAAGATCAACGTATAGCATCAATAGTAATTTTTTATCAAGAAGTGAACAATTATTATCAAAGGAATCATTTAAATGACTAAAGAACAATTAATGCAATTTATAGAAGTTGATTCGGAAGAAGATAAAGATGATTGCGAATTTTATCTTGATGTTAAAGGTGTTGAAATTCATCGTGCGATAATGGAATATCTTCAATTTGATTTTTTAGAAGGGAGCAAAATAAAGTGGAGCATCATCTCTCAGAAATTGAAAGAGGATAAAAGGCTAAGGGACAAACTGTATATTTACCTTGCAACACTTGAAGAATATATCAGGGCTTATATTTCAAACAAATATCAAGATAATACCCATCATGATTTTTGGATCGATGGAAAAGCGCCATGGAATAAAATAAAAACAAATTTGCAAAATAGGCCAAATTTGTTCGAAGTTTTACAAGATACAGATTTTGGTACTTTGATTAATCAAGTAAAAAATTTGCCACAAGAAGATTTAAAGACAATTTTCGACGAAGAGGTAGGTTCTGAAGATAATCTAAATGCAGTGGTCGAATTAAGAAACGCCGTCAGCCATCATAAATTTCTTTTAACGCATAGTTTTAAAGAATGCAAAGTCGGAAATATGGTTAGTGATACTTTAGAAAACAATATAAAAAATCTAAGACAATTACTCCCTCTGCGATATCGATATGGAAAGAATGGCGAGGGTGGTATTACCAAAGATATGATAAAATGTGGAATAAAAATATAAAAATAGGTGAGAAATGTGTCTTATTGCAGAAATTGCTATATCATCACTTATATAAAATAAAATTTAAATCATATTAATTCAAATATAGAAAAATTTGTGAGCTAATAAAATATTTAATGATTTTTGAGGTGAAAAACGTGTCGTTCAGTGACAAGGTAAAGTATGTTCGGGAAAAACTTCATCTTAGTCAGCAAATGCTTGCCAAGGAATTGGGAATTGCCTTTTCAACAGTAAACCGTTGGGAAAACTGTAAGGGCAAGCCGCAATATGCGGCTGTCAAAAAGTTTTACGATTATTGCACAAAACACGGAATAGAATTTGATGATTAGTACAGAAAGTCAAGCCAAATACCTTGCTTGCAGGCTTACAAGGCAAAGCAGGTTCGGCGAAATGGAAAAGTTAATACCCGTTTATTTGAAATCGGGGATTGAAGTATATCCGCATCAGATTGCTGCGGCGTATTTTGCTGTTTCAAATCCGTTTTCAAAGGGATTTATTCTCTGTGACGAGGTAGGGCTTGGTAAAGCAATCGAAGCTATGCTTGTGATTGCGCAGTATTACTATTCAGGGCGAAACAAAATAGCGGTGATTGTCCCGCCGCTCCTTATACCGCAATGGCAAAGACTTATTTCGGACAAGTTCGATTTGCCTTGTAAGGTCATAGAAAAAGATTTTAGGTCAGAAATAAATGATGAAATTGTTCTGATAAGCTACACGCAGGCGGCAGAAGAGTGTGAAAGTCTCTCAAAAATTAAATGGGATCTTGCCGTGTTTGAGGAGGCGCACAGGCTACGCAAATATTATACGGGAGAAAACCGCACGGCAACAAATCTTCACAACGCTTTTGACGGGGTGCAAAAATTATTGCTTACGGCAACGCCGATGCAGGTCAACGTAATGGACTTGTACGGACTTGTCAACTTCATCGACGACACCGTGTTTACGGACGAGCGGGCATTTTATAAAAGGTACTATAAAAAGCCGGAAAATTACAAAGAACTCCGCGAGCGGCTTATGCCGTTTACCTTCCGAACGCTGCGCAATCAGGTGCGCGGTGATGTGAAGTTGCCGGACAGAGTAATTCATACGCAGGAATATGAACTGAACGAAAACGAAAAGAAGTTGCTTGAACTGCTTTCAAAGTATGTGGATAAGCCCAAAAAACTTGCTTTCCCTGATATGGACACCTATGAACTCAATCTGATGCTGTTCAAGTTGTTCTCGTCGAGTATATATGCGCTCAGTAAAACGCTTTCGGGAGTGTTTTTCAGGCTCAACCAAATGGGAAATGCTGAGGCGATTGAAGAAGCCAAAGAGATAAAAATTATGCTTGACCTTGCGACAAGCATTGTTTACTGCGGACACTGCGGCGATATTTACCGACGGGTACATTGGAATAACAGAGGCTACAAGTCTATTGTTTGGAGATGTGTTAGCCGATTGGAGGAAAAAGGGTCTGAATGCACTGCCCCTACCATAAACGAGGAAACATTGCAGACAGCAGTGGTCAAGGCTATTAACGAGCTTTTGGCTAACAAAGAACCCTTCCTCTCAACTTTGCAGAAAAACATAGCTACTGTATTTAATGAAGAAAATGATAATGCCACCGATGATATTGATGGCAAATTGGAAGAATTACAACAACAGCTTCTTATACAAGCAAAGTCCAAGAATGACTATGAAGATGTGGCTGATGAAATTTACCGCCTTCGAGAATTGAAGCAAAATGCACTTGCAGAGAATGCAGAGCGTGAAGGAAAAAGGCAACGAATCGCTGAAATGACTGATTTCTTAAATGAACAATCCTGCGAGTTGGAGGAATATGATGAGCAATTAGTAAGGCGGCTTATTGAAAAAGTTACGGTATTTGATGATAAGCTCACTGTTGAATTTAAATCAGGTGTTGAAATAGATATTGAGATATAGGATATCAGAAATGGCGACCAATTGAGAGGTGTTACTTCCTTGATTGGTGGCTTTTCTTATTTACGGATTGACTTTGACTGTGAAAATACGTATAATAATATCAACAATGTTGTTGATATTATTATTAATAAGGAGTGGACAACATGATTGATGTAAATGAGCTATTGGAAGAAGCTATTAGAGAAACTGAAAATCTAAATGATTGCGAAGTTTTTCTTGTTAAAGATTTATTCAAGGGATATGTGTGGAATAGGATACCCAGAAAGGATCGACTTCTGCTTGGAACGTTATTTTTAAACCATGTTAGCAAAATGAATGGTAATTTAAAGGCTATTGAAAAGATTTCATCTAATCAGCAGAGGTATAAAAAGACAATTGATAAGTTTTAACTATCTTTTGTGAAATTAAAAAAATTATAAATATGTTGAGTAGAAGCAAAAGATTTGGCTTGGAATTTTTACAGCAGTGAATCGATAAAAGGAGCATGCTTGATGGTAGATAATATTATTAAATCAGTAGC
>DVLO01000027.1 GCA_018715495.1 Candidatus Limihabitans stercoravium | reverse complement strand
AAATACATATTCTACTGGAACAACAAGAGAATTTCTCGCAAATTAAAAGGAATGAGCCCGGTGCAATACCGAACTCATTACCAAACAATTTAATTAAATTTTTGTCCAAACTTTGGGGTTCACTTCATTTTTATGTCAAATAACAGCATTAAAATATTGAAGGGTTCGGAATGGAAAATCATATTGTTTGATGATATCTATTATATCGATTACAAGCTAAATGTGTTTAGGAAAACCGATGCGATATTGATGGGTGCGGGAGATCTGATTATAAAAGACAAAACGGAAAAATTTGTTGTCAGGAACATTGAATTTGTCAGAGATTGTTACGAAAAAATCGTAGAAGCACTGAAAGAGTACGATAATACCGAAGAAAAGAAGGACTGAAAATTGATAAAGAAAATCCAATTTTTAGCCGAAGTGGTGTAAGGGTCTTTAAACTACTGCAATGTACAGCATTATCTGAAATTGCTCTGATAAAAATAAAAGCACTCCCTTTAAAAGTGGGAGTGCTTAGATTTCACACAGACTGTTACTGTGCATTTAATTTCTCTAACAATGTTTTTCCTGCCTTGAAAGAAACTGTCTTTTTAGCAGGAATGACAATCTTTTCTTTGCTGGTAGGGAGTATTCCTACTTTTTCAGCCCTTTCCTTCACCTTGAATGTGCCGATGCCGGAAAAGCATACGCTTTCGCCACTTGCAAGGGCTTCTTCAATAACGGCGTAGAAGGCATTGAAGTATTTTTCTGCTTCGGTTACTGCGCAGTTGAGCTTTTGAGCTACTGCTTCCGCCAATGTCTTTTTGTTCATGTGTAATTCTCCTTAGTTATGCCGTGGTTATTATACCAAAAATAGAAGGAAATTACAAACATTTTTATAGGAAAATCTAAAAAAAGTAAATTGTGTTGTTCTTTTGTCTGCTTAGATTAAACTAAGGTACTGCAACTTCATTTTTCATAAGTAAATTTGCTTGAAATCAACGCCGATTTTGTCGAAAGGCGTTGCAAAAACAAAATTGTCATACAATATTATCGCATTTACAACTTTTTTTAAAAAGTGTATTGATTTTACCGCTGTGTACATTTATAATATAATCAGAATTGCACAAGGAGGATTTTATATGACATACAAATCGGTGCTTACAGCAGAAGAAACTCAGGTTGCAATCAAGTTTATCAAGGACAAGTTCCAACACAATCTGGCAAGACGTCTGAACCTCAAGCGTGTTACTGCTCCTGTATTTGTTCGTGCAGACAGCGGATTGAATGACGACCTCAATGGCGTTGAACGCAAGGTCAGTTTCACGGCACGTGGTATCAGCGGTCAGCTTGAAGTTGTGCAGTCACTTGCCAAGTGGAAACGTGTAGCTCTTACTAAATACAAGTTCCGCCTGGGTGAAGGACTGTATACTGACATGAATGCAATACGTCCCGACGAAAAACCCGACAGAACGCACTCTGTATTTGTTGATCAGTGGGATTGGGAAAAAGTTATAGATGTCAAGGACAGAAATACCGATTACCTGAAAAAAACCGTCAAGAGCATTGTCGCTGCACTTGATCAGACAGCTAAACAAGTTGCAAAGGCATTTCCGACGGTAGATATTTCCGTTACAAAGGATGTTTACTTTGTAACCAGCCAGGAACTGGAAGACATGTATCCTTCACTTACTCCTGCTCAGCGTGAACAGGAAATCACACGTCAGCACAAGACGGTATTTGTAATGCAAATTGGCGGTTTGCTTAAATCCGGCGCAAAGCACGATGACAGAGCTCCCGACTACGACGACTGGAAACTGAATGGCGATTTGCTTGTGTGGAATGACGTATTGGGCGAAGCAATGGAATTGTCATCAATGGGTATCAGGGTAGATGCTGACAGTCTTGTTTACCAATTGATTGCTAAGGGCTGCGACGAAAAACTGAAGTTGCCTTACCACAGTGACCTTGTGTCGGGTAAACTTCCCTATACTATAGGCGGAGGAATAGGACAGTCCAGATTGTGCATGTTCTTGTTAAAAAAGCGTCACATAGGAGAAGTCCAAGTATCAGTGTGGCCTGATGATCAGCTTGAACTGTGTGCTGAAGAAAACATCACGTTGCTGTAAAATAAGTGTATGCTGACCATGCGGCATACATTAAAACCTTTATTCCCCTCAATGAAAGCGGAAAGAACAAGTATTCTTTCCGCTTTTTTGTTTGTATTGGTATCGACAATTATTGACATATTACGACAATTTTCTTATAATAACTAAAATATCGCAAGGAGGCGATCTGTTTGGTAAAAATACTGCGGATTACAATTGTAATTGCAGTTGCTTTGGTGGTTCTGACAGTTGTTGCTTGTCAACAGCCCGTAACGTATACGGTAGTGTTTTACAACAATGGCAGTATTTTGCAAAGTATCGATGTTAAACAGGGTGACGTTGTCATCCTTCCTTTCAATCAATTACAGCAAAACGGCTACATCTTTGTCGGATGGGACAACAACGGCAGGGTGTTTGATGAAGGCGAAACAATTTCAGTAGAAAGCGACATGGAATTTACGGCTGTGTGGAGACAGGTGTTCAGTGTGACTTTTACAACCGATGACGGCAGCGAAAAGTTTGTAATTGACAACCTCATGGCAGGGCAAGTCGTGATTCTTCCGCAATGTACATTTCAGGGCGACGGTGAGTTTGTCGGATGGAATTACGCCGATGACAATTTCTTGCCCGGTGAAATATTTGTAGTGCCTTCTTACGATGTAACATTTGTTGCCCGTTGGCAGGATGAGTCAACGGTAAATGCAATTTTCTTGTCAGATGGTGTAGTTTATCAAACAATACCTTCACAAGAAGGGACAATGGTAACATTGCCCGAGTGTACTGAGGACAAGCCCGATCATTACTTTGTTGGTTGGATGCTGGACGGCGTATTGTACAGTGCGGGTCAGCTTTTTGAGATGCCCGATGGGGATGTAACGTTTGTTGCGCAATGGCGGGAAGAAATCACTTTATATAAAGTAAATTTCTTTGTTGACGGACAGTTGTTCGCAACTTCGGACGTTCAAGGCGGCAGTTGTGCCGAAAGACCTGCAGATCCGGAAACGACAGGTAATGTTTTTGTCGGTTGGTATGATGAGGAAGGAAACCTGTTTGACTTTTCAACAGTAGTTGTGTGTGATGTTGACCTTTATGCGGTGTTCGGCTTTAGGATTACTTTTGATATCGACAACGCCGAAGGAACGGTACCTCCTCCTGTAGTGTGTGACGGTAGTTACGTTCTTGATGTTCCGTTGCAGTTTGACAAGTATCTGCACACGTTTATCGGATGGACGGACGGTGAAAATATCTACAACAACGGCGACGTGGTAGAATGTCAATCTAATGTCACCTTGATTGCATTGTGGCAAAAGACAGAAGTTGTCATCAGCCTGTATATAGGCGGTGAGTTTTGGAAGGAAGTTGTTTGTCCTTTGGGAAACTGCACATTGCCTGTCGATGTGCCCAATTGGATTGATGAAAATGGGGAAATCACATTCAGACAGTGGATATCTTACGAAACGGGAGAGCCTTTCGACGGAACCTGCTGTGAGGATCAACGTTTCGATGCTGAGTTTCTTCCCTTTGTGACATTTGACGCAGGCGAAGGAGTGGTTGTGCCGGAAGGATTTTTTGTCAACGCCTATCAGGACTTTGTTTTGCCTGAACCTGTTGTCGATACTACTGCTGACGGACGTAAATTTGCAGGTTGGCAATTGAACGGTGTAATATACCAACCGTCAGATAAGGTAAGTGTAAGACACAACAGCACATTTGTTGCCGTGTGGGAAAAAGTAGTTGATACCCGACAAATTGCCACTAACAATTTGACAGTAAACTGCATGTCATGTATAATTGAGCCATCTGTATCGGGGGTTTGTTTATGTTTGACGGTAAAAGAAAAATCATTGATTGGGAACGTACTTCCAAGATGTTAAAGTTGCTTCGCTGCGATAACATAAACTTGCGAAAATACGTTTGCAGACAACTGAATTTAATGGGAATCAAGGATTATTGCGACGGCGAAAGTTGTGATACATGTACTGTTGACATGGAAGCAAGTATAAGCCAGGGCGAACTTGCGGAAGTATTTAGCGTCAGTGAAGGAATTGTCGCCAACTGGGAAAACAACCGCACTCATCCCGAACTTGAAGACCTGTTGCTTTATTCCGACATCTGTAAAATTTCGTTGTTTGACATTGTTCAGTTTGAAAAATAATTTTAGCACTGCAGCATGATTGTTGCAGTGCTTTTTTTTGTTTCAGTGCAAGCAGCCGTAATCTATTGTAACGGCATTGTCAAGGTGTCTTGACGATATCCTGACAGTATTGTTGTCAAATGTGACTTTTTCCCCGTCGATGCAAAATTCCGTATTGGAAGGAACCTTGAGAGTTGCGCTGTCTATAGGTGCAAAAACAATGTCCTCTGTAAAGTACGGTTTGTCAAATCCCATGAAAAAACAGCGAAACAATTTGGGCAGGGTGGTTGTTTTTAAGGGGTCTTTTGCAGACACCAGCAGAATGTAAGTGGTGTTGTCCTTGTACATTTTGTTAAAGCGAAATCCGAAACATCTGTCCGAACGCAGCAACATCATCAGAGCAGTAGGTTTGTGCCATGTCCAATGAGGTGTTACAACGCAAATGTCCTGCGGGGTGATTTCGTAGGAAAGCAGTGCTTTTTTCCAGTAGGCAAGTTTCTTGTGTTTCTGTTTGTCTTCCGTAGTGCAGTCGTAGCCAATGGATGTAAACACTCCCGTTGCCATTACGTAACTGAATACCAGTTTGTCGTTTACCAATCCCACATCTGTTAAATTCTTCTTGAAACAGGCATTTTCGTTGAGTGTTCCGCATGCAACGTAGACAAGCTGTGTGTCTGGTTTTATTGCATATTTGTTCAGTGCGCTGTACAGCGTTCCGTCTCCTCCGCACACAATCACCTTGTGACAGTTGTCTGTCCAGTCCTCTACGTTTCTCAGGTAACTGACGGTGATCTGGTCATCGAAATTAGTGTGACGTTCAAGTATTTTCTTTACATCAAGTCGGTCTGCACGTCCGCTTTGCGTATTGATTATGACTTGGCAGTTCATGTTTCTTCCCCAATTTATACTATACAAAAAGTATGTGCAGTGACACCCGGTTTAATGTAAAATAAAAGTGTCGGACATTGTGTCCGACACTGTAAAATTTAACTCTATGTTTACCTTACTCCCAGCAAATCCTTTACAACTTCGCCTGCGACAATCAATCCTGCTACAGACGGTACAAATGCGACGCTTCCCGGAACACTTCGGCGTGATGCTTCAGGCTGTTCCTGACAGTCTTCCTGGCAGGGTTTTCTTGGTACTTCTTTAGAGTAGACAACCTTCAACGAATTGATGTTTCGTTTACGAAGTTCCCTGCGCATTACCTTGGCAAGGGGACACATTTCCGTTTCGAAAACGTCGGCTATTTCAAATGCAGTGGGGTCAAGTTTGTTACCCGTTCCCATACAGGATATCAGCGGAATGGATTTTTCCGCACAGATTTCGGCAAGCAACAACTTCGACGTAACTGTGTCAATGGCGTCCACAACGTAGTCGAATTTGTCAAACTCAAGCATGTCTGCTGTAGTCTTGTCGAAAAAGAAGTAGTGACCGTTTACCAATGCGTTGGGATTGATGTCGGCAATACGTCTTGTTGCCACCTCTGTTTTGGGTGTTCCTACAGTGCTGTGCAATGCGTACAGTTGTCTGTTTATGTTGCTGACTGAAATTACATCACCGTCAATGATGTCAAGACAGCCAACTCCACATCTTGCAAGTGCTTCGGTGGTGTAACTTCCTACTCCGCCCAATCCGAACACTGCAACACGGCATTGTGACAGGTGCTTGGTGGAATTGCTTCCAAGTAACATTTCCGTTCGTGAAAACTGCGACATGTCTAATCTCCTTTGCACTTACATTGTACTACATTGCAACTGTTGTGTCAATGGTGGTAATGCCAACTTCTGAGGCAATGAATGCGTATTTTGTCGCAACTGTTTTGTTGTAAACTGTGCGTTTATTCTTTGACACAAAATTAAATGTGCAATATAATGTTAAAAAGAGCAAAGGGGTAGAGATAGAGATATGAACAGTCTTACCAAAACATATAACATCAAAATCAGTAATGTTGACGCAAACTTTAATGTCACCCCCAAATACATCATGGAAATGTTGCAGGATATTGCAACTGATCACGCCAATTTGCTGGGGTTCGGTTGGCACGCCCTTCGCCGTGAAAACAAGGTGTGGGTCATCAGCAAGATAAAGTTTCAACACAACATAGCCCCAAATACAGAAAAACTGAAGTTGACGACATGGCCGCTTGTTCCAAGCAGATTTTTTGCGCAGCGTGAATTTGTCGGACGTGACGAACATGACAACATTGTGTTGCGTGCATCCAGCCTGTGGTGCCTTCTTGACCTGGAAACACGAAGGATAATCAATCCTCACAGCATAGATCACCTTTACTCAGGACCCTATCTTGAAGAAACATCGGGGCTTGGCGGCAAGTGGGAAAAACTTGCGATTGATGACAGTTACTCTCATTGCTACACACGTACAATTCGTTGGACGGATCTTGACATGAACCGTCACGTCAACAATACCAATTACACGCTGTACGCAATGGACTGTATAGATGACGTCAATTTCAACAAGAGCGTGTCAGCAATGGAAGTGACCTTCCACAATGAGTGTCATCTTGGTGACAATGTGGAAATATTTGCCAACAAGAGTGACGGCTTGCGTTGTGTGGGCGTCATGGGAGATAAGGTGTGTTTTACTGCAAAAGTAGTGTTTGACAGGTGAATTTTGATTGTTAATTAGTTGATGAAGTCGGGTTTGAAATTTAAGCCCGACTTTTGGTTTTAAATGTCGTTTAAATTCGACTGTTTGATGGGGAATTGTTACAGTTTATCAATTTGAAACGGGCGTTACATTAAATATCAAGATTGGTCTTTTTACATTGACAATGTGCCTTGTGTTTGATATCATATATAGAAGTAAACAGACTTACTTTCAATGGGTTTGTAAAGGGGGGAATGTATGCAATACTTGAAACAAAAGGTTAGAAACAGGTTTATTCTTGCATTGATTTTGTCCGTTGCGTTGCCGGGAGGCATTCTGATGACTATTTTTGGCGCAACCAAGGGAATGACGTGGATGCTTGTAGTGGGTATTGTGTGCATTGTTGCAGGCTTTTATGGTTGTCCCATTGCATGGGTGACTTACGGAACATTGCGCAATCAGAAGATCTTGTTGCGTTCTATCGTTGAAGACGGAATGTACAATGTTGCCGACATAGCAAGCACTTACGGAATGAAACCAGCTCAAGCTGACAGCAACGTCAAGCAGCTCATTACCAATGGGTATCTCACTGGGTTCAAACTTGTTGACGGTGTTCTGCGCAAGACACAGAAGGACAGCTTCTATCAGTGTCCGTATTGCGGCACAAGGCTGGAAGAGTACAGTTTGAAGTGTCCCAATTGCAGTGCACCCCTTGAAAAGAAGTCGTTGTAATCAGTTAGGAGGAAATACCAATGGGTAACAAAGCTGTTGCTGTGGTAGGAATGTGTGGATCGGGAAAGTCGGTGTTGACCGACATGTTTGTAAAGTCGGGATGGTCTAAGGTTTATTTCGGTGGTGTCACCGTAACTCAATTGAAAAAGCAAGGTATCCCGATAAATGAGCAAAACGAACGTACAATGCGTGAAAGTTTGAGAAAAAAACACGGAATGGGTGCATTTGCGTTGTTGCTTGAGGAAGAAATCGACAGTTTGCTAAAACAAGGCAATGTAGTGCTTGACGGATTGTATTCATGGTCGGAGTACACATTCTTGAAAAACAAGTACGGAAATGACCTTGTAATTGTGGCAGTAGTCACCAACAGCGCTGTCAGATACGAAAGACTGTCTACACGTGAAATACGTCCCCTTACACCTCAGCAGGCGTGCAGCAGAGATTACGCTGAAATTGAAAACAGCGAAAAGGGCGGTCCTATTGCAATTGCCGACTACTACATTGTCAACAATGGAACGGTAGAACAGATGGCAATGCAATTTGAAAGTTTTATCAATTGGCTTAACAGGTAATGATTATGAATATGTTGCTCAATTTCGCAGAAACTGCAACGGATACTACAGGCGATACCACAACAACCACATCGGGCGAATTCAGTTGGGAATCGGTACTGCAATCGGCTGTGGAGTGGATTACTCACTACGGACTCAACTTGCTTGTAGGACTTGTAGTGCTGTTCATTTTGTTTGCGTTGGTCAATGTTCTTGCCAAATCTATCCGCAAGACAATGATGAAGCGTGGCGTGGAAAAGA
>DVLO01000026.1 GCA_018715495.1 Candidatus Limihabitans stercoravium | reverse complement strand
TTTACAATATTCATCATCCTATTAATCCAGAAAATTTCAAAGGTACGGCACATGATTATGTTGGCATTATTAAAAAGATACGTGATTATAGTGAATATTAAAAAATAGATTAAGTAAACATTCACTCAGTATTAATTTCTACTTTATTAGGAAAGCCAATTCTTGTGAAAGTATTATCAATGTCTTTTTTTTGATTCGACATTAAAAGAGAAATAGTAAAGTCTCGAAAAGTTGGTGAAGAAAAAGACTTTTATATAGATATTCAACTTCAATAGTAATAAACTACCCTATGTAGTAGGGGTCGCAAAATTGGCAAAGGGGTTGCATTTCGATACTAGGGGGTCGCAAGTGCATCAATATTGGTCTTTCTAGCCAGTGTTGCACACGGCGACCAGGTAAATCTTGGTTGCCGTGTTTTTGTTTTTTTGCAACAAGTAGTGAATTGTCGCAACGGAAAAGAGGAGTGCAGTGACACTCCTTTTTCTTTTCCATTGCTTCCTGTTGCTTCGGTACTTTGTTGAGCCTCTACCGTAAGTCGAAATGACGTGACGCTCAAGCAACAAGTTGCTTTCGCTATTCCGTCGCAACAAGTTGCTCCTTGCGAGTCCGGTCAGTGCTGGGTACGGCATTGCGCAAAGATTTGTTTTGATGTCTACATCAAGTATTACATAGTGCCCCTACGGCAGTAGCACACGGCGACCAGGTAAATCTTGGTTGCCGTGTTTTTTATTTTTAGCAACAAGCGGTGAATTGTCGCAATGTAAAAGAGAGGTGCAGTGACACTCCTTTTTCTTTTCCATTGCTTCCTGTTGCTTTGGTACTGCGTACGGCGACTATTGTTGCTTCTGTGATAAAATGAATTGTTCACTACACAAGGTTTGACATACTTCCCCTGTGGAACAGCGCTATTCCGTCGCAACAAGTTGCTCCTTGCTAGTTCGGTCAGTACTGCGTACGGTATTGTGTAAGGATTTGATTTTCTGTTCGATTTGATGTTTGCATAAAGTTTTACCTAGTGCCACTACGGCAGTAGCATACGGCGACCAGGTAAATCTTGGTCGCCGTTCTTTTTTAATTTATTGACAACATGGGCTTGGGGTGTAATAATACATGAGAGGGGTGCAACCCAAAAGAAGGCTTCAGTTCGTTGCGGATAAAAAAAAATAATTGAGAGGGAATTATATGCAATTCGAATATCAAGTCGGAGAATTAGTTTGTTCGAAGTGGAATGAAGACATTTACCAGATTGTAAAATGTTTATCTGAAATTCCAACCGATGAAAAATACGAACAAGGAGTAAGATATTTCGCTCGCAGGATTACAATCCACAAATATACATTCAAACCCGAAAAAGCTATACTTTTCCATCATGCATGGCTATATAAAAATAGTCGCACATTAGAAAAGTTCAATACACAAATGACAGGTGAGCTCAAAGAGTACTTGGATAATGTTGTATTTGAACCTGAATTAAGTAATTGTTACTTTGTATATAACAAATATTCAAGCGCACACTTCATTGTCAACAAAAGCGATTTTAAGGTGGTTAAAGAAGCATTTGAAGAAATTCCATTTTCTGATGACATAAAGAAGGTCGGGGAACGATTGCTTGATAAATTTGTCGATGAACAAAAACTTAAGGTTTTTAATATGGCAACAATGACCAAAAACGATTTAGGTGAGAATGAATTAGTTTGTAGAATAGACATCTACAGATATCAGGATGATTTTTTAGAACCCAATAACTACTTGTCCCCGGAAACTTTTAGATTTTATAAAGTAAAGAAAATTTGCATTAAATAAAAAGTATTAAAAGCTGATAACATTTGCCGTACACATCATATTTAGCACGTCAGATTTCAAAATGACATGAAATATGGGATTTATCAAAGTGGTAGTTTATATGAAGTGTAGTGTGCACAACTGTGGAACAAAGAACTGTTGTTTTAATTATTAAATGGTTTGGAGACTTGATTATGTTTGATTGTGGTTTTACTAGGGATAATTGTTGGTTCAGGTACAGGACGGCAGGCATCATTGTTGAAAATGGCTGTGTATTGTTTGCAGGGAACGAAAAGAATGACTATCTGTACTCCGTAGGCGGTGCTGTAAAAATGGGTGAAAGTGCAGAGCAAGCTGTTGTACGTGAGATTTCAGAGGAAACGGGAGTGAAGTACGAAATAGACCGTCTTGCTGTCATTCATGAAAATTTTTTCTACGAAAACAATGGCACATCACAACAACTAAACTGTCACGAAATCTGCTTATATTTTCTGATGAAACCTAGAGGCACACAAGCACTTAACAGCAACAGCTATACGCAAGGGTGCAGGGAAAATATGTATTGGATTCCGATCAAAGATTTAAAAAAATATAAGGCTTTTCCTACATTCATGGCGGATTACCTTGCAGGCGAACACCGGGAAATAGTGCACATTGTAACCGATGAGCGAGTTGGTTGAGCAAACTATTAAAAATTTTTCAAAAGTTTTACTAAAAATTTCAACAAAACGATTGACAAAAATAGTGCGAGTGAATATACTGTGATTGAACATTTGAGAAAGTATTCAAATATAAGGAGGTCGGGAAAATGGAAAACAACAAAATAGAACTTGTTCGTAATAAACTTCCTGACAGTGAAACCTTGTACGAACTTTCCAACCTATTCAAGATGTTTGGCGACCCGACAAGAGTAAAGATATTGAGTTGTCTGCAAATTCGTGACATGTATGTTGGAGAACTTGCAGAGACTCTTGACATGACAGATTCAGCCGTATCTCATCAGTTGCGTGTGTTGCGTTCATCAAAACTTGTGCGTGGTGTCAAGGAAGGAAAGGAAGTCAAGTATTCATTAGATGACGACCATGTCACAAAAATACTTGAATACGGATTGACACACGTCAATGAAGACAGATGACTAAAAACGGGCGTTTGCCCTGTTTTTTAACGAAAACAATTGAATGATTGTTCAAGAAATCAATCAATCAAATAATATATTAACAGTTGACATCTGGTAAAGGTCAATATTAACGGAGGTAACTACAGTGAAAAAGAATTTTAAAATGCAGGATCTTGATTGTGCAAATTGCGCTGCTAAAATGGAACGTGCTATTGCTAAAATAGATGGTGTAAATTCCGTAAGCATCAGTTTTATGGGACAACGCATGTCTATCGAAGCGGAAGAAAGTTGTTTCGAAGAAGTAATGGAAAAGGTTGTAAAGGCATGCAAAAAAGTAGAACCTGACTGTAAGATTATAAGATAAAGATAATTAGTATGAAAAAAAACTCATTGAGCAGAAAAGAAAGAAAGAATCTGATTCGCATTGTAGTGTCACTGGTTTTGTTTCTTGTACTTTTTGTGTCTGACAAGACTTTGACAGGCGGACTTGCTGGTGTATTCAGCGGCAATTTATCTTGGGTATTTCCCTTTGCACTGTACCTTGTTGTATATCTCATTATCGGATACGACGTCCTCTGGAAGGCAATACGAAACATTGCACACGGTCAGGTTTTTGATGAAAACTTTTTGATGTGTGTTGCAACGCTTGGTGCATTTGCACTGGCAATATATCGTGGAGCAACAGGTCGGGAAATTGAAGGCTTTGATGAAGCGTGTGCCGTATTGCTGTTCTATCAGGTGGGTGAGTGGTTTCAGAGTTATGCAACAGGTAAATCACGCAGGTCTATATCCAGCTTGATGGACATACGTCCCGATTACGCAAATGTAATTCGCCCCGACAACTCTGTTGCCGTGATCGATCCGACCGAAGTACAAGTGGGAGACACAATACTTGTAAATCCCGGGGAGAAAATCCCTCTTGACGGTGTTGTAGTTGAAGGAATTTCCTCTGTTGACACTAAGGCATTGACTGGTGAATCACTTCCACGTGAAGTTACATATGGCAGCGACGTTATAAGCGGATGTGTAAACTTGACATCACAACTCAAGATTAGCGTAACCAAGGAATTTTACGACTCTACAGTTTCCAAGATTCTTGAGCTTGTTGAAAATGCGTCAGAACAGAAGTCAAGGGCTGAAAACTTCATTACCAAATTTGCAAAGTATTATACTCCTGTAGTTTGCTGTGTGGCATTGTTATTGGCTGTAATTCCTGGATTAATAACGTCCGATTGGTCAACTTGGATTTACCGTGCATTGAGTTTTCTTGTGGTGTCTTGTCCTTGTGCGCTTGTTATTTCCATACCGCTGTCATTTTTTGCAGGAATAGGTGCTGCTTCAAGGTACGGTATTCTGATAAAAGGGTCAAATTATCTTGAACAATTTGACAAGGCAAATGTTTTTGTGTTTGACAAAACAGGCACGCTTACAAAGGGAAATTTTGCAATTTCTCAAATTGTTCCCGTTGACAGATCCGACGAAATATTAAGACTTGCTGCAATTGCCGAACGTGATTCTAACCATCCGATAGCAAGGTCAGTAGTTTCCTGTTACCAAGGGGAAATAGAAGAAGGATACACTTTGACAAATGTCGCCGGAGCGGGAATAGTGGCTGAAAAAGGCGACGATGTTATTCTGTGCGGCAACGAAAAACTGATGGAAGAAAACGGTATAAGTTTCGTGAGAACAGACGGCATTGGTACGGTTGTTTATGTTGCTCACAACGGATTGTTTGTAGGATCATTGCTTGTTTCCGATCAGCTTAAATCTGAAAGCAAGAGTGTAATATCAGAGCTTAAAAACATGGGATGTAAAACAATCATGTTGACGGGTGACAATGAACGAATTGCTCAAAGCGTTGCGAAAGAATTGGGACTAAATGAATTTAAGGCTTCCTTGATGCCACAGAACAAGGTGGAAGAAGTACAGAAGTTGCTTCAACAAAAGCAACCAGGTGATGTGCTTTGTTTTGTTGGCGACGGCATAAACGATGCCCCTGTGCTGATGCGTTCGGACATTGGTATTGCAATGGGCGGTGTTGGAAGCGATGCAGCCATAGAGGCTTCTGACATAGTACTCATGAAAGATGACCTGACAGGCATTTCACTTGCCAAACGCATTGCAAGAAAAACAATGTCTATTGTAAAGCAAAACATCTGGTTTTCCATTGCGGTAAAGGTTGCAATCCTAATTTTGTCCGCCTTTGGTATTGCCAACATGTGGCTGGCTGTATTCGGAGATGTAGGTGTTGCCGTTCTTGCAATACTAAACGCAATGCGTGTAAACTCCACGTACTGACTTTAGTTTGTTAATATTTTAGCAATTGACAAAAGTAGTTCTATATAGTATCATATTGGTACTATATAGAACTACTTTTGTTTGTCGTGTCTAAAATACAATTACTAAGGAATGTATATATGATTGTCAACATTAAGGATAAGATAAAAAACTTGAATATTGTTATAGGGTGTCCGATAGGTTGCAGGTATTGTTACGCACGCAGAAATTGTGAGAGGTTTCACATCATTGATGACTTTTCCAAGCCTCAGTTTTTTGAAAAGAAATTACGCCTTTTCGAATCTACGAAAAGCAAGGTTTTTCTGCTTACGGGAATGAGCGATCTTGCCTATTGGAAAAAGGACTGGCTGGAACGTGTAATTGAAAAAGCTGAATCCACGCCGCAGAACACCTATTTGTTTCTGACCAAACGCCCTGAATTGTTGGATATTGACACACAACTTGACAACCTTTGGTTTGGAGTAACGATAACATGCTCAGCAGAGCGTGACAGAATCATAACTTTGAGAAAAAATGTCAGAGCGAAACATTACTTTGTGACTTTTGAGCCACTTTCTGACGGAGTAGGCAATGTAGATCTTACGGGTGTAGAATGGGTGGTAATTGGTACGGAAACAGGCAATTGCAAGGGAAAAATATCAACGGAGAGAAATTGGGCAAACAGTCTGTCGATGCATTCCGTGTCACGGGGCATTCCGGTGTTTATGAAAGAAGATTTAAAAGGGATAATGCCCATTGAAGAAATGGTGCAACAATTTCCGGAGGAGTTTAAACTATGAAACAGCAAGGCGGTTTTCTTATATCAAAGATAAAGACTATAGGCGGACGCAAATTTGATAAAATTCTTCAAAGCAAAAATATTGACGCATTTAATGGTGCGCAGGGAAAAATTTTGTATGTATTGTGGGAGTTTGGAAGTATGACGGCGACAGAAATATCCCGACGTACCGGACTTGCCAAAACAACGCTCACGACCATGCTGTCCAGAATGTGCGATCAACAGTTGATTACATTTAAGGAAAGTTCATCCGACAAACGAAGTGCTATAATCAGCCTTACTCCCAAAGTAAACGAAATGAAAGAACAATACGATACTGTAACCGAAGAAATGGAGAATATATATTACAATGGATTTACCGATGAGGAAGTTCAGCAATTTGAAGGTTACCTCAGACGCATTCTGAGTAATCTGGAGGTTGAGGATGAATGATGATATTAAAATAGGTCAAGTTAATGTCAAGACCATACTTACCAAATCCAATTTACCGATAGCAGGCTACTCCATCAATCCTTACGTAGGATGCACACATGCATGCAAGTATTGTTATGCATGTTTTATGAAGAGATTTACTGGGCACGATGAACGTTGGGGGACGTTTCTGGACGTCAAGTATTGGCAAGACATCAAGAATCCACAAAAGTATGATGGTAAGACAATGATTGTCGGTTCGGTTACTGATGCTTACAATCCACAGGAAGAGCAATTTTGCCGAACAAGAACCTTTTTGGAGCAAATGCAAGGGAGCAAGATAAATCTTATCATCACTACAAAGTCAGACCTGGTATTGAGAGATCTTGACCTGATAAAGAATTTTCCTGACCCATTGGTCAGCTGGTCAATAAACACTCTTGACGAAAATTTTAAAGACGATATGGACAAAGCCGTTTCTATAGAGCGAAGAATTAGTGCAATGAAGAAATGTCATGAGGCTGGCATTCGTACTACGTGTTTTATTTCGCCTATATTTCCTGGAATAACCGAAGTTTTTGACATCATCGAAAGGATAAAGGATTTCTGTGATTATATATGGCTTGAAAATTTGAATTTGCGTGGAAATTTCAAATCCGACATAATGCAGTATATTGCTGAGAAGTACTCCCACCTTTTGCCATTATATAAACAGATATACAATCAAAATGACAAAACTTTTTGGGAAATATTAGACAAACAGGTTGCTGAGTACGCCAGACAAAATTCCTTAATGTATGTTGTAGACAAAGAACCGTTTTTACACAATCCAACAGGAAAGCCTATCATAATAAACTATTTCTATCATTCGGAAATAAAACAATCAGCCAAAAGCAAATAGATTGTACTGCTTGATTTTTCAAGTCAACTTAAAAGCTGTTGTAACCCTAAAGTAAGTGGACTTTAATTTCAGTAAACAAGGTTGACGTAACAAGAAATTAAGTGATATAATGTGTGTAGTGTAACCGCAGCAATTGAATTTAAGTAGTTTTTTAAACTTCTAATTAGTAAGCTAATTGTTGCTTTTTTACATAAAATCACAGCAAAAGAGGGAAAGGTAATGAATAGAAACGCATCAATTAAGTTGTCTATGTCATTGTGTCTTGTTCTGGTAATGCTGTTCAGCTTGCTGGTTAGCATTCTGCCTGTATATGCAGAAGCGGCAACAGATGACTACTACGCAAGTATCACAGCAACGGAAGGCACACAGCTGCTTGGGCAGTTGCATGACCTGATTACAACAACTCACACTAAATACACAAGCTACAACGACTGTAAAGATCCTGAAATAATCAAGAAGACGGATCCGGGTAGCAACAGCAGTAGCGTAATGGAATTCTACTCTCAGGCAGACATATCAAGCACTTGGGGCGGTGGTGCAGTTGGAACATGGAACAGAGAACACGTCTGGTGTCAAAGCCTTTCTAACGGTCTGTGGGGAGAAAGCGGTGGTGGTAGTGACCTTCACCACATCAGACCTGTTGAAACACGACTCAATAGTACAAGAGGAAACGACAAATACGGCATTGCAACCAATGGCGATCCCGAATATTACAAGGATAAAAATGGCAACAATGTTGCTATCGGCGGTTATTCTTCGGGAGGAACATTCGAACCTCTTGATCAAGTAAAGGGTGACGTTGCACGTATTGTAATGTATGTCTACACACACTACAACACCTATAGCAATGTCGGAGGAACAACAAACGGAAGTGGCGGAAAGTTCGGTACACTGAATTTTTCTAATATAATGGTTGGTGGTGAAGATGAGGCAATTGAAGCATTGCTGGAATGGAACGAACTCGACCCCGTTGACGAAATTGAACGTACCAGAAACGATGCCGTTTACGAAATTCAAGGAAACCGCAATCCATTCATTGACAATGAAGACTATGCCGATGCTATTTGGGGCGACGGCACAGTGGAAGAAAAGCCTTTATCTCTCAACAAGACAACACTTGAAATGTCTGTTGGTGAAACTCAGACAATCATTGCAACAACTACCGAAAGTGGTACAATAAGTTGGACAACATCCGATCCATCTGTTGCAACTGTAAGTGGCGGAACAGTAAAGGCTGTTGCTGAAGGTAGTGCTACAATTACCGCTACAATCGGAGAATATACAGCTACATGTAAAATTACTGTTACCAACACAGTAGCCGTTGACAAGACATCAGTAACTCTCAAGGTGGGCGAAAGCCAGACAATCACGGCTACGGCAACAGGTACAGTTACATGGACTTCCCAAGATCCCACAATTGCAACCGTTGACAACGGTGTAATCACTGCGGTTGCAAAGGGTAAGACAGTTGTTACTGTTACTTGCGGAACTGCTAAAACTCAAATCAATGTAACTGTAATTGACGAATCTTCCAGCAATACTGGTAGCATAACTATCACAATGGATTCCTTTATCAATTACGGTGGTGCGTACAACTACTACAATTGGGAAGTTGATGGCGTTGAAGGTCTTGCTTATCTCTACAAGAGCGACAACAACGAAATGCAATTCAACAAAAATAAAACTGCGTACTACTTGGCAAGCACATCGGCGCTTCCGGGAAGAATTGTGTCTGTAACCGTTGAGTTGTCATCGGGATCTGACAGGGATTGGAAACTGTTGACTTCTGACAGCCCATATGGTAAGGTTACAGGTGCTCCTACTAACGGAACGGATCACGGAACAAAGTTAGTCACAACAAACGGCGCAACATGGAATATTGAAACTGGTGATACCTACTTCGCCTTGTCTTATATGGCAGCCAGTGGTGCATGTTACTTGAAGAGTATTACTGTTGAATACGAATTGGGTGGTTCGGAAGGCGTTACATCAGCAGCATCGGATTTTATCGATTCTGTTGAGACAATAGGCGCAGCAACTTCCAAGTCGGAAAAATTCGATGCTATCAAGAACGCAATTGCGCTTTACAACAGTCTGACAGAGGCTGAAAAAGCTACGGTTACTGAACAATATCAGCAATTGCAAACAGCAATTGAAGACTACAACACAGTTGTTCAGGATGTAAATTCGCAGGTTACAAAGTCACTAAAGAGTATCCTGTTGACGACGGCTTTCATGTCAATGGCGCTTGCAGGATTGCTTTACTTTCTTGAAAGAAACCGTCTGTAAGGAGGAAACATAAATGAAAAAGAAATTTTTGGTGTGCCTTGCAGTGCTTTGTCTGCTGGTTGTAAGCCTTACGGGCTGCGCTCAGGACAACTATCTTGAACTCAGTAAGATGGTCAACATGGATTATTCTATAATATCCATAGAGATTGTTACCAATTACGATGATGAAACTTTGACAACGCAATTGACGATTACCGACAATGGAATTCAGACATTGATAAATTACTCAATTGAACAGCTTGCAGAAATATCCATGGATGAAAATCCCGATAGTTACAAGGTTACACTTGTTGGAAGTGTGACAGTTGAAAACGGCAAAATCGTTGCCCAGAACGGCGACCCCGTTTCCGAAATGGTATTTCAGGAAATAGGAAATGTAGGTTTCAATTTTAAGAAAGAGTACTTTAAAAACGCAGTATTTTCCGACGGTAGATTTACTGCAGACGTTACTCTTCCCAAGCAATTTATGGGTAACGACAATGTGGATTACAGCAACATGAAGGTGGATGTAACCTACGGCGTCTGCCTGAAGACCCTGGCACTGAGTTATTCCATGGCAAGTGGTGCTCAGGTAACTGTCAACTACGATTTTCAATAACAAGTCTGACCGAGTTGAAACAATACTCGGTCTTACTTTATTTGTGGTAAACGCAATGAATTTTCAACAGTGCATTGAGGTGACGTGCACTTGTAGATTAAGGAGGAAACATGAGGCCGATTGATATAATGAAACGCAATGCTTCATATGCCAGCGGGTATAAAAATTTCCCGTCGGAAAAACAGATGCAAGCCAAGCGCTTATGCTGGCAGTACAACAGAACAAGTCCTGATGAACAGGTGAAACGTCGTGAAATATTGCAGTAGTTGTTTGGCACTTGCTCTCCCATGACATTTATAGAGCCTTCTTTCCGTTGTGACTACGGATTCAATATTCACACTCATGGTCTGACAGTTATAAATTACAATTGTGTGATTTTAGCCACTTTCCCTGTCAATATTGGAGCAGGGGCGTTTATAGCGCCTGGAGTGTGTCTGGCTTGTTCCGGACATGCAATAGACGCACAGCAACGAAGTAACGGAATAGGTACGTCAGCGCCCATTACAATTGGTGACAACGTGTGGATTGGTGCCAACAGCGTCGTCTGTGGAGGCGTTACCATTGGTGCAGGTTCAGTAATAGGGGCGGGAAGCGTCGTAACAAAGGATATACCGTCAGGTGTGGTAGCTGCAGGAGTGCCTTGCAAGGTAATTCGTCCTGTTACGGAAGAAGACAAAATAAATCAGGATGACATCTTATTTTAAGTTCAGCTCATTGGACGTGTCTTTCAATTAATTGGGAAATTCAGTAAACTTTTTGAGTAAACTGTCAACAATTATCGGTGCGTAATTGTTATAGATTTAACAAACTGTCAATTTGATTTAAGGAGATATTTATGTTCAAACTTTTGAAAGGGTTGATTGCCTTTGTGCTGGTTGTTGTAGTTGTTGCAGGAATCGGTTTGGTAGTGGTGGCAAATATGACTCCAAGAGATCTCAATCTTACTCAGGTAAGTATTGGGGGCAAGACTATTGAAGAACTGGGACTTGCAGACACAAAGATAAAAGATATTTTTAAATCTTTTAACAGTCTTTCTGACAACAAAGACGTCGTAGACAATCCTTACGACCAAGCTACCGAAGAACAAAATGCGTCTGACGCAACGGCCGGAAGTTCCATTGAGAATGAGGAAAATTATCTTCCGCTGCTTGATGGAAAGGTAACTTACGACAAGCAATATTTAAAAGTTTATCAAGATAAGACGCTTGCCTATATCTTCAACAACATTGTGACAAGTGCAAGCAATCAGGACGGAACACTTGAAGAATTGCGCAACCTCAATGTCACAATAGAACAGATATCGATAAATGTTGTCGATGGTGAGCCTTCACTGAATGTGATAGGTAAGTTTTCCATTGTCCAGTTTAAACAACAGATAGTTGAGCAATTGGGCGTATTGGCATCCTTTGTAAAAATCCCCGATTACTTGTATATTAAGGTGGATTTCGACGTTGCCGTTGACAGTCTTGGAATGATGACTTTGGCATCTACAGGATACTCAATCAACGGTCAAGAGGATGATCCTGTAATTAAGGCATTGTTAGAGGTAGTACAGTCGGCGGACAGTTCTTTCAATATACAATCTGTTGTAGAAAAACTTGCATTGGGTATATCCAGTGTTGTCGGAAACCTGGGTCGAATTGCCTCTGCAACAATGGGCGCTGACGGCACAGCGTCAGACATTGTTTATGGTGTAAGTGGAATCGGCGACGGAAGTTTATCGGTTGTAACTTATACACATATTGAAGGTATATTGCCCTAAACAAATTGCAAATAGTCTGCCACTTAAAGTGGCAGTTTTTTATTTAAATTGGTGTAGTTCATCTTGTTGACTATTTGAATTGGTTTGGTATAATTATTACATCCAGGAAAATTTGAGGTCGTTATGTTTGTAAAACTTATACCTGCAGTCAAAAATTACATTTGGGGAGGCAATACACTCAATTCATGGGGTAAACAAAGCAATGAAAATATTGCCGAAACCTGGGAGCTGTCTTTTCACAAAGACGGCTTAACATTAGTTGCTCCCGAAGGTAAGCCTTTAGCAGAAGTTGTTACCGAAGCGGACTTGGGAAGTAATTGTAAAAAGTTCCGTCAATTTCCAGTACTTGTTAAATACATCGATTCAATGAAGGATCTTTCTGTCCAGGTGCATCCCAGCGATGAATACGCATTGAGTACTTATGGCGAATACGGAAAGACGGAAATGTGGTATATATTGGATAGCAAGCCTTACGGCGGTATTTACCTTGGCACTAAAGCACCAATGACCTCCGAACAATTCCGCAAGGCTACAGAGGATTGAACGGTTACTGATTACCTGCAATTTTACCATGTCAAAAAGGGTGATTGTGTGTTTATACCTTCTGGAACGGTTCATGCCATAGGTAAGGGTGTTACTTTGTGTGAAGTTCAACAAAGCAGTAATCTTACATTTCGCATGTACGACTACGGAAGACTTGATGCTAATGGAAAACCACGCCAGCTTCATCTTGAAGAGGCATTGAAGGTTGCAAATCTCAATCCTTACGACAGACCATTGTCTGTCGAAATGCCTTTTAGTTGTAAATATTTTTCACTGTGTCATCACGATAAATCGGGCAAAATCGGCAAGCCAGACAGTTTCGTATGTGTAACCGTTACCGGCGGAAATTTTACTGCAGGAGATTTACAACTCAAATTGGGTGACACGGCATTTCTTTCGGCAGGAGAAACCGTAACAATGGAAGGAAATGGTGAATACCTTACGATTTATCTTGATTAGCTTTAATTTTTTATTACTGATGAAAATGCCTTCACGAAGGAGGCATTTTTGTTTTTGGAAATGGAAATGTTTTGTCAACTGGTGAAAAAAAATATATTTTTTTCTTATTTGTCAAAGTGGTTGAAAATGCTAATGTAATTTGGTAAGATAATAAAGATATTTTGCAAAAGGGGGTTAGTGTATGACTGATATAGAAATTGCAAGAAAAAGTAAGCTCAGACCGATAACTGCAATTGCTAAAAAATTGGGGCTTAAACCTTCCCAATTGGAATTGTATGGTAAGTACAAGGCTAAGATAACCGCTTCCTACGATAGCAATAAGTTCGGTAAATTGATTTTGGTAACAGCAATCAATCCTACTGCAGCAGGTGAAGGAAAGACTACAACATCAATAGGTCTTGCCGACGCAATGAATCTTACAGGTCGTAACACGTGCCTTGCTTTGCGTGAACCTTCATTGGGACCCGTATTTGGCATTAAGGGCGGAGCAACAGGTGGGGGTTACTCTCAGATTGTCCCCATGGAAGACATAAATCTTCATTTTACAGGAGACTTCCATGCAATAACATCGGCAAACAATTTGCTGTGTTCATTGATTGACAACAGCCTGTTTTTCGGAAATGCATTGAATATTGATCCCAAGCGCATACAATTCAATCGTACCATGGACATCAACGACAGGGCATTGAGAGGGCTTGTTGTCAGCTACGGGGTAAAGGACGGGGTGGAAAGAACGGAAAAGTTCAACATTACTGCGGCATCTGAAGTAATGGCAATACTTACACTTGCTGAAAACATTGACGACTTGAAACGTCGCCTGGGAAACATTCTTGTTGCCTATACCTATGACGGCAAACCGGTGTACTGCAGGGATTTAAAGGGCGAAGAGGCAATGACAATACTGCTAAAGGACGCTTTAAAGCCCAATCTGGTGCAAACCATTGGAGGAACTCCTGCAATTGTACATTGCGGTCCATTTGCAAACATTGCGCATGGTTGCAACTCCGTGCAGGCTACAAAGTTAGCAATGACCCTTGCCGACTACACGGTTACCGAAGCAGGATTCGGTGCTGATCTAGGGGCGGAAAAATTCCTTGATGTCAAGTGTCGTGTGGCTTCACTTTGTCCTGACGCTGTTGTCATTGTTGCTACCGTAAGAGCTCTGAAACTCAATGGTGGAGCAGACAAAAACAATCTCAGAACGGAAGACCTTGAAGCGTTGAGAGAAGGATTGCCCAATCTTGAAAGACACATTCGTAACATATCACAGGTCTATCGTTTGCCTTGTGTAGTTGCTATAAACCGATTTACAACCGATACCGACGCTGAAATTGAGTTGGTAAAGAGGTGTGCAAATAAATGCGGTGTAGATGCCGTTGCGGTTGATGTGTGGGGCAAGGGCGGCAAGGGTGCAACAGAACTTGCTGACGAAGTTGTTCAGTTGTGTGAGCAGCCCAATCACTTTACCTTTGCGTACGAAGACAGTGACAGTATAGAAGATAAAATCACTAAGGTAGCAACCAAAATTTACGGCGCACGTGAAGTTTATTTCACAGATAAGGCTAAAGAAAGTATAGAGGCTCTGCGCAACATTGCTAAAGAATATCCTGTAGTGATAGCCAAGACACAGTACTCTTTTTCCGACAATCCCAAATTGTTGGGCGCACCAAGTGATTTTACGTTGACCGTTCGTGATGTTGAAATAAGAAACGGCGCAGGGTTTGTTGTAGCATTGGCAGGTAATATGCTGCTCATGCCTGGTCTGCCCGGTACACCCAATTCGGAAGGAATGACTATCGACAGCGACGGATTGATAAACGGCTTGTATTGAGGTGGGGTGTGAACATTTACTTCTGCGGTTCAATAAAGGGTGGCAGACAGCATGCTGACTGGTATGCCGAACTGATAGCTCACATGAAAAAATATGGCAATGTACTGACAGAGCATGTTGGAGATGTAAACTACGCAAGTGGATCTCCTCAAAATGTTTATGTTCAGGATACTGACTGGCTGCGTCAAAGCGACATAGTGGTGGCGGACGTCACGGTCACGTCAATGGGGGTAGGGTACGAACTTGCTTTTGCCGAAGCTCACGGGAAGCCTTGCCTTGTACTGTTCGACAACAAGTTTGCCGACAAAATTTCTTATATGATTTCCGGAAACAGTTACTTTAAATGTTTCGGTTACGACTCACACCAACAGGCGATAGAGATTTTTGAAAAATTTTTACAGGAAAATGAGGGAAAGTAAAATGCCAAGATTGTATTTCAAGTACGGAACAATGGGAAGCAGCAAATCGGCACAAGCATTGATGTGCAAGTTTAATTACGAACAAAAGGGCATGAAAGTGTTGCTTATCAAGCCCTTGATTGACAACAGAGGAGACGTCGATGTTCCTAAGGTGAGGTCAAGGATAGGGTTGGAGTCGGAGTGCTATACAGTGTCACCTACAGACAGCATTGTAGCTTTGTACAACAAGGTTGCACAAGAACAGGGGTGTGATTGTATAATCATTGACGAAGCGCAATTTTGTACTTGTGTGCAAATTGACGAATGCAAACAGCTTACCAGAAAAGTGCCTGTCTTGTGCTACGGACTGCTTACCAATTTCCGTTGCCAGTTGTTTGAAGGAAGTAAAAGGCTGGTGGAACTTGCGGATTCGATGCAGGAAATCAAGTCGGTGTGTCGTTGCGGAAACAAGTCAACGGTTAATGCCAGATTTATTGACGGCTACGCAGTAGACGACGGTCCTGTAGTGTTTATCGGTGGTGACGAAAGCTACGAAAACATGTGCTACTGGTGCTGGCAGGAAGAATTGGAGAAATCACGCAAACTAAAAAAAATCGCTGTAAATAACTAATTGTTGTCAATTTTGCGGTTTTAAAGGGTAATATTTCAGACATAGTATATCAATTTGGGGATGGTTTGGTAAATCATCCCCGTTTTTTTAGTCAAAGTTGCTATGTTGTTTGTTATTCACAGTCAAAGGTTGTTTTACATTACAAAAGTTAAACAGGGGGCATCTTAAATTCTGCTAGCAATTTGCTAAAGACAGGTTGACATTTGTAATGTTAAAAACTGTAAATAATTAAAGCGAACGATCTCAACGGAAATCGTTCGCTTGTTTTTTTTGTATGAAATGTTTTGCGTGTTTATTGTTTGCCTTTCGCTGTTTTTGTAAAGCAGCCGTCGGATGCCGTGCCTGTCATTCTGGACCATTTTTTGAGGTAGTGGTTTGCGTAGTTTACGTTGTGATTGTCGTAGTCACGCAGACGGATTTGCAGATCTTTGCTCTTGATGTCACAGTTAATCTTTCCTTTTGCAATGGAAATTTCAATGACATCTCCGTCTTGAAGAACTGCAAAGGTGCTGTGTTCATTTGTTTCCGGGGTGATGTGCCCGACAACAATTCCGTCGTAGAAGTCGGCAATTCGACCGTCGGTAATTACGGCTACTTTTCCTTGAAGTCCCATGCCTTCAATCAATGCAAGTACAGCGTATATTTCACGCATGCCCGGACAGCTTTTGGGTCCTTCATTCTGTATTACAATTACATCCTGCGGACGTATTTCTCTGTGAAGAAGTGCATCGATAGCCGATTCTTCATTGTGGTAGATTCTTGCGTTTCCTACAAAAGCACCTTCGCCCTTGTAATGAACAAAGGCACCTTCTTCAGCTACATTTCCGTACAGAACACGCAATGTGGATGTTTCATTGTGGCAGTTTTCGGAAGAGCGTATTACTTCGTTGTCGGCAATTTCAACGTTCTTCAGCACTGATTGTAGCGTTCCGTTGTATGTGGCTGATTCCAGGTTGATGAGCTTTTCATCTGCCAATTGCTTGAGCATTGCATACATTCCGCCTGCTCTGTTAAACTGGTTTATGAGTGCTGTGCCGTCTTTCTTGTCGCACAACAGTTTGGGTGTAGACTTAGCTATATCGCCAATGGATTTTAAAGAAATGTTTTTATAAGACAATTCTTTTCCGATGGCAATTATATTGAGCATCGTAGTGGAACTGCCTCCGCATGCAAGGTCAGCAATCACGGCATTGAGCAGAGCAATTGGTGTGACCATTCTGCGTGGAGTAAGTTTATCCATTGCAGCTTTTACCGCCGCATTTCCTGTTTTTCTTGCAATTTCAAGACGCTGTCTGCTCATTGCAGGTGCAGTGCCGTTTCCGGAAAGGGCAAGTCCTATTGTTTCAAGTGCACAATTGAAACTGTTTGCTCCGAATCGGGAACAGTCGGTTCCGGCAATCAAGGGGGTGTTGTTTTCTATCGATGAAATCAGTTCGAAGTCCGTTTCCCCTGTCTTTACCTTGGCGATCTGCCTGTAAAGGTGAGTAAATCCTTGTTCGGTGCCGTTGTACATGATGGGTGACATTGTACCTCCACATACAAACATCGAAGGAATGTTTGTTCGGATAGCACCCAACAACATACCTGCCACACAGTTAGGTTCACTTGCAACAAATACCAGTCCGTCAAAGAAATCGTTTGATGCGATTGCTTCTACGTTGTCGGCAACAAGGTCACGCATTGGAAGGTCGTATTTCGACCAATTCGAACCGGACATTGCCGTGGTGTCAATTGCAGTTACGTACATTCTGAGAAATGTTCCGCCTTCTTCAACAATACCCATTTCAACACGTTCGGCAATCTGATCAAGATTCCTGTGCGAAAACACCTGTTTACTTTCGGCAACAATTACTCCGATGACAGGCTTGTCGGTGTTCAGTTCAAGGGCATTTGCCATTACCTTTTGCGGCAGTTTTTCCAACTGATTGATAAATTCCCGTAGCATATCAACCCTCCTTTTTTATATTTTATAACGGTAAAACTCAGTTGTCAACACCTTGGTATATTTAATTGTTGTTTGGCTCAAACTACAACTGAATCCAGGGGGTGCTAATGAAAAGAAAGGTTGTAATCTGCGGTGTGGACACGTCAACTTTACCTAAGCTGACCAATGCGCAGTCGCAGCAGCTTCTCAGCAGTATAAGAAGCGGCAATGACAGTGACCGTACTTACTTTATAACATGCAACTTGCGATTGGTCTTGTCTGTTATCCAGCGTTATGCGGGTAAGGCTAATATGGAAGATCTCTTTCAGGTGGGATGTGTGGGGCTAATTAAATCGGTGGACAACTTCAACACCGAATTGAATGTAAGGTTTTCCACCTATGCTGTTCCCATGATTGTCGGAGAGGTCAGAAGATACCTGCGTGAAAGCAATTCCATGCGTGTAAGCCGTGGAATACGTGACGTAGCCTACAGGGCGCTCAAAACACGTGAAGAAATGGAAAAAGAAAGTGGAATTGAAGTAACTGTCGATGAAATTGCAAGTCAGCTCAGTCTGCCTGCGTATAAGGTTGCGTATTGCCTTGACGCCATCAGTGATACTGTTTCATTGTCCGATTCAACTTACAACGGTGATGAGGACGGGATGACGTTGCAAGATCAGTTGTTTGACAAAAAAACAAGTGAGTCTGTATGGGCGGAAAACATCACTTTGAAAGAAGCTCTTGACAATCTCAATCAGCGTGAGCGTGATATTGTAATGAAGAGATACTTCCAGGACAAAACCCAGGTTGAAGTCTCAGGAGAGGTGGGGCTGAGCCAGGCTCAGGTTTCACGATTGGAAAAAAATGCCGTTTCTCATCTCAGACAATCCATGCTGTAAAAAATTGTGCTAATTTGTCGCATTGTGCAGTATATTGTATGGGAGACAGTAATGGAAGTAAGTTTCAGTGAATTACGTAGTAAGGATGTTGTCAATCTTGTTGACGGCAAAAAACTGGGTCGTGCGTGTGATATGATAATAAACACACAAAGTAAAAGTGTATTAGGTCTTGTTGTTCCGGGACAGCGCAAGATCTTTAAAGCTGCCGAAGATGTGTTTGTGCCGTGGTCCAACATTGAGAAGATAGGGGATGATGTCATATTGATAAGGCTAAATCTTTGCAGCGCAGTAAACGTAGTGCGCAGTAGTTGCGACAGCGGCAAGAAAGACAATTCCGATTTCATTTTAGACGGTTGACAAACCGTCTTTTTTTTGTTTGATTTTGCAGAGTAAATATCTAAAACTTTTGCTTTAGCATTGCTTATTCGGTAATCTTGTATATTTAAGGTAAATATTTAACGTATTGATAAAAAAAGTAAGGTAAACCGGTCAAAACAGCCTATTGTTCAGCCTTTCCGTAATATAAAAATGTCGTTTTTGATTGCTTTTTTACCTTACATTTGGTATAATGATTTCATGTTGCAAGAAATTAGTGTTCAAAACAGGCAATTGCTTTCCGATTTGATTGCCGATAATACGGATCTTGGATACTTTCAGATACAGAAGGTCATCAAGAACAAGAGTGTAAAAATCAACGGCGTCAGAGTTAACTCCGACATGAACGTCAACAAGGACGATGTTGTTCATGTGTATCTTCCTGACAGAGTTAAGGATGCCATTGAAATAGTTTACCGTGACGAAAACATACTTGTGGTAAACAAACCGTCCGGTATTGAGGTTCAGGGCGAAGATTCCGTCGAAAGCCGACTCAACGCTACATTGACTGACGGCACGGTAACTGCAGTCCACCGCCTGGACAGGAATACAATGGGACTGGTTGTATTTGCATTGAACAAGACTGCCGAAACGGAATTGTTGAAGTCCTTTAAAGAACGTGAAATCGACAAGACTTACAATGTAATTGTCGTAGGCAAGCCAAAACAGAGCAGTGCAACGCTGAAGGCCTATCTGTTCAAGGACGCCAAAAAAAGCATGGTGTACATTTCCGATGTTCCCAAGCAGGGTTACGTTCCTATTGAAACGCAATACAGACTTGTCAAGAACATGGGCGAACTTTCTCAATTGGAAGTAAAACTGATTACAGGTAAGACACATCAGATTCGTGCTCACCTAGCCTACATCAAACTTCCCATATTGGGAGACGGCAAATACGGTATAAACAAGATCAACAGACGTTACCGTATCAAGACTCAACTTCTGTGCTGCACCAAGATAATGTTCCACTTCAAACAGGGACCACTGAAATATCTTGACAAAAAAAGCGTTGTTTTGTCTGTAGACCTCACTCAATATTACAAAAAGTGATGTAAATAGTTGCCAAAAACAATATTTTTGGTTACAATAGAAAAAGGTATGTTTAAACCTTACAACAAATTTAATTACCAAAAGAGGTATCTAAAGTGAAACTCAGAAAATTTGCTATTGTATTTATCGCAGTTGTCTTGCTTCTTACCATGACAGGTTGTAACTCTGTCGGTTTCCTGAGCGAAGGACAAATCAACAAACTTGTAAGCGAATACGGTAAGCCACAGGTTGAAATGGTTGTTGAATACACATTGAACGAACACACAACACGTCTTGAAATCGTTTACAACCTTGAAGTTGAAAAAGCTCCCATAACTGTTGCTAACTTCATCAATCTTGTAAACAAGGAATACTACAACAACGTAGTGTTCGATTCACGTATCAGTTCTACTACAAATTCATGGATTGCCGGTCGTTACCTTTACAAGGACGGCGAAGACCTTGAATACAACTACTATCAAACAGAAGATGTCGGCTACACAATTCTTGGTGAATTCTACCAGAACGGATGGCAACTTCCCGTTGATGAAGCTGACAAAGACAATGAAGAAATCACAGACGGCAATGCTAAATTCAGTTTGTTCAGTCTTGCAATGTATCACGAATCTTCCGTTGCTTCTTTCGACAAGGCAAGTACAGCTTTCTTCTTGACAACAAGCAGTACTCAAACGGAAAATTACAAGAACTACGCAGTATTTGCAACATTGGCATCTATCAGCGTTTACGTTGACGATGTTTTGCATGTAGAAAATGCAACTGAAGTTCCTTCATCTGTTTTGTACGACTTCAACAACAACTCTGCAATGTCTACTACAACAACACGTAAAGTAGTTACAGGAACAGATGACGAAGGTAACGAACAGACAACTTCTCGCACAATGTTGAGAGATCCCATTGTCATCAAGTCCATCACAATGGTTGGCGACAAGGATTTTACCAATTACCCTCACTACGTAATCGAACTGTAATTGGATTAAATTGTTTTTCAGGAGGCGACCGCAATATGGTTGCCTCTTATTGTTATTGAGGTGTTTATGCTAAAATTGTCAACTCTTGACAAACATTCTCTGGCGTACAAGTCAGGTTTGCGCAGCGGAGATGAAATAGTGGAATTCAACGGCGAAAAAGCTCTTGACATGCTTGACGTCGCCTACTACGATTCACAGTCCGAATTTAATGTTGCTGTAATGCGTGAAGGACAACGTCTTGAATTCGCAATCAAGAAAGATGAGTGGGATTCCATGGGGTGGGATTTTTGTGAGCAGTGTTACATTGAACCACGCTGGTGTGCCAACAAGTGTATATTCTGTTTTGTCGATCAACTTCCCAAGGGACAACGTAAGACCCTTTACGTAAAAGATGACGACTGGCGACTTTCTTTTGCTACGGGAAACTATGTCACTTTGACAAATGTTTCCGAAAGGGAAATTCAGCGTATGCTGGACAAAAAATTCAGCCCGATGTACATTTCCGTACATGCAACCGATGATGAAATGCGCAGACTGTTGCTTGGTAATCCCAAGGCTCAACCGATAATGCCTCTGTTGAAACGTCTTACCGACGCAGGAATTGTTTTGCACACACAGGTGGTAATGGTGCCCGGATATAATGACGGCGAAGTGTTGAAGAAGACTGTTGAAGATCTTTATTCGCTGTACCCGATGGTGGAAACTTTGGCAATTGTTCCCGTGGGACTTACCGGTCATCGTGAAAATTTGCCCTGTCTGCCAACTGTGGACAGCAAGGTTGCCAACGAAACAATAGATTTTGTGGAACATTTTGCCGAAGGCGTTTTCGCAAAGCATGGCAAACACTTTGTGTTCTGTTCCGATGAAATGTACGTTTATGCAAATCGTGAACTTCCCGACTTCGACTACTACGACGATTTCGAACAGATAGAAAACGGTGTAGGTCTTATAGCTGATTTGCGTTACCAGTTCAACCTTGCGCTTGAAGACAGTGCTAAAGCCAAGAAAGAAGGCTTCACAATTGTAACAGGCGTTTCGGCAAGCCCTTATATAGGACAGCTTCTCGATATTGCACGTAAGCAGTTTGACGGTGTAAACGTCAACGTTCTTACCGTTGTAAACAAGTTTTTCGGTAGCAGTGTTACGGTAGCTGGATTGTTGACGGGTGGCGATATTGCTGAGGCGGTAAACGGTTTTGGCCAGTGTAATGAAGTGCTTTTGTTGCCCTCTGTAATGCTGCGTGAAACTGAAGACGTTTTCCTTGACGGCATGTCCCTTGATGAACTTAAAAAGCAAACAGGCAAGAAAATACAGATAGTATCGGACGGCTACGAATTGTGCCGTGCAATTTTGGAGAAATAATAAGTATGACAAAACCATTAGTAGCCATAGTTGGCAAACCCAACGTGGGTAAATCAACATTTTTCAACAAGGTGTGCGGTGGAAGGATTTCAATCGTTTCCGACATGCCGGGCGTAACACGTGACCGTGTGTATGCCGATGCGGAATGGCGTGGACGTAAGTTTACCCTGATTGATACAGGCGGTATTCAGTTTGAAAGCGACGACATCATGTTTCGTCACATCAAGAAGCAGGCGGAAATTGCCGTTGATCTTGCGGACGTAATACTGTTCTTTACCGATTTAAAAACAGGACTTACACGTGAGGATTACGATGTATGCGATTTGTTGCGCAAGACGAATAAGCCTGTTTTGCTTGTAGTAAACAAGGTGGACAATTACCTTGAAGCTGATCTGACAGAGTTTTACAGCCTGGGTTTAGGGGATTTCTATCCCATTGCAGCCGAACAGAAACAAGGTTTTGGTGACCTGCTTGAAGCGGTTGTGGAAAACTTTCCCGATGAAGATTACGATGACAATCCCGATGCAATCAAGATTGCGGTTGTAGGTAAACCCAATGCCGGTAAGTCATCCTTGGTCAACCGTATTTTGGGATATGACCGTACAATTGTGTCGGACATTGCAGGTACAACACGTGACGCTATTGACACTCCATTTACCTACAACGGTAAGAACTACATTGTAATCGACACTGCAGGTATGCGCCGTAAGCGTGCCATTGAAGACGAAAGCGTTGAACAGTACAGTGTAATCCGTTCTTTGAATGCCGTTCGCCGTGCCGATGTGTGTCTCATTGTAATGGACGCAAATGAAGGACTCAGTGAACAGGATGTCAAGATAGCAGGTTTTATTCATGACGAAGGTAAGCCTTCTGTTGTAGTAATTAATAAATGGGATTTGGTAGAAAAGGATACCTATACCGTTGAAAAATTTAAAAAGCAACTCAGCACGGATCTTGCGTTCATGGATTACTTCAAGTACATCACATTGTCTGCTCTGACAGGACAACGTGTAGGAAAACTCATGGAAATGGTGGATTACGTTTACGAAAAATCCAACTTCCGTGCCACGACAGGATTGCTCAATGACGTTGTTACAGATGCTGTGCGTGCGGTTGAACCGCCGTCTTCCAAGGGCAGAAGGGCTAAAATAAAGTATGTTACACAGCCTACAACACAGCCTCCTACATTTGTGTTTTTTGTATCTGACGCTAAGTTGCTTCACTTCTCCTACAGGCGTTATCTTGAAAACTGTATCAGAAGATCCTTCCAATTGGACGGTACTCCTGTAAAACTGGTGTTCCGTGATGACAGCGATAAGGAATGATGACTATGCCTTATACAGAGTTTTGGTGGCGTTTTGTATTACTTTCTGTTTTTGGGTATCTGTTGGGGTCAATCAACTTTTCGGTGTTGTTTTCCCGACTGATAAAGAAACAGGACATTCGTGAGAAGGGTAGTCACAATCCCGGCACGACCAACATGTTTCGTGTGTTCGGCTTGTCAATGGGATTACTTACGTTTGTTTGTGACGCTTTGAAGGGAGTTGTTCCCTGTCTGGTTGCATTGCTTACATTCAGTAATGACCCCGATGCATCTCTTTACGCCGTGTATTTTGTAGGATTTTTCACAGTGCTTGGTCACATATTCCCTGTTTGGCACAGATTTCGTGGCGGCAAAGGCGTCGCTACAACAATAGGTGTGTTGTTTGTTGCGCAGCCTCTGTTTAATCTGTGCGCAATATGGATAATTCTTGTTGTAGTGCTTATTACCGACAGAATGTCTGTTTCGGCATTGTTGTATATGCTGTTTTGTGTTGTGTGGCATTGGGCTAATTACGCAAGTTACGGATTGCTTACTTGTCTTGCGGTGACAGGCATTGTTGCTTTAGTTTATTTTGCACACCGTCACAACATTGTCAGGTTGGTAAAGGGTAAAGAACTTCCTATGGGACTCAGAAAGAAAATATTCAGAATAAACACTCCTGAGGCTGAAAAGGTAGAAGAGAATTTCGAAAAAGCCGTGCCTTCGGAAGATAATGAAAAGTAACTTGGGAATTTATCAGTTCCCAAGTTTTTTTTGTTTTACAGTGCTGTTCTAATTGACAGTGTTTTCTCATACAATTTAGCAAACCGATTGGAGGAATTGTGCAGTATGAACATTTATCAAGACATTGCCAACAGGACGGGTGGTGACATCTACATAGGAGTAGTAGGACCTGTCAGAACGGGCAAGTCCGCCTTTGTAACAAGATTCATGGAGCAACTTGTATTGCCTAAAATTACAGATGTCAACCAGCAGATGAGATCTGTTGACGAACTTCCGCAGTCAGCTGACGGAAAGATTGTCATGACCACTCAGCCCAAATTTGTGCCGTCTCAGTCGGTGCAGCTCAACCTTGGCGACAAGATGGCCAATGTAAGACTGATAGATTGTGTGGGGTATGTCGTTGAAGGTGTTGAAGGGTTAGAACAGGATGGTAAAACACGCCTTGTAAAGACGCCTTGGTCGGCTGAAGAAATGCCTTTCGAACGCGCAGCCGAACTTGGTACGCACAAGGTTGTAACGGAACATTCGACAGTTGCGGTAGTGGTGACGAATGATGGCAGCATCACCGAATTACCACGCAACAATTATGTGAGAGCCGAAGAACGTGTTGTATCCGAACTTAAAGCCTGTCACAAACCGTTTGTTATTGTGTTGAACTGCAGAGAGGTGACTTCCGAATCAATGTCTCTTGCGGATGCTCTCAGTGAAAAATACGGAGTAACGGTAATACCGCTCAATGTAATGGGGGCAACGGGTGAACAATTTGAGAGTGTGCTTTCGGCAATTCTTGATGAATTTCCTGTTGAAAGTATCAAGATAGATTTACCCGAATGGATGCGTACGTTGGATGTGGATCATCCATTGATTTCTTCGCTTGTCGGAGAGTGCAAAAAGGCTGCAGGCGAAATCAATAAAATGAAGGACAGCTCAAGATTCCTTGAAAGTTTTACATCGGAAAACAACCTGGTTCCTTCAGTTAAGGTCGTTGATATGGCAACCGGAGTAATGGGAATTTCCGTTGCTGCCGAAGATTCTTTGTTCTATCAGGTGCTCAGTGAACAGGCTCATGTGGACATCGACAATGAGTATTCGTTGATGAAGTTTGTGATAGAATCGGCATTTGCTAAACGTCAGTACGATACTGTGAAGTCAGCGCTTGACCAGGCACAAAGTACAGGCTACGGAGTGGTGTGCCCTGATGATGACAGCATACGTCTTGAAGAACCTGAAATTGTAAAACAAGGCAGTAAGTTTGGTGTGCGTTTGCGTGCTACAGCACCCAGTCTGCACATCGTAAAAGTTGATGTTTCTACTGAAGTGAGTCCTATTGTCGGAACGGAACAGCAAAGCAGATATTTGTTGTCTGAGTTCAAGCAAAATCCCGAACAAATCTGGCAGACAAATATGTTCGGAAAACCTCTGTCGGGATTGGTGCGTGACGGTCTTACTGAAAAATGCGTAGCAATGCCTGTAGAAATGCAGGAGAAACTGTCTAAGACGGTTGGTAGAATTGTAAATGAAGGTAAGGGTGGAATGATCTGTCTGTTACTATAACTGAAGTAAAAGACAACAAAAAAAAGGATGACACAATTTGGGGTGTACCCCAAAAGTTGGACAAAAATTAAATAATTAAATTGTTACTTGCGACTGAGTTCGGTACTGTACCGGACTCAGTCCTTTTAGTTTTATGGATATTCTTTCATTGTTATAGTAGGCTATGTAC
>DVLO01000001.1 GCA_018715495.1 Candidatus Limihabitans stercoravium | reverse complement strand
GGATCACCTCCTTTAAGGGAGTAGGGAAACCTACACCGAAAGTCGATTGCGTATTTAGCGATAGATACGTACGGAAAGTGCAAAGGAAGCTAACCAAGCACGATAAAAAATGGAAGAGCGAAAACCCATTGACGGTTTCGAATTCGTCGTTTACTATTCTGTAAATTCAGGCAACCAACCACAACGACAGTTGTGGCTTTTTTATGCCCTAGGGCAAATACATAACCACCTTTGTACCACAGCTTACGCTGTGTTTTTTTGTGCCTTTTTTTACTAAATATTGATTACATATAGAATATTTTGATTCCTTTAAGCGATTTTTAATTGCTTTTTAGTTCTCATTTTAGCCAAATTCATTACATCACCTCAGTCAATACAAACTAAACCTTTTCAACATAACAAATATTTAAAGTTATATCAGTAAACGGTACAATTGCTTCCAAATTATCTAATCGAGCAGATGTAAGCATAAATTACAACACTGAATACAATGTATTGCAATGTTGTAGCAGATGTCTATTGACTTTTGTATATCTATCTGCTACAATTTTGTTAAACAGCGGGGGTAAAGTGTATGAAAAAGGTTAAATTTGTAGTACTCTTCATGCTTGTGTTGATTGCAGCACTTGCTATGTCTGCCTGTGCGCCGAAAGTCGAAACAGTAACCGTTACATTTGATCTTCAAGGCGGTACAATGGATTCTCCTGCTACTGTTGAGGTAGTAAAAGGCGATTCTGTGCAACTTCCGATTCCGACAAAAGACGGCTACACCTTTAACGGGTGGTTTGATGACAATCAGGTAAAAGTAACTGATGAATACAAGTTTACACAAGACACCGTAATTGTTGCAGGTTGGTCGGAATTCAGTTCGGATGCGTTGGAATTTGTCCTTGACGAGGAATTGGGCGGTTACGTGTGCAATGGTATAAGAGACAGTAGTGTTTACAGTCACATTGCTATTCCTGAAAGTTACCAAGGTCAGCCTGTTGTCAGTATCAGTGATTTTGCTTTTTATCAAGATGAACAACTGAAAAACATAACTATTCCTAAAAGCGTCATTTTTATAGGGGATGTTGCCTTCTTGGAGTGTAAAAACCTTGACAGCATTACTGTCGATCCTGCCAACACAGTGTATTCGAGCAATGGAAACTGTCTTGTGGAAATAAGCACTAAAACTTTGATTCAAGGGACCAACAACACTGTAATTCCCGACGATGGAAGTGTGACCAAGGTTTTGGGCGATGCTTTCACGAAACTCAGCGGTTTGAAGTCGATCACTATTCCTTCAACTGTAACTGAGCTTGGATACAGGGCGTTTTGGGAATGCGAAAATCTTACTGAAGTAAACATATTGGCAAACATCAAATACATAGATTTTGCAACTTTTTACCGTTGTGAAAAATTATCTTCAATTTCATTGCCTGAGGGATTAGAGATAATCGGAGGCGATGTATTTTACGGATGCAGTAGTCTTGCGGATGTTGTAATTCCATCCAGTGTGACAACTATTGGTGATAGAGCATTTTATGACTGTTCTAACCTAACTGAAATCGACTTACCCAACGAATTGGAGGAAATAAATGACAGTGCATTTGCAGGTAGCGGTATAACTTCCATTCACATTCCGTACAAGGCTAAGTTGGAAGAAGGAGCACTTCAAAGTATGGGTAAATTGAAAACCCTAACGTTTGCAAGTGATTATCAGTGTGTCAGTTTTGGGAGAGGTGCTATTTCTTTCTGTATTCAACTGGAAAGCATTAAAATTCCCGACAGCGTGGAAAATCTCGGGGAATATGCATTTCAAAGTTGCAGTGCACTTCTAAGTGTTCAGTTTGGTGAAGATTCTAAGCTAAAGACAATAGGACAATACGCATTTAATTACTGTATAAATCTGAAAAGTGTTGCTATACCCGAAGGTATTTCGTACTTGCCGAGAGGAATATTTGAAAATTGTTCGCAACTGACGGCCGTCAATTTGCCCGATTCTCTTACCAAGATTGATTACTACGCATTTTCATTTTGTACCTCACTTACGGAAATTGTAATTCCTGACAGCGTTACAGAAATAGAGGGTGCTGCATTCGTAAATTGTTACAATCTGAAAAGTGTTGTATTGCCAGCAGGGGTCCGAAAAATATCTGCTGCACTGTTTTCGGCCTGTTTTGGTTTGGAAAGTGTAACTATCGGTCATAACATTGATTTGATCCTAGGCAGTGCGTTTGAAAGCTGTGAAAGTCTTAAAAGCATCGTAATTCCCACAAGTGTTGCATATGTGGAGAGTTATGTCTTTCAGGATTGTCACAATCTGACAATTTACTGTGAAGCAGCGAGTAAACCCGAGATGTGGTGGGAAAGTTGGAACATCAGTAATTGTCCCGTGGTGTGGGGACACAACAATGTGACAAGCAACAGTCAGTTTGATTACGTTGTGCATGACGATAAAGCCTACATTACCAATTGGAAAGAGGAAGGCAATGTGATTGAGATTCCTTCATCGGTAGACGGCTACGTTGTCGCAGGGTTCGGCGGCATTTTTGCCAACACGGATGTGAGCGAAATTGTTATTCCTGTCGGTGTGACAAGTATAGGAAGTTATGCTTTTAATAATTGTCAGAATCTTTCAAAGATTACTTTCGAAGAGGAAAGTCAGTTGCGTTTTATAGGTGAATACGCATTTAGCAATTGTCTGAGTCTGACAAGTATAGACATACCGTCTAATGTTATAACGATTGAAGAGTTTGCTTTTGACTGGTGCAGAAATTTGAACAGGGTATTTATACCCGCCAGTGTGAAAAATATCGGTGAAAGTGCGTTTAACCATGGTAATAATCTTACAATTTATTGTGAGGTTGCCAAAAAGCCTGACACTTGGGATGACAACTGGACTCATGTCTACTCGGTAGTGTGGGGTTATAAAGGTGAGTAATCTGAAATTGTCAACTGAGTATAATGTTTGAAGAATGGCAAATCGATAAATAGTGGCTGTCCTGTGTTAGTGCGGGACAGCCTTTTTTAATATGGGGTGTGTGGTTGGGCATGTTGATGCGGTTGAGTGATTGAAATTTGTTTGTTGGGATGAATTTTAAACATTTCGGTGGTTTTCAACGTGTCAAGTTGACTTTATAGCATTTGTTTGGTAAAATGTTGTGAATGAGGTGACTTATGGACAGACTGGTTATCGGTATTGCAGGCGGAACAGGTTCGGGCAAAACTACCGTTGCACGCAAATTGCATCAGGCGTTCGGAAAAAACGCCGTAATTCTTTCACACGATTACTACTACAAGGCAAATGAAGGCATGAGTTTTGAACAACGTGCAAGACTCAACTACGACCATCCCAACGCATTGGACACTCAATTGCTTGTTGAACACATCACTAAGTTGAAACGTGGTGAGGCGATAGAACATCCCACCTACAACTTTTCCACATACAGCCGAAACGAACACTGGGAACATCTTGAACCGGCAAAGATCATCATCGTAGAAGGAATCCTGCTGTTTGAAAACAAGCAGTTGTGTGACATCTGCGACATGAAGTTGTTCGTCGACACCGACGCCGATGTGCGTTTCATACGTCGTCTGCGCAGGGATGTAAACAAGCGTGGCCGTACAATGGAGTCGGTAATCAAGCAGTACATGTCAACAGTAAAACCCATGCATGAAATGTTTGTGGAACCTTCCAAACGTAAGGCGGACATAATAATCCCCGAAGGCGGGCACAATACCATTGCCGTGTCAACCATCATTGACGCAATCAACAAGAAATTGGCGGACAACTAATGAACGTAATCAAACTGACTAACGCACCCAATACAAGAGACCTTGGCGGAATGCCCACGGCGGATGGTCGCCACATTGCACACAACAGGCTGATCCGAAGCGGTGCATTGAACAAAATTACCAATGAAGATTACCAACTGCTACTTGATAAATACAATCTTGTTACAGTTGTTGACATGCGCACGGATACGGAGATCCAGTCATCACCTGATAAAATTGACCAACGTGTAAGTTTTTTCCACAATCCTATATTGGACAGACGTACATTGGGCGTTACCTTTGACAAGGCAACGGACATGTTCAGTATGCTTGTTGCAGGTGCTGAATTGTTGAGAGAAAACAACGCAACAAGTAGTCAGTATATGGTGGCAAATTACACTAAATTTGTTCAAAATGAGTTTTGCCTCAATGCTTTCCACAATTTTCTAAAGATTCTTCTTGACACACCCAATGGAGCAGTGTTGTGGCATTGCACAGCGGGCAAAGACCGTGCCGGAACAAGCGCCTTGCTTTTAGAAATGTTGCTTGGCGTCGACAGGCAAGTTGCGGTTAAGGATTACCTTGACTCAAATATTTGTTACCAACAGTTCAACGAATACATGCTCAAGCGATTGCAAGAGCAGGGAGCGGACAGTTTCGCCATTGAGCAGGCGGAAGGGTTCTTGATTGTAAAACAGCAGTACATCGACATTGTGTTGTCGGAAATAGACGCAGCAGGCGGAATAGAAGCATTTGCCAAGAGCAAACTTCAACTTACCGACGACGATATACAACAACTCAGACAACTGTATCTGGATTAAGTCAACGCCCCGAAAAAATCGGGGCTTTTTTAAGCAATGAAAAAGGTAAAATTAGACAACAATTTAGAAAAACAATTTAAATGTGATACAACACTCAACTTGTTCGGAATGGCACAAAGTCCCACAGCAAGCGTATTTGTCGAAGGGGACAACATGGCAGTTGTGGACGGAGATCAATGTGGATTTTACGGTAGCAACACTCAATTCGTCGACAGCATCATCGAAATGATGCCTGAAAGTTTCGAAGTGTGTGCTACTGCAACTTCATTGGTGGAATATATTGCCGAAAAACACGGTCACGTTGATTGGAAAACAGACTGCGGATTGTTTGTTTACAACGGTAAACCGATAGAACATCAGCCTACCTATCATACTCAGGAAATGTCGGCTGACTACTGGCAGATGGTATCGGAAGGTACACCTTACAAGGCAAGTCGTGACGAAATAGTGCCTAATCTGCAAAATAAACCCAGCAGCGCAATCTACGTTGACGGCAGACCTGTGTGCTGGGCAATGCTGCACACAACGGGCAGTCTGGGAATGCTTTACACCCTGCCTGAATTTCGTCGTCGTGGAATGGCATTGGACGTGTCTGTTGATTTGTGCCGTAAGGTCATTGCACAGGGCAACAAACCATTTGCATATATAGTAAAGGGAAACACAGCATCCGAACAGCTTTCCCAAAAGTACAACATGGAATATGTTGGCGATTACAGTTGGGTGGGAATCACAAAGGAGAACAAATGACAGTATTTCTGACGGTAGTACTTGCCTTTGCAATGTTTTTGCAGGGCATTGGATTTAAACTTTACGCACGTAAATGTAACGTTGCAAACGAAGCGTTGATGAACTCATTTAACTTCTTGTTGAGTTTTGTGATCGTTGCAATATACCTTGTATTTGCTGTCGAAACTTTATCTGTGTCTTCTCTGCTTTACGGTATACCTTACGGTGTGTTTTTTGTGGCAATGGTGTTTTTCTACAACAAGGCAATGTCTTGTGGAAAGATATCCTTTTCCAATTTCACATTGGGAATGGCAATGCTGATACCCATTGTGGTAGGAGCGTTGTTTCTTGGAGAAAGTATTTCGCCGTTGCAGATTGGCGGAGTAGTATTGTTTTTGATTGCAAGTTACTTTGTTTGTTTCGGACAGGGCAAGGATGACAAACAGATGAACAAGAAGGCAGTCATTTACAGTGTTCTTGCGTTTCTTTCAAGCGGCGCAATGGCTGTGTTCATCAAGGTTATAAGCGGAGTAGATTCCTCCGTTGACCAGGTGCAGATGCTCGCGTCGGCAATGCTAACGGGATTTGTTCTGATGACTGTACTTTTTGCCTGCCAGAAGGGATTTGTCAAAATAGGTGAGTATCTCAGTTACCGTTGGTTCTGGTGGGCTCTGCTTATTGTTGTAATCAGCACTGCGGTGGGAAATATAATGTATGTAAGACTGGTAGTACTGGTGCCCGGAGCAATATTTTTTCCTGTTGCCAGCGGATTGCCGATGTTACTTGGTGCTGCTGTTTCACCGTTGTTTAAAGAAAAACTGTCGGCAAAGACAATTGTAGGCATAATTTTAGGTATTGCGGCAATAGTTTTACTCAATTTAAAGGTAAACTAAAAGATATTTATATAAATTATTGTTAAAATGCAGAAAAACAGTTTACAATTTAGTAATTTAATGCTAAATTATTTCAGCATAAAAACAACAATTAAAAGAGGTTTATATAAATGGGAAAAGTCAAGTATATAAAATGCCCCAGATGCGATCTCAACTACATTCCTGAAACGGAAGAAATGTGCGATGTGTGCAAAGCGGAACTGGGATTAAATTCCCGAATCACTTTGATTGGCGACATGATGGATGAGGACGAACCCACCAAGTTGTGTCCTGTCTGCAAGACAGCTTATATCGGCATGGATGAAGACATGTGTGAAAACTGCCTTGTTGTTTCCGCACGCAACGACGAACTTGAAGCGGAAGAAAACGACGACGACTGGCGTGAATACATGGACGATGAGGTAGACGATGAAGTTGACGACGTCGAAATTCCTCTTGAAGAACTTGACAAGGAATTCGGTGACGATGACTTCGACGACGAAGAAAATTACGACGGCGAATTGGACGACTACCCCGACGATCTTGATGACATTGACCTTGACGACGTTGAACTTGACGATGACGACGATGAGGATGATGACGAAGACTAAGAACTGGATTAACACAATTGCGGAAGGCAACTTCCGCAATTTTTTTTGCATATTTTAACACAAGCCACAGTATATTTACACCAGACAAACAAATTGGGGGTACATATACGTGGCAAATGCTCTATTTGACAGTGTTTCGGCAAGTGAGAAAATTTATTTAGGAAAAATGCAGACGTCCCAGAACATCCGCATTGCAACCAAGGACAACATTTCGTCCATATTGTCTGTCGGTGTTGACAGCTGGATAAGTTCGTCGGAATGTATTGAGGGGGAAGCTGCTTTTTCGGGACGTACTAATATACGTCTTTTATACTGTGACGAAGGGGGAATCCCTTACGGTCTCAATTACAATGCCGACTATAACGACCGCTTTGTCAGCAAACACATCAATCCGTCCACAAGAATACTGTTTGAGGTAACTGTGGTAGACCACAAGACGGAGCAGATGGGCAATGTTGTCAACGCACGTGTCTTGTTGGAAATAACAGCCTACGCATTTGTCAACAACAGTGTTGTGGCAATGGTGGGCGGTGAAGACATGTTTGTAAAAAACTGCGATTGTAATCTTTCGGAAAACTACGGCGTTACCTATTTCAATGCTCAGATGGATTGTGAAATTACCGCCGACAATCCCGTATCAGGTGTGTTGTTGGCAGAAAGCCGTGTTTCCGTTTCGAAGATGCAAGTCAATGACGGAATAGTGACTGTAAACGGCAGGTTGCACAGCACTGTTGTGTACACAAGTGACGACAAGGTGTGTAGTCAGTGTCAGTCCATGGATTTTGTAAGAGAATTTCCCTTGCAGGGAGACGTTTACGAAGTTTACGGTTACGCCGACGTAAGGGGAACTAAGGTCAGACTGGAACTGGAAGACGACCAGCAACAGGCAACATTCGACGTGCAGTCAAATGTATGTTTTACGGTGGTGTATTGCGCAAGAACAACTACAACGCTGGTGTGTGACTGCTACACAAGAGACAGCCAGTTGCAATTGAAGAAAACTTCCGTTACAACTACTTTGCCTGTTGGAAACGTGTGTCTTTCAAGAGATATAAGGCAATCCTTCCCAATGGATGTCAAGGGACAGAAGGTAGCCGTGTGTTCCGACGCCGTTGTTACACGTTGTGTATCTGATGGCGGTGTTACAGTAGAAGGTGTACTCAACATTTCTCTGTTGTATCTTGACGGCGAAACTCTTGGCAATACAATGCTTGAAGTGCCTTTCAGTCAGCAGGTACAGATGGATGGTGCGGATGCCGATTGCATGTGCTGGGCAAGGGTAACTCCTTCAAATGTAGATGTGGACATCAACTCTCAGACAGTCAGTGCAACTCTTGAAATGTGCGTGAGTTGCTGGAAATCCTGTAATTGTACGGTTATTTCCGCAGTGGATGAGAAACCTTGCACAGACAAGCCCAGTGCAATTGAAATCTTTTACGCACGTAAGGGACAAAGGATGTGGGATCTGGCAAAGTCATTGAAACTTGCCGAAGAGGAAGTGCGTGCATCCAATCCCGAATTGGGTGACGTCATTCAGGATGACATCCGTATTGCCGTTTATCACAAGTTGTAATGTAAATTCTGTTGTGTTTTGGCTTGCTGTGTAGTAAAATACAGTCATGAAAGTACACGTAAGTTGTGCAGGTAAACTCAACCTTGCACTCAACGTCTTTACAAAGACACAACAATTTCATCCCATCGACAGCGTTGTTGTTTCGGTAAATATGTACGACAGCGTAACTGTAACGTCACGTAACGACAACGTCGTCACATTAAATGACGTCTGCGGTATAGAAGGTAAGAACAACACTGCGTTCAAGGCGGCTGTTGCCTTTGTCGAAAGATTTAAAACAAACGGGGCAGACATCATTCTCTCAAAAAACATCCCGGTTGCTGCAGGAATGGGCGGTTCATCAGCGGACATCTGCGCTGTGCTGCACGCAATGGCAAGGCTGTACAATGTGGACAATTCCGATGTGGAAGAGCTTGCCTCAACGCTGGGCAGCGATACGGTGTTCATGATGAGGGGAGGAATGGCACGTCTTACAGGACGTGGCGAAGTGGTGCAACACTTTGATTGTCCAAGGACAATGCACTTTGCCGTGACGTTGTTTGACGTGGGCGTTTCAGCGGGTAGTGCCTACAACGCTTTTGACAGCGTGGGAGGCGATTACACCGACGTCGACAGCCTGGTAAAGTGTATTCAATCAGGTCAGCTTGAAGTTGCATCAGGTTACATCGGAAACGGTTTGCAGCGTGCTGTGGGCAAGGGTTTCTGTGACAGATACCTTAACTACTGTAAAAGTCACGGTATTTCCACCTGTATGACGGGCAGCGGAAGCGCATTTTTCTCAATGTTTTCCGATGAAGACAGTGCCGTAAAGAAAGTTCAATTGCTGAGGAAAGGCGGTTTTGATACAGTTTATCTTCACAGCGTGGACGGTTGCGACGCAATAATCTGAATTTACCAAAATTTCGACAATATTTACGGTCAATTAAACTTTTGCCTTTACAAAAAGTGTGCACAATCTGTGTACACTTTTTTTACGGAGGCTATTGTGAAAAAGATAGTATTATCAGCGGTTGTGCTTGTTTTTGCGATAATTTGTATAGTGTCATTTAAACCACGCACCAACACCGAATTTTTAAGAGTACATATAAGAGCCAACAGCAACAGTGATGAAGATCAATCTGTCAAGTACATTGTGAAAAATGCTGTTGTGGAATACCTTACACCAATTCTTGCGCAGTGCAGTACCAAGCAGGAAAGCATGAATGCGGTAAACAGTCACCTTGAGGAAATTTCCGCTGTTGCAACCAAGACGCTTCGTGCAAACGGTAAGACTTACACTGCAAGGGCAAGACTGTGTCAGGAAAACTTCCCGACACGTAATTACGGTGACGTGACTCTTGCAAGCGGCGTTTACGATGCCTTGATTGTGGAATTGGGCAGCGGTACGGGCGACAACTGGTGGTGTGTTGTATATCCGCCGCTGTGCTTTGTGGGAAACGAAAGTAACGGAACCAACAGCATTGTGTACAAGTCCAAGATTGCCGAAATTATAAAAGAATGGCTCAATAATAAATAAATTTTCAATTGTTGCAGATACTATTGTCAAATTGTAAGGAGGATGTACAATTGACAACTGCAAAAACACGTATTGTTGCTGTCATTCTGCTTGTACTTGCGGTGGCGCTGGCAATTCCTTTGGCTACACGAAGCACGGCAAATGCCGAAGTCATCAAGCAAGGTAGCAGTGGCGCAACAGTCAGAACAATTCAGACGAAACTCAAGAACTGGGGTTACTACACGGGAAGTGTGGACGGTATTTTCGGCAGTAAGACTAAGAGTGCGGTGATGTACTTTCAACGCCGAAACGGTCTGGTCGCCGACGGTATTGTGGGCACTAAGACGGCAAAAGCGCTGGGTATTACATTGAGTGGCAGCAGTTCGTCCGCAACAAACAGTTCGGGCATTTCCAACAAGGATTTGTATCTGTTGAGCTGTTGTATCTACGGCGAAGCACGTGGCGAAAGCTACACAGGTAAAGTTGCCATAGCAGCTGTCGTGCTCAACAGAGTGAGAAGTTCCAAGTTTCCCAATACCATTTCGGGTGTAATTTATCAGGCGGGAGCATTCACATGTGTTGCCGACGGACAAATCAATCTTGGTACCAATGACGAATGTACAAGAGCTGCTCAGGACGCATTGAACGGATGGGATCCATCTTGTGGTGCGCTGTATTACTACAATCCTGTAACTGCAACAAGCAGCTGGATCAGAAACAGACCCATTCTTGTCACTATTGGCAGACACGTGTTCTGTTCCTAGTAGGAGGTGACGGAAATGAGTGTAAATAATGCAATCAAGAATCATTACATTACCTTTTTTGCAATACTTGCGGTGTTTTCGATAGTTGCGGCAATGTATTTCGCAATGCTTGCATTTCAGCCGTTGCCTGTCGAAGGCAATCAGCAGCTGGAACTCACCAACAGTTACCGTGAAAAGTTGTACGAAAGCGTTGATTGCCTGAACAACATTGAAAGCAATCTTGGCAAGGTGACGACCTCTCATGACAGACAAATGCAATCTCAATTGCTTGCCAAGGTGGCTGTAGAATCGGGCAATCTGTCGGTAAACATTTCCACGTTACCTGTAGAAAGTAGTGAAAATGTCAATTCGATAGAAAAGTATTGTAATCAGTTGCAACAGTATTGTATCAGTCTTATACGCCGTCTTTCCACGGACAAGCTGGACAGTAAGGATATCGAAACAATCGGTAAGGTTCAACAAACAAGCGGCAATATAAAGAAGTTCTTTAAGGATGCAATTGACGGCGACAGCAAGGCTTTGCAGGACGGAACGGATGACGTTTCAACACTGTTGGACGACAGTTTCGCCAACATGGAAGAGGTGTTCACCTACGAAAAACTTATCTACGACGGACCTTTCAGCGATAGTATAAACGAAGATGTAGCAAAGGTTACAATTGACCCCGACAGCGCATCTGACATTGCAAAGCGTGTGTTCGGAGAAGCTACTTTTATAGGAAAGACAGGTGATGGTCAGTATCTGATTTTCTCTGTTCGTAACGGCATGGGACGTGTGTTGATTGCCACAGACGGCAAGGTCGCTGAAGCTGAAATGCAGATTGACCAACAAGGTAAAGCTAAGTTTGACACTAAACATTGTATCAATCAGGCTGAAAAGAAGATGGCTGAGCTTAGCATGGATGTTAAGGCAATCTGGGTAAGCAGGGAACAAGACAACATTGTATATGTAAATCTTGCACCCGTTCAAAATGACGTAATCATCTATCCCGACATCGTAAAGGTTGCGGTAAGTAACGTCAGCGGTGAAGTTGTCGGTATCGAAGCAAGAAGTTACGTTGCAAATCACAAAGAGCGCAATGTAATGCTTGCTGAAATGCCCGAAAGTTTCAAGAATGGTTACAACGTCAAGTCCGTAAGAAAGGCACTGGTGCAAAAGGGTGAAAAGGAAATCCTGTGCTACCAGCTTGAATGTGACAACAACGGTCAGTACTTTGTTTACCTTGACAAGAAGGGACATGAAGTGGAAATCTTCAAGGTTGTAAAAGGTACCGAAGGCTACATCGTGATGTAGACAATTCGACAATTTAGTTTAAAAAGTACTCAAAACGGAGTTTGCGAAACTCCGTTTTTTGTATATTTGGTTTGACAGTTGAGTATTATTGTATTAAAATAAATAGGAACAGTTTTTTCAGTTTCACTTTTTAAGAGAAATTTTTGTTTTTTTTACATCAGAAAAAAACCTATTTTATTAATATTTTTTTCTTTTATCGGAGGATATCATGTACAACTTTACAAGTTTTGATGAACTTATGCGTAAGATTGAAACTCTTACTATTGACCCTTTGCGCAAACTTGCAAGGGAATTTAATGTTGTTCCGGGAAATAAGAAACGTTCTCAGCTCATTGAGGAAATCGTGGGCGTTTATACCGGCACATACATTCCGGAAGAACGCAGAAAACCGGGCAGACCTACCCGTAAATCTGCCGATCGTATTGCACAAGGGCCAACGGAATTTGAAAGAAATGACATGGAAGTTTCGGAAGAAAAGACAGAACCTTCGGTAGTGGAAGAAAATGCATCGGGTGTATTGGATATACTGAATGACGGCTACGGATTCTTGCGTACCAACAACTTTGCTCCCACACCCAACAAGGACATATACGTTCCGCCTGTACAGATCAAGCGTTTCGGATTGCGTCAGGGAGACAAGGTGTATTGCAAGACGGCACTTTATCCCGACCGTTCGGCACCGTCACTTAAGTATATTTTTAAAGTAAATGACCAAAGTTGCGAAAACATTTCACGTCGTCCGCACTTTGAAGCGTTGTTGCCTTGTTATCCCGACCAACGTATTACTATGGAGGGGGACAAGCATGAATACACTCTTCGTATGATCGACCTCATTGCCCCTGTTGGTAAGGGACAGCGTGGACTTATCGTTGCTCCGCCCAAGACAGGCAAGACGGTACTGCTCAAAAAGATTGCTCAGGCGGTAAGAAGAAATCATCCCGACATTCATCTTATCATTGTGTTGATTGATGAACGTCCCGAAGAAGTTACAGACTTCAAGTCCAGTGTCGATTGTGAAGTGGTGTATTCTACATTTGACAATACTCCTCAGCATCACATACAGATTGCTGAAATGGCAATCAACAATGCTAAGCGCCGTGTTGAACAAGGACAGGACGTAATGATATTGTTAGACAGCATCACACGTCTTGGACGTGCATACAACCAGACTGCCGAACAGACAGGACGTACTTTGACAGGCGGTCTTGACATTGCCGCATTACAGGAACCAAAGAAATTGTTTGGCGCAAGCCGTAATGTAAGCGGTGGCGGCAGTCTGACAATTCTTGCAACGGCTCTTGTGGATACCGGCAGCCGTATGGACGACATCATCTACGAAGAATTCAAGGGCACAGGCAACATGGAAATTCATCTTGACAGACGTATGTCCGAAAGACGTATTTTCCCTGCCATCGACCTCAATCGCAGCGGAACACGCCGTGAAGACTTGTTGCTCACTCAACCGCAGCTTGAAGCAATGTACCTTGTAAGAAAGATACTGAGTAAAGGTGATTCCGTATCTGCAACGGAAGAACTGATTGAAATGCTGACCTGTTCTGCAAGCAACGATGAGTTTATTCAGATGTTGAAACTTGTCAACAGCAAGAAAGCATTGTGATTTGATGAGGAATTGCAAATGACAAAGACAGTAGTTTTAGGAATGAGCGGCGGCGTCGACAGCGCAGTGTCGGGATTGCTTCTCAAACAGCAAGGTTACAATGTAATTGCCCTGTTTATGCACAACTGGGAAGAAAAGGACGGCGAAGGCAACTGTACTGCCGAAAGGGATTACAACGACGTCAAGGCGGTTTGCGACAAGTTGGGCATTGCGTACTACTCTGTAAACTTTGCCAAGCAGTACATGGACAGGGTGTTCAAGTACTTTCTTGATGAGTATGCCAAGGGCAGGACTCCCAACCCGGACGTTCTGTGCAACCGTGAAATAAAGTTCGGACCGTTTCTGCAATATGCCAAGTCTTTGGGTGCTGATTACATTGCAACGGGACATTACTGCGGAATACGTCACAGCGGTGACAGACACTATTTGTTAAAGGCAAGGGATCAGTCTAAAGATCAGACTTACTTTTTAAATCAGTTGAGTCAACAGCAGTTGAAAGACGTCATCTTCCCTCTTGCCGACATCAACAAGTCGGAAGTAAGGGAAATTGCCGAAAAGTACGACCTTGCCAATGCCAAGAAAAAGGACAGTACAGGTATTTGTTTTATCGGCGAACGCAATTTCCGTAACTTTTTGAGCACCTATCTGCCCAACCAGGTGGGCGACATTGTGACGCTTGACGGCAAAAAGGTGGGCGAACACATCGGTTTGATGTACTATACCTTGGGGCAACGTCGTGGATTGGGACTGGGCGGTACAACCGACAGTCAGGAACGCTGGTTTGTAGTGGAAAAGGACATGACAAACAACCGCCTCATTGTGTCGCACGGTGATGAGGAAGTGCTGATGAGTAAGTCTCTTGTGGCAAGCGGCTTGAACTGGATTCCCGAACCTATTGGCACTGAATTTAAATGTACGGCTAAGTTCCGTTACCGTCAGCCCGAACAGGGCGTAACGGTGCGTCTTGTAGGTGACAAGGCGGAAGTATTCTTTGATGAAAAACAGCGTGCCGTAACCCCGGGGCAGTACGTAGTCTTTTACGATGAAGAAAAGTGCCTTGGCGGCGGTGTTATCGATGAGGTGATCAAATGACTGAGATAAGAGAAACAACCCGTGTGTGGGAAGTGGATGCACTGCGTGGTTTTCTGATACTTTTTGTTGTATTTGACCACTTCATGTTTGACTTGTGGATGTTTCGCAATTACTTCGTGTCGGATTTCGGTAAGTTGCTGGGCAACTTTGCACACACCCAGTACTACAACGGATCGGCGGTGCTTGGTTCGCTACGTAATCTCACTCACGACAGTTTCGTGTACGCATTTGTGTTTATCAGCGGAATGTCCTGTTGTTTTTCACGCAACAATTTCAAACGTGCGTTGAGATTGATTATTTTCGCTTTAGCGTTGACTTTGGTGACGTTTATTGCATCTAAGATTGGTTTTGAAGGCATCCTCATCAGTTTCAACGTGCTACACGTACTGGGATTGTCGGTGCTTTTGTGGGCTTGTATAGAAAAGCTGTTGCCACATCTTAAGAAAAATTGGCAAAAGAACGTCTACGGAGTGCCGATTTCTGCCGTGATGATTGCCATCATGGTAGTGGGATTCTATTTTCTTGAGTATCCCTGTAACGACAGCCATTTCTGGATTGTATTTGTTGAACACGGAAACAATCCCATTGCAACCTTCTCACCGGGAGATTTTCTTCCCTTCTTTCCCTCTTTCGCTTTCTTTTTAGGGGGAGTGTATCTGGGAAGATTGCTTTACCGCAACAAGGAAACACTGTTTCCGTCGGTATCCGAAAGAGCTGTTGCTCCCTTGACTTTCTTGGGACGTAAGTCCATCTGGGTGTACTTTGCCAGCCAGGTAATTGCACTTGCCGTTCTTTACACTTTGAGCGGTGCAGTTTTAGGTTGGTTGTAATAATACGCAAGACAAGGTTGCATTAATGCAACTAATGGAGATTTTTATGCAGACTTTGTATGATGTTTTGCACGACACTGCAACACGCTATCCTAAAAGGTGTGCGGTGGTGTTTTACGGTAAGCGTTTGAGTTACCGTCAACTGTTGCATCATGTGGATGTATTTGCATCTAACTTGGTGAAGATGGGTATCAAGGCGGGAGATGTGGTTACAATTTGTTTGCCAAATTCGCCTTCGGCTACCGTTGCTTTTTACGCAGTCAACAAGGTAGGGGCGGTGTGCAATTTGCTGCATCCTTATGTTCCTCTCAATCAGATGCTGGACAACGTTAATGAAACCAAAACCAAGTTGCTTATAATCTACGATGTCTACACGTTGAAAAACGGTGACGTGAAATGTGATGTTCCCGTGTTGATGTCGTCCACAAGTTATTTCATGGGTTTTGTTGCGGGCATTTATTTCCGTGCCACCAACAAGAACATTCACTATGAAAAGTACAACAAGCTGGAAAAGTTTTTCTGTGGCGATTACGATGATTTCGAACCTTACAAGTTTGGCGATCGGGAGCAGGCCGTATTTCTTCCAAGTGGCGGAACAACGGGCGACAGTAAGATAATCAAGCATTTTTGTAATTCCTTTAATGTATTGTGTCAGTCGGCGCAGGATTTTCTGCAGGACGACGTTTCGCAGTACACTTCGATGTATTCCGTTTTACCCATTTTCCACGGTTTCGGATTGTGTATGAACATGCACATGTGCGTAACTAACGCCGTAAAAAATGTAATGTGTATAAAGTTCAACGCCAAACACATGGCACGTGCAATTAGCAGGGAAAAGGTAAACATTTTGACGGGTGTTCCCACAATGTACACACGTGTACTGAAAGAACGTTTGTTCAGGCGTGGCAATCTTTCCAGTTTGAAGGAGTGTTTTGTCGGCGGCGACAGTGCGCCAAAGACATTGATTGACGACTTCAATGCAGTGCTACAACGTCAGGGAAGCAAGGCAAGGCTTTTGGAAGGCTACGGCCTTGCGGAAACAATTGCGGCTTGTGCGTTGAACACTGTCCACAATCACAAGGACGGATCTCTTGGACGTGCAATCTGCGGTTGTACAATTGAAATAGTTGAAAAAGGGAGGATTCTCCCATCGGGAAGCCTTGGCGAAATTGCCGTTTCGGGACCTTTGCTGATGCTTGGTTACTTCGACAACAGCAGCAGTCCTTTCATTGAAATTGACGGCAAGACCTATCTGTTGACGGGTGACTACGGTTGGAAGGATGAAGACGGATTTGTCTACTTCAAACAACGCATCAAGAATGTTGTCAACGTAAACGGTGTGCTTGTATTTCCGTCGGAAATAGAAGGTGTAGTAAATGAAATAGAGGGCGTTTCATCATGTGTGGCAATCGGTATTCCCGACGCCAACCGTGGTGAATCTGTAAAGTTGTTTGTGCAGGTGTCATCGGGTTACAACGGCAACAGTGTGCTGGAAGATGTAAAGACTGCACTCAAACAAAAGGTCATTGTCTACGCAATGCCCAAGGAAGTAGTGCTGGTGGACAGTTTGCCTACTAACCTTATCGGCAAGGTGGACAGACGCAAATTACAGTAGTTATCGACTTTTCCGTTGATGTTTGGCTGTCGCAACATATTGTTGAAAAGTTTGAAAATTTTGTAAAAAACTTTAAAAAAACGATTGACAAACTGTAATGGATGTAGTAAGATAAATAGGCTGTCGGGTGACAGCAAGACAGAAGCTTGAAAACAGAATAGTAAATAAACAGTACGAAATTGAAACACAGTCAATTTTTAAGGATTTTAGCCAGCGGTTGGAATAACCAACCAAAAGTTAACATAGT
>DVLO01000025.1 GCA_018715495.1 Candidatus Limihabitans stercoravium | reverse complement strand
CTTGATTGTGTCGTCAACCGATCCCAATGAAATGTAACCGATTGCATTTTTACTTGTTGCAACCTTACTTGCAACACCGGATGTTCCTGTGAAATACAATGCGCCTTCCTTGTAACCGCCTTCAGCGTCTCCGTTGGGGTTAGCTTCTTCGCTGAATGATTCCAAAGTAACGCCGTCCTTAGCTACAACCTTGTCGAATGCTTCACGGGTACCGCTACTTGCTTCACGACCTACTACTACAATTGTATCGTTGGGTTGGCAAGCTGCGAATGCAAATACGCCTGTCAACAATGTGATTGCCAAAATTACTGCAAAAATCTTTTTCATAACCTTATCTTTCCTCCTTTCAAGGTCAATGCCATTGTAAATTACAATTGTAAAAACCGGTTGCCGAAGTTGTAATAAAGTTGTAAAAAGCATTGCCTTTGCGACGTTATGACATTAAAAGTTTGTCTCCCATTCAACAGCACAGTTCAGCGTATTACAACACGTTGCTGACAATACAAAAAGCACACCAATGTTCAAATTGGTGTGCTTTTTGTATTGCTTTGTTAATTGATTTATATCAGATAAGTTTTATTATTCCCATCTGCGACAGTACACCCACAGCTACAAATGCAAGACCTGCAATCAAGGCGATTGTTGCAATGATGAACATCTGCTTTGGGTTGGTAGCTTCGATTTTTTCGGGGTCCTTGGTATCAACGTATATCTTCAATTCCTTACCTTCTACGATACTGTTGGGGTCTTTAAGATCAATCAGACTTTCCGCCAAAACGTTGACGTACTTCTTGCCGTTGAAGTTGTACTCAACCGCAACCGTTCCGCCGTCGGCCTGTTGGGAGGTGATTTCGGAATTGGCATTCTTGCGATTTACCTTGACAATTGTTGCCACTGTCGAAACACTGCGTTTTACAAATCGGATATAAGTGATGAGTACAATCAAGCTCAGTACTACCATCACTGCACCAATGATAAGAATTATCATAAATTTTCTCCTGTGTTTTTATCTTTAGCATTGAGTATTTTGTTGAGATACTGTCCGGTGTAACTTTCCTTAACGGTAGCCACCTGTTCGGGAGTACCTGTTGTAACAATTGTACCGCCCTTGTCACCGCCTTCCGGTCCAAGGTCAATGATGTAGTCGGCAACCTTGATGACGTCAAGATTGTGTTCGATTACTACAACTGTATTACCCGCTTCGGTAAGACGTTGAAGGATGTTGACCAGTTTGGCAACGTCGTCGGTGTGAAGTCCCGTTGTAGGTTCGTCAAGAACGTAAATTGTACGACCGGTACTTCTTCTTGACAGTTCCGTTGCCAACTTGACACGTTGCGCCTCACCACCCGACAATGTTGTAGCAGGCTGTCCCAACTTGATGTAGCCAAGACCCACGTCAAACAGCGTCTGAATCTTGTTACGTATGCTTGGAATAGCGGAAAAGAAATCAATTGCTTCTTCCACCGTCATTTCCAAAACGTCATTGATGTTCTTGCCCTTGTACTTGACTTGCAGTGTTTCACGGTTGTAACGTTTGCCGTGACACACTTCGCAGGGAACGTATACGTCGGGAAGGAAGTTCATGGAAATACGCAATATACCGTCGCCGCCGCAGTTTTCACAACGACCGCCCTTGACATTGAAACTGAATCGTCCCGACTTGTAGCCGTGTTCCTTGGCGTCGGAAGTGCTTGCAAACAAGTCACGAATGTTAGTAAACACACCTGTATAAGTTGCAGGGTTACTACGTGTAGTACGTCCGATGGGACTTTGGTCAATGCTGATTACCTTGTCAAGGTGTTCAACTCCCAGTATTTCGTCGCATTGCGATTGCTTTTCACGGGCACGGTTCAACTTGTTGTTGAGGTACGGCAACATAACTTCGTTTATAAGACTGGATTTACCGCTACCCGAAACACCCGTTACAACCGTCAGTGTTCCCAACGGAATGGAAACGTCTACGTTTTTCAGATTGTTCTGTCTTGCGCCCTTGATTACAAGGTTGTTACCGCTACCCTTACGACGTTCTTTGGGAACGGGTATAAACTTCTTACCCGATAGATACTGACCCGTAATGGACTTTTCACACTGCATGATTTGCTGCGGAGTACCTTGCGCCACCACTTCGCCGCCGTGGATACCTGCACCGGGACCGATGTCTACAATGTAGTCGGCAGACATCATTGTCTCTTCGTCGTGCTCAACTACAATCAATGTGTTGCCAAGGTCACGCAGACGGCACAGCGTTTCAATGAGTTTGGTGTTGTCACGCTGGTGCAATCCGATGCTGGGTTCGTCCAGTATATACAACACGCCTGTCAGTCCGCTGCCTATTTGCGTTGCAAGACGGATACGCTGAGCTTCACCGCCCGACAGACTGCCTGCCGCTCTGTTCAATGTGAGGTAATTCAATCCCACGTCACGCAAAAACTTCAGACGTGCCTTGATTTCCTTCAACACCATTTCGGCAATCTTCGATTTTGTTTCGTCAAGTTTTAAGTTGTTAAAAAACAGAACCGCTTCTTCAATGGATTTTTCGCACAAGTCGTAGATGTTAAGTCCGTCTATCTTGACAGAAAGCACTTCAGGTTTTAGACGTTTACCATGACAAACAGGACAAGAAGTTTCACGAATAAACTTTTCGTATTCCTGTCTGATGAAATCGCTTGTGCATTCGCCGTAACGTCTTGTCATCATGGGAACAATACCTTCCCATGTTGTGCGGTAAGGTCTGCCCGAACGTGTCAGCACTTCAAACTGTTCCCCGCCGTTACCGTACATGATGAGGTCGTAGGTTTCCTTCGACAATTGTTCTACAGGCACATCACAGGAAAATCCGTAGCGTCTGCTCAATGCGTCAAAGAATGCGTTCATGGCACTTTCCGCACCCAGATTGAATCCCATCAATCGCACTGCGCCTTGATGCAACGACTTGCTCTTGTCGGGAATTATAAGATCTTCGTCAAATACTTTTTTGACGCCAAGGCCTGTACATTCGGGACAAGCACCGAAAGGTGAGTTGAAACTGAACGCACGTGGTTCAAGTTCTTCCAACGTAAATCCGCATTCAGGACAGGAATACCTGTCGGAATACAATGTTTCTTCACCGTTACAGGACACTACGACCAATCCGTCTGCAAGTTTTAATGCTGTTTCCACACTGTCGGCAAGACGTGTGCCCATTTCGGGACGGACAATCAGTCTGTCTATTACTACGCTGATTGAGTGTTTCTTGTTCTTTTCCAGTTTGATGTCGTCATCCAATGTGTACTGGATTCCGTCCACGTTTACACGTGAGTATCCGCTCTTCTTGAGTTGTTCGAACAATTTCAAGTGTTCGCCCTTTCTTCCACGGACAACGGGGGCAAGAATCATCAACTTGCTCTGTTCGGGAAGTTCCATTACCTTGTCGCAGATCTGATCCACCGTTGTGCGCTTGATTTCGCAACCGCAGTTGGGACAGTACGGTGTACCCACTCTTGCGTACAAGAGACGCAGGTAGTCGTAGATTTCCGTTACAGTACCTACTGTAGAACGTGGGTTGTTGTTTGTTGTCTTCTGGTCAATGGAAATAGCAGGCGACAATCCTTCGATGGATTCAACGTCAGGCTTGTCCATCTGTCCCAAAAACTGTCTTGCATACGAAGACAAACTTTCCACGTACCTGCGCTGACCTTCGGCAAATATCGTGTCGAAAGCAAGACTGGATTTACCGCTTCCCGACAAACCCGTAAACACAACGAATTTATCACGTGGAATGGTAAGGTCAATACCCTTCAGATTGTTTTCCTTGGCATTTTTAATTACAATATCTTTCATCTGTTGCCCTTTTTGGCTTTATCTGCCTTTTGCAATTTTTTAGTAAGTTTACTTATCTGTTCACGCAGTACAATTGCCTGTTCGAAATCCAGTTGACTTGCGGCAGTTTTCATGCGTTGTGTAAGGTTGGAAATTTCACGTTTCAACTGATCGGCAGTCATTGTGTTGGACTGTTTCTGGGTGATTTCCAGCGTGTTTTCCACCTGATGTTCAATTGTCTTGGGGATTATTCCGTGTTCGACGTTGTACTGATGCTGAATCTGTCTGCGACGGTTTGTTTCGCCGATAGCACGCTTCATGCTGTCCGTCATGACGTCGGCATACATCACCACCCTGCCTTCGGAGTTACGTGCGGCACGTCCTATCGTCTGAATGAGGGACGTTTCACTTCTCAGGAAACCTTCCTTGTCGGCGTCAAGTATCGCAACCAGCTGCACCTGCGGAATGTCCAGTCCTTCACGCAACAGGTTGATACCAACCAACACGTCAAATTCGCCCTTCTTCAATGCGGAAACAATTTCCACACGTTCCAATGTGTCTATTTCTGAGTGCATGTAGCGCACACGGATGTTTTGCTTGGTGAGATAATCGGTAAGGTTTTCCGCCATGCGCTTTGTCAACGTGGTGACAAGCACTCTGCCGTTGTTAATGGTGACCTTGTGGATTTCCCCCAACAGATCGTCAATCTGTCCTTCTACCTTACGTACTTCAACCATGGGGTCAAGCAGACCCGTCGGACGAATGAGTTGCTCCGTCACCTGTCCCGCCTGCCCCAGTTCGTAATCGGCAGGAGTAGCGGATACGCAAATCAGTTGTCCTACACGGCTGTCGAATTCATCAAACTTCAACGGACGGTTGTCGTAGGCGCTTGTCATTCGGAAACCGTAACCGACAAGGTTGTCCTTTCTTGCACGGTCGCCGTTGTACATTCCCCTTATCTGCGGAATGGTAATGTGACTTTCGTCAATGAAGGTAACGAAATCTTCAGGAAAGTAGTCAAGCAATGTGTAAGGCGGTTCGCCACGTTGTCTGCCGTCGAAATATCTTGAGTAGTTTTCAACGCCACTGCAGTAGCCCATTTCCGCCATCATTTCAAGGTCGTAGGACACACGCTGATGAAGTCTTTGCGCCTCTACAATCTTGCCCTGTTCTTCAAACTGTTTTACTTCGCATTCCATGTCGGCACGGATTTGTTCAAGTGCGCTTTCCATGGTTACGCCCTCTACGACGTAGTGACTTGCCGGGAAGATGATGCTGTGCAACAACGTTGCAACCACGTTACCCGTGACAACTTCCGTTTCACAGATACGGTCAATTTCGTCCCCCCAGAACTCAACACGGATTGCGTGTTCCGACGCTGAGGCGGGGAATATTTCCAAGGTGTCGCCACGGACACGGAATGTGCCACGTTTAAAATCCATGTCGTTTCGGGTGTACTGAATGGACACCAGTTTCTTGATGATTTCCTCACGTGAAACCTGATCTCCGGGACGCATGGAAAGGCTCATCTTGTAGTATTCCCCTGGCGCACCCAAACCGTAGATACACGAAACGCTTGCAACAACAATTGTGTCACGTCGTTCAAAAAGTGAACAAGTTGCACTGTGCCGCAGTTTATCTATTTCGTCGTTTATGTCAATTTCCTTTTCGATGTACAGATCCCTTGACGGAATGTAACTTTCGGGCATGTAGTAATCGTAGTAGGAAACGAAAAATTCCACACGATTTTCGGGGAAAAATTCACGGAACTCATTGCACAGCTGAGCGGCAAGGGTCTTGTTGTGACACACCACCAGCGCAGGACGGTTTACCGCAGCAATTACGTTAGCCATTGTAAAGGTTTTACCACTACCCGTAACGCCACGCAGAACCTGAGTACGCAAACCGCTGTTCAGACCGTCAACAAGATCCTTTATTGCCGATGGCTGATCGCCGCAAGGCTGATATTTAGAGTGTAACTTGAAATCCATACGAACAAACCTCTGCTACATTCTGTAAACCCCGACTGCTGGAGTCGGGGCAACAAAATTACTGTAATTTGTCGCTGTTGAGCTTGTAGATGTGATACAACCCCTTCAGTGACAGCGCACGGTCGGTGCAGTCGAAAATATTTTCTACACCCGATACCAGTTCGGACATACCGCCTGTTGCAACAACCTTGGCATTGACAAGACCTGTTTCCTGTTTTACTTTTTCAAGGATGTATTTAATTTGTCCAACTGTACCGTAAATAATACCGCTTTGTATTGCTTTGGATGTCGATTGCGCAACAACCTTACTGGGAGTGTACAATTCGACATTGGGAAGTTTGGCTGTCTGACGGCTCAGAGCGTCGCTTGCAGACTTGATACCCAACGTGATACAACCGCCAAGAAATTCGTGTTTTTCGTTTACAACATTGACTGTTGTAGCCGTGCCGAAGTCCACAACAATTACGGGAGTACCTATTTCGTTCATTGCGGCAACACAAGTGGCAATACGGTCACTACCCAACTCACGTGGGGAATCGTACTTGATGTGAAGACCTGTCTTGACTCCCACGCCCAACACAAGGGGCTTGATTCCGAAACAGTATGTAATAACGTTGCAGAATGTGTAGTCAAGCTGAGGAATTACAGATGACACAATTGCGCCTGTGATGTTCTCAAGCGAAATCTTGTTGTGTATGAGCAGTTGAGTGAGTACCGCAACGTATTCGTCGGAAGTACGATTGACAATTGTACTCATCTTGAAACTGTTTATAAGTTTGTCATTGTCGAAGATACCTATCTTGATATTGGTATTACCAATGTCGACAGCCATTATCATATAAAATTTACTCCTGTGTAACTTTTTTGTTTTCAAGACCGTTGCCTTCAATACCCAGATGAGTGGCTTTTCTGACAGCCAGTATCAGGTGAGGGGCAAAAAGCATTGAAACTGCGTATTCCGGAATGATGTTTGTAAACAGCACCAGATAGATTGTTGCGAAAACACCTGTATATTGTTCGCCAAGCACCATTTTGTAAAGGTTAGCGGCTGACAAAAACAACACTGTGTTTACAACAAGACCTACAAAGATGGCAACTGTCAGACACAACACCTGATTTTTGTAAGACTTTCTGTTCTTGAAACATCTCAACATCAGTCTGTACACTCCGAATGTTGCAAATCCCATAACTGCACGGGGCAACACAGAAACAAGCGGGTTGATGCTGAGAGGTATAGGTTCGGGGAAAATTGCCCCCTTGATCATTGATGCTACGCCAAAGAACACACATGCAAGTACACCGCTTTGCCAACTGTTACGCCAGAAGCAACATGTAAATGTCACAAGCAAGGTGAGCAATGCCATTGAAACTGGCAATGCCAGACTGATTACACGGTCAAGCATCATTGCTACGAAGATCAACGCAAGCATTACTGCGTAGATTGCTACATTGTAGCCTCTCTTGTCGTTTACCATAAAATTTTTCCAAATCCGACTTGCGCAAGGCAATATCGGTTCTTTTTTAAGGCAAAAGATTAAACCATCAAAGTATCGTTCGGCAAGCCGATACGACCTGATTATATTATACACTTAAAAAGCAATATTGTAAACAGTTGCAAAGTAACACAAATTGAAAAATTGCCATATTGTGTAACAGGACTTGAAAGTCACAATACAAGGAGGTACAAGATGTTCAACGGATTGTTTAACAACAACGAAACATGCAACACTGGCTGTGGCGGCGGTTGCGGATGCGGAATGGGCAACTGCACATGGGTGTTGCTTGTAATACTGTTTTTGTGTTGCTGCGGCGGTAACAAGACATGGAATTTCACCATCAACCCAACATGTCTGTTGTTGATGATTGCATTGTTGTGTTGCTGCGGCGGTCTGAGCTTTACGCAAGGCTGCAAGTAAGCAAAGTACTTAGCACAGATGAAATACTGATTGCGAAAAAATGCGACGGAATCTTCCGTCGCATTATTTTTACTAATCAAAATTCAGTTGAAATTCAAACAATATCAGTCTTCGTCGTTTTGCAATTCCAGTTCCTTGTTTCGGAATCCCTTGCCTATTACTTCCTTTACGTTTTCTACATAAGCAAACGCCATAGGATCAACTTCGTTGATGATACGTCTTGCACGTGTCAATTGACGTTTGTGTACAACGCACAACACCATTCTCTTTTCCATGTGAGAGTAACCGCCCTCAACTTTAAGCAATGTAGTACCACGCTTAAGTTCGCTGCGCAGACGTTCAGCCATTTCTTCGGCCTTGTCGGTAGTGATTTCCAGTTCCACTGCGGATGAAAATCCCTTGAAAATAAATTCCTGTACGATTTCACACACAAACAGACCAACAATGGAGTACACTACCAGGTCAACGGCAAGCTGTGTTGATCGAACAAAATTGGCAACAACGGCAGTAATTGCAATTACTATCATGTTGGCAATGAATATTGCACGCATACTTTCACTGCTTGAACGCTTTGTGCGTTGCTGAAGAATCATTCCTACTATATCGCTACCGCCGGTAGAACTGTTGATGGAAAGCATTAAAGGCAACGCAAGGCCTTGCAAACCTGCACCAACAAGAGTGTACATTACCTTGTCGGTAACACCATCTGCCCTGTTGAGCAATTTACCCATGATTGTCGAAACGTCAAATGCACGCAAAACCAACAATTCCAGCGAAAGTATCAATACGTAAAGAAATGTCTTTACGGCGAATCTGCGTCTGTAACGCAAGAAACAGTAAATGATGATGGGAATGTTGAGTACGAAAACCCACACCCCGCTGGAAAGAAACAGCGTGTTTGTTGACAGCAAGATGTCCAATGCCGAAGCGATACCAATTGCGCCACCCACAACTACATCGGCAGGAATGAGGAACACTTCAACCGACAATGCCGTCAAGGTGGTTGCTACCAAAAGTATCAGGAATTCTTTAATATTGTGTCTGAGCCATTCTTTAGTAATCATTTGTAGCTCCTGTTAAATGTAGGACGGGAAAACACGTCGTAAACATCCTTTACAATTGTGAAGGAATCGGGGTCGTATTTTCTGATGATGCGTTTTAATATGCTTGCCTGACGATACTGCACAATGACAATCAATGCACAGCGATCGTTGCCGTAACGGTCTTCAACAGGCGTTACCGTAAGACCACGACGGAAACTTTTTAAAATTATCTTTTGCATACGTTCGGGGTGTTCGGTGATGATGAGGAACTTTTGCGGATGGTCGAAACCACGTTGCAACATTCCCATGAAACCCGAACCGGTGAAAACGTAGATGAATGAATACAATGCCACCCACAACTCACGTCCCTGTACAACCACCAGCATCAAGCTGCCGCATATAAGCACAGCCGTGTTGGCAATAAACACCAGGCGTGAAATATCCATTTCCGGGCGATACTTGTAAACAATCTTTGCGATGATTTCCGTACCACCATTACTTCCGTTGTGAATCATTGCCACGTACATTGAAAATCCGATCATTATTCCGCCAAGAATTACTGCAATCAGCTTGGATTCGGCAAATACAACTTCGGGTGGAACTACCGCCAATGTGATAGTACATGTGATTGTTGCCCAGATGGTCTTGAATGTGTAATCGCCACGCAGCAACACCAGTGACACAAGTAACAACGGGATGTTGATCAACAGGTAAATCAGCGACATGTCACCATTGGGAACAAAGTAGTAAATGATGGACGCCAGCCCGCTGAATCCACCGGGAACAAGGTGATTGGGGTTGATGAATGTGTGCAAAGACATGCCATTGACAACGCCTGCAATTCCTACCCAGAAATATTGGATGATGGTATTCCATATCTTGTTTCGCACAACCATTCCTCCACGAAAACATACCATAAAAAATATATCACCGAAACGGCAGAAAAGCAATTGTTTTTTACAAAATCATGTAAAGATTTACACTGTATTTCACACAGTTACAACGGTAAAAATCGGCAATACAGTGTGCGTACGAAACAATGTGACGGCAACAGTAACAAGCCGCCGACAAAACAACCGACTGTATCACCATTTCAATGCAATTTATTGTTTCTGCAACAAAAAAAGGGGGACACCCTGTCCCCCTTGCCGCATCAGGATGCGGTCTTGCTGTCGGTATTGGATTGTTGGTAATGAGCAATCAACGCATTGTGAATGGCGCTTACCGCCTGCACCATCGTCTGACTGTTTACAATGCCTCCCATCAACTGCACAAGTTTGTTACGCTTGACATCGTCTGTTTCGCTTGTCGTGTAGATTTCCTCTGCCTTGCTTGCAACAAGACTCACCTGTTGCAAAAATTCCGAAAAACTGAGTTTTCCTTCCTGCATCTGCTGTTTTGCAGTACCGAAATACAACATCTGCGTGTAAAAAATTCCGAAAACATCGTCTTTGAGAAGATTGGACAGACTTGTGCCCTGCAAACTCTTGCAGAACTTAAACAGCAGTGTCGCAAATGCACCAACAGACAAACCTTCAACAATTGCACTGTACACCATTGATGCGTTGATGGAAAATCCTACAGCAACAAACATGTCCACAAATGCCAAAATCAAGCCAAAGATAAAGGGCAACACCACCGCCACATCGAACTTGTGAAGAATGTCCACGGAAACCTTTTTTACAAAGATTTTCTTTACAATTTCCGTCAACACGCACACTACCACAGAGTACGCAATGTAAGAAAAATTGTTGCTCTTGCCAATAAAGTCCAAAACCGAACGGATAAACACTTCCATATCCATAACTTCAAATACTCTCCTTGTTGGATTTAAGATTACGAATACAGCCCCGTACTATCCGACGTTCCGCCCCTAATGGAACGCACAATCATTGTACCACAGCGAAACCCCAAAAACCAAGCCACTGTGCCAAAACAAAAACACCGCTAGCCTGCAGCTAGCGGTGTTAAAGTATTTAATTAGATTGTTCGGGATCAACAACCGTCACTTCAAACGATGTGTACATGTTGAGATACTTAACATTGACTGTCACAGTGCCTGCCACATCCGAACTAAACCCGTAGGTCATCAAATACAACAGCTCAACGATGTCATAAGTTCCGTCAGTGTAGTTTATTTTCAAGTATCCACCATCAACATTTAGATTTTCGCCAATGTTGTACACGGTCTTGGTAGGCATGATGTAGATTTCAAGTGACAGGTAGGAAGGCCTTTCAGGTGGAAGTTCCTTAACTGTCACCGTGTACTGCGTTGTAAATTCGCCGTAACGCACTATCAATGTTACACTTCCAGCCTTACTACTGTCAAAGCCTTCTACCGTATATTCATCACCAGACAAGTAGCGAAGTTGCTTATTCTCAGACATCAAGACAACCAGTAAATTTGAAGTATCCAATTGCTCTCCGATATAATATGTGCTTTTGTGTGATATACTAACAATCTTTATTGCAATTGGCTTATTTTGGGCAATTAGGAAATTTGCAAGCAAAACACCGCCAACAGTAAGCACAATTACAAAGCATACAATCAATATAATAAGTTTTTTCTTTCTCATTTTATTACCAATGTTGATGAGCAGTACTGCTTGTAAAGTTGTACGAAAGTTCAATAGTAACTTCTCTACCATTAAAACCTTTATAAGACAATACCACTGTCATTTTCTCACTACACTTGTTATCGGAAGCATATGCACTTTGAATATATAGCTTGTTATCACGTAATACAAACTCCCACAAATGATCATTATTCATTTGTCCGCCGTCGAAACTTTTTATTTCAAATCCTTGTGGCAATTTTTCACCATTTGCATTCCAATCGTAAGTATCGCCATTAAATACAACAACCCTTTCTCCATTTTCGTTATAATCGGTGACAGTTAATCCTTGGAAAATATTAGCAACTGTATGATAATCGTAATAATCCTTAAATATAATTGTAAAACCGACTCTATGATAAAAATGTTCTTGATCGCCTGTCACCGCAATTGTTGCATCACTATACTCGCCTAGCTCTACTTTTAATTCATATTGATAAGTATAAACAAGTGGTTGATCTACCCAATTACCCTGAATATCGAAGTTTTGAGAAGATGTGACTTGAATACTGAAAGTATTTACGCCCTTATTTCCTACAGTATAATCAATAGAATCTACTGAAACGCCTTCCGAATTCAACAATTTTATGTTATTTAAGTTTGTATTGTAGTGCGTTGCGACAAACATTGATGGCAACAATGTGAATTTGCCATTTTGCGCAGACAATTCTACAGTCAAAGTTTTACCATTGACAACTGTATTGAATACGCTATAACTTTCATCTAATTCGATGTCTACAACCGCTTTTGTTTGAACCGAAGTTCTTGGTTGATTGTAGCTATTACTGTCAAACCTATTGTCAGTTGTACTATTTACAATGTTTCCTGCTGTAATTGCATCATTGTTATTAAACAATGAATATACTGTGCCTGACACTTCTCCATAAATTGGTAAATATGCAGTATAGTTTCGAGTCGTGTAAGGAAGTGTATCTTTGTTTGATCTTTGATCCACAACTTTTTCAGCAAGTTTATCTTCTTCAATTTTATCGTAAAATACAATACCTGTATTCACATAAGTGTTACCATTGATAACATGTTTAAATTCATCGGCATCATTCAAAATTTTGTCAGCAATTGGTTTATACGTGCTATCAATTTTTTCAACCAAAGCTGTGTCGACCCAATTGTATTGACGGAAGTCACCTTTCAGTGTAATTTTAATTACATTTGCTATTCCCTGATCAACAAATATGCCAAGACCAACCCCAAGCTGATTTGCATTTTCTTCTGTAATTTCATCAGGCAGAGAATCACTATCGACATTTTGTATAGTAACAACATCTTCCAAAATTAGATTGTAACATGCAGGTATAATGTTTGCCATTACACCGCCTTCAAATACGGTGTTATAGATATAACTGTCTGCTGAAACATAAACTGCTGCCCTTGAACCATAGGAATATGAGTTATACACTTCACAATAACTTCCTGCAAGGTAAAGTGTGTATCCTGCGTATGGCTTATCGTATGTTGCAATTTCAGGGAAGGTATCGCCTATAATTCTGACATTATCAACAACAGCATCATTGACTGAGACAAGTGCATTCCATTTCATTGCAACACCTTCACTGTTGATTGCTGAACCATCAAGAGTATATCCGTTACCGTACAATGTTTCACCATTTACCACATAAGTGCTGTTAGAGCTATACTGTGTCAATGTGATATCATTCAAGATCATCTTGTTGTACGAATTGTTTGTCGTGTTGAACAGTTCAGTTTCGGTTGTTACATTGTAACCGTCAAGCACTTCTAAAGGAACAACAATCTGGTTGAGTTCAACACCGTCTGCCGTTGCTGTAATTTCAATGCGGACAACGCCTTGGAAGTCGATGAACTGCAACATGTTGCCTTCAAGTGTGTACCATGTACTGTCAAGCGTCTGATTGTCCTTGGCATTGATGAAGTTGTAACTGATTTCGATGTCGCTGTCATTCAGTCCTTCGTCCTTGTGAAGTCCTGTAAACTGCCACAGTCTGGTAATGTCAAATGCGTTGAGATTACCCACTTTGTACAGGTACCGACCGATATTTGGCAATTCCTGTGCGATACATTCAAACGACTGTAACTTTTCCTCAACAATGAAGTTGTGAGTTACTACAATGTCGGGGTAGGAATTGAATGTCAATGTGATTGTGAAGTTGCCCGCACCGTTTACAGAAATTGTTCCGTCTTGATTGACAACAGCGTTTTCGGCACTTGAAGTTACCGTGTAAGACTTGTCAATTCCCTCTATTTCAAAGTTGGTGTTTACCGTAACAGTGTAATTGATTACAGCAGGTTGTCCGTTGATCATTGTAATCTTGGACGTAACAGCATCCACGATTTGAAGATTTCCGTCAATGCCTGTAAATTCAATACCGCTTGTATTGATTACCCCACCGACACGCACAGTGTAGATTGCAGATACTTCCGCATTCTCTTGTGATGTTGCCTTTACTACAATTTCACCGGGTTTAGTAAATGTCAACAAACCGTCTTGGGTGATACTTGCGCTGCTTGATGTATCAGATGCAACTTTCCACCTAACGCTTGTGTTGGATGCAAAGGGCTTGTCACCGCTCATGAAGTTTACGGCTTCGAATTGGTAACTGCCAATACCGTCTGTAAAGGAATCCAGAGCAACAGACAATACATCTTCACTGTCAACTCCCACAATCCTGATGTCGAAATCGGTAACAGGATACTGCGATTCAAGTGTTTCAACAACCTCATTTGCCTCGTCAAGAATCTGCGTGCCGTCATCCGAAAGGTGATAAATCATCTTGTCGTCGCCAAAAGTAAATTCGCAGTTAGTAAAACCAATGTCAAGGCCTTGCACTACTTGGTCAATACCTGCCGCAAAGTGCAATCGGATACTTTGTTCATTGTGTTGAGCGCTGTCTTCTCCCGAAACAGCGAAAACCAGTGCGTTGCGACTGATTTCCTTTACAGAAGAAGGAATTTCCACCACAGTGCCGCTGCTCAGTGTGGCAACCGGATTGTCGTAGTCAGCAACCGATTGTTTTACCGCCGATTCACCGACAGTATTTACAACAGATGTAATCTGTTCAACTTGCGAAACAAACACAACGTTTTTGACATCGCTTCTATCTGCTGCCGTTGTGAAATCGGCACCATTTCCGATAAACACAACTGTGTCAAGATAAGCCTTGATGTGTTGACCCGCTGCTGCGTAATCCTTTGTCAGGTTGTTTACAACTGATGTTGCAATTGCGGTTAGATCCGATGCACTTGCAACTGTGTAAATGTTGTTGACAACTTCTGCCAAAGCCGAACCTGCCGTGTCAAGCAGGAAATAGCCGTTGTTCAGGAAACAAGTTTCCGGAACATTCCCCCAATTGGAAAGATCAACACCACCATTACCGACATTCAATGACTGCGTAGCAGACTTGGTAATTTCACTGATGTGCTTTACTTCAATGGTTCCGTTGTTGAAATTATATACGAAGTGGTAACCGTAACCTGCCGACTGAGGAACAATTCCGCCTGACTTACCGGCTGCGAATTCTTCTTTCAAAAGGCGGTGAGCATTTGCCTCAGTGATTGTTTCTTCGTTGTTCATCAGCGCCACCTTTAACTCAGTGCTGAGAATACCGGCATTAGCCGTATCCGTGCTAACCTTGGCAGACTCAATAACTCCGCTGAATGTCGGGATCATTACTGCTGCAAGTATAGCAATGACAGCTATTACAATTACCAGTTCAGTTATTGTAAATGCTTTACTTTTCTTTAACATTTCTAACTTCCTTTTATTACTAAATTTTTCTTTTGTATTTATATGTATCACCATTGTACAGTTTAACTGACAGACAAACTACACTCGTAAATTTAACTACAGTCTAGCACCCACATATCCGTGTGACAATTTTAAAAATGTAAAATTACTGTAAAATATTTTGACTTTGTTATACATATATTCAGGTTTCGACAACCTGACAATACACTCTATTGATTGTTTTTTTCAAGCGTCAATTGGTAAATTTCATTTTTAGACACACCACGCAGACGTGCTACAGTCTTGATTGCGGTGTTTTTGTCTGTACCCTGCTCCATCAACATGTTTACGTGTTGCAACGGGTCAAGACTTTCCCAATTGGCTGTTGGTTGCTTTCCTTCAACCACCAGTACAAATTCACCCTTGTCATCAGGCTGTATTTCCGACAACATGGAAAACCTTGCCTGTTCGTGCAGCTTACTGATTTCCTTGACTAAACACACCCGTCTGTCGCCAAGTTTTTCAAGCAGAAAATCTCTGTCACGTTCGATGTCGTGCACCGACATGTAGAATATCAATGTGTGAGAAGCATCTAATCCTTCGATGTAGCGTGTTCGGTCAATGGTTTTGACAGGTAAAAATCCCGCAAAAGTGAAGGGGGTAGAAAATCCCGACAACACAAATGCATTTACAAAAGCACTTGGACCTGACACCACCGTATAAGGTATTTCCTGTTGCTGAAGTGCGTTGACAAGAAGATTGCCCGGATCACTTACACAGGGCATTCCCGCATCGCTGATGACGGCAATATCCTTTGTCTGTGCCTGACTCAACACAAATTCAAGACTTCCCTTTTCGTTGTACTTGTGGTAACTGTACAGCGGTTTGTCAATATCATACTTTTTAAGAAGTGGAAGCGAATGTCTTGTATCTTCACAAAAAATTGCTTCCACCTGTTGTAACACCTCAACAGCTCTGAAAGTTATTTCTTTCATGTTACCTATGGGCGTCGCCACAAAATATACCATATTTACCTCTTGTTAGCATTGCAATGCTGTAACTTGGCAACAACGTCTCCTTCCCACAACTGCAAAGGTTGATGAAATACGCAGTCCTGCTTGCCGCACTTGACCGCCCTAATCAACACAAGGTTGGGATCCTGTCCCTTACGTGAGCACACAGGCAAAACTTGCTTGACGTTTATATTATGCTTATTACACAGACAAATTATTTCCGCAAGACGGCTCATCTGATGCACCATGTACAGTGTTCCGTTGGTGTTGAGAAGTCCCGATGCCGTCTGTATTACTTCTTCCAAAGTGATTGCCACTTCATGTCTGCAGATTGCAAGATTGTCTGCAAGCTGCTTTTCACCACTGCCGCAACGACGGTAAGGCGGATTGCACACTACACACTCTACAGTACCAATCTGCTGACGCACCTGACGCATGTCCTGACACAGTACGGTAACACGTTCCTCAAGTCCGTTGTACTGCACAGTGCGTGTAGCCATGTCCGCCAACTGCGGCTGCAGTTCAACTGCGTAGACGTGCTTGGGATTTTTCTTGGTAGCTACAAGTACAGCAATAACCCCACTGCCTGTTCCAAGGTCAACACATGTTTTTCCGCTAAGATCTCTCACAAAATTTGCAAGTAAAACCGCATCTGTGGTAAACCTGTACTCAGATTTACTTTGTATTATCTGAAGCCCGTTGTATTGAAGGTCTTCAAGTTGTTCGTTTTCTTTAATAAGCATGATGTATATCTTATAATAAATATCTGAATTTGACAACGATTTAAAGGTGCAACTTACGAAATTGAACACATTTAAATGTAAATGTTGATTACTTTTTACAGCTTATCATGAGATTGTGGCTCATTTTTGCCGACATTTCCCATGCAATGGGCAATTACGACAATTACACCTGACTTGATGAGCACTGTGACGCAATCCTTCCAAGGCGGTGATTTTTCTATTTCGCACAGTGTTTTTGCAGGTTAGCTTCTACATTCCCCACGTCGGATCGTCAAGTACGCCCACCACTCTAAACAGATAAAGAAATCAAATACATTGCACTTTTTTTTTCAATGCCTGTCTGATGCAGTACACTTCTACTCAATAAGAAAAAGTTTTTACTTTGGCAGTAAAATTTGTTTTTCAATGACTGCAAAATTGTAGACAAACATTAAACTTTGTTTTATAATAAAGCCATCCTAAAAAATAAAGGAGAATTTTGTTATGGCACACAAGATCAGTAACGAATGCATTGCATGTGGTGCTTGCCAAAGTGTTTGCCCCGTAGAAGCTATTTCTGAAGGCGACGGCAAATACGAAATCGATGCTAATACTTGCATTGATTGCGGAGCATGTGCAGCTCAATGCCCTGTTGGCGCTATCGAAGAAGCGTAAACAATTTTTTTTTCGCCCGTACCTTTTGTTACGGGCTTTTTTTCATATTCGGAGGTTAACATGTCAGAACTGACAAACATGCTTGACGGCAAGCTGTATAAATCGGCAGACAGCCAGCTTGCTGAAATGCGCAATAAGGCTAGAAAACTGTGCAGACAGTTTAACAATACTGACGAAACACAAATTGAACAACGTACCGAAATTTTAAAGCAACTGCTGGGTAAAATGGGCGAAAATTGTTTTGTCGAACCGAACTTTACCTGTGACTACGGATGCCACATATTTGTCGGCGACAACTTCTACGCAAACTTCGGTTGCGTTATACTGGACGTAAACAAGGTTACTATAGGCAACAACGTAATGTTTGCTCCTTCCGTACACATATTTACGGCAACTCACCCCACTGACCCATTTGTCCGCAACAGCGGTCTGGAACTGGGACATCCCATCACGATTGGAGACAACGTATGGATAGGCGGAAACTGTACAATCAATCCCGGCGTTACAATAGGAAACAACTGCGTAATCGGTTCGGGATCAGTAGTTACTCACGACATACCCGACAACAGCATTGCTGTAGGTAACCCATGCAGAGTTGTAAAAAGCATTGACGTTGACAAAGACTACTGGATGCAACAGTACAATGAATATTTCTTGAAAAATCCTACAAATAACCAGTAACACATCTTACAACTTACACCGCATCTTTGTTTAAAGGAATTTGCGGTGTTTTTTGTTAAAATTTCATCGTCTGACTCTTTGTCATTTTGTTCGCCTGACTTTTTAAAACTTGTTTAAAACAAACAACTGCCATGTGAAAAGTAATTGATGTACTTAACAATACTGTTACCACAAATGTCCATTGTACTTAAAACATTAAATCACAGTCAGCACAAAGAAATTAAATGCCCTCTTTTTTATCACATAAAATTGTTTACAACCAAATGTAAAAACATCAGATTTTTAAACCACGTCCATTGTTTTTTAATAAAAAAGACAACAACTAAACTGTTGTTGTCTCTAAATTTACATTATTCTGTTTTCAGTTCCGGTTGCTTACCCAAGATATCCTGTAATTCTGACAAAGTTACCTGTTCGTCAAATGTCTGAACGATTATGTTGAGCTTGTCGCCTATAAATATCTTCTTTTCACCGTCGTCGTCCATTGAATGCTGATGCGTGTCATCTTCTTCAATGTCGTTGACCTTAGTATTTGCAGGCCATATGATATCTCTTACGCTCTTTCCGATTGCAAAACTTCCAGCTTGGGCAACCATGTCAATGTTCAGTATCTTTTTGGTTTTTCCGTGATTTTGCTTTTCAATCATTCTTTCCATTACTACATCGTAAAGGGGTTCAATACGCAATACTTCACAAATAAGCGCTGCTACGAACACCGTAACGGCAACGTAGAACAGATTGGTAAACTGCCATGTACATTCCGCAACAAACACTACCGCTGTCAACGGTGCTCTTGTGCTTGCTCCCATGAACGTTGACATAGCCATAACTACAACCAACGGGTAGTAATCGGCACTCATACCCATCATGATGAACAACTTACCCATGATGCCGCCAAGTAATCCGCCTACAGCAAGCATTGGAATGAACATTCCGCCCGTTGCGCCGGTGCTTGAGCACAAGGAAATCAAGAAAAATTTCAGTACAAGTAGTACTACCAGCATTCCCAGTGTGTAGCTGTGATCACCGTAAACATTTACCAACATTCCGTGACCGCCATACAATGCGTCAACACAGAACAGACCAACAATACCTACAATCAGGAATACTACAATCAGGCGCATTGTCTGATTGAATTTGGGTGACAGTTTGTTGTCGAAGAAGTGTCCTGCCTTAGCAATTGTAAGGTTGAACAAGCATGCCAGTACGCCCACTGCAATACCCAAAAGAAGCACTACCCAAATCATGTCTATTGTCATGTTGGGCATGGGGACAAGTGTTGCGTCCGCCCCATGACCAAATCCAAACAGAGGAGAAACGCTCTTACCCAACAGCAAAGACCACAAGTAGGATGTTGCCGAAGCAAATCCGACGGAGGAAAATGCCATGAGCCAGATCATCGGAGTAAAACGCTTGTGAGCTTCTTCCAAAGCAAATATAATACCTGTCAAGGGAGCGTTTGTAGCAACGGCGAAACCTGCCGATGCACCACCCGTCATTATGTATCTTCTCCAACTGTTGTGCGACAGCGGAAGATTTGATGTTCCCGCACCAATTGCCGTACCAAACAAAACGCTTGGACCTTCGGTACCAAGTGGCAATCCTGCGAAGAAACTGATGAAACTGTTTACTATTACAGCAATGCCCGTACGAAGCCAACGGAATGTCAGCAATCCACGCAATACGCCTTCGCTTCGTGGAATACCACCGCCACGTGTTTCGGGTGACCACTTCTGTAGCAGCGATTCAATCACAGCAAGAACGACCAATCCCAACAGCAACAGCGGCACGAATGCCGGATTAGCTGAAACAAAGGTGTAAATATCTGTGGATTTTTCCACCAGCCAATCGGCTACAATTTTGAAAAAATACACCAACGTACCCACAAAAACGCCGGTGATTGCACCGTAAACAACTGTTGGTACTGCTACGTTTTTTACGTAATGTTTGTAATCACTTCTCTTCATCTTTATCCCCTAAAAGCAGATCGCAAATTCCCCTTGTACTGTCAGTGATGTAATCGGGATTTGCTTGTTTAAGTTTTTCTTCCGATTCGAATCCATAGGTCACAGCCATGACGTCAATTCCGTTTGCCTTAGCACCGTTGACATCGTAGCAAGTATCCCCTATCATAAGGCAGCGACTCTTCTCCCAACCGTTGTCGGAAATCAACTGCGCAAGTATTTCATCTTTAAATCCACGTTTTTCCGTCTGACCGTAAAGACAGGTGAAATACTGTGATATACCCAACATCTTCAGCGACTGAATTGCAAATGGTTCATACTTACTGGTTGCTACGGACAGAATGTAACCGTGTTCATTGAGCTTCTTCAACGTATCTACAATTCCGTCGTAGAGAAAACTGTTGCTGATTGCATCTGTTTCCACAAATACACGGCGATAAGTGTTCAATGCTTCCTGCCATCTGTCACCGCCTACAAGTTCCTTGAAACTGTATTCCAACGGTGGACCGATGTGCTTGTTGAAATCCACCCCGCTGTAATCTACATTGTACATTTCAAGCACCTTCTTAAAGGTTGCAACAATACCGGGTGCCGTGTTGTTTATCGTTCCGTCAAAGTCAAAAATGATGTATTTGTAAGATTTCATTACCTTTCCCCCAGCATCATGGGTATGCCCGCCAAGCGTTCAGCAAATCGCTTGCTTTTTGCACATGAAGGCTTTAATGTGATGCCGTAATTAAATTGCAGATAGTTTTTTAGAGTTTCAAGTTGTTCGACGTTGTCACACTCACACTCCAGTTCGTAATCGGTAACCCCCAGGTAGCTGTTGCGATCCAACTCCACCTTCATTCCGCCGATGTTGATTACCTTGCGTATGGTAGTGAGATTTCCTATACATCTCAACGGTTCGGGCATGGAAATGTTGAGCATTGTCATCAGCTGTTGCTGAGAAATACCCTTTTCCATAAAACTTTTTGCAAGCCCTTCGGTTATTTCACATTCCAGTTCACGACACACGGAAACGGAATTGCGCTGCGACAGAGAATCCTTGTAGCACAGCGTGTAAACACCTTGTTTCTTGCGTATACGAACCATTGTTTTCAACGGCATGTTGTCGTAGTAGAAGTAGTAATTCACCTGTTCGACATCAAGCCCGTCCCCAAGGGCGTGAAGAACGTTGTATTCACGCTCAGTAAGTTGTAATTTAAGTTCTTGTTCTATATTTTTCATACTGTTTTACTGTAACACTTTTATACCGAAAAGTCAATTGTACTGTGCTGATTGTTGACAACTACATTGCATTGTTTACCTGTATCTTGTAACACTTAGGACGACAGCCCTTTAGTTTTAAACGCATTGCAGAGGCGGAGTTTATTTCGATTGATGAAAGCAAAGTTTTGATCTGTTACCGCAATAAACACAACACCACTTGCACTGTATCTTTCCATTTTCTCACACTTCAACTGCACAACACACCAAATACCTATCTTAAACAACATTCCCCGGACAGAAAAGCACGGCAAGTAATTTCCGACGCTGAAAAGACCGGGTATGAAACCCGGTCTTTAACTTAAAACAAATCTCAGTAGTTTTCTTTTCTGACTTCGAAGTAAGCCTGAGGATGGTTGCAAACGGGACATTCCTGAGGAGCGTTCTTACCAACGTGAATGTGTCCGCAGTTACGGCAAACCCAAACTGTTTCTTCGCCCTTTTGGAAAACAGTGCCGTTTTTAATGTTTTCGGCAAGTTTACGGTAACGTTCTTCGTGATGTTGTTCTACCTTGCCTACTGTACGGAACTTAGCGGCAATGTCGTGGAATCCTTCCTCATCAGCGACATCTGCAAAGTTCTTGTACATGTCTGTCCATTCGTAGTTTTCGCCAGCAGCGGCATCCAACAGGTTTTCCATTGTTCCGTCAATACCATGGAACAACTTGAACCACATTTTAGCGTGTTCCTTTTCATTCAATGCTGTTTCCTGGAAAATAGCGGCAATTTGTTCGTAACCTTCTTTCTTAGCCTTGGATGCGAAGTAATCGTACTTATTTCTTGCCTGACTTTCACCAGCAAATGCTGCAATGAGATTTTGTTCTGTCTTGCTTCCTTTAAGTTGCATGGGTGTAAACCTCCTTTTACTATACCCTAATTTTAACACAAACATTTTAATTGTCAATGGGTAAAGTGACTTTGTCACACAAATTTTTGTTTGCTGTTAAAGTATATCCACAACGCAACAAATACATAATAAAAGTGTCAAAAAAAACTCTAAAGGAGCTAACCATGAACAAAAATCAACTTGTAAACTACGCACGTCAGATTACCGGTGCAACAACAGAAGAAACTCAGAAACATCTCAACGCAATTCTTGATGCAATCACCTACGCATTGAAGAATGACGACGACGTCACTCTTGTAGGCTTTGGCTCTTTCAAGGTAAAGGAACGCAAGGAAAAACAAGGTACCAATCCTTCCAGCGGCAAGAAGATGACTATCCCTTCCAAGAATGTTGTGTACTTCAAGCCAGGCAAGAAGATGGAAGAAGCATTGAACTACAAATAATTGCAATAAATCGCTCAATTGGTTGCGCAAAAGGGTAAATGTTTGCTATAATGATTGCAGACATGCACCCGTAGCTCAGTTGGATAGAGCACAGGCCTCCGACGCCTGGTGTCGTTGGTTCGAATCCAATCGGATGCGCCACAAGGCAACAACTTCGGTTGTTGCTTTTTTTTCTTTAAGGATTCAAACCAACGACAAGTCGTTGGTGACGCTCGCATTCGTCCTTGAATTACAACTGCACTTCTTTTCTGTGCTCGCTATTCCGTCGCTTCGCTCCTTGCGAATCCAATCGGATGCGCCACAAGGCAACAACTTCGGTTGTTGCTTTTTTTTCTTTAAATTGAATTTAACTGCAACTCATGGGTGATTCCAACCACCACATCGCAGTCGGTAATGGGTAGCCGGTTTTACTATTGGTGTATAGACAAAGCATACCAAGTGCCCGTACGGCAGTACCCAATCGTATGCACCACAAGGCAACAACTTCGGTTGTTGCTTTTTTTCTTTAAATTGAATTTAACTGCAACTCATGGGTGATTCCACCACCACATCGCAGTCAGTAATGGGCATCCGTTTTACTATTGGTGTATAGACAAAGCATACCAAGCGCCCGTACGGCAGTACCCATTCGAATACAACATTAAAGCAAATAGCGGACATTTCGTGCAACTTTACACGCAATAAATACGACAAAACCGCTCAAAGACTATTGACATTCACCCACATATCTGTTAACATAGACCCACCAAAATAAAGGAGGGAAGATTATGAGACTTTCCAGATTGTTTTCCGAATACCTGTTCGGGTGGATCAGGTTCCTGAAAATTAAAAACGACCCGGAACTTGCTGCCAGAAGTAAACGCTTCGGGAAGATGAGCATAGGGCTCAGCATCTTTTCCGTATTGATGTCCGTTGCGACCATCTTGCTCAGCGTCGCAACAGGTAACGCCAAAGCGCTCCTGTCCGTTGTTGCAGTCATTGTTGCCATATTGAATCTTATGCCGCTGACAGGTGCTCTTGCACAGATGACCTACCAATTCCGTCTGAACAAATTGTCCATCAGATGGGTTGCGCTGGTATTCGTGTGCATTGCATTTGTGGCATGTGTTCTGTCCTTTGTGATTACTTTTGCTACAATGGGCAAATAGACAAAAAAACTGCGGGGTTTCTGTTGAAGTACAGAAACCCCGCTTTTAATTTACAATTAATTACACCGCTTCTTTCCAACGGAAAACAACGAATCGTGCTTTGTGGCACAAAACGTAATGAGGTCGAAAAAAAGCAAAAAAACCCACTCTACAAAATCAAGCGAGTTTTTCAGCGAAATATAGCATTCAGTTGCTAACCGAACAATCAGTCTTCAAAAGAAATGCCGTTAGCCTTGCAGTACTCAGCAAATTTGCGTTGAGTCTGGTAGTTGGGCTTACATCTGCCTGTTTCCCAACGATTGACTGTTGCGAATGCAACACCCAGTTCCTTAGCAAGCATCTCTTGACTGAGATACAATTTGTTTCTTACAAACTTGATTTTTTCTCTGAATTCCATTGTTGTCGCTCCTCTGTTAGTAATTGAAAATGCCACTTGGCAAAGTTTATAAGTAAACAACCCCCGTTGTTTACACAATATTAACACAACATTAAATAAAAAGCAAACTTTTTTACACAAATAATACAAAATTGAACATCAATATGTTAAAATTTGCCTTTCATTCAAGGTTGAGCACACGCAAGTGCAAAATTACCAACCCTAAATTATTTTATAAAGATAAATTCGGGTATTTCAATACTCATTGTAGCCAATGAAGCACTATATTCTACCTTTATTTTTTTAGATTTTACCATTTCAACCTTAAAACAACGTTAAATGTTTAGGCTCTCAAAGGTATCACATGCGAACCATTGATACAATTTTTTCGCTACTCAACCACACCAAAGGCGCCAAACACCACAATTCCAAGCACCGCAGATGATACTATAAGTACAATGGGATGCATTTTTTTGCCTTTAAACTTGATTCGTGATACCACAAACATTGCAACAAACATCAGCAGCGACACCCAATTGAACTGACTGAATCCATCCGCAGACAGATTTCCGAAATCCAGTTTGGGGAAAAACACGGCAAAACCTATGGTTAACACGGCTGACAGAATCAATCCTACAACCACGGGCCGTATTCCCACAAGAGCATTTTGCACGTAGAAATTGTTGTTGAACTTGGCAAACAATCTCATTACAATCATGATGATTACAAGGGAAGGCAACACCACTGCAAACGTTGCAATTGCCGATCCGACAAAGCCAAGGATGATACCCATTGTTCCTTCAGCCTGAGCCCTGCCCACTTCCATTCCGACAAATGTAGCAAGGTTGATGGCAAACGGTCCTGGAGTGGATTCCGAAATACCTATAAAGCTGATGAGTTGAGTGTTTTCTATCCAGCCATGTTCCAACACGATTTGCTTAACCATGGGTAGCATTGCGTACCCACCGCCTATTGTGAACAATCCTATCTTGAAGTATTCCCAAAACAACAGTAAAAATTCCATTATTCGTCCTCCTTTTCAGACGATTGTTCGACATTGTCCACATTGACCATGGGATGTCTTGCACGACTGATACATGCAATTACAATACCTATTACCGCTCCTGCCAGAATGAGAAGTATTACATTTACAGCAGGGATGAATGTAGCGATACCAAAGGCAACAATCAGCATGATGGCACTGAACCAGTTGCGTGGAAGTTGCTTGACCATCTTTAAAAAGGCATTGACCACCAGCACGGTAACGCAAGCATTGATTCCCTTCATTGCCGAATTCCACCAGATGTTACCTTCAAGTGCGGTGATTACGAAATAGACCACCGAAATGGTTATATAAGAAGGCAATACAACTGCCAAGGTTGCAATAATGGAACCCCAAAATCCTCTTGTTTTAAGCCCTACGCCTGTTGCTGTGTTTACAGCAATGACGCCGGGAGTGGATTCGGCAATGACGATCATGTCAAGCATATCGGCATCAGTAATCCACTTTTTGTTCTTTACAAGTTCTTCCGACAGCAGCGAAATCATGGCGTAACCGCCACCGAATGTAAAAGCCCCTATCTTGAAGAATGTCCAAAAAAGTTGCAGCAAACTAACTTTTTTCATACTCTTATCCTTTTACAATTTTTTCAGATTTTCATATAATTGCTGAATGTTTTCCACATCGAAATCCGGAACGTAATCGGCAGTTGCGCTCCCGGGATCCTGTTCGTAACCTTCAGTAAGGCCTACGTTTGTAAAATACTCTCTGATGTTGTTGTACTCACGTACAGTAAGCCGTCTGTTTAACTGTGGATACTTGTCGTCGTGATGAGGCGGAAAGTACTGCGCCATCAGGCTGACAGGCATTGATTTGTCAAATTGAGCAATCCAGTCCAGAACCAATTTACTGTCTTCTACGGAAGAAGGCAACACAAGATGTCGCAACACTACGCCACGTGCAATGATACCCTCATCGTACCTGTTGACGGGTTGCTGCCGCCGCATTTCGGTGATGGCACGTGTGGCAACGTCGAAGTAATCACTTCTTCCGCAGTAGTTACGTGCCAGTTCAGCGCTAAAAAACTTCAGGTCGGGAAGATACACGTCTACCAGCCCGCAAAGACGTTGCAGGGCTTCCACCTTTTCGTAGGAATTAGTGTTGTACACGACGGGAACACGCAGTTTGTGTTTTACCTTTTCAAGAGATTGGGCAATGACGTCGGAAAATTGCTGTGGCGTCACAAGGTTGATGTTGTGAACACCGCTTTCCGAAACACTCAAAAACACGTCGGCAAGTTGACTGACTGTAAGCGGAACACCCTTACCGGTGCGGGAAATTTCACGGTTCTGACAAAAACGGCAGTTGAGATTGCAGCCCGAAAAAAATACCGTGCCGCTTCCGTTTGTTCCGGAAATACACGGTTCCTCCCACATGTGACGGGACACTCTTGCAACTACGGGTAGCTGTCCGCACTTGCACGCACCCTTGGTGATTGATCTGTCCACATTGCAGTTTATTGGACACAGTTGACATTTCATGCCCCACATTGTAGCACAACTGCCATCGTTTGAAAAGCAAATACCCGCCGCAAAAGAAAAAAAATAACGCAGATCCAAGTTGTTACCTTAGATCTGCGATGTAATAAGAGTACAGTCTGTAAGCCGAGTTCTGTCTTGGATGATCATCTATCTAGGATCGGCGTTACCGCCGACCTCAAGCGAATGTGTCGAGATACCGAGCAGGTATTTGGTCTCATTTCTTGCACCGGACGGGGTTTACATGAACGCACAGTCGCCATAGCGTTTGTAGGCTCTTACCCTACATTTCCACCCTTACAACGGCAAGCCGTTGCGGTTTATTTCTGTTGCACTTTCCTTGAAGTCGCCTTCACAGGGCGTTACCCTGCGCCCTTGCTCTCTGGTGCTCGGACTTTCCTCGTGAGTTTCCTCCCGCAATCATCCGACTGTCTCTTACCGCACAAGATTATATACCCGTTGTCAGCATTTGTCAACTGTACAGCGCTACCGATTGCGCCTTCCTTATCCTTATTATATATATAGGGCACCCGCTACGAAAAATTGTTTAATTTGTCAACATCGGGCTCCTGCTGTCATAACAATAGTACAAAGGAAGGAAAATGCTGGAAGTAATTTTAGAATTTTTAAGAAAAATACTGTTTTTTACAGGCTACTTCACCAACGGAAGTTACCCACGTCCGCTGAGCGCTGCAGAAGAGAAGCAATGTATTGAAGACATGCAGAAAGGCGACGTTGCGGCACGTGAAAAACTGATCTGTCACAACATGCGCCTTGTTGCTCACATTGCTAAAAAATACGGCAAGGGAAACGACCTTGACGACCTCATATCCATCGGTTCTATAGGATTGATTAAAGGTGTGGAAAGTTTCAGTTTTTCCAAGGGAACAAACCTGGCGACCTACCTTGCCCGCTGTATCGAAAACGAAATACTGATGTCTCTCAGAAGCAACAAACGTTACCAGAACACGGTGCACCTTCAGGAACAACTGGGAACGGATAACGAAGGCAATGAATACACATTGATGGACGTGCTGTCCATCAATGAGGAAAGCGTATTCAAAAAAGTTGAGTTGTCAATACTGAAAGACAAGTTGCTTGAACTGATAGACAAGACGTTGTCTCAGCGTGAAAAGGAAATAATACTGCTCAGATACGGACTTACGGGCGAAGCTCCATTGACGCAGTTGCAGACGGCAAGAAAACTCAACATCAGCCGCAGTTACATTTCACGCATAGAAACACGATCTCTTTCTAAAATACGTGAACGTATGAACGATCTTGAAAACTGGTGACGCCACAGTAAAGGATTGTGTCGGGCGGTAAGTTGTTTTTTCGACTTCTTGCCGCCGAACAGCATCCTGACGCCTACAAACAATATAAACAAAGCGAAAAGTATCTTCAGTATCTTGTTGTCAAGATGTTGTGCAAGTATCGCTCCCCCTACCGAAGTCAGACAGGCAGGGATGATGGTATATAAAATGTTTTTTGTTTTTACAAGTCCGTTTTTGAAATGAAATCCCAACGCCACAATACTCATGGGCAGAAAACAAATGAGATTTATTGCCTGTATCTGACGTTGCGGAATGTCTAAAAATCCAAGCAACGGAACAAGTACCGTTCCGCCGCCCATTCCCATGCCGCCTACTATTCCTGCCAAAAAACCAAAAACACCGCTTAAAAACATGCTTTTATCCTCAAAAAAGTATTGCACTATATTACTAAATGATGTATAATATTCGCTACATTGTGCATTTCAGGATTTCAGAAAAACAACATTCTGATACCACCTGCAATGAGCAACAAGGCGAATATTTTTCTAACTGTGTCAGACGCAAGTTTGTTTAGCAACAATGCTCCTGCAATCCCGCCAAGAGTAAAGCCCACTGACGTTGACAATACCAACGACCAGTCAACACCTTTACCGACGTACACGACAGCACTCAGCACTGTCAGCGGAAGTATCACAAGCAATGCCGTTGCCTGCGCTTTCTTTGTAGAAAGACCGTAAAGTTTTGTAAGCAACAACACAACAACTACGCCTCCGCCTCCGCCAATCAGCCCGTTGACGAAACCGCCAAGCAACCCGCCCAATACACACAGAACCTTTTTGTTCGCCGTCAATGTCCTTCCTCCCAAGGAATATTTCAATTTATGCGCTAAATTAATTGATTTTTATTTTAGTTTGTATTAAAATGTCAATATGTATGTACCAAAACATACCAAGAAAATAATTAAAGGTAATGATAAAGTATGAGCAAAAACATTTCTGCAACAGCAAAAAAAGGTTTGAGCCAAAACGCTAAAAAGGCGTTGGTCATTTCTGTAATTTGTGTAGTTACGGCAATCGTAATCGCAGTATCGTTGATTCTTGCTTTGAAACCTGTCGAAGACAAGTTCATTGCTGACAACAACAATCCTAGTGTAGACACATCAGGACTTACAATCAAAAACGGTAACTTCGAATACGTAAACGAAGAAAAAGTTTCCTATCCGTGGAGTGCAACCAACTGGTCTAAATACGGCTACAAAGCACCTACCGGTTCGGGAACATCGCTTTCTCAAGGCTACACCACAATCAGCACTAACAACCAGACAGTAATGGGTGTTATCGATACTTCTGAAGAAAATTGGGAAGACGTAAACAGCGATCTCAAAACTTTGGGCGTAGAAATCACTAACCCCGGCATCCCCGGTGACAGCGAAACTGAAAAGAATGTGTACATGATTCACAACAAGACAGATTACGCTGCAAGTATCTATTCTCAGAGCTTCTCTGTTCCTTCATCCACATCAATTAAACTGACTGTTTCTTTGAAGACTGTTGACGTGACAGGTGCCGGTGCTTTTGCAATGTTTAAATACAATTCGTCAAGTGCACTGGAAGTTTCCAACAGCGGTATCCAGTACTGGTACGCTTACCAGTTCGGTATCGACACCAAGGGCGAATGGCAAACATTTGAATTCTACATCTTCAACCAGACATCAAGCAGCAAGACAATTTACGCAAACATCGGTCTTGGTAACATTTACAAAAACGAAACTGCAACAGGTACACTGTTCATTGACGACGTTAAGTACGACAGCGATGTTACAGCTAACGACTACCGCTTGAAGCAGGAAACAATTGAAGATGAAGACGACCATACCTGCTACGTAATCGAATCGGAAACAACAGACAACGTTACAACAACTGCTGACATGAACCAAAACAGCGGTGAAATGTCTACACTTTCCAACCAGACATACATGAGCAGTGATGTTTCCAAGGTTGACGGAACAACTTACTCACCCTTCCTTACAAACGAAGAAGTGCTGTATTCAATGTCAAATGACGGTACAAACAGAACGGAAGTTTCCGCTCTTTCCGACGAAATCAACGTTGAAGGTCCTTCCACTAACAAGCAATTGCACCTCAGTCTGTGGGTAAGAACAATAGGTAACAATGCTTACGCTGCTACAAACATCTACCTCATTGAAACAGGTTCCGAAGATGATCACATTGCTTCTTTCTCAAGCATCAAGGCTGTAGAAGACATTTCCAAGGACGAAAACAACGGTTGGTCACAGTACCACTTCTACCTGAAACCGGGTGAAGCAAGTACATCTGTAAGAGTCCTTGTTGTATTTGGTCAGAGAAACGGTTACACAGTAAGCCAGGAATCCACTATTGCTAATGGCTCTGCTTACTTCACAACAGTAAAGGTTGAAGAAATTTCTCAGCGTGAATACGCTGAAGCATCAACAGGAACATACGTTACGAAGTACGACTTCGATACATCAAGTTCGATGTCCGTAACAAACGGTTCTTTCGATGACATTGTAACAAACAGCCCCGGCGAAGGATTGTTGCTTCCTTCCAGCTGGACACCTGTATTTGCAGGTAGCAACCTCATCTACAATGACGGACGTGACAACACATTCGACGGTCAATACGTAGACAATGTAACTGTACCCCACGCCCCCAACAGTGTTACAAGCGGTGTTTACCTTGGTTACGCCGATGCACCCACTTACGACACATCTAAGCAGTCGGTACTTCAGATTACAAACAACGTGGCAACCTCCTTCGGTTACTTGTCACAATCCATTACACTCAATGCAAACACTGTAACGGTAATTTCCGTATTGGCTAAGGGTGAAGGAAACGCTGTTCCTTACGTTTACCTGTACGAAGATCTTACAAGCGAAGAAGACAACATCATCTACAAGGCTTACACCGCTAAGGTTTCCAATCCTATCGATGATGAAAAGTTCAACATGTTGACAAACGAAAACGGTTGGACACGTTACTACTTCGTAGTTGCTACAGGCGACAATGCTAAGACAGTAAAACTTGCTCTGTTCAACGGCGCAATTGACGCATCTGTTACAGACGGCACAGCAACAGGAGTACAACAAGGTACTGTTTACTTCGACCAAGCAACCTACACACAAATCGGAACTTACACCCGTGACGTTGAAGGCAGCAAGGAAGCTGATGACCTCACCTACACTGCTGCTTCCGGTTACACCGAACTTGACGAACTTGAACTTGAAGGTTTCGACAACGTACAGCTTGTAGATTACAGACTGACAGACGTAAACGAACCTGAAGAAGAGGAAGAAGAGGAAGAAGAACCTACAACTCCTTCTCAAAACAACATTGACGTTGCTTTGTTGGTATCAATCATCTCCAGTGCATTGCTTGTTGCAGCATTGTTGATTGTAATTGTTGTAAAGTTGTTCTTTAAAAAGAAAGCGTAACCTAAACAACTAAAACAAAAGCCTTTCCGCCCGGAAAGGCTTTTTTATTTGACTTTTACACTGTTTCTTGCTAATATTATATACGCATCAACATTTACAGAGGTAACAATACCAATGAGCAAATCTTACAAAATTCGTATATCAATAGGCTGTGCAATAATCCTTGTGATACTGCTTACCACATTGATAATGAGCACATATGCCAACTCCAACCCAGACAACGCAGAACCTGTTAAAGCTCTTTCCAGCTGGATGAGCATGATCAGCAGCAATACCAAGATCAAGAACATCGCAATACCGGGTTCCCATGACGCAGGTTCTTACGACATGCCGTGGTTTGCCGAAACGCAAGACAAGAACATCACTGATCAGCTGTCGTGCGGAACACGCTACTTCGACCTGCGTGTACAGAAGGCAGGCGACGACCTTGTAATTTACCACGGAATTTCTAAGGGTGTATCACTGGAAGATGTAATCGACGATTTTATAAAATTCCTGTCGGCGCACAAGACCGAAACACTTCTGTTGGACTTCGAACACTTCAAGGGCGAAGGTGCTCAGGAAGCTGTTGTTGAACTGCTTGATGAAAAACTTGCAAGTAGTTACGTTGTAAAAAACCGTTCGGCTTCCACTTCGGACAAAGACTACATTTCCAATCTCACGCTTAATTCGGCAAGAGGCAAATGTATAATATTCTGGGGTAGCGACAGTAACGATGCACTGGACAAACAGTACATCTTCAAGCGTAATGACGACCTGGGCAACCGTACAAACAGCTCATTGCACTCCTTCTACATTTCCAAACTGAACAAGGGTTCTTCGGCAAACTACATTGCCAATGCCCTGCCCACCTACATTGACATGTACAATGAAAAGGGATACGGTTTGTTTGTACTGCAAGGTCAATTGACAGACGGTTTGTATTTGCGTGGTCCTAAATTCAGAGAACGTACACACAACGACAACATGAACAACTACCTTGTAAGCCTTGTCGGTTCGGAAGACCTTGACAGTATCAACATCGTAATGCGTGACTATGTCGGTTGTACCAAGAACGCCTACTGCTTGCAACTCAACATTTCCAAGGGAAATCTTATTGCCAGTCAACAACAGGATTACGTTGAAATGCTTGCAAATTACATTGACGTAACAGCCACACAGAAGTAATCTGAATTAAATCAGATGTAAATTACAAATTTGTTTACAATTAAATAACTGATGAATTGTCAAATCAAGTGCAACAGTTAGAGAGATTTTCAAGGAACAAATCTTGTGGTGTATGGTAATGCAAAACTTTCTTGGGCCTGGCGTTAATTAACGCCAGGTTCTTTTTTAATGTTGCGGGACT
>DVLO01000003.1 GCA_018715495.1 Candidatus Limihabitans stercoravium | reverse complement strand
AGTCCCGCAACATTAAAAAAGAACCTGGCGTTAATTAACGCCAGGCCCAAGAAAGTTTTGCATTACCATACACCACAAGATTTGTTCCTTGAAAATCTCTCTAACTGTTGCACTTGATTTGACAATTCATCTCTCTGGAATTTTAGGTGTGATGCTGCCTTTTGTGGGTGGTTTTTGTTGTTTCGTTAGCTATATAGTGTACTAACTTTCTGTGCAAGCCATCAAAATTGCTGGACAAATGGTAAAAATCGGTGTATCATTTTCTAATGTTTAAGGAGAAAGATTATGCGTAAATATATTTCTTTGACAATCACAGCACTGGTGCTTGCTGTAAGTATTGTAACGGGAGTTTGTATTCTTGCAATCCCCACAGCAGCGGACGACATGACAACATTCAGCGCAACTAATGCGCTTAAACATCTTGAGACTATTGCAGCTGAACCACATTCTGTGTTTGATTCAGAAGCTCATGAAAAAGTACGTCTTTACATAAAGGATGCCCTTACAGAAATGGGACTGGATGTCGAAGAACACAACTGGGCTGCAGAAGAAACAGATTTTATGGGGGCAATTAATGCTGACGGCACACTTGACAAGACCAAGCCCATTGAATACGACATAAAGAACTTGTGGGTGGAAATTCCCGGCAAGAGTCAGACGGGCGTTTTGTTGATGGCTCACTACGATTCAAGAGGCCATGCTTCACGACCAGGTGAAGTGCCCGGTTCGTACGGCGCAGGTGATGACGGATTCGGCGTTGTAACACTGTTAGAAATTGCACGTTTGTTTGCTGATTCCAACGCTAACGAATTGGAAACAAGTATTTATCTTTGCTTTACTGATGCAGAAGAAACCGGCATGTACGGGGCATTGATGGAGGCTCAAAATAACGAAATTGTAAAGAACAACGTCAATTTCGTAATCAATGTGGAAGCCCGTGGAGTTAAAGGCCCTGCCTATATGTTCGAATCCAGCAAGAACAACGGAAAGGTGATTGAGCTGTACAACAAGGCAAGCCTTCCCATGACATATTCGGTAGCAACAGCGGTGTATTCGGTGATGACAAACTTTACCGACTTTACAACAATGTTGGAAATCGGCAAGGCTGGCATCAACTTCTCAACGCTTGACAACATCAATTACTACCACGTACCTGAAGACAATTTGTCCAACATTGACGTAAACAGTATTCAGCATTACGGCGAACAAATACTTCCCATCATCAATGAATACACCTCAGATGCCAAGTACGCTGACATGAATTACTTTGATGATACTCAGGATGCAGTGTTCTTCAACATTCTGCCCGGTGTCCTTGCAGTGTACAGCGAAACAACGGCGGTAGTGCTTGCTATCGTTGCTGTTGTCGCTTTCCTTCTTGCAGTAATCTTGTTGAAGGTAAAGGGATTGCTCAGTATCAGAAAGATGCTGCTTGCTTTGGCAATTATTTTCGGTACTATCGTTGTGTCGGCAGTACTTGGTTTCGGAATAAGTTACCTGACTGCATTGATTGCAGGAACAACATGGAATCTGACCGGACTTCGTGCCTTCAATGCAGGTATCCCATTTGCAGTTGCATTCGTCATTGTACTTGCTGTGGAATTGTTCTACTGTTTCAAAAAGTTCAAGAGTGTAAATGTAACGGTAAATCACCTTACAGCAGGCGTGCTGATAAACCTTATATTTGCAGTGCTCACAACTTTTGTGCTGGCAGGTACATCATTTATGTTCTTGTGGACTGCGTTGCTTGGTGCGGTAGTGTTGATTGTCCGTGCGCTGACAGGTAATTGTGTGATAAACCACATTCTCTGTTCGGTAGCAAATGCAGTTGCAATGCTCATCTTCGTGCCCTTGCTGTACTCATTGTTTATCGCTGTAACCCTGGGCGGATTGCTTGCGTTGACATTGATTTTCGCATTCATGTTGTCTGTAGTGTTGCCTACAAGTTTCGTGCAGGCAAGACTGGGAACTGCTGACTAATTCTGTACAATTTAAAACGAACTTGCTTTTGCAGGTTCGTTTTTTTGTTGAAACAATGTTTCAAAACTGACGACAATACAAATTGCGGCAAACAATTGTAGTATGTACGTTGTTGTGGTATAATTGACGTATATCTTAAATGGCGGTAGGTTATGTTTTTACCTGTAACTAGAGAAGAACTGGGATGTCAACCGGACATCGTATATGTAATTGGTGAGGCGTATGTGGATCATCCGTCCTTTGGTCATGCAATTGTTTCAAGAGTCATTGAACAGGAAGGTCTGAAGATTGCCATGCTTCCTCAGCCGATGAGTGACAGCGATTACCAAAGATTCGGGCAGCCCAAATACGGATTTTTCGTCACAAGCGGCGTTGTTGACAGCATGGTAAACAACTACACAGTGGCAAAGATTCGTCGAACACGTGACGTGTACAGTGAAGGTGGCGAAATGGGCAGACGTCCTGACAGGTGTGTGGACGTTTACTGTCGCAATTTAAAGCGATTGTACCCCGACAGTCCCATTGTAATTGGCGGTATTGAAGCGTCGCTGAGAAGATTTGCCCATTACGACTACTGGGCTGACAAGGTGCTTCCCAGTATATTGGTGTCAAGCGGTGCGGATTTGCTGATTTACGGCATGGGCGAACGTCCTTTAAGGGAAATTTGCACAATGCTAAAAAAGGGTATTCCCTTGTCGAAAATCCGTGACGTAAGGGGTACTTGCTACCTTTCTAAATTTGGCGACCTTTCAAAAAAACTCCGCCAGGAAATAGAACAAGGCGAAGTGGCGTTCTGCCCGTCCTTTGAAAATGTTTCCACAAATAAGGCAGAATACGTCAAGGCTTTCAATGAGCAAGCAAAAAACAACGACGCCATTGTCGGTCGTATACTTGTTCAGAAACACGGCGACAGATATCTGGTGCAAAACAAGATGCAGTTTCCACTCTCTTCAAAGGAAATGGACGAAGTGTACTCATTGCCTTACGAACGCACCTACCACCCAATGTACACCAAGGGTGTGCCTGCAATCGAAGAAGTCAAGTTTTCGTTGACGTCGGTAAGAGGATGTTTCGGCAACTGCAATTACTGTGCAATCACCTACCATCAAGGAAGGGTAGTGCAGAAACGCAGTAAAGAAAACATCGTCGAAGAAGCAAAGAAACTGATTGCCGACAAGGATTTCAAGGGATACATTCACGATGTGGGAGGTCCGACCGCCAACTTCCGTGACCCTGCCTGTCACAAACAGTTAAAACAAGGCGTTTGCACCACAAGAAACTGTATGGGATGGCAGAAGTGCCCTGCGCTGGAAGTTTCCCACGAAGAATACATTGACTTGCTGCGAACATTGCGTAGTCTGGAGGGCGTCAAGAAAGTGTTTGTTCGTTCGGGAATACGTTTCGACTACATCATGTACGACAAGTCAGACAGATTCCTGCGTGAACTTGTTGAACATCATGTAAGCGGACAGTTGAAGGTTGCTCCGGAACACGTTTCAGACAATGTGTTGTCTAAGATGAACAAACCGCCTTTTTCAGTTTATCTTGATTTCAAGAAGAAGTTTGACGAAATCAATCAAAAACTAAACAAGAAACAGTATCTTGTTCCCTATCTGATATCTTCTCATCCCGGTTGTACGCTTGAAGATGCAATCAACCTTGCATTGTATCTCAAGTCCATCAATTACATGCCCGAACAGGTGCAGGATTTCTATCCAACTCCGTCTACAAGGTCCACGTGTATGTATTACACGGGCATTGATCCCGACACAATGAAGGAGGTGTATGTTCCACGCACCAAGGAAGAAAAGATGATGCAACGTGCACTGATGCAGTATCGCAAAAAGACAAATTACCACATTGTAAAAGAAGCGCTGATCAGGGCAGGGCGCACAGACCTCATCGGATTTGGCGAACATTGCCTTATAAAACCTACTCACGAAGAAGCTGTTGCCAACAGATACGGTAAGCAGACAAACGAAAGAAAAAGTGGTAAAATCAACGGACGTACCGCTAAAACACAGGGCGGTACAAGCAATTCTTTCCCAAAGAAAACCACCTACAAACACGGTAGTAGTACAAATACTGCAAGAAAAAACAACACCAAGCCCAAGAAGAAGTAACATTGCAAGACGTCGCACAACAAAGTTGCGACGTCTTTTTTCTAATGTAACAATGCAATGCAAATTACACTTGACGTTAAATAATCAGGTTTCAAAGTCTAGTGTCACATTGGGCGGCATTTTCATTTACAGTGTCGCTTGATTTTTGTAGGGAAAAATGTTACAATGAAACAAGAGGTGTTTTATGGTAAACGTTTTACTGAATTACTACAATTTTCACGAAGACTGGGCGCACGACAAACTTGCGCCTTACATCAAGCCCGACAGCAAGGTTACCATTGTTCCCTACGCTTACAGGGACCATGAAGTAGCGTGTGACGCCGACTGGCAATGTCTGTACGGCGTAAATGGTGAGAAGTATCCCAATTGTATTGCACCTTTTCTGGCATACGGAATCAAGGAAGAAGACATTTCGTGGGTAAATTATTTTACCGACGACAGCGACATTTCAAGGAAAAAGATTGAATCGGCTGACATTGTGATGTTTACGGGCGGTTTGCCGGAAAAAATAACAGAACGTCTTGAAACTAAGGGATTGACGGATGTTGTCAAAAATTTCAATGGTGTATTGATCGGTGTTTCGGCTGGTGCAATGTTTCAATTTGCAACCTATCACATCACACCCGACGACGACTACGACAGTTACGGTATTTACCACGGCGTTGGTATTCTTGACGGGTTCGATCTTGAAGTACATTACACACATTCGGAAATACAGCAGCAGTGTACACAGCGTGCGTTAAAGGAACTGGGCGTTCCCGTTTACGCAATGTACCACTGCGGCGGCCTGCTCATTGCAGACAATCACATCACCGTGATGGGAGATGTTGACATCCACATCAACAAAAACCGCAATTGACGGGCGCAATTCGTTTAGTACGGTATTTTAAGTTAAAGTAAACTGAAAGGCAAATTTGCCTGTTTGCTGTTGTTTTTTGCATTGGTGTGTGTTATAATTTTTCTAGCAATAAATTGACAATAGGCGGTAAACGATATGAAGATTGTAATATCAGCGGACAGTACTTGCGATTTATCTAAGGAACTTAAAGAGAAATACAATGTGCAGATAATGCCATTGTTTGTTTCGCTGGGCGAAGACAACCGTGTTGACGGCGTAAACATTGAACCTGACGACATCTATGAGTATTACGAAAAGACCAAGAAGTTGCCTAAATCTGCTGCACGCAGCGAAATGGATTACTACGAATTTTTCAAGAAGTTTACCGATGAGGGCGCAAGCGTAATTCACTTCAATCTCTCTGATTCGATGAGTGTAACGCACGGTAATGCCGTCAAGGCATCCAAGCAGTTGCCCAATGTCTACGTTGTGGACACAATGAGTTTGTCTACAGGCATGGCATTGCTCATCATCTATGCAGCGGAACTTGTAGAAAAAGGTTTGTCTGCACCGGAAATCGTTGAAAAGGTTACAAAGCGTGTGCCTTACGTTCAGGCGTCCTTTGTTGTCAATACATTGGAATTTCTTTACAAGGGCGGCAGATGTTCTTCCGTTGCCTACCTTGGCGCAAACGTACTGGGAATAAAGCCCAGTATTGAAGTGCGTGACGGTGCAATGGGAGTAGGCAAGAAGTACATCGGACGTTTTTCAAGATGTCTTAAAAAGTATGTTGATGACATCTTTGAAAAGTACGACAATCCCGACAAGCGCAGATGTTTCGTAACTCACACCAAGACCGATCCCGAACTTGTAAACCAGGTCATTGAAATGGTCAAGTCAAGAGGTATTTTTGACGAAGTACTGGAAACAACGGCAGGCTGTACAATAACTACTCACTGCGGTGAAAGTACACTGGGTGTACTGTTCATCAATGACGGTGGTGCAAACTGAATTTACAGACTAATCAAATCCCCGAATTTTCGGGGATTTTTTATATAATGAAAATAAACATCATTCAGTTTTGTTCAAATTGAAGCAAAACTGTGGTATAATGTCACTGACATCAAACTTGTTGTTTGGTAATGATATTTTTTTTGCACTAATTTTAGTTTTAGCCAATAAAACTTGTTTACACTGTGTTTAATGTTTGAAAGGCTAGCGGAAGTTAAGTTGCATTGAGGGAGTAATTGTGAACAGATTAAGGCAGGAAAGGTTGGTGCAACGCATCAAACAGGGGGATGAACAGGCGTTTGCTGAGATGTACGAAGCTACCCGAAAAGGGGTGTTTTCTTACATCTATTCCATTCTGCATAATTTCGCTGTGTCCGAAGAAATCATGCAGGATACCTACATCACGGTCAAGTTGAAGATAGGTACTTATAAGGACAACAGCAATTTTTCCGCATGGATGTTGCAGATTGCAAAAAATCTTTCCTACAATTATTTGAGAAAAAGCAAGCGTGAAACGGTGTCGGACGATGCTGTGTTGCATGCAGGCAAGAGCTACTCTATGGCGGAAGAGGGCAAACCTGTCATTTCCGCAATGAAAAAGGTTCTGAACGAAGATGAACTGCAAATTGTACTCTTGCATGTAGTAGCAGGCTACAAACACCGTGAAATTGCTGCAATGCTTGACAAACCGTTGGGTACGGTCACTTGGACGTACAACAATGCAATAAAGAAATCCAGGGAATATTTTGAAAAGGAGGAAGACAATTGAAAGACAAAGATTTGTTGAAGATGCTCAAGAAAGAATTTGAAGACGTTGTTCCTCCTATGTCACAACGACTGAAAGATCAGCCGATAAAGAGTGTAAAGACTTCGCAACAGACTACTGACAACAAGACTAAACAGCCGTTTGTCCGTACGTGGGGATTTCGTCTGACAGCAGTTGCATGTGCTCTTGTACTGGTGTTTGTTGCGGTTGCCGTAATTATTCCTACAGCAGGGTACAATCAGTACGATACTTTTGTCAGTCTGAGTATCAACCCCGAATTTTCCGTTGTTGCGGACAGTAAAGGCGTTGTTGTAAATGTAACTGCAGTCAACAGAGATGCCGAAGTCGTCATGTGCAGTGACGGTAGTGACAAACTTGTTGGGCAGGACGTCAACACGGTTGTTTCAACTCTTGCACGTTGGTCGATGGAATTGGGATTTACTCCTTCTGACAACGTAGTGGACATTTCGGCGGTTAGTGTTCGTGGTGACAAGACTTCAAAGAAACTGTGCGACAATCTTTCGCAATCAGTTGACAGTGCGCTGTCGGAATTTTCAACAATTACCGTCAACGCCATTGTCGAAAGCGTCGAACAGTTGAAAGAGAAGGTTTCGGTCTTTGTCAACGGCGTATCGGATGACATCAACGAACTCATGCAATACATGGCTGAACGCACAAGTTACTTTGCAACACTTGCATCGCAGTTTGTTCAGGCAGGATTCGAACAAGCTAAAATCTCACTTGTCTACACAGTGGATTTGCTTGAGACGTACATTGATTTGCTTGAAATCCGCAAACAACTGTTGGACGAATTGGATGAAATCAACACCGAAATAGATCATCTTGACATCGGATATTGGGAAGGTATAATCTATACTCCGGTGTATGACGGTTGGGATTTGGCGCAATATGCCGAAAGTAACACATTGACTGACGGTGAACAAAAGTTGCTTGATCAATTCAACAATCAGCTTGAAAAAATGGAAAAAGTTGGTTTGGCAACAGACTCAACAGGAAACTTCCTGCAAGTGGGATTGTACGGCGCATTGGACTTCGTTTCGTTGCGTGAAACGTTGTTGGAAATGGAAGAATTTGTGCTGGATATTGCCGACACTATTGCAAGTGAACTTCAATCCTTGATCAACTTTACCGTATCTACATTAATGAGCGGATTTACCGATGAATGGGAAAGCATTTCTTCCGCTTCAAGCAATGTGGACAGTGCGGAAAGCTACGTGGACAGCATGACAAACCTTGTTCAGAAGGAATACAATTTCAGAAAAAACAATCAATTATGATTTAAGTACTACAGCTATTGATATAACAAATATCAGGAAGGGTATAAATGGACAAAATTTAGCATTTTAAAGAAATCAGCAGGTGTAGCATCTTTTTAGCACTGAGCTAAAGGGCGAATTTGAGAGACAGGTGTTGTCTAAAGTGAAACAACAATCTTTTTATTGCAAAACATTCAGACAAAACGGCGGTTTGTAACGGCATTGAAAAAAAGTTTAAAAAATTTTTCCTTATTTCCAATAAAACTCAACTGACGTGTGTTTAATGGGTAGAAAATACCTAAAAGGTACAGCCGAACAACTTTCGGCAAAACTCATAAAGGAGAAATTACCATGAAAAAGACAGCCATTATTTTAGCAGTAGTAATACTTTCACTAAGTCTGTTGGCGGTGGCGTCAGGGTGCAGTCCTACAGAAGCTCAGGCGGAAAGTTACGTAGCAATCGACATCAACCCATCTGTGGAACTGGTGTTGGACAGCGACAACAAGGTGTTGTCATTAAAGGCAGTAAATGAAGATGCACAAGTAATGTTGTACGGTGAGGATGGTATCATCGGACTGTCGGTAGAAAAGGCAGCAGAAAAGATTGCCGAACTTGCCGTAGAATACAAGTATGTTGAAGAAGATGCAACAGTCAGCATCACAGTGTCGGGCAAGAACCACAAGACACAAGAAAGCATCTACGCAAAGGTTGAAGCGGGATTCAAGCCTGTTGTTGAGAAACTCAATGTCAAACTTGAAAACTGTGTCAACATCATGTATGAAAAGCGTCTTGAATTGTTGAAGGAACGCTACCCCGACAACAGCAACGTTCAGGCAATGGACGTAGCTAAACTTCGTCTGGTGGATTCGGCAATGCTTGCTGATTTCAGATTGAGTTTTGAAGACGCAGCTGCAATGACAAATGCGGAACTTGCCGAAGTTGTTTCGCAAGCACATCAAAGATACAAGACAATCATTCAGACAATTGCTCAAACAGCTTACGATGCAGCGGTGTCAACTTACGAAAACGCAGTACAAACAGCATTGGACAGCGCATATATCAAGGTAAGTCTTATAAACGGTACCAGATACGCTACATTGCGTGCAACACACAGATCTATTCTGACAATTGCCGAAGCTGCTGAAAAACTTCAACAAATGAGCGGCATCACCGACGAACAGATTGAAGCAATCGGTGAAAACCTGAAACTTGAAGGCGAAAAACTGGAACAGTTTGTAACAGACGTTAAGGATCAGGCAGGACAATCCATTGTGGAAAGCGTCAACTACGTTGTAGACAGAATGTACGCTAACATGACGGAAAGCGAACGCCAGGCTTGGGATCAATACGTTGAAGACGCTCAAGTGACACTGGACGGTTACAGACAACAACTTGAATTGATTGCCGAAGACGTCAAGGGACAATTACAGTCGGCACTGGCACTCATCGAAGGATTTACCGGACTTGATTTCAGTGAAATTAAAACATTCGAAGACTTCTACAATCAAGTACTCACAGCAATGGAAAACAAGATTGCCGAACTGGAACAATGGTTCGAAGACAATCTGACAGCAGAAGAAAAGCAAGAAGTCAAGGAACTTCAGGACAAGATGTCCGAAACTGTCGAAAAGGCTGAACAAGCATTGATTACCGCACTTGACAAGATCAAGACGGAAGCTGAAAACTTCTTCAATGCAGCACAGCAAGAAAGACTCAATTGATTACACGGTCATACGTTTGTTGTGTAAAGTGGTGTACACAGACTCTCTCTCTAGCCAATAGCCAATGCATCTGAACCACTGCAGATGCACAACACACCCCGCCAATCGGTGGGGTGTGTTGTTTTAAAGGTAAATTGAACTTGTGGGAATTGCACCTGATTTGTCAATTTAACTGACTTTTATTGGTTAATTCAGCAACGAACGCAGATTTCGTTACAAATGCGGTAGTGCTCTAGTTACTTGATTACAACATCAACTTCATTTCGTCCAACTTGTCTTCCTGGTAATGAAGCAGTTGTTCGGCAATGTTTGTAATCTTCTTGTCAATTGCATCCCAATGGCGCATCATGATGTACAGATCAATGATTCCGTTGAGCGTTCCCTGCATCATCATCTTTGCCACGTTGGTGTTGCCGTTGTTTGCCAGCATCTTCATCTTGATGGACATGTCCGCCATTACCTGTGCCCACTTTAACTTGGACACTTCCCATTCGTGTTCTTTGGCAATGCTTTCAATATCTGCAATAAACTTGTCGTATTTGTCCACCTGCTTGCGTAACATTCCCTTAAACGTCATGTCGTCCATGTAGGGCAACAGACTTTCTACAGAGTGTTTCGCCATCGTTACGTTTTGATACAATGCGTTCAGTGCCTTTTCGTTTGTAACCAAGGCCTTGTCCTGTGTTTTCGTTTTACTTTCTGTCATCTTCTTCTTCGTCCCAATCCTCTTCTAATCCGTCAAACCATGCGTTGCGGCATGTTTCGTAGTTGCTGTAGTATTCCTTCGATTCGTTTTCAAGCGACATGTTTGTTCCTCCTTGTGTAACAGTATCTGCTGTTAGTATTGGTAGTAGAAAAAAAATCTATTCGGCAATTTTCCCAAATTACAAATAAATCGTGATATCTGCCTTGCTGAGGGAAGTTTCAAGGAAAATTTGTCCAACATGATGTCAAACATTTGACAAACCGACCAACGTAGTGTATCATATATCTCGGCCGCATAGTAGGGGTCTACAAGTTTCATCCGAAACACCCTGATAGCGAGTCTCTGATACGGGAGGTAAAGTAAAATGTACGCAATTGTATTGACAGGCGGTAAACAGTACAAGGTTACTGAAGGTCTTGTTTTCGAAACAGAACTCATGAACGCAAACGAAAACGAAACTGTAAACCTTGAAGTGCTTATGGTTGCTGACGAAAACAACCTTGTTGTTGGCGAAGAAGCAAAGAAAGCAACTGTTGAAGCGGTAGTACTTCAACACGGTAAGGGCAAGAAGCTCAACATCTTCACTTACAAGGCTAAGAAGAACATCCGCAAGCGTCAGGGTCACAGACAACCGTTTACTAAGTTGAAAGTGGCATCTATCAAGCTTGGCTAATCTCATGACAGACATCAAGATCACTAGAGACAACAACATGTCCGTAATTTCGGTGGAATGCAAGGGACACACAGATTACGCCGTTCAGGGCGAAGACATCGTGTGCGCAGGACTTTCCACGCTGGTACAATCTGCATTGCTTGGTCTATTGCAGGTTGCCGCAATCAACGTTGATTACCAACGTCAGGCGGATGATGGTTATCTCAGGTTTACTCTGCCGGACAATCTGACACATCAGCAAAGGCATGATGCAGACATCATCCTGAACACAATGCTGTGTGCCTTGAATGATTTCTACACAGAGTATTCCGATTACATTTATTTGGAGGTAATTTGAAATGTTTATTATGTTGCAACTGTTTGCTCACAAGAAAGGTGTGGGTAGCACAAAAAACGGTAGAGACAGCGAAAGTAAACGTTTGGGAGCTAAGCGTGCTGACGGTCAAATCGCACGTGCTGGCAACATCCTTGTAAGACAACGTGGAACACACTTCCATCCCGGCAACAATGTAGGTATCGGTAAGGATGACACACTGTTTGCCCTTATTGACGGCGTTGTTAAGTTTGAACGTAAGGATAAGACCAGAAGACAAGTTTCCGTTTATCCCGTTGCTCAATAATTGGATACATTGATACATTTAAGGGTTGCAGCGTGCAACCCTTTTTCTTTACGGTGATTGACATGATTTACACAACAGAAAACAGTATTGTGCTGAAAGATTACAGCAATTTCAGCGCCAAAGATATATTGGAATGCGGACAGATCTTCCGTTACAACAAGCTGAGTGACGGTTACGAAGTGTTTTCAACGGATAAGTACGCAGTGGTGACGGAACAGGACAACGTTGTCACGATTACAACCGATGACGTTAAATATTTCTACAATTTCTTTGACCTTGACACCGATTACGGGGCAGTGTGCAACAGGCTTGCCGCCCGCAGTGACATTCTTCGCCAGGCTGTTGAATACGGTAAGGGTATAAGAATTCTCAATCAGGACCTTACGGAAATGTTGTTCAGTTTCATTATTTCCGCCAACAACAACATCAAGCGCATACAGTTGATTGTCAACAGATTGAGTGAAAATCTTGGAACAAAGACCAAGTACGGCTACGCATTTCCAACGGTGGAACAGATGGCAAGTGCATCGGTGGAGGACTTTGCTAGAATGGGGGCAGGCTACCGTGCCCCGTACCTGTACGATACGGCACAAAAATTGAAGAACGGCTACGATCTCAGCAAACTGTACACAATGGACACCGAAATGGCACGCAAGGAACTGCTGTCTTTTAAAGGAGTGGGACCCAAGGTTGCCGACTGCGTGTTGTTGTTCGGGCTTAAAAAACAGGATGTGTTCCCCGTTGACACTTGGATAAAGAAGGTGTACCACAACTATTTTGAACAGGGGCACAAGGACAGTGAAATAGCTTGTTACTTTGTGTCGCAATTTGGCGAAGACGCCGGTTTGTGCCAACAATATTTGTTTTATTTCCAACGAAAGTATGGACAAACAAATTAAAATAGAGTAAAATATTTAAGTAAAAGCAAATAAAAATTCGGAGGCTATTTATGAACGCTAAAAGAATCGCTATGTTTGTGGACGTTGACAACTGTGCATTGGAATACATACATTACGAAAACGTGTTGTCACAGGTAAAGGCGGAAGGCGATATCCTGTACGGTAAACTGTACGGTGTTTCCGACAAGAAGCACAAGGAAATCATTGCTGATGCCGAAGTCAACGGATTTGAAACATGTCACGCAATGCGCATCAAGAAAAGAGGTGCCAAGGTTTACGACAACCGAATCACACTTGACGTTGTAAACACTGTTTTCACAACGGAAGTTGACGCTGTTGCAATTGTGTGCGCACCCGCAGACATGGTGTATCTGTACAGCTTCCTTCGTAAGAACGGCATTGAAATTCTTGCTTGCGACAACGGAGATGAACCCAGCATGGGATTTGTCGATACAGTGATTGACCTTGGAAAGGTGGAAGAAATCAAGCTGCCTAAAGCTAAGAAGGTCAAGGCTGAACCCAAAGCAACACCAATTGCAGAAACACCTGTTGCTGAGAAGACTGAAGAACAGCCTCAGACCGTCAACAGCATTGTAGATGAAGCACAACAGTTGTTGCGCCAGATTGAGGAACTGCGCAGGGAAGAACAGCTTGCCGAAAAGTCGGAAGTTCATGAAGAACAACCAATTGAGCAAAAGGCTGAAGAAATTTTTGCGGAAGCTCAACCCGAAGCAGAACCGATTGTTGAACTGACTGAAACAGCGGAACCTGTTGCAGAGCAACCCATCGAACAGACTGAGGAAGTTACCGAACAGCCTGATGAAATGCCTGCAGAAACAACTGAAACTGCCGAAACTACCGAACAGCCTGCCGAAGAAACACAACAACCCGAAGCACAGCCGCAGACGGTGGACGATCAGGAAAGCGATGATGACCTCATCAGAAAGATTGCCGATCTTCGTTCGCAGACAAACGATGACGACAGCGAACTGGTAGACAAGATCAAGCGTATTCTTGACGGTGTAGACGATTGAAATTAATTTAAAGAGCAACGATTTCGTTGCTCTTTTTTTTTGTCGTAGGGCGTATATTTTAAATTACGTTCTAATAGTATATCGTATGAGAGTGACAGTCAAAAACTTTGTAGTATCCTTGTGCCTGATGGTGGGTCTGTTGATATTTGTTGGATTTTTAGACGACAGTATGTCTGTGTCGGCTAACCAGCAGCCTTCAATTCGTGTCATTGTAACGGATATCAATGACAATGTCGTTCACAATGCCTTTGTGACAGTGGGCAACAGCGGTGGATTTTACACAGACGATAAGGGCTATTCGCCTGTAATACGCATTGACAATCCGGTAAACTGTCATGACAATTCCATTACCGATTGGTACACGGCTACCGTTACAGTGAGGGCTGAGGGATATGTCGACACTGTTGTGGTAAACTGTGTTCTGTACAGCAATGAAACACGTGTGTTGACTGTCAGAATTTATCCCAAGGACAGTTCCGATCTGCCTGTGGTGTGCTACGTTGAAAGCCCGCCCGAAAGTTATCTTACACAGTTGTTCCAAGGTCGGAAATGACAAAAGTATAATTAATGTATGGAAAAACGCCACTGAGAAGTGGCGTTTTTTTAATGTACGTAGTGTAAAAATTTGTCACAAATTGTATCAGTCTTTCTTTACCTTGATGTACACAGCGCTTTCATGCGGATGCAGTTTTCTCTTTGTCGGTTGTGTTGCGCTGTTTGGGTAGTTTGATGTTAAGAGAGTGTATTCATCTGCATTTTTCAACGGCGCAACCTTGACGGGTTTGGTAGTGAAGTTGTTGAATACCACAATTTCATCGTCATTGTAATTGCGTCGGTAAATCCACACTTTGTTGCTCTTTGGAAGAAGGTCCTTGTAAGTTCCGAAAACAAATACGTCGTGTTCCTTGCGAAGCTGTATCAGCTTGCGGTAGTAGTTGAGCGTACTTGTTTTTTGAGTTTCTTGTTGCGCTACGTTTATCTGGTTGTAATTGGGGTTTACCTTTATCCAGGGTGTGCCTGTCGTAAAACCGGCATTTTCGCCGCTGTTCCATTGTACGGGTGTGCGTGCATTGTCACGTGAACAGTAGGCAAGACGTTTCATTGCTCCTTTTTTGCCGAACACCTTTTTCATCGTGTTGTAGCTGCGGTACGTTTCCACGTCTCTGTAATCGTCAAGATTGGTCATTCCTATAGACGTCTGTCCGATTTCTTGCCCTTGGTAAACAAACGGTGTTCCGCTGAGAGTCAACAGTATTGTTCCCATCATTTGCGCACCCATTTCACGGTACTCCGTTGCCGAACAGTACCTTCCTACAATGCGTGCCTGGTCGTGGTTTTCCCAGTAGAGAGTGTTCCATGCCTTTTCATACAAACCGTCCTGCCACTTGCCGACAGTATTTTTAAGTCTTTTTAGTGAAAACTTGCGTACCAGTTGTTTTACACCGAAGTAGTTGTCGGCATTCATGTGTTCGAATGCGAAAATGGTGTCAAGAGGCGGATTGTCCCCCGAAGTGTACTTCAATGCGGTGGGGATGTCTATCATGACGCTTTCGCCTACAGTGAATGCGTCGTACTTACTCAATACATCCTCTTGCAGTTGTCCCAAGAGTTCAAGAATTTTCGGTCCGTCAATGTAGTGTTCCTTTCCTGTCAGCGCAATACGTTTCTTGCCGTCGGGCAGTCCTTCACGTTTGGACAGCAGTGTGATTACGTCGCAACGGAAACCGTCCACACCCTTTTTCAGCCAGAAAGTCAGTATGTCCTTTACCTCTTCAAGCACTCTTGGATTGAAGTAGTTGAGGTCGGGCTGATTCTTGTCAAACAGGTGCAGATACCATTGCTTTGTCATTTCGTCGTACTGCCATGCCGATCCCAAGAAGAAACTTGTCCAGTTGTTGGGCGGTTGTTTGCCGTCCTTGCCCTTGCCGTCACGCCAGATGTAGTAGTTGCGGTAGGGGTTGTCTTTGCTTTTTCTGCTTTCGGTAAACCATTGGTGTTTGTCGCTGGTGTGATTTACAACAAGATCCATTACCACCTTTATGTTGTGTTGGTGCAACAACTTTACCATCTTGTCGAAATCCTGCATTGTGCCGTATTCGGGATTGATGTTTCTGTAATCGCTTATGTCGTAGCCGTAGTCGGCGTTGGGCGAACAGTACAGCGGACTGAACCAGATTGCGTCAATGCCTAGACTTGCAATGTAGTCAATCTTGGAAATTATACCCTTGATGTCGCCTATTCCGTCGCCGTTGCTGTCACAGAAACTGCGTGGGTAAATCTGGTAGAAACACGCTTTTTTATACCATTGGTTTTTCATTTCAAATCCCCCGAAATGTTGATTTAAGTAATTATATCACAGCGGCCGTTTGCTTTCAAGATTTATTTTGATTTTTTTGTATTGCAACAGTACACAACAACGGCGAAATATGGTAAAATCTATTTGTAAAATAATATACATTACTGCACAGGGTGCATTTTCGGAGGTATCAGATGAGTGTAACTATAAACTACAACAACATGATGCAACATGTATTGGGTGACAAGGGTATCGCTGACAGCGAAATTCAGTCAATGGAACAATTTGCGTTGAAGGCTTTTGACACTGTAGAAGCAGGCAGAGGCAACGACATGCAAGGTTGGATGGACAGCCCATACGATCAGGATGAAGTAGTAAAGGCAATTGTTAAGAAGGCGGAAGAAATCCGCAACTACGACGCTTTCGTTGTGTTGGGAATAGGCGGATCGGCTCTTGGTCCCATTGCAGTATTTCAGGCTTTGAAACATCTGTATTACAATGAACTTCCCAGAGAAAAGCGCAACGGTCCACGTTTCTACGTTCTTGACAACGTTGACCCCGAACGCATGAACGCACTGTTCGACATCATCGACGTTGAAAAGACAATCTTTAACGTAATTACCAAGTCGGGCGCAACAAGCGAAACAATGAGCCAGTACCTCATCATCAACGATTTGTTGAAGAAGCGTCTTGGTGACAAGGCTAACAAGCACATCATCGCTACGACAAGTAGCAGTAAGGGATCTTTGATCGGACTTGCTAAGGAACAAGGGTACGACACATTCTTTATTCCCGAAGGCGTGGGCGGACGTTTCTCCGAACTGTGTCCTGTAGGTTTGTTGCCTGCCGCAGTTGTAGGTATCGACATTGCTAAAATGCTTGAAGGCGCTAAACACATGGATCAGGTTTGCCGTAACAAGAACTTGTATTCCAACCCTGCATTGATGTCTGCTCTGTTGCAGTACATTTCCATGAAAAAGGGCAAGAACATCACTGTAATGATGCCTTACGCCGACAGCTTGAAATACATCGCTGACTGGTACTGCCAATTGTGGGCTGAATCTCTTGGTAAGGCTGTCGACAACGACGGTAACATCGTTCACGCAGGTCAAACTCCCGTCAAGTCACTGGGTGTTACAGACCAGCACAGCCAGGTTCAGCTTTACGCCGAAGGTCCTTTTGACAAGGTTATTACATTTATCGAAGTTCAAAACTTCCGCAGCAAGTGCGAAATCCCAGGCGGATTGGAACAACTTCCCAACGTAAGTTTCTTGAGTGGAAACACATTGAACGACCTGATGTCCAAGGAACTGTACGCTACAAGATACGCTCTTACCAAGCAAAAGCGCAGCAACTACACAATCGTGCTTGACAAGGTAGACGAATTCAACCTTGGCGCATTGCTGTACCTGTTCCAGATGCAGACAGCTTACTGCGGCGCAATGCTCAACATCAACACCTACGACCAACCGGGCGTTGAAGAAGGCAAGAACGCTACCTACGCTTTGTTCGGAAGAAAGGGTTACGAAGAAAAGGCTCGTGAACTGAGAGAAGCTACTCCCGACAGCGACAAATACATCATCTGATTACTAATTGAGGTATATATACATGTTCAGCAAAACTCCTACTAAGGGTATGAGAGATTTCCTGCCCGAAGAATTTCGATTCAGACAAAAGGTGCTGGAAATCATCCAATCAACTTACGAAAAGTACGGATTCAGCCGTATTGCCACTCCCAGTGTGGAAAACATCGATTTGTTGTGTTCCAAGCAAGGGGGCGACAACGAAAAGTTGATTTACAAGATTTTAAAACGTGGTGAAAAACTGGAACGTGCTGAAGAAGGCAAGATGTGCGACCTTGGATTGCGTTACGACCTGACTGTTCCGTTGGCAAGATTTTTTGCCAACAACCAGGGACAGTTGCCGTCGGTGTTCAAGGCAATGCAGATGGACTACGTATGGCGTGCCGATCGTCCTCAGCGCGGACGTTACCGTCAGTTCATGCAGTGTGACATCGACATTCTGGGCGAAGAAAGCAACATTGCGGAAATCGACCTCATCACAGCCACAATGCAGGCATTGAAAAACCTTGGATTCAACGGCATTACAGTCAAGATCAGCGACAGACGTCTGTTGACAGCCATTGCAAACAAGTGCGGTTTTGAAAAGGAAATTCACGACAAAGTGTTTATCATATTGGACAAACTGGACAAAATCGGTATAGGCGATGTGATGAACGAAATTGAAGAAATTGCTCCGGGCAAATCTGTTGCATTTGTAGACATGTTAAATCGCATACTACACAGTGACAATGCTTTGCAGACGGCAATTGACGAACTGGGCGAAGAACTTTCCCCAAGCGTTTCGGAAAACCTCAGACAAATCATTGCCGTAACAAACAACACAGTTACAAACGGCAAGGTTGTGTTTGACGTTACTCTTGTTCGTGGAATGGGCTACTACACAGGCACAATCTACGAAATCAGCCTTGACGGACTGGACATTTCCGCAGGCGGCGGTGGAAGATACGACGAAATGATCGGCAAGATTGCAGGAACTAAAGTGCCTGCTTGCGGATTTTCTATCGGATTCGAACGCATTGTTCTTCTGTTGTCCGAACGTGGTGCTAAAATCGGCGGTCAGCGCAATGCAACTGCGTTGGTAATTCCCAAGAAATGCACCGACAAGCAATACTGCGATATAATGGATTACGCGCAACATCACCGCACAAACGGTACTGAAGTATCCATTGTAAAGCGTATCAAAAATTTCGCTTTCCAACTCAAACAGTTGCGTGAGCAAGGTTTCGACCTTATATACGAATACCGTGAAAACGGCGAATTGGTGAAAATAGATTGACAAAAAAACAAACAAACATCACTGACAACACACAGCCTGACAATCAGGCTGTTGTTGTAAATATCAAGAAGTTGCGCAGTATTCCCGACATTTCCGTTGCGGAACGCTTTGACGTGCCTGCAAGTAGCGGTCTTACATCCGAACAGGTGGACAGCCGTATTGAAGAAGGCTACGTCAACATTGACACTGCCAAAAAGGGTAAGAGCGTTGCAAAGATTGTATTTGGCAACATCTTCACATTTTTCAACATCATTTACATCATCATTGCATCTGTGTTGATTGCCTATAAGCAGTTCAGCAACAGTATGTTTATACTTATCATTGTTGTAAACACTGCAATTGCCATCATTCAGGAATTGAAGGCGAAAAAGACGCTGGATAAACTCAATCTTGTGACAGTGCCCAAGGTTACAGTGATACGTGATGGCAAGCGGCAGGAAATTTCCGTTGATCAGTTGGTGCTTGACGACATCATGTTGGTGGAGAACGGAGCGCAGATCAGTGCGGACAGCGTTGTTGTTGACGGAATGGTGGAAGTAAACGAATCTATCCTTACGGGCGAAAGCGAAGCAGTGACCAAGCGTGCGGGAGACACTCTTTTTGCAGGCAGTTTCGTTGTGTCTGGCAAATGCAGTGCCAAGGTTGACAAGGTGGGAAAGTTCAACTACATTTCCAGTCTAACCGGTCAGGCCAAACAGTACAAGAAACCCAATTCGCAGATTCTTGGTTCGTTGAAAAAAGTGCTGGTGTTTGTTGCAGTCATCATCATACCGACCACAGCATGTCTGTGGATGATAAACTACAAGGCATTTTCTCAGCATCCGCCCGTAGGACAGGATGTGTTTATAGCGACACTCAACAAGACGGCAGGTTCAATCATTTCAATGATTCCTGCAGGTCCATTCCTGTTGACTAGTGTTGCGCTGGCGGTTTCTTTCATCAGGTTGGCAAAGCGTAAGACAATGGTGCAGGAATTGTACTGTATCGAAATGCTTGCCCGTGTTGACTGTTTGTGTCTGGACAAGACAGGCACAATCACCGACGGTACCATGCGTGTGGTAGAATGTATTGACCTAAGAACGGGCAACAATCCTCTTACCATCAAGGAAATTGTCGGTAGCATGAACAGTGCGCTGAAAGAAAACAACATGACAGGCAAGGCGTTGAAGAAGTTTTTCGGTTCTCCACGACAACCGCAGTTGGAAAGTGTTACCAATCTTCCATTCAACAGTCAACGCAAGTTGTCTGCAGTTACATTTAAGGGTAACGGAACGTATTTCCTTGGTGCTCCAGAATTTGTATTGTGTACACCAAACAGTCGTGTGGACGACCTTGTGAAGAAATACGCCGAACAGGGATTGCGTGTGTTGTTGCTTGCTCATTCTACAATGGGTATTCTGGAAGAAAGTAAGTTGCCAACAGTCCGTCGTCCCATTGCTGTCATTGTAATGGAAGATACAATACGTAAGGACGCCGAAGACACAATCAAGTGGTTTAAGAAAAACAACGTTGAAGTCAAGGTTATCAGCGGTGACAACCCAATGACTGTTTCATTTATTGCAAACCGTGTCGGTATAGAAAACGCCGATCGCTACATCAGTCTTGAAGGATTGAGTGACGATGAAGTATTGAAGTGTGCAACGCAGTACACTGTGTTCGGACGTGTAAGTCCCGACCAGAAGGCACTTCTTGTCAAGGCATTGAAGAACAGTGGCAAGACAGTTGCAATGACGGGTGACGGTGTAAACGACATTCTTGCAATGAAGCAGTCGGACTGTTCTATCAGTCTTGCCGGCGGTAGTGATGCGGCAAGAAACGTTGCTCATTTAATACTCATGAACGACAGTTTTTCCGCATTAAAAGACGTCGTTGCCGAAGGAAGAAGGGTGGTAAACAACATTCAGAGTGCAACATCAATGTACTTCATGAAGACCATCTACATCATCTTCATAAACCTGATGCTCATTGTGTGCAACATGGCGTTCAACATTGTAATGCCTACGCCTTTTGAGAGTATTCAGATAATGTTGCTTGAAACAGTGATTGTCGGTATTCCCACAACGCTGTTGGCATTGCAACCCAATCATGAAATCATCAGAGGCAATTTCCTTGCCAACGTCATGCGCCGTGCGATGCCCAGTGCATTGACATTCATCATCGGTACTGTTTCCATTTACGTAATGCGACAAACTGTAATGACAGACATGTCTCTGTTGACATTGTCAACATTGATTGCATTGACCTACACAGTTGGCGGCTTGTCCTCACTGTGGCAGGCATGTAAACCATTCAACGGTTGGCGCAGCATCATGTTCGGTTGCGTTACAGTGGTAGTGCTGTTTGCAATTGTGCTGTTCCCTGACTTCTGGCATTACGAAACAGACCTTGATCTTTCCGAATGGCTGTTGCTTGCACTGGAGATCGTTACAATCTGGCCTCTTACAACAATCACATTCGGATTGTTTTCCATACGTTTGCCTAAACTCAACAAACGCAGGGCAGAACAAAAAAGTTAATTTTAAAAATTCACCTGCGTACCTGTTTTTTAAGGTACGTAGGTTGTTTTTTAAACGGAGTTGCAATGTTACTACAATTGAAAAACGCCACATTTCATTTTGGCGACACGCAAAACCCGATATTCTCCGAAGTCAATCTTGAAATAAACGAAGGGGATAGAATCGGTCTTGTAGGGGACAATGGTATCGGCAAGAGTACCTTGCTCAATTGCATTTGTTCGGTGTACCAATTGAAAGAGGGCGAAGTTTTTAGAAAAAGCAATCTTACAATAGGGTATTTTAAACAAAATGCCGACTTCGTATCCAGTAATACTGTCTACAATGAATTGTCAAGCGTATTTGCACACTGTAAGAAAACACTGGACGATATACACAACGTCAGCAATCGCCTTGCAGTAGCGCAAGGGGATGAGTTGCGCACATTGTCGGAAAAGTACCAACGTCTGCTTGACCTTGCCAACGCTCAGGAAGCCTACGACGTTGATGTCAAGGTAGCAACAGTCATCAACGGAATGGGACTTCAGAAATTCCGTGACAGTGTGGTAGATACTCTGTCAGGGGGCGAAAAGACCAAGGTAGCATTGTGTAAATTGCTGCTCAGCCGTCCTGACCTCATGGTGTTGGACGAACCGACAAACCATCTTGACTACAAGACGCTGGATTGGTTGGAAGACTTCTTGAGTCAAAGCAAGTCAGCTTTTGTAGTTGTTTCTCACGACAGATTTTTCCTTGACCGTCTGTGCAATCACATCTGGGACGCTAACGACGGATTGTTCAGTTACAACGGAAACTACACATCTTTTGTTCAACAGAAGAACGCAAGACGTATCACACTTGAAAGACAGGCGGAAAAACAACAGAAGGAAATTGACAAGTTGACCGATTACATTGCACGCAACAAGGCACGTGCGTCCACTGCGAACATGGCTAAATCCCGTGAAAAGCAGTTGGAAAAGATACAGCCGGTAAAGGTTGTTGCCCGTGACGGTCAGCCGCCCGTTTTCAAGTTTGAATTTACTACTAATCCTGTAAAAGACGTGTTGACTGTTAAGGGACTTACTGTTAGTTTCGGCGACAGAAAGGTGCTTGACAACCTGTATTTAAACGTCACAAGGGGCGAAAAGGTCGCATTGATCGGATTGAACGGTACAGGTAAATCAACGCTGCTGCGTCGTATAGGGGGCGGAATTGCCATGAGTGGCGGCAAGATTGTGTGCGGTGGCAATGTCCGAATGGGATTTTACGACCAGGAAAACCTGAATCTTCAACCGCATTTGCGTGTGCTTGATCAGTTGTGGTTTGACAACACACGAATGAGTCAGACGGAAGTTCGCAGCCTGCTTGCGTTAGTAAGACTGGGAGCGGAAGACATTGACAAGCGTGTTGGCGATCTTTCGGGCGGTGAGAGGGCAAGACTTGCTCTTGCAATGCTGATGGCTAAAGACAACAATTTCCTTGTGCTGGACGAACCTACAAACCACCTTGATTTGTCGTCACGTGAGGCTCTTGAACAAGCATTGATTGATTACCAGGGCACATTACTTTTCGTTTCTCACGACAGATATTTCATCAACAAGATTGCAGGTAAGGTAGACGTGTTGAGTGACGGAAAAGTCACTGAGTACATTGGCAACTACGACAGTTACCTTTCGGAAACCAAGAAACAACAGCAACAGGCTGCAGCTGTCAAGCCGGTTGTTCAGCAACAGGGCAACTACCGATCTGCCAAACAGCGTGCGTTGGAAACTAATCTGAAAAACAGACTCAAACAGGTAGAACAGCTGATTGTTGAACTGGAAGAACAGGAAAAGCAACTCAACGAACAACTTGTATTGCAGGCTTCCGATTACAGTCAGTACAAAGAGACATTCAAACAACTTGAACAAGTACAGCAAAAGTATCAACAGGCAATGGAGGAGTGGGAACAACTATCCGTGGAATTGCAGTGACATCGGCTGAAAAAAGGTATTTACATTTACTGCGGATTTGTTGTATAATATAAAAATGAAAACCGTTCTAATTACAGGCGCATCCCGTGGTATAGGTGCCGAAACAGTAAGGGCATTTGCCGAAAAAGGCTACACGGTAATTGCCAACTACAACAAATCTCATGACAAAGCGGTGGCGCTGCGTGACGAAATGGTGTCCCGTGGACTTGACGTCCACATCTTTCAGGCGGACGTGTCGGACAGCAGCCAGGTGGAAAAGATGTTTTGCCACATCAAGAGGTTTTACAAGAAACTTGACGTTGTGGTAAACAACGCAGGCGTTGCTCTGTACAGACAGATTCAGGATACGACTGACAGTCAGTTCGAACGTGTAATGGGAGTCAATTGTAAGGGTGCATTTTTAGTATCCAGGGAAGCAACTAAGTTGTTTTTAGAAAGGATGCAGGGCAGTATTGTCAACATTTCTTCCGTATGGGGACTTCGTGGTGCAAGTTGTGAAAGCGTTTATTCAATGAGCAAGTTCGCAATTGTTGGTCTGACGTTGTCGTTGCATGAGGAATTGAACGACTGTGGAATAAACGTAAATTGCGTGTGTCCGCCCATTGTGGAAACGGAAATGACGGCAAATCTTTCCATTGAGGACAAAGAGGAATTTTCCAAGAAGTTCGGGATTCCCATACTTGATGCCGTGAGCGTTGCCCAAAAGATACTGGAAGTTGCAGAAAGTGATGAAAGCGGTAATATTGTAAATTTCGGAGGCTGATGTTATGCAGTGGTATTACATTGTTTTGATTACGTTAGGTGTACTTGTAGTGCTGTATTTTGCAGGTGCTTTAGTTATCGGGTACGGCGTATTGCTGAAGATTATAAAACCTGTTGCCAAGTGGCGTACTCACGACATGTCACGTCCACAGCAGATTAGAGATACCAAGTTGGATTTCGAAAAACTTGAAAAGCAGTGGAATGCACAGCCGTTTACCGTAACTACGGCAGACAAGTTGACGTTGAGAGGAGTTTACATAGACAATCCCAACTGTACAGGAAGGGCTAAGGTTGCAATTGTAGTACATGGACATACAGCTAACCTGATACATTCCTACAAGTATGCAGATATTTTCTATAACTTGGGTTACAATGTTGTGATGTACGACAGCAGATATTTTGGTGATTCTGACGGCAAGTTCGACACATTGGGACAACTGGAAAAACTGGATTTGTCCCTTGTGGTGGATTTTGCACGCAACAGATACGGCAAGGATTGTTTCCTTGCATTACACGGTGAATCAATGGGGGCTGCAACCGTGCTGCTAGAAACGGCAGTGCGCAGTGACATTGATCTTGTTGTTGCAGACTGTCCGTTTTCTGACAGCAGACAGCTTTACGGCGATCTGATGAAAGGTAAGACAATCTATCCTCTTTCGTTGCTGGTTGCCATAACCTGTATGTTCGGCAAGAAGTACGGCTACGATTTGAGAACAGTCAATCCAATCGAAGCGGTAAGAAACACAGATATTCCCATCATGTTCATACACGGTGATGTCGATACATTTATTCCGCCCTATCACAGCCGCAACATGGCAAGGGAAGCAAGAAACAGCAACAGTCTGTATGTGGAATTTCCCAATGCTAAACACGCATCAAGCTACTATACCGACAGTAAGAGATACATTGAAGAAGTAACAAAATTTGTACAACGTATAGAGAAAATCAGTTATTAAAGGAGAGAATACTATGGTGAAAGTTTCACAGCTGGTCTACACAAGACCGCAAAAGGAAGAAGTTATCAGCAGTCTCAAGAAGTTCAAGCACGACCTTGACAGTGCATCCACACTTGAAGAATTTATGTCCGTGCATGAACAGTACAAGGAATTTGCAATTGACTTGTTTACAAACATTTCGCTTGCAGATATTCGTTATACACAGGATACACGCAACGAATTCTACACCGAAGAACGCAATTATCTTGATGAAGTGTTGCCTGAAATCAATCTTCACAGTGCTGAAGTTGCCAAGTGTTATCTGACAAGTAAGTTCCGTCCGCAGTTGGAAAAGATTTTTCCAAGTGTAATGTTTACCAACCTTCAATTGCAGACAGACAGCAACAGTCCGTTGATTGTTGAAGACAAGATCGAACAAAACAAACTGGTTACAGCTTACACCAATCTCATGAGTAACGTTGTGGTGGATTTCAACGGCGAAAAGTTGCCTTTGAGCGGACTTGCCAAGTACTACGGCGTTCCTGACAGAGAAACAAGAAAACAGGCTTACATGAAACTTGGTGAAGTGCTGGTAGAAAAGGGCGAAAAACTGGACGAAATCTACGACAACCTTGTAAAGATTCGTACACGCATGGGACAAAAGATGGGATTTGAAAACTTCTCACCTCTTGGATACATGCAGATGCAACGCAACTGCTACAACAAGCAGGACATTGCTAAGTTCAGAAAGAACGTTGAAAAATACATTGTTCCATTGACAGTAAAGATTCGCAAAAAGGTTGCCGACAAAATGGGTTGGGACAAGCAATTCCTGTACGATTTCAATGTGTTCACCGAACAGGAACCTAAGCCTTACGGCAGTGCGGAAGAAATCTTTAAAGAAGCGTCCAACATGTACAACGAAATGTCGGAAGAAACAGGCAAGCTGTTTGATCTGATGGTTGAAAGCGAATGTTTCGACTACATGAGTCGTGAAGGTAAGTGGGGCGGCGGTTACTGCACAACATTGCCCAAATACAAGTTGCCCTTTATTCTGTCCAACTTCAATGGTTCGGCAGGTGATATCGACGTGTTGACGCATGAATTCGGTCACGCTTTCGAAGCGTACAAGGAATTTGACATTGAAAGCAGTTTCTTGTCCAGCATTTCCATGGAAACAGCTGAAGTGCACTCTATGTCTATGGAATTTCTGGCTTATCCCTGGATTGACAAGTTCTTTAAGGACAGAACGGAAGCCTACAAGTTCTACCACATCGGTAGTGCTGTAACATTCATTCCTTACGGAACAATTGTTGACTACTTCCAACAGAACTGCTACGACAATCCTACAATGACACCGTCACAGCGCAACGACATGTTCAACATGATGGAAAAGCAATTCATTCCTTACATGAGTACCGAAGGTCTTCCGGGTATCGAAAAGGGAAGAAGATGGCAGCGTCAGGCACACATTTTCGAAAGTCCTTTCTACTACATTGACTACTGTCTTGCGCAGTTTACGGCATTGCAGTTCCTTGCATTGTCGCAAAAGGACTACAAGGCTACATTTGACAAGTACGTCAAGTTTGTAAGTCTGGGCGGAACGAAGTCTTTCGTTGATCTTTTAAAAGAATGTGACTTGTACAGTCCGTTTGAAGAAAAGTCTTTCAAGATTGTAGTAGAAGCAATTGAAAAGATTCTTGATCTGTAATTGTGCCGATTTTTGTGTAACGTCATATAAAAATTAAAGCAACTCTGCTTATTACAGAGTTGCTTTTTTTTTACAATTTACGGTTGCGTACTAGTCTTTGGCAGAGGCAGTCTGTCTGTCGGGAAGTAAGGCAACGGTGTTGGGATTCTGCTCAGTTTGTCAAGAAGATCCTCAATATATTGTTGCTTTTTATCCTGCGGCATGTTGTTGATCTTGACTATCTCACGGTAAACTTTTACATTGCTTGTAACAATTACCGTCTGTGCGTCAGTCTTGCTCTTTACAAGTTCTTCAATCTGTGATTTAAGTTGCACAAACTGACTTTTTGTATTTACATTGTCGGTGTCCACAGCAACAACACAGATTTTTCCGTATTGCAAGACTTCCGCTTTTTTTACTCCGTCCAGTTCGGCAATCTGTTTGGAAATGTCTGTGTCCGCATTTGCCGTCACGGGACAGACTGCGACAAACAGTGCAATCAGCGTAAACATCATCAGTAATTTCTTCATCTATTTTCTCCTTGTGGCGTATTTGCAGTTAGTTTAGGTAATTCTAGACTTTTTATGCACTTTTTTTACATTTAGTTACATACCTGCAGATGTACATTGTGGGCGGAGGTGATGAATATGCAGCAGATACTGCCAATTGTTACTGTGTGCTCTACATTGCTTGCAGTGTGCATCGGTTACCTTGTTTACCATCTGGTTAGATATATCAGGAACAAGAAATCTTCAAGGTGCGAACAATATGTTTATCAGGATGAAGAAGTGCTGACAATTGATTTGGACAAGCTGTAAGGTTGGGTATTGACTGTAATTTCATTGTGTGGTATAATTTACTGGAAATAAGTGTATCGGGAGGTACCAAATGAAGAAAAACGAAATTGCATCAATGATTGACCACACATTGTTAAAACCGGCTAAGAAAAGTCAGATTCGTCAGTTGTGCCAGGAAGCAATTGACAACAAGTTTGCATCGGTTTGCGTCAATCCTACATATGTCAAGATGTGCGCAGGTCTTCTTGAAGGCACAGGCGTCAAGGTGTGTACGGTAATCGGATTCCCTCTGGGGGAAAACACAACTGCAACCAAGGTTTACGAAACCAAGAACGCTGTTAAAAACGGCGCTACCGAAATTGACATGGTAATCAACCAATCGTGGGCTAAAGGCAATGAATGGAAGAAGGTTGAAAAGGAAATTGCCGCAGTTGTCAAGGCAGCAGGAGGAAACCTTGTCAAGGTCATCCTTGAAACATGCAATCTGAACGACAAACAGATCGCTAAGGCATGTGAAGCAAGCATCAATGCAAAGGCTACATTCGTCAAGACAAGTACAGGTTTCGGTTCGGGCGGAGCAACGGAACACGCTGTTGAAATCATGCACTCTCTTGTAGCGGATGCAGGATTGAAGGTTAAGGCAAGCGGTGGAGTTCGTACCTATGCCGATGCTGAAAAGATGGTAAAGTGCGGTGCAACACGTATCGGCACAAGTAACGGCATTGCCATTGTTGAAGGCGCTGAATAAATTTTTTAAAAATTAGCATTCAAATACTTGCAATTGTAGTTGCAGTGTGATATGCTCTACTTGGTCGAAAGACTACAATAAAATATTTTACATTCTTTGGGGCGTGGTGAAATTCCACACCGATAGTTAAAGTCTATGAACAACCTTCGGGTTGCCGAGCGGGTGAAATTCCTGCACCGACAGTAAAGTCTGGATGGGAAAAGATTGTATGGTACTGTACCGGTGTAGTTTATACACTGGTGATCTGTGGTATCATTGCCCCGACTTTTTGTCGGGGTTTTTCTTTTTCTTTTGCTTGTGCTTACAAGGAAAAAGGAGAGTATCATGAAACAAAACTTAGAAGAAAGACAGAGCAAGCAACGTCTGCTGACAACGGGCAACATCACGGTAATTGCCGTACTTACTGCAATTTCGTTGATTTTGTATCTGTTTGTCAAGTTTCCTTTGCCGTTCTTGTTCCCAAGTTGGCTGGATTTTCAGATTTCCGACTTGCCTGCATTGTTGGGCGGTTTCGCAATCGGTCCTGTTGCAGGAGCAATCATCATCGTGCTTAAATGCGTGTTGAAGATTTTGTTTGGAATGTCTAGTACTGCAAATGTAGGTGAATTTGCCGACATTTTGGTGGGCATTGCTTTTGTAGTTCCTGCTGCATTGATATACAAGAAGTACCGCAATAAAAAGAGCGCAATTGCAGGTCTGGGCGTTGGTACTGTAAGTGCAGTGATTGTTTCACTGTTGGCTAATGCTTTTATCCTGATTCCGTTCTACGCTAAGAGTTACGGTATGGAGGCAATTGTCGGCATGGTTGAGGTGATTTATCCCAATGTAAATAGTGAAAACTTCTTGTCATTCTACCTGCCTCTTGCTGTTGCTCCATTCAACATCCTGAGATGTCTGTTGAGCGGTGTTATTACTTACTTTGTGTACAAGCCGTTGTCTAAGGCTTTGCATTGGAACGGTAAGAAATCCTCCAAACCGACAGATGACAATGTGCAATCAACGGATGAACCTTCCGAAAAGAAGTAAATTTACGTCCTGAAAATATTGTGTACAAGAAACGCCCTTTGTGGCGTTTCTTGTGCGTTTTGAGATGTAGCATTGTAACAGTTGTGTGTAGTGCTTGTCAAATTTGCCGTTTAGTTGTACAATATCTAGGACGAAAAGATATGTTGAACTTTTCAACATATACATTACCAGAAAAGGGGTGCACATGAAGTACATTTCCAACAGTGTTGAACAGACAATGGATATTGCAATGCAATTTGCCGCAACTTTAAAGGGTGGCGAAACGGTGTTGTTGTCGGGCGATCTTGGAGCAGGAAAGACGCATTTTGCTAAAGGAGTTGCGCGTCAGTTCGGTATAGATGAGGTGGTGACAAGCCCGACCTTTACTCTGCACAACTGTTACCAGGGCAGACTTGCATTAAATCACTTCGATTTCTACCGCATTGATGATGCCGAAGAGGTTGCAATACTGGGTCTTGACGAACTGTTCAGTGTGCCTGACGGTGTTTCTCTCATCGAATGGAGTCAGAACGTCAAGTCGTTGTTGCCTTCGAAATGTATAGTGGTGACTGTTACTAAAACAGGCGAAAATAGCAGGGAGATTGATATTCAATGAACATCCTCATTGTAGATTGTACAACTAAAGATCTTATCGTCGCTGTGGTGAAAGAGGGAGTAGTGACGGACGGCACTGTCAGAAACAATGGAACACATCACCTTGAAAGATTGTGCAGTTGCGTTCAGGAAACTCTGGACAGGGCCGAAATCACCCTCAGTCAATTGGACTGCATTGCCTGTGCTGTTGGCCCCGGTAGTTTTACCGGGATACGAATCGGTATTTCTGCAGTAAAGGGGTACGTGTGCGCATTGAATATTCCTGTGGTGGGAATTGATGTGCTTCATGCAATGCAACTGGGAAATGACAGGGGGGCTGTAATAGACGCAGGCAACGGCTACTACTACGCCAAGTACGACGGCTACCAATGTGTGACGGCGCCTTGTCTGATTTCCTACGACGATGAAAGGGCGAAAAAAGCAGTAACAATGGAAGAATGCAATCTGCTTGACGGCGAAGTCGCAATAGCTTTGCACCGTGTGGAAAACAACCGGTTTGCTTCTAAACTTACACCTGTTTACATCAGAAAAAGTCAGGCTGAGGAACTCAAAAATGCTCAAGGTACTAGATGAAAGTTACATTTCGGAAATTGCCCGTCTTGAACAATTGTGTCTTGGTGAACAGGCATGGTCGGAAAACAGTGTAAGACAGGAATTTTCCAACACATTTTCCACCTATGTTGCATATTGTATACAAGACAAGGTAGTGGGCACCGTTGGCGTCCGTGTGATTGACGAATTTGCCGAAATAAACAATGTTGCCGTTCACCCCGATTATCGCAGACAGGGTATTGCATTCAGCCTTATGAAGTGGGTGGAAACACATTGCAGAGATCTTGGCGCAACTGTCGTCAGTCTTGAAGTGGAAGTGGACAACATCGCCGCACAGCAGTTGTACATTAAATGCGGATACAAGGTCACCGCCTTGCGCAAAAACTTTTACACGCACAATCAACATCACAGTGACGCTTACACAATGCAATTGATGTTGTAGTGCTTGGGTGAAACATGAATAAACTGATTACTAATGAAGAGAAGGACAAGGATGTCCTTCTCTTTTTGCATGGATGGGGTTGTGACGGAAGTATCTTCAAGGGTATACTACCTAGGTTCAAGGAACAGTTTCGCTGTATTGTCGTAGATTTCAGGGGATTTGGGTACAATGTGGATCCGCCCGCTGATGGGTGGACAATTGAAGACTACGCCCGTGATATTGTGCAGTCGCTCAACAAAGAGGGTGTTTCTGAGGTAACTATTGTTGCACACAGTTTCGGGTGCCGTGTGGCAACGGTAATTGCTGCAACCAATCCGCAATTGGTCAAGGCAATGTTGTTTACAGGTGCTGCAGGGTTTAGGCGTTTCAGCTTTAGAAAGTGGTTTAAAATACGTCTTTACAAACTCAAGAAATGGTGTTGTCGTGTTGGAATTTTACACCCACGTCACCTAAAAAATAGTGGTAGTGAAGACTATCGCAACGCCAGACCCGCTCTAAAAAACACCTTTGTCAAGGTTGTCAACAGCGATGTGAGTAGATACGCTGTCGATGTACGTTGTCCTTTGTTTGTGACCGTTGGTGACAAGGATGATGTTACGCCATTGTGGATGGCAAGACGTTACTGTAAATTAGTAAAAGACAGCGCATTGGTAGTGTTGAAGGGCGATCACTTTGCATTTTTAACGGACGTAAGATTTAGTGAAATTGCCTATCAATTTGTAAGGGGTACAAGATGACAACAGTTACAGTGTTGTGTTGTGTGGCTTTATATATGTGCAGTTTGCCTTGTCTTGCCTATTTGCAGGGAAAGTCCTACCACATTACCGAATACTTTACAGTGCTGAAAAGCAGGTATTTTCTGCTTATTGTTTTGTTGCAATTTGCATTTGCAGTACTGTTTGCGTTAAATCACCTTTGGGCGGGTGTCATTTGTGTGTGCGTGACATTGCCTTTAGGCATTGTATTTGCCGTAAAAATAGCCAAAAGCAACAAACCGATGAAATTTACCTTTCGAATGATTCGCACCTCAGTGGCACTGTGCTGTGTAATTACCGCTGTGTGTCTTGTTTTCCCCGTTGGTGTTGCGTTGTTGCCCTTTGCTGTTGCTTTTTCGCACATTGTTTTACTGCCTTTAGAGAGCGCAATAGGACGGTACTACATATCCAAGGCAAGAAAAAAGTTACACTCTAGCAATGTAGTGACAATTGCAGTGACAGGGAGTTTCGGAAAAACCAGCGTAAAGCAAATACTGTCACAATTGTTGAACTGCAATGCAACTCCCTCAAGCTACAACACTCCGTTGGGCATCGCCAGATATATCAATGGAAACGCCATCGATTCACGCTATATTGTGTTGGAATTCGGGGCAAGACGCAGAGGGGACATAAGTAAATTGTGCAGACTGTTCCCTCCCGACGTCGGTGTGATTACCGGTGTTACTGACCAACACCTGGAAACATTTAAAAGTTTAGACAACATCGTATATGAAAAGGGTTGTTTGATTGACAGTCTGACTGAAAGCAGCTTCTGTGTGATTGGATCTGTTCAGAACACAGAAAGCTACCGCACCCGTGGAAAGTGTAGAAAAGTATATGTAGGCACGGACGGTTTGAGTTTCGATATTGTAAAAGTAGAAAACAACGAAATGCACTTTGTTGTGCATGGTGACAATGACGTTGATTTTCAATGTCCGTTGTTGGGTGTTGCAAACGTACAAAACATTGTATGTGCGTTGGAGGTGTGTCGACAACTGGGATACGACATAAGCCAATTTAAGGATAGTGTGAAAGAACTTTTGCAGATTGATCACCGAATGCAACTGATAAACACTCCGCATTTTGACATTATTGACGACAGCTACAACGCCAACATCAACGGCGTGGCAAGCTGCTGTACAACTCTTGATATGCTGAGAGGCACTAAAGTTGCAATCAGTCAGGGTATAGTTGAAGGAGGCAGTCAACAACGTCAGCTAAATGTGCAGTGTGGAAGATTGCTGGGCGCAAGTTGCCGACTGGTTGTGGTAGTAGGTGTAAACAGTAACAGTATTGCCGAAGGCGTTGCGCTGGCGGGAGGAAACGTTGTATTTGCTGACAGTACTGCCGATGCGGTAAAAACAGTAAATGCTCTTGATTACAAGGTTGACTACCTGTTGTTTCAAAATGACATACCTGAAGATTGTACTAAAATTTAAGGAGAGAATATGAACGTATTGTTGGTGTACGGGGGAAAAAGTTGCGAACATGACATTTCGATAATTACTGCTTGCCTTGCACGTGGCTACCTTGCCAATCACAATGTAATAGGATGCTATTTGGACAGAAACAATAGAGCTTACTTCGCCGAAAAACTCAGCCCAATGGAACATCTTACAACAAAATTCAGGCGTGAAATGAGCTTTATTTTAGGGGGACGTTGTGTGGAAATTCGCACAACGCTTGGTAAAAAGCGTGTACATATAGACTGCGCAGTCAACTGTTGTCACGGAGTCAACGGTGAAGACGGTGCGGTAGCGGGACTGTTACAGCTGGCAGGTATTCCCGATGTTGAAAGCGGAGTGTTGTGTTGCGGTGTTGCCATGGATAAGTATCTTACCAAACTGCAGTTGAAGTCTTTGGGTATCGACGTGGTGGACGGAGTGCTGTTCGACGGTGACATTGACGGTGTTGTTGACCGATTGGGCTTTCCTCTTATAGTCAAGCCTTGCACGTTGGGGTCAAGTATAGGTATTGGCATTGCGCATGACATCAATGAACTCAAGACCTGCATTGATGTTGCATCACAGTTTGACAAGAGGATTCTTATTGAACAGGCATTGCAGGACTTCCTGGAAATAAATTGTTCCGCAATGACTGTTTACGGCAATGTTGCAACAAGCCCTGTTGACTTTCCGTTGACATCGCACGAAATATTGACATTTGCAGACAAGTATCTCAGTGGTACCAAAGGGATAGCGACAGGCAAACACATCACCGATGAGTACGATGACAAGGTTGCGGAAATTACAGAAAAAATTTACACAGCGCTGGGTTTTGGTGGTGTAATCAGGGTGGATTTTCTTGCAAGTGACGGTAAACTATATGTAAATGAAATCAACACCGTACCCGGTTCGCTTGCTTACGGCATGTGGAAGGACAAGTACAGTGCAACTCAATTCGGGGATCTGCTGCTAAAGGAAGGTGTTAGAAGATTTGATTCAAGACAGTCGTTGAGTTACAGGTATCGTTCGGAAGTGTTGAGTGGTTGTAAAGGTAAAAAATAAATGAAAAAAGCGTCTTTAGTTAAAAGGCGCTTTTTGTTTCTGTAAAATATGCTTTCGCTTGTTGCAATTGTTTTTACAATTTAACTTTAAAAACAGCTGCAGTTTATTGATTCAGTTGAAATTTACTTCGGGTATAAAATTTGTTCTGTAACTTTGTTGCGGCTGAAATGCTGACATCTTACGACGCAGTTTATTCAGCAAACTATCTGTGGGGGTGAAAAATTCGCTTGCTTTTACCATTTCTTCACTGTAGACGGAAGTTCTTGTAACGTTGAATTTGTTTGTCATTTTTGTTTCCCTCCTGATGGCTCCATTGTACCATACTAAATATGCAATAGTATGTCAACTTTAACAAAATATTTGTAATTTTTTACACTAAATATTGACAACAGTTTGTCAAGTATACTATAATGAAGCCAGGAGGTTTGTTATGCAAGTTCCCGTGATTATAGGTATATTGACAACATTGTTGTCCAACAAGATGTGCACAGCCGAACAGCTGGCGGAAAAGTACGAAATTTCCAAGCGTACTGTTTACCGTTACCTGGATGTGCTGAGTCAGGCGGGTGTTCCGCTGATGGTCAGACACGGCAGAAACGGTGGTTGGGGCATCATTGACAATTACAGGTTGTCGTCAATGTATTTTACTAAAGATGAGTATAAACGTGCCTTGTTGGCGGTAAAGAGCTTTTCGCTGCAGGATGACGTTACCCAGTCGGTGGCGGACAAATTGCAGGGAATAAACAGGGAATTCGACAATGTAGGCAGTTCGGAAAAATTGATTGTAGACGGCAGTGCAATGGAAGGATTGCAGGAAAAGATCACCATTTTACAGCACGCTTTGGAAAACAATCTTACTGTGTCGGGTGAATATCACAGCAAGGAAGGCGTCACAAGGCGTTCGCTGGAACCGTACAGCATGATTTTTAAAGACGGTAGTTGGTACGTTTACTGTTTCTGTCGTCTGCGCAACGATTTCAGATATTTCAAGATTGCACGTTTTGCCGAACTTCATCTGGAAGGGGAGCGTTTTATCCCACGCAGATTTTCCGTTGATGTATCACTGCTCAGCGGCGTTTCTAAACGCACGGAATATTCCGACGTCATACTGACTGTAAGCGGCAGTGCGTTGACGGAAGTGGAAGAATGGCTGGGAATCGGTCACGTTGCAAAACTTGGCGACGATTACGTTGCTAAGGCACGTCTTCCCATTGACGATTACCTTGTGGGCAAACTGTTGTCATTTGGGGCGAAAGTCAAGGTGGAAAGCCCCGAACCATTGCGCAACAAGATTGTCGAAGCCTGTACTGCCGTCCGTGAAACTTACGGAATGTAGTGGATTTTTAGTGGACGTTACTTGCTTTTTGCAACACATTCAATTTGTTGTGCAACTTCTTTGGTGCCGTCGATACGCATTTGCTTTTGACTGCTTACGTACAGTTTTCTGTTTTTGTACAATGTATTGATTGCTTCAGTCAGTTGTTCGGGCGTACAATCATCGGGTAGGGCAATGCCTGCGTGACATTGGCTGAAGTATTGAGCATTGACCTTTTGTTCTCCTCTGGAACATTTTTCAAGAGGTATGACAACAAAGGGTATGTTAAGTGCTGTCAATTCACACAGTGTATTGCTGCCTCCACGGGTTACGGCAATGGATGTTGCGGAAAAGATGTCTTCTATATTGGCTGAATATGGTTGATGGTGCAGATATTTGCTGCTTACCGTCTTGCCCTTTCCCGTCAGTACAAAGATGTCAAATTTTTCCGAAAGCTCAGGTGCACATTTTTGTGCCAGTTTGTTGAGCGTGTCTGCGCCAAGACTTCCGCCTGTAAACAACAGTACGGGTTTCTTACCGTCAAACTTCATTTGAGACAATCCCTTCTGTTTGTCGCCGCTGTACAACTGTTTGCGAATGATTGCTCCACACACGGTTGCCTTCTTGTGGCAGGGAAACGTTGACAACAATTTCGTACAGAAAGGCAGTGCAAGTTTATTGGCAAGTCCCATTGAACTGTCGCTTTCGTGAATTACAGCGGGAATCTTCAACATGTGTGCTGCAATTACTACGGGCAGTCCTACGTATCCGCCCTTACTGAACACAACATCAGGGGATATCTGTTTTAGTATCTTTTTACTTTGGGAAACACTCCTGATCAGTCGGAAGGGCAAGAGAAGGTTCTTTAGGGTAAACTTTCTTTCAAACTTGCTTGCTGTAATTGTGAAGTACTGCAACTGTTTGCTGTCCACAAGAGGTTGTGTCAGTTGCTTTTCCATTGCGTCCGTTCCGATGTAGAACTTTTCGCCTTTTAAAGTGTTTATCAATGCAATGTTTGGTGTTACGTGGCCGGCTGTGCCACCTCCGCAAAATACAATCTTCATACTGTATTGTATTGCCACATACGTTGCAAATAAGACACAAAAGCGTATTTTTAAAGTGGTTTTTTAAAAGCAGTATTGACATTTGTCTACGCAATGGCTATAATTGCAGTAAAATGTGAGGTGTATATGAAAAGACAAAAATTTTCAAATAATAACAAACAACTTGAACTGTATATCTGGGATGAAGTGGAAAATCCCAAAGGCGTTTTAAAGATTACCCACGGTATGGCTGAGCACAGTGGCAGATATGACGATTTCGCCGGATTTTTAAATTCCAACGGCTACATCGTGGTAATGAACGACCTGAGAGGACACGGTTACACGTCGGACGCTGACAGTCTTGGATACGAAGAGGGCGACATGTACAGCAACAATGTTGCCGATCAACTTGCCATCATTGAATACTGCAACAACACTTACAAACTGCCTTTGTTCTTCATGGGACACAGTTACGGCAGTTTCGTGACGCAGAGGGTCATTCAGCACAATCCCAATGTCAAGGGATTTATTCTGAGTGGCAGTAACTATATCAAGGGACTTCAGTATTCATTGTGTCGTATAATTGCCAAAAACATGTGTAAGAGAAAGGGCGGAAGTTATCCTGCTGAACTTATTGCTAAAATGTCATTTTCGCAGTACGACAAGAAGTTCGAAGGCACAGGCAACTGGCTGAGTAGTGACAGGCAACAGGTGGAAAAGTACAACGGTGACAGCATGTGCGGATTTATCTGCAGTGCAAATTTCTACCGTACATTCATGGAAGGCATACGTGTTCTTTACGATAAGAAACAATTCGACATGGGCGTGGCGGACAAGCCGTTGCTGATTTTTTCAGGCGATCATGACCCGGTGGGCGAATTCGGAAAGGGCGTTCGCAAGTTGTACGAATTTTACATCAAGTTGGGGTTTTCCAATGTTTCGCTGCAACTCTACCCAAACGGCAGACATGAGATGTTGAATGAAGTAAACAAAGAAGAAGTGTACAACGACGTACTTAAATGGTTGGAAGAATACAATAAGTAATTTTTTCAAGGTCGGGCAATGCAAAGCCCGACCTTTTCTGTTTGTTCTGTGGCAGATTTTAATAGTTTTTGATTATATTGAGATTGTTGTAACTGTTTGTTTTACCCATTGAGATAGTTGTGGGTGGCGGCGTCGGCTGCAAAGACTGTATATTTATACGGAAAACGATATATTTATTCTGCAATATGAATATTTATGCAAATTAAATATTTAGACTAGACAAATCAGCCTTTTACGGCAAATCAGATGTATAAATATAAAAAATACTATTGCAAAACCACGCATTGTGTGGTATAATTATATACACAACCAACAACTCAGGAGGAAGGGCATGGGTAAGACTTATCAAGCCAAAGATATACAGGTTTTAGAGGGTTTGGATGCGGTGCGTATGCGTCCCGGTATGTACATCGGTACAACGGGAAGCAAGGGACTGCATCACATACTGTGGGAAATTGTAGACAATGCGGTGGACGAAGCCACAAACGGATACGCAACAAAGGTTGAAATTACGCTGCACAAGGATGGCAGTGTTACTGTAACCGATGACGGAAGAGGTATACCTGTAGACATTCATCCACAGCTTAAGATAAGCGGTGTTGAAGTCGTTTACACTCAATTGCACGCCGGCGGCAAGTTCAACAACGACAACTACGCCTATTCGGGCGGTCTGCACGGCGTAGGTGCTTCGGTAACCAATGCGTTGTCCGAATGGCTGACTGTTCAGGTTGCCAAGGACGGCAAGTTGTACGAACAGCATTTCCACAGTCCGGAAGATCCTAAGACGGGCAAGATTTTAAGCGGTATTCCCGTTGCTCCTTTAAAGGAAATAGGCAAGACCGATAAGCACGGTACAAAGGTAACATTCCTTGCTGACGCAAGGGTGTTTAATCATGTTCAGATGAACTACGACGTGATATCCAAGCGTGTCAAGGAACTTGCTTTCCTCAATCGTGGGATTGAATTTGTGCTTACGGACGAACGTGGTACCGATGAGGACGGCGGAATACTTTCCAACACCTACAAGTATGACGGCGGTTTGCGTGACTTCGTGCTGTATCTCAACGAAAACAAGGCTCCATTGCACCTCAATCCAATGTACTGGCAGGGCAAGAACGATGTGCTGTCGCTGGAATTTGCAATGCAGTACACAAGTAATTACACCGAAAACTTCCTGTCTTATGTCAACAACATTCCGACAACAGAGGGCGGCATGCATGAGACGGGATTTAAGTCTGCAATGACCAAGGTGTTTAACGACTACGCAAGACAGAACAATCTGTTAAAGCCCAAGGAAGACAATCTTTTGGGTGAAGATTTCCGTGAAGGTATTACCGTAGTAATGTCTGTCAAGATGGCTAACGTTCAGTTCGAAGGTCAGACAAAAACAAAACTGGGTAACATTGAAGCGAAGTCCGCTTGTGAAGCGCTGGCAACGGAAGCATTTACTGCTTTACTCAATGCCGATTCGAAAACTGCGGAAACAATCATCAAGAAGTCCATTGCCTCTGCAAAGGTAAGAGAAGCTGCACGCAAGGCTAAGGAAGTTACAAGGCAGAAAAACAGTATATTCAACTCAACGCTGGTGGGTAAACTTGCAAGTTGTACGGGACGTGATCCCAAGAAAAACGAACTGTTTATCGTAGAAGGTGACAGTGCCGGCGGTAGTGCTAAGCAGGGACGTAACAGACGTTTTCAGGCTATACTTCCGTTGAAGGGTAAGCCATTGAACGTTGAACGTAAGCGCATTGACCAGGTGTTGAGCAATGATGAAATCCGTTCCATCATTTCTGCGCTGGATACAGGAATAGGCGAAGAGGATTTTAACATTGAAGACTTGAAATATGACAAAATCATCATTTTGTCCGATGCCGACCAGGACGGCGCACACATACGTGCAATTTTGTTGACATTCTTCTTCCGTTACATGAAGGAACTGATCACCGAAGGACATGTTTACATCGGTATGCCGCCGCTGTACAAGGTGTCTAAGAAAGACAAGGTTCGCTACGCTTACGACGATTACGAACTGCAACAAGTTGTTCAGGAATTCGGCAAGGGATACGAATTGCAACGTTACAAAGGTCTTGGCGAAATGAATGCTGAACAATTGTGGGAAACAACATTGAATCCCGAAACACGTACTTTGATGCGTGTTACCATCGAAAACTTCAGCGAAGCGGAACGTATGGTTACAACATTGATGGGCGACCAGATTGACGCACGTAAGGCGTACATTACCGAAAATGCCGATTTCAACAAAGACACCGACTCTTTGTACGAAGAACTGGTGTAAAGGAGATGCTGTCAGATGAAACAGATGGATATATTCGATATAAGCAAAGACGTTGAAAAACTGCAAGACGGCAGTAATCTCATTACCAAACCCATGGAAACGGTAATGCATGAATCCATGATGCCTTACGCCGAACACGTAATTCTGGACAGAGCATTGCCACGTGTTGAGGACGGTTTAAAGCCCGTTCAACGCCGTATATTGTATTCAATGTACGAACAGGGAGTTACACCCGACAAGCCTTACCGCAAGTCAGCACGTATTGTCGGTGACTGTCTCGGTAGATACCATCCGCACGGTGACTCATCCGTGTACGATGCAATGGTTAGAATGGCGCAGGATTTTTCCATGAACATTCCGCTTATAGAAGGACAGGGAAACTTCGGTAACATTGACGGCGACAGTGCGGCAGCAATGCGTTACACGGAAGCAAGACTTTCGCCAATTGCGCTGGAATTGTTGCGTGACCTTGAAAAGGACACCGTGCATTGGTCAAGAAACTTCGACGACTCTACCAAAGAACCCGACATGTTGCCCGGACGCTATCCCAACTTGTTGGTAAACGGCGCAAGCGGTATTGCAGTAGGTCTTGCAACAAACATTCCTCCTCACAACCTCAATGAAGTCATTGACGGTGTAATTGCCTATATTGACAATCGCAACATAACCCTCAATCAGATGATGAAGATAATCAAGGGTCCTGATTTTCCTACAGGCGGCTACATCATCTGCGGCGACGGATTGAAGCAGGCATATGACACGGGTAAGGGCAAGATACTGCTCCGTGCAAAGGTGCACATCGAAGTTGCTCCCAATGACAGAAGAAACATTGTCATTGACGAACTTCCCTACAATGTAAACAAATCCGATCTTCTCATAAAGATTGCAGCATTGAAGGAAGAAAGGAAAGAACAATTGCAAGGCATTGCCGAAATCGTGGACGAAAGCGACAAGGAAGGAATGCGTGCGGTAATCAAATTGCGCAAGGATTGCGATGCCCAATCGATACTCAATCTGTTGTACAAGTACACGGCGTTGCAGACAACATTCGGTATCAACATGGTCGCAATTGCCGACGGCAAACCGCAATTGATGGGATTGTTGGACATAATTGCTTACTACACGGCTTATCAGCGTGAAGTAGTGCTGCGCCGTAGTAAATATGAGCTGGAACAGGCACGTGCAAGGGCACACATTCTGGAAGGTCTGGTCATTGCTGTACAAAACATTGACGAAGTTGTAAAGATAATCAAGGAGTCAAGCAGTACTACGGACGCAAGACAGAAATTGCGTCAGGCATTCAATCTTTCGGAAAAACAGGCTCAGGCAATACTTGATCTCCGTCTTGCACGCATTACAAGACTGGAAGTAAGTAAACTTGTAAATGAACTTAAAGAATTGCAGGCAACTATTTCCCGCTTGCTGGTCATCATCAATTCCAAAACGGAACAGATGAATGTAATCAAGTCGGAGTTGACTGCTATCAAGCGCAACTACAAGAGCAAGCGTCGCAGTGAAACGGTATCGGACGAACTACAGGTAGTTGTACAGAGCGAAGACGACGAAAAACCCATTGAAAACGTTGTTGTAGCATTGTCCGCTGCAAATACTGTGAAACGTATTCCTATCAAGAACTACAACTTGTCTGCTAAAGATACGGTAAGTTCAACTTTGACAGACATGCTCACATGTGCATGGGAGACATTGACCAACAGTAACATCATGATGTTTACAAATCTTGGCAATTGCTACCAGACGGGCGCAGACAGTATTCCTGAAACGAAATACCGTGAAAAGGGAAGTGTACTGTCGCAGATATTCAAGGATGTACAGGTAGGTGAATACCCTGTCAAGTTGTTTGCAATGAATTCCGAAGTAATGCCTCAAGGCGAAGTGTTGACATTTACCCGTCAGGGACTTGTAAAACGCACATCCTGGGAGGAATACAACCTGAAGAAGAGTTGTTTCCAGGGGTACAAGTGCAAGGAAGACGACGAAGTGTTCAACGTTGAACAGGTCATAGAAGGATCACAAATCTTCTACGTTACCAACAAGGGCGGATGTACAAGATTTGACACTAAGGAAATCCCATTGCAGGGACGTGTTGCAGGCGGTGTAAAGTGTATCACGCTGGGTACAGGGGAGTACGTTGTTTTTGCAGGTCAGATTGTTCCCGACAAGGGAGATGTTCTGATGGTGACAAACAAAGGATTCTTAAAACGTCTGCCCGTCAAGGACATTACAAAACATGCAAGAAACTGTAAGGGTGCCAAAGGTATTGAGTTTGGCGCACAAAACGGAAACTGTATTGTTTACGCAGGATATGTCAACGGCAACAATATAAATGTGGCATTGCTTGACAAGGCAAGCGCATTTGCTGTTACAAGCAATGAAGTCGCAGTGGAAAACAAAAACACCAAGGGTAAACTTCCAAAGGGAAAGAAGGCATTCCAGGTAGAAAAAGCGGTACCTTACCTCATTGCCCCAAGTGATAAATTCCTTGAAGAGTAAGGTTTTTCATTAATTTCAAAACAATTCAATGCAGAATACGGCTGAGATTCAATTAGTCTCAGCCGTATTTTTTTTGTTTAAATTTGTAATTTTTTACTGATTGATGAGTATATTTACAGTAGCAACGATGTCGTTTCCGTCAGTCAAGACAGTGTATTGTAAATGCAATAATTAGTAGTGGTGTTTTAGTGCAAAAATAGATGTTTTTCGACACAATGTGTTGCATTTTATACTGTTTGATGCTGTATAATGGCAATCGTGCTGTAAATTGGAGGGAAAATGAGGAAAATTTCAGCCGTAGTTGTTGCATTGGTGTGTGTATTTGTCACCTGCCTTGCCGGAGGGTATTCGTCGGTATTCGCAGCACAACGCAAGATTCCCATCTACAATGTAGACAGACAGGACAATGTTGTTGCCATCAGTTTTGACGCAGCATGGGGAGCGGACAAAACAAGGCAAATCATGGACATCTGTGAGGAATACAATGTAAAGGCAACATTTTTTCTTGTTGGTTTCTGGGTGGAAAAGTATCCCGACATCACAAAGGAAATTGCCGAACGGGGATTTGAAATAGGTACTCACAGCATGACCCATCCGCAGATGAGCAAACTTTCGACTGAACAGGTGATGAACGAACTGTCGCAAAGTCAGCAAAAAATTGCGCAGTTGACATCGCAGGAAGTTACGTTGTTCCGTCCGCCATTTGGCGACTACAACAACACTCTCATCAGTTGCGCCGAACAGCTTGGGCTGTACACCATACAATGGAGCGTCGACAGTCTGGATTGGAAGGGTCTTGATGCTAAGGCAATTGCAGAGAGGGTACAAGGTATGAAAAGCGGGGATATAATCTTGTGCCACAACAACAGCGATCACATCGTTGAAGCATTGCCGTTGATATTTACCATTGCACAGAACAAGGGATTGGAATTTGTTCCCATTGGACAGCTGATTTACAAGGACAACTTTACAATTGATCATGCAGGCAAGCAAATTGCACTGCAAAAAGAGGGTACATAAAGGAGAAGCATATGATCAATACACAAGTAACCAGTAACTACGCAACGTTGTCGGGCAAGATAGTAAGTCTGCCACAGTTCTCCCACGAAGTGTATGGGGAAAAGTTCTACGAAATTTTGCTTGAAGTAAAGAGACTGTCACAATCGGTAGACATTGTTCCCGTTTCACTGTCCGAAAGATTGATGTGCGATTCGCTCATCGAATTGGGTAACGAAATCACAGTGACAGGACAATTCCGCAGTTACAACAAGACGGTAGAGGACAAGAGCAAACTGATGCTGACAGTTTTTGCAAGAGACATTGTTCCACTGACAAGTGACATCAATCCCAACAGCATTCAGCTGGAAGGTTACATCTGCAAATTACCGGTGTTCAGAACAACTCCGTTCAACCGTGAAATCTGTGATGTATTGCTTGCTGTCAACAGACAGTACAACAAGAGCGACTACATTCCTTGTATCGCATGGGGAAGAAACGCAAGGTTTGTTCGCAGTCTGCCGGTAGGGGAGCACATCAGGATTATTGGCAGAATACAGTCAAGACAGTATCAGAAGAAACTTGATGACGATGTGGTTGTAACCCGCACAGCCTACGAAGTGTCTATAAACAAGATTGAACTTCTTGACAGATACGCATTGTCAGTTGCAACAAACGCAACGGAATTTTACAGTGACCAACAGTAATTTTTCAATGTACGTGGCACAATAATTTAAACAAGATACAAAAAGACGGTAACTCAGTCTGAGGTTACCGTCTTTATTTTTTTTGTGATTTACTGAATAGTGTCAGTGTTTTCTGCACGTTTCTTGCGGCAGTTGAATGCTACTGCAAATATGATTATCAGTACGGCAGCAGCACCTACAAGTGACAAACCCACAATTTCATTTGTTGTAAGGCTGTTGATGGGGATCAGGTACTGATCGGATACCCACCCGTAAACCATCGAACCGTCTTGGTAGACAATCTGGATGTATGATGCGTTGTTCTCCTTTTTAAGAATGTTTACAACAGTGTCACTTGCTAACTCAACTAAAACGTCTGTACCGGGAAATACCGTCTTTTCATTTTCGTTGAGTTCCGAAGTCAGAAATACGCTCACTTCGTCAAACAGTGTTGCGTTGATCTTGGCTCTGGGGGTATCCGGTTCAAGCGTTACGTCTTCGGCAATGCCTGTAGAGTAAATCTTGCCCACGCTTGCAGCGGGAACAAATCCGATGCGATGGCTGTCTTGCAATTCGTATTCAATGATGTACCAGCTGACGTTGTCTGTACTGGTGAACTTTTGCAACAATTTAACATCCGTCGGATTGTCTATGGATTGCGTCAGTGTCTCTCTTGCAAAGTAACTGTCTTCCTTCAGTTGTTCTGATACCGGCAATGAGTAAACAAAGGTATTTGCTGCAAGCAGCTTTGCATTGAACTGGGCAACGCTGTTCAGTTGTGTGTTGATTACAGTGATCTTGCTGTCTTGATTTACTGTGTCTCCGCTTTTTCGAATCCAACCGAAACTGTTGTTGATGAACACGTAGTAGTAGTCGCAGCTTTCACTGCCCGGGTAATCCAGTATGATGTACTGTGTGTTTTGTAAATCGTCAATCAGTTGCGGCACGGAGTGTCCCTCAGTTGTTCTGTAGACGATGTTTGCAGGGTATCCGTTGGACTTTGCAAGGGTATATCCTGTAATGGCGTCAAGGTCGGGAACTGTGTAATTTACAACATCGCTGCCTACTACGAAGTCAGCAGTGCGTCTGTAAGTGCCGTCAACAATCTGATACTTGTAAACTTTGTTGTTGTTTGTCAGCACAAACATGTCCGTTCCTTGAGTTGCAATGTCAATTATCTTGTCAGCGTCAACAGTAAACAGACTTGTGTTGTCATTTGTACGATAAACTCCGTTTTCGGTAAAGTAACTGACTTCAGTTGTGTGCACGATGCCAAGTGTCTGAGCCGACAATTCAACAGGGGTGTCAAAACCTACAGTGGGTTTTACCCCGCTCAGCATGTATCTGTCTCCGTCTGTGTAGGTGTATCGGAGATAAGTTCCGTCGAAAATTACGTTGTGGGGAGCGTCCCAGTTCTCAATGGTGCGGCGAACTCCCTCCATGTCGTACAATGCGTCACTCTTCAAGAGAAATGTCGTTCCGTCGGCAACAACTATGTCGCAGACGTTAACCATTGTCTTTTGTCCCAGTGTGATGTTTTGCGATTGTACAGTGCAAGTGATGTAACCGTCATTTTGCAGTATGTACATCGTGTCGCCAAACAGTCGTATTTTTTCAATGTTTCCCGTCACATAAACGGAGTTGACCATCCGGGGCGTTCCCGATACGTCAAAAATGTGAATGACGCTTTCTTTATCGGTAATGTTGTCTGCGATGAACAGCGTGTTGCCTGACGCCTGCAGAAATGTCGGATTGACCAGATGCACACTTGTCGAAGGTTCGCTTGCGGCGTTTGTTTCGGCAAGAGCAGTTACTGAACAACACGAAACGCTCAGCGCCAGTATTAGAAGTAGTGTAGCTAGTTTTTTCATCTTTCACCTTTTGTATGTTGCGATTGTTCGCAAAGTTGTGGTTAACTAATCCACCGTGTATATAGTTAACAGTATATCAAATATTTTGTAATTTTACAAATAAAATCGACATATTTCGTGGCTGTAGTATATTTGCCTGGATATACAACCATTTTACAGCACTTTTAAAAAATAATCAATAGACATTTTAAAATACAACAAATTTTGCAAAAAGCAAGGTGAAAAGAAGTCGTAAATTGACAGATAAACAATTTCACATGTTCTAACTTGTCGATATTTGTTTTATTTTGTAAATTAGAACATATGTTCGAAAAAGTTGGCACAAAAATCAGTAAGTTGACAATCAGTTGTCATCTTTTCTTTGTTATGATAGGCGTGTAAATGAAAAATTTGAGCCGATCAGGGCAAGGAGGGAGAGAAATGGATTACCCACGAATTTTATTGGATCAATATTTAAAGATAGGAAAACTTGTAAGGCTGCTTGACAGATCTATTGTCAGATACGCAGTTTCTTCTCACTGTGTCTACGGTATAGAGCGCAGCACAATTCAGCAGGCTGAAAAGATAGCCCGTCTTGCCGAACGCCGTGACAAGTATATGATGTTCAGAAATGTAGCCAAGGAAACATTGAAAAAATTACACAAGGATGAAAGGTTGCTGTTGGTGCTGACATGCGTCAGAAATGCCGACAAGACTGCAGTAAGCAATGAGATGGGTATTTCAAGACGTACTCTTTACCGCAGACTGGATTCGGCAATGAACAGTTTCAGTAAGTTGTTGAAGCAAAGTGGTTACGATGAGCAGTGGTTCGAAGAAAACTTCGACAACTGCAAGTGGCTCAACGAATTGAGAGAGAGTGCCTAGTGATTTTTCCGTTGCGGGGCGAATATCGCAACGACAAGTGCAACTGCCAGTGCAACTACAAAGACAATTAGGATTGCTTCGGCTGTGCTGTCAGGTTTGGTGATTTCTCCGTTGGGATTGTCATTTACATCGGGAGGAGTGATTGGTTCCTGAGGTAAAGGTGTTGGATGTAATGATATGTTGGGATTGGTAAAGCATGATGACGGTGCGTATCCGAAACGTCCGCAGTAGTACACGTAGTACCATGTTTCGCCCTGTGAAGTGATTTCTCCGTAGAAACTGACGGACTGTGTATTGGTTGCCGTTATTACAACTTCAGCGCTGTCCAACGGTGACAATCTCAGCAATGCGCTGTCGGAATTGACGTACAGTGTCTGTTCAGGGTACAGGGGAGTAACCGGTGTTTCCGTCACTTCCTGAACATCGTTTTTGTTGACGTAGCCGACAATTGTCGGAAAAAGAAGTGTGTTGCCCATCAGTTCTACACGGTAGTATCCGTTTACTTCGGCAGTTACAACAAGGTAGTAGGATTTAGCCAATTCGAATGTGACCTTGCTTGCATTGGCGTTTGTGTACAGTTTCACATTGTCGTCCACAATGCGTACCCATTGCGGAGTGGATGCAAGTGCAGTGCCGTTCAAATAAATACACACGGTCAGGCAACACACAAGCACAAGTATCAGCAGTTTATATTTTGTATTTGTCATGACGCAGTACCCCATTAAGTTCACTTATTGTACAGCATCATGACTTGTAAAATTTGGCGTTTCGTGACAAATTACAGTGGTTTATGTAAAAGGCGGTGGGTGATGTTACATTGGTATGAAGCAGATTGTATTACGTCTCAAACAAATTGAAGAAGAGCAGCGAAGGCGCAAGCTGGAGCCGCTGGCACGCTATAACAAGGGAAAGGTGCATCTCAAACAGATGGCATTTCACAAGTGTTTGAAGAAAAACAGATGGGTGTTCGGTGGTAACCGAAGCGGTAAGACGGAGTGCGGCGCAGTGGAAACCGTGTGGTTGGCAAGGGGAATTCATCCTTACCGTGACAACAAGGACAACATCAGTTGCTGGGTAGTATCGCTGTCGCAGCAGGTACAGCGTGACGTTGCACAGCAAAAGGTACTGTACTACCTCAACAAAAATTGGATTGAAGATGTGGTGATGGTGACGGGAAGCAAACAAAGTGCATCCAACGGCGTCATTGACTACATTGTGATAAAGAACGTATTTGGCGGAACAAGCAGGATTGCATTCAAGAGTTGCGAAGCAGGACGGGAAAAATTTCAGGGTACGTCGCTGGATTTTGTGTGGTTTGACGAAGAACCTCCCCGTGACATTTACGAAGAGTGCAGGATGCGTGTTTTAGACAGACGTGGACATATTTTCGGTACTATGACTCCGCTAAAAGGACTTACCTGGGTGTATGATGAGATTTATCTCAACAAGAACAAGTCCGATCAGGTGTGGAGTATTTTTATGGAATGGGCGGACAATCCCTATCTTTCCAAAGAGGAAGTAAACGAAATGACCTCATCAATGAGCGAAGAGGGATTGGAAAGCCGTCGGTACGGCAGGTTTCACAGCGGAACGGGTCTTGTTTACAGCGAATTTGACCCGGACATTCATGTCATCGAACCTTTCGACGTGCCGACACAGTGGCAGGACACAATGTCAATCGACCCGGGGTTGAACAATCCGTTGTCCTGCCACTGGTATGCAGTAGACGGTGACGGCGTGGTTTATGTAGTGGCGGAACATTACATGGCGGGCAAGGATGTTGCCTACCATGCCGAAGCAATAAAAAAGATTTCCCATGATATCAACTGGAAAAAGGACAAGTTCGGGCGGTTGTCGGCACTGATGGACAGCGCTGCAAATCAACGCACACTCAGCGGAGTGAGAAGTGTGGCGGAATTGTTTTCCGACAACGGAATTACCGTCAACACGCATGTAAACAAAGATTTGTTCAGCGGCATCAACCGTGTCAAGAGTTACCTAAAACCTGTTGAGGGCAAGCCCAAACTTTACATTTTTAAAAATTGCGTCAACATGATCAGGGAAATCAAGGGGTATTTTTGGGGTAATGACGACGCTCCCGTCAAGAGAGACGATCACGCAATGGATGAGCTCCGCTACTACATTTCCAGCCGTCCCGTTGCATATAAAGATAAACCGCAGAAGTCCTGGGTACAAAAGGACAAGGAGCGATTGTACCGCAAACTTTCCAACAGGGGGTAATGATGGATTACAGGGAACTTCTGAACAAGGTGCTTTACAAGAGGGCCAAGGGATACACCGTCAAGGAAAAGGTAGAAGAATACAGTTTTGCCGACGGTGAACCTACATTGACCAAACGTAAGGTAACAACAAAGCATGTCCAGTCCGACATCAACGCCGTCAAGGCGCTGTTGGAAATGGACAAAAACAATGATGATGTTTGCACAATGACGGACGAACAACTGGAGACGGAGAAACAACGTTTACTCAATCTGCTCAGCTTGTGTGATGAGTCGTCAACGCAAACAAAGGAGATAAAACAGGATGATAACTGACAATATTTTCAAGGTGACGTGTGACGTCAGAAACTGCAGGAACATTGCTCAATACACTTTGCCTGCGAAGGGCAGGATGGGACATTTCTACATATGCGGCGATTGTCTTGAAACAATTGCCAAGGAAGTTGCGGCAAAGCGTGTGCCTAAAAGTCCTACAAACGCAGTCAAAAAGGCATTAAACCGCAAGAGCGAAACTATCAGGGAAATGGTGGACGAATGATTACCGATCAATTGTTTTGTGATGAAATTGTTTCGGAGGTAAAGAAAGACTTTACCGAAAGACAACGGCAAAGACGTCCTTACGAACTGCAGTGGCAGTTAAACCTCAACTTCTTCATGGGAAATCAGTACTGCACGGTAAGCGGAAGGGGAGAAATCGAACAACAGGACAAGAGCTTTTTCTGGCAGGAAAAGCAGGTGTACAATCACATTGCACCCATTGTGGAAACACGTGTGGCAAGACTGTCACAAGTGCGACCACGTCCTGTGGTACGTCCTTTTTCTTCCGACGACAAGGACATCAATTCGGCAAAGTTGTCCACCAAGATTCTGGACTACTCAACAGAGAAACTGTGCCTTGACGATTGTGTGCAAAACGCAACTATGTGGAGTGAAGTGTGCGGAACTGCCTTTTACAAGGTTGCCTGGAACAACAGTAAGAGCATTGTTTACAACGGCAAACAGTATCCGCAGTCATCGGATGTCAAGATTACCGTCTGTCCGCCTTTTGAAATCTATCCCGACAGCAATGTGTGCAGTGGGTTGGACGATTGTGTATCGCTCATTCATGCCAAGGCGTATCCCACACGTTGGGTAAAGGATACCTGGGGCGTAGATGTTGTGGGCGAAGATATCAGAGTGTATTCCACAGGCGGAGTAACAGCCGTAGGCGGACTTGGCTACAGTTGTTCGATACCTTCCGTCACACAGGAAAGCAAGTCCGACCACGTAATGGTCATTGAACGATACACACGTCCCGACAACGACAATCCCAACGGTAAACTGGAAATTGTAGCAGGGGACAAGTTGTTGTACTACGGCGAACTTCCCTACGCAATAGGAACGGAGGGTAACCGCACATTTCCTTTTGTAAGACAGGTAGCATACGATCAGGCAGGTTGTTTCTGGGGTTCAAGTGTGGTGGAAAGGGTAATTCCCGTACAGCGTGCCTATAATGCAGTGAAGAACAGAAAGCATGAATTTCTCAACAGATTGTCAATGGGTATTCTAACCGTAGAAGACGGTTCGGTTGATACCGACAACCTTGAAGAAGAGGGATTGTCGCCCGGCAAAATACTGGTGTACCGTCAGGGGGCAAACCGACCTTCCATCATGGACAACGGCAATGTGCCTGTGGATTTCACGTACGAAGAGGACAGGCTACTCAATGAATTTGTTGAGATTTCCGGTGTGTCTGAATTTGCAAGAAATACCGTAACACCCACCAACGTCACAAGCGGTGTAGCGTTACAACTTCTCAACGAACAGGATGAAATGCGTATTTCTTCCACTGTATCAAGCATCAAGTCAGCCATCAAGACAATTGCTAAATTTGTATTGAGATTGTACAAACAGTTTGCCACTACCAAGAGGCTTGTCAAGATTCAGAGCGGAAACGGCGACGTTGAAGTGTATTACTTCAAAAACAGCGATATAGGCAGTGACGACATTGTGTTTGATACCGACAGTCAGCTTACCAACAGTCTGACGGCACGCAAGAGTATGGTTATGGATTTGCTGAATGCAGGTATACTCACCGACAAGGAAGGAAAACTCAGCGAAAGCAACAAGGTCAAGATACTCACAATGATGGGTTTCGGCAACTGGGAAAACGCACAGGATCTTACATCCTTGCACATCAAGCGTGCAACACAGGAAAACATTGCAATAGACAAGGCAAGTGTGTTGTCTGTGGACAATCACGACATTCACATCGAAGAACACACACGTTTTGTCATCAGCGGCGAAGCCTTCAGAATGGGTGGTAAAGAGTATCAGGACAATGTGCTCAATCACATTGAAATGCACAAGAATTTGAAGGAGACAGCATGACAGATTGCAAGTTTAAAGATTTCGATGCCTTGTTAAACGGTTACAAGGCACTGGAAAAACAATTTACTAAAAAGTGTCAGGAAGTGGCACAACTGAAACAAATGTGTCAATCGGACACACACAAAACGGGCGGTACAAGCGTGTTGACGCCACCGCTCAGCCAGGAGGAATTTTTCAGCAGTTACCCCAATGCAGAAAGATTCCGCACAGAAATTGTCAACAATGTCACAGCCCCGAAGTACAGCAACTGTTACGATGCTTACGTTCGCTGTTACCTTGACATTGTAGACAGTCTGGATGTAGGCAAATTGCTTGCAGATAAACAGTTTGTCCAACAATACATTGTCAGCAACGACGCAATTGTTGACGCTGTACTGGACAAGGTGTTTTCTGCAAATGCCCCCGTGCTCATCGGCGGCAGGGGAGGCAACATGTCTGTGGCGCTGCCAACTCGCCCCAAGACAATTGCCGAAGCATCGTTGTTGGCAAAGGAATATTTTAAGTAGAAGGAGATTTAAACATTTATGGTTACTCTTACAACTGCGGAAAATGCGTTGAAAACACTTTACCTTGGTGTTGTAACTGAACAGCTCAACACAGCGGTAAACCCGTTGCTTACAAAATTTGAACAAACCACAAGCGATGTCTGGGGTAAGGAAATACGCAAACTTGCCGCTTACGGTGTAAACGGCGGTGTCGGTGCCGGTTCGGAAGACGGTAATCTGCCTACACCGGGACAGAACAACTACGCACAGTTTGTGTTGGAACTGAAAAACCTGTACGGTACAATTGAAATTTCCGACAAGGCAATTCGTGCCAGTCAGAACAGCAGCGGTGCTTTTGTCAACCTGCTCAATGCCGAAATGGAAGGACTCATCAAGGCAAGTAAGTTCAATTTCGGACGTATGCTTTACGGTGACGGCAGCGGCAAGTTGTGTCGTGTTGAAACCAAGACAGGTTTGAACACTGTAATTGTAGACAGTGTAAAAAATCTGATGGAAGGCATGATTGTAGATCTTTACAACTCTTCCGACGAAATCGATGCAAGCGGAATCCGTATCAATGGTGTGTTGCATTCAACCAGAAACATCATCATTGACAGAACAACAGAAGGACTTCCCTTTACTGACTCCAACGGCTATTTTGTCATGCAGGGTAGCTATCAGAAGGAATTGACAGGTCTTGGCGCTCTTTTCGGAAATACCGAAACATTGTATGGTCTGGAAAAGTCGAAAAATCCCTGGTTGACTCCTTACAAGAAGACAAGTGCCGAACTCACAGACGTTGTAATTCAACGTGCAATTGACCATCTTGACGAAACAGCCGGCAGCATGGCAGACTTCATTGTTTGCAGCAGCGGTGTAAAGCGTGCTTATCAGAACTACCTTATCACCAACCGCACAAACATTGACATCATGGATCTCAAGGGTGGTTACAAGGCAATGTCTTACAACGGAATCCCTTTGATTTCCGACAGATTCGTACCTAGCGGTACAATGTACATACTCAACACCAAGGACTTCCATCTGCATCAATTGTGCGACTGGCGTTGGCTTGAAGGTGATGACGGCAGAGTAATCAAGCAGGTAGCGGGAAGACCTGTATATACTGCAACATTGGTTAAATACGCCGACCTCATCTGTGACCGTCCGGTAGGACAAGCAATGATCAGCGGAATTACAGAACAATGATAAACGGTGCGGAAAGGGCGTCTTGCCCTTTCCATGCCTGCCTTGGAGGTGTATATGAGTAACTTACGTTGGATAAGAAACGACCTATTTTCCATTGCCCGCCGCTTGAAAGAAATTGATCGGTGGTACAGAGTAGCGTTTAACGTCGAAACAGAGAGGTTCGAAGTGCACAATCTCAGGCAGGCGCACACTCTTTGTCTGGTCGTGCCATACGAAACATTGGATGCACGTACAGTAGACATGGTGCGAAAAACACATGTCAGTCGTGCCGATGAACTGTTGGCGGAAATGGAAAAGCACAACAGTCTTCTTGAAAAACAGAAAGATTACGAAGTGGGGCAAAAAGTAATGGCTAGAGTGGAGGAAACTTTATGCAAATCAAATCAATAATAAAAAGATGTTGTCATCACATGGATCTTGATGTTTCCGATGAATGTTTTTCTAATCAGACGGAAATGAACAAGATGCTTGAAGAGGGACAGCCAATAAATCTGTTGCTCAAGGCGGTAAATTCGGTAATTCGTGAAATATCAGCGGAATACTTCCCTGAACTGCGTACCATGGATGTTGACAGCGTCACAGGTGAAGTGGCGGTCGATTCGTTGGGGAATGTAGGTGAGATACTTTACGCCGTGGACAAAAACGGATTAAAGCACACAACACGATATTGCAACGGAAATGTAATACTTCCATTTGGTGGTAGATTCACATTGACGTACATATACAAGCCCTCAACTGACCTTGGCATTGACGACAACTACACTTGTGCTAATTTCAACCTGACCGAAGATGTTGTCGCCTACGGTGCGCTAACCGAATACTGTCTGTATAAGGAAGATTACGAAAACATGACAATCTGGGACAAGCGTTACAAGGACGGCATACAATCTCTTGCACGTACAAGACGGGCAATGCAGTTGCCAACACGGAGGTGGCTCAGGTGATTTATCCCAAGAAAATAGATGCCAACAGCACAATGAAAAGTGTTGAAGTGGGGTTTCTTGGCGGAACAGATACTGTGACTGAAGAAACGCTGCTCAGTCAAGGCGTAAGCAAGATCAGCTACAACGTCAAGGGTGACAGCGGTGCTCTGACGGAAACATATGGAATTGCGGAACTGACCATCAATGATCAACCAATCCAGGGATCAATGGAAACGGATGCGGTGTGGTTTTTCAATTTGGGTGAAGACGGCACACGCTACTTCATGCACGGGTTGCAATACGGGGATATAATTGTATTTAACCCTGATGACCCTGATGCGTCGGGATTGTCCATGTTGGACTACAGGACTCCTCCCGAAATGGTGCGTTTCCGTCTGGAAAACGGCGACGCCGTACTTTTTTCACATCCCGATGGTCCATTTGGTACCTACCAGAAGTTCGGTTTTACCAAATACGGAGAAGGACCATGCTTTTCCAGTATCTGCGTTCACTACGAAAGAATGTTTGGCGTGACGGGTAAGGACACGATATTGCATTTCTCCGCTAACCTTGACGCACTCAACTGGAACGTTTCGGCTGATGAGGGCGGTTACATTGAGTTTGCCGACGAAAGAGGCAAACTTCTCAGGATTGTCAGCTTCATGGACTACCTATATCTTTTCAGAGAAAACGGCATCACAAGATTGTCGGCATTCGCCGATCAGATGGATTTTTCCGCTAAACACATATTTACTACAACAGGAAATATCTATCCTGAAACTGTAGCAGTGTGTGGGGACAGGATGTTGTTCATGTGTCAGGACGGATTGTACGTGTTCAATGGTTCAGACACTGTCAAGATTCTTGGAAAACTGGACAACTACTACGTAGGCGTTGACAATTCGCATGCATGTGCTGCTTATCACAACGGCAAATACGTACTTGCGCTGCGTATCGACTTTAACGATGATGAATTTGTTTTGTGCGAAGAAAGGGAATACGTCAACAACGCATTGTTGATTTACGACGTCAACGACGGTTCTTACACGGTTCTGCGTGGCATGGACGTTTGCTGGCTGATGGGTACAGTCAATCCATGCAACAAATTGCTGATGTGCTTTAACGGCGAACACCGAAAGAAAATAGGTTACCTTACCAACGATGGCCTGATACTGGGAAAGGCTCTTCCCAAAAGTTGGTCAGGACCATTGACTGACCTTGGACAAAGTCTTGCCGTAAAACATCTGAAGTACATTGTGCTGTACACACTTTACGATATAACATTGGTTGTTGAAAGTGACGGAGAACGCAAGGAAATTCAGGTACGTGGCAGTAAAAAATCGCAAAAAATACCTGTCAGGATGAGCGGAAAACTATTTCGTGTTTCTTACAAGAGTTACGCCGAAAAGATGAAGATCGCCCGTCCGAAACTGGTGTTTACAACGGGGTCGGGTGGAGTATGATTACATCTAAAACTGTAGAAGATAAACTGAACCTTGTGGAACGTAAGGTTGATTCGATAAACAAAAACCTTTCAACAGGTACAACCACCCAGCTTTGGAAACTGTCCAACAGCCGCACGCTTGAAGCGCAAGACAAATCAAGGTACGTCTTTCTCACCAACGACAACGCAAGGGTGAATATATACGTGGACTTGGTGGTAAAGTACGGCAATCCCTCTGTCAGTCTTGTGCTCAACAATTGCAAGTACAGCATGTCAGGGTACCTTAACGGTGATGTGTTTGTGTGCAGCTACTGTCTGTCCGTCACTTTGAAAAACAACATCAATGTCGCACTTGTAATTGTGGACGATTGCGAAGGCGCACAACTTGCAGACATGCGATTCAAGGTGGAGGGTACAAATCTTTACGACAGTACCACCTTTGTAGGTTGCAGTAACAGTGTGTGGGTGGAAGGTCACATCAATGAACTGAGATTGTTCAACACAAATGATGTGGTTACGAATCTTTCCGAACCCATGCTGTCATTGACTTGTTGCGATACGGGAAACGGCGTTTATGCCTTTTACAGGTCGTACAACAACAATCTTTACTGTTACGGTCTTTCGTCAGACAATACCAATCACCTCTTGGGCTCTGTTACAAGTTTTGCCATCGTCAAGGGCGAACAAAAACCGATGATGTATGCAGTGGTCAAGGATTGTGTTTACTGCGCAACGGCAACTGCTGAAATGAATGGATGTACGTTTGTGCCGATAAATCTGCAACTTGGCAAGGTGGACAAGGTGGTGTGTTCATCGGCAATGGAAGGACGTCATCTTGTTGCTTTTCACACTGCAGCAGGGTACCGTGTTTACTTGTACGATGGGGAATACACCTACTGCGGAACAACACAGCTGGATCTTGTTGCAATAAGGCAACGGGAAACAGACAACGTTTTATACAGCAAGTTCAACGGAGAAATCACAATGTCCTATTGCAATGACCAGTTGAAGATCACACGGAACTCTGTTGTGGGGCATTGGGACAATCTGGACATTGACGAAGCGGGTAATATCATGTTTTCTGTTGGACGAAACGTTTTTAGAACATATGGTTAAGGAGGCTAAATGGCAATCAAATTTACCGAACAGGCAGTGGTAACTGCCAGCGATTCGTATGATAAATACAAGAAACTCAAGGAACAACTGGAAAAGGTGGACAGCCAGTACGATACAACTTACAAGGAACCGGAACTGGATCTGCCTGAAAGCCTGAATTTGGAAAAACTTCAATACACAATGCCCACTCAACAGGAAATTGAAAATCTTGCCAAACAGGAAAACATTTCCGATTACATCAGCAAGAATCAGCAGTTGGACAGCAAGATTGAAGACTACAAGCTGACAAACAGTCAGAAGCAGCAAACAGTCAATGAAGAAAAGAAGGCCAAGGACGATCAGCTCAAGGAACAGTTACAACAAGAACTGAAATCCATCGGCAACAGGACGATAGACAACGGTATTGCAAGGTCAAGTATTACTACAGGAGCAAAGCAACAAGCGAAGGAAGTCAACGACGCCACACGCAAACAATATGCTGAGCAGTTCGATACCGAATTGCAGCAACTTGCAAGTCAGCTTGCGCAACAACTTGCCGATACCGACGAACAGCGTAAGATCTTGCAGGAAACTTTTCAGAATGAAGTGTTGAACAGCGTTGCAAAACTCACTGCCGAAGCACAGAAGAAGTACGATGACACCGTCAAGTACAACAACACTGTTGATGAAAAGGAAGCCAAGTACCAGGCTGACAGGGAAGAACAGTTGTTTGACGCAAGACAGGATGAGTACCAACGTATCAACGACCTGATTGAATTGTATTCCAAGGTGGGAGAAACAGGTATTGAAGCAAGAAAAACCAATGAAAAATTGCAGTACGTCAAGGAATTTTTTGACAGTGTAGACAAGCAGACAGCCCTGTCAATTCTCAATTCCGACAATACACTGCAAGCTCATCTTGGAATGTATTACGACTACATTGTCGATTACGTCAACAACAAGAAAGACTGATTCTTTTGTCAGAAATTTTCGTTGCGTGGCGTTCAACAAGACGCTGTAACAGGCTTTACATCCTACTGAACAGGAGCGGACAGCAAGCTGTTCGCTCTTTGCTTTTGCAAAATTGGTAAAAACGATTGAAAAAAAACTTTAATTAATGTATAATTGTATATATTTTATTGACAAAGTATGTGTCAGGCAGATAAAGAGGTGAACAAATTGAAGTTACAAAGCAGTCGTGCAATTGCCTATATGTTCCGAAACATCATTCCGCTGTTGGTGTTTGCCATCATTCCTGCGCTACTCTTGGGCTTTTTCGGTGGCGACGTCAATTCAGTAAACTTTGCTGACGCCATAAGAGAAATGCTGGCGCAAGGCGGAGTTGTTACAGATGTTACACTTGGCAATGCAATGCTTGAGACATTTACAATAGTACGATTTTTCAATGTCGAAGGATTACTGGCATTGCTTGGCTTTGTTACTTACATTCTTGCTACAGGTTTCATCCTTGCAATGGTGGAAAGGCACATGCGTCTTGGCGTACGCTTCTCAAAGACTGTAATAATCAATGCCTTTTCGGTGTTGCTGAGAGTTGCGGCATTTCTGTTGTTACTGTTTGTCCTTGACGAACTGTTGCTGATGATTGTTGTCGGACTTGTTTCAATGGTAGAGTCAATTGGTGCATCTGTCCGTTTTGTCGCAATCTGCTCCGTTGTCTTGCTGATACTTGCCAGATTGTTGTACTTCTCTATCATCGGTTTGTTGCTTTGTTCGTTGCCCGTTTCGCAGTGTGATGACTACAAACTGAATGTTGCAATGTCCTATTCGGCACGTCTTATGGCAAGACGAAACAATGTTGTTCTGTCTCTGGTAGCAATGTTGTTTATAAGCAATGTTGTTGCCTTTGCGCTGTCCTACTTCTTGAGAGATGTTGCCTTTGTTGGTGATGTTGTGTATTGTCTGTACTACTTGTTCTGGACAATGTATCTGCCATGCCTTTCTGTAAAGGTTTATTTCGAAGTGGCGGATGAACCCCGTAAGGATCTTGAAAAGCAAATTTTTTGACGCTGTGAGAGGTGAATATGCAATTTATCAAAGCATTAGGTGTTTCCGTACACAACTGGAAGGTAATGGTCAAGGCCATTTTCTGTCAGTTGCTAATAATTGCGCTGGTTGTCACTGTTGCCAGTTTGTTGTTCTCCAATCTGTTTTTCCAGATAGTTGATCTTTTGGATTCGCTGCAGTTGGGCGAATTTCTCAACAGTGTAGTGACAAGCATTTCCGAAGGCACATTTGACAGCAACACATTTGCCGCTCAATTGCAGCAGATAATTGAGGATGTGTCGGCGGCAATACAACAATTGCCCAATTTCTTGAACAGAGTGGAGTTTTCCTACATTCTTGCAATTGTAATCATCTGTATTTACCGTATGTTGCTTGCTGCAACGGACGTTACGGTTGCCTATCAGCTCAATGAATTTATGTCGTCTAACTCACGCCGTCCGTTTACATGGTACTTTTTTAAAAAGTTCGGACAATCTTTCCGATTCGCATTGTTGCAATTCGTTATTTGCGCACCTCTGGATGGATTGATTTTGTTCGGAATGGCGGGCTTTTACGTGATGTTTGTTGTGACATTTAAGTGGTGGGCAATTTTCCCCGCAGCTTTGTTGGGCATTGCTTTGTACACATTAAGACATGTACTAATGGCGTTTTGGCTTCCTACAATTGCAACAAGCGGAAACAACAGCGTGACACAATGTCTTCGTGACGGAATTTCCAAGCTGCTTTACCACTTCTGGCACGTGTATTGGAAAAATCTTGTTGTGCTGCTCAGCGTTGTGGCATTGTCCGTACTTATCACATTCCACTCCAGATATCTGCCTGCAGGAATCAATCAATCAACGGTTGCTGCGATAGGAACATCGGTTGTCAGCCTGATTGGATTTTTCGTAATCAAGTGCATTAACATGGCAGAGTTTTACGCTGCAAACAACAGACCGTTTTTCTATAAAAGATTTAATGTGTACGGTACTGAAATTGTCAAAAACAAAAAAAATAAGTAATCTCAGGGGCGACGTAAAGTCGCCCTTTTTTTTTCATTACAACTTTTGTGGCAGGTGCTTGTTTTAGTTGTCAACTGTCCAAAATGATTGTATAATTTCATTAAGAGTTTTTTTTGTTTAGTCAATTGCAAATGTGATGAGATGATACACATTTAATGGTGTAATTGGCGGCATATATGACAACAATTCAAATAAAACCTGTGCGCAGGTTTACTACATATAAGAGGTACTATGAGGAAAGACAAAAGTAACAGAAAGACAGAAAGATCAAATAATCCGAATTTGCCCTTTCAACCCAAAGGTAAGCTGAAGGTGATGTTCCTTGGCGGTGTGGGTGAAATTGGCAAGAACATGACGGCATTCGAATACAATGACAGTCTTGTGGTAATTGATGCAGGTGTGACATTCCCCAGCAATGACATGCCGGGTGTAGATATGGTAATTCCCGACATGACCTATCTTGCGGAAAACAAACAGAAACTTAAAGCTGTGTTGCTGACACACGGTCACGAAGACCATATAGGTGCATTGCCTTATCTTGTGGAAAAGCTGAACACCAAGGTGGACTTGTACGGCACTAAGCTGACATTGGCATTGGCAGAAAATAAACTTGTTGAACACGGATTGCAGAGTAAAGTAAACTTTGTAACAATTGCGGACAAGAGCATTGTGACATTGGGGGATTTTACGGCAGAGTTTATTCACGTTTCGCACAGTGTTGCAGGTTCGGTGGCAATTTGTTTGCGCACCCCTGTTGGTACGGTGTTGCACACCGGTGACTTCAAGGTGGATTACACTCCGCTTGGAAATGAAATAATGAATCTCAACCGTATTGCGGAAATCGGCAAACAGGGAGTTCTGTTGCTGATGAGTGAATCCACAAACGTTGAAAAGCCCGGCTATACCTTGAGCGAATCGGTGGTGGAAAACACCATGAACAAGCAGTTTGCTGAAGCCAAGGGAAGAAGAATTGTAATTGCAACATTCGCTTCAAATATTGACAGACTGGGTATGATAATGGATCTTGCACGCCAGTACAAGCGCAAAATTGTTGTAACAGGTCGCAGCATGTTGAAGTACATTGAAACGGCTTGTCGTGTAGGACACATTTCCGTTGAGAAAAATCTCATCATCGAACCCGAACAGATGGGGAATTACGATGACAGTAAGATTGTTGTTCTTTGCACGGGAAGTCAAGGTGAACCCATGTCTGCACTGACAAGAATGGCAAACGGCGAATTTAACAAAATAAAGATTGGCGGTAATGACACAATCATCATTTCCGCAACGCCAATACCTGGCAATGAAAGAGATGTTTACAATGTCATCAACAAGCTGTACAGATTGGGTGCACTGGTAGTATACTCACGACTTGCCGAAGTGCATGTTTCCGGGCACGCCTGCCAGGAAGAACTGAAGCTCATCTACACACTTGTTAAGCCAAGATACTTCATTCCCGTACACGGAGAATACAGACATCTTAAGAGACACTGCATGCTTGTTCAGCAATTGGGACACAAGGAATCCAACTGTATTATTCCTGAACTTGGTGACTGCGTTGAGCTGGACAAGAACAGTTTTGCAGTAACGGGTAAGGTTGCTTACGGAAACGTAATGGTGGACGGATTGGGAGTAGGTGACGTAGGTAACATTGTACTGAAAGACCGTCTTACTCTTGCTGAGGACGGTGTACTTGTAGCTGTAGTGTGCGTAGGTAAAAACGACGGAAAACTGTTGTGTGAACCTCAAGTGGTAAGCCGTGGATGTTTCTTTTCCGGCGATACCAATGCCTACGAAACAATTGAGGATGTCAAGCGTCTCATTTCAGCAGAAGTTCCCAAATACGTGTTCAACCGTATTCTTGAAGTGGACTCCTTGAAACAGTCAATACAGCGTACCGTAAAGCAATATTTCAAACACAAACTTAAGAGAAATCCCATTGTCTTGTCAGTGGTAACGGAGATCTGATATGGCTCAACTGGACAAAATGTTGTCATTCGCACGGGAAAATTATATTCCCGTAATGCTGGACGATACCAAGAAATTACTTCAGCAGCTGACAACAGAAAATCAACCTAAAAAGATTCTGGAAATAGGTACTGCAATCGGTTACAGTGGCATTGTAATGCTTACAAGCAGTCCCGAAGCCCAGCTCAACACAATTGAAATGGATGAAAAATCTGCCGAAATGGCAAGACAGAATTTCATTCAGGCAGGCGTTTACGACAGGGTAAATCTTTTTGTGGGTGACGCTAAGGAAATTGTCACTCAGCTGACGGGCAAGTACGATTTTATATTTTTAGACGGTCCCAAGGGACAGTACGATTGTTTCTTGCCTTATCTTATTGATGTTCTTGAGGTGGGAGGCTTACTGGTGTGCGACAACGTACTCTACAAAGGATTGGTAGAACACGTGCCGGAACACCGTCACAAACACATCACAATTGCAAGAAATCTCAACAGATTTTTAGATGATCTCAACAACGACAACAGACTGACAACAAGGTTGCACCGTACAGGTGACGGTGTCACCGTTTCAAGAAGGATAAAATGATGAAAATTACTTCTACAGAACTTTTAGCCCCTGCGGGTAATATGGAAAAAATGCTTACAGCGTTTCACTTCGGTGCTGACGCTGTTTATCTTGCAGGACAAAATTTCGGGCTGCGTGCCTACGCAGGAAACTTCACCGACGAACAAATTGCCGAAGCGGTGCAATATGCTCATTCACTGGGCAAGAAAGTTTACGTTACAATCAATATATTCGCTTTCAATTCCGATTTTGATGCATTGAAAGATTATCTCAAGGTACTTGAAGACGCCAAGGTTGATGCCGTGCTTGTTTCCGATGCAGGCGTGTTTGACTTTGTCAGAAAGAATTCTTCTCTGAATCTGCACATATCCACACAGGCGAATACTACCAACAAGTACGCAGTTGCCTTCTGGCATGAAATGGGTGCGGAACGTGTTGTGCTTGCAAGGGAATTGTCGTTGGAAGACATTGCGGAAATCCATGATTACGTCCCCACATGTCAGCTTGAAACCTTTATTCACGGGGCCATGTGTATAGGCTACTCCGGAAGATGTCTTATGAGCAACTATCTTACGGCACGTGACGGAAACCGTGGACAGTGCGTTCAGGCATGCCGCTGGGAATGGGAAATAAATGAAATAGGCAACCGGGATCACAAATTGAGGCTGACAGAAGACGGAAGGGGAACATACATATTCAATTCCAAGGATCTCAACATGATCAGGCACATTGATGAATTGAAAAAGGCCGGTGTGGAAAGTTTCAAGATTGAAGGCCGCATGAAGTCAAGTTTCTACGTCGCAACGGTGGTCAATGCGTATCGCCGTGCGTTGAATGGGGAAAACATTGAATTGCTTGAGAAAGAATTGGAAAAGGCGTCTCACCGTACATATACAACGGGATTTTTCCTTGACGAAAAACAACGTCAATACTATCCGTCAAGCAGGGCGGTGGAACAGAGCAAGTTTATTGCCAAGGTTCTGGATTGGAAGGATGGCGTAGTCACCGTGGAACAGCGAAACAAGTTCGTTGAAGGTCAGACGCTGGAAATACTGTCTGTAGGAGAAAGCCTTTGCAAGACTTTTACAGCAGATGATATCAGGGATCTTGAGGGTAACAAGGTAGATGTTGCAAACATTGTACAACAACACCTTACTTTTAAATGTCCTCACCGTGTTTTTGCGGGCGATATATTGAGGCTGCCTGTAGTGGCTGAGAATTGATTGTTGTGATTTTTGCCCAACGTGGTTGAAAAAATGAATTAAATTTCGTGAATTTACGCATGTACAAGCTGTTGTAACATGCGTATTTTTTTGCACAAATTTGTCGATTCTACTTTTGGTAGAGTAACCTTTGTCAACTCTACTGACAGTTTTTCATCAGTATAGTTCATGAGAGCGAAAAGTTGTTGTAATTGACAAAAGTGTGATGTAAAATATACGTGTAAATTTTTTGTAAATGGAGTGTAAGATGAAAAATATAATTGTATCAACAGAAAACACATGCGATCTTCCTTTTGAAATGCTCAAGGAAATGGATGTTGACGTAATCAGCATGCATTATTTCCTCAATGACAAGGAATTCGACGGTGCAGACCCCTACGACGCCAAGGAATTTTACGGCGCAATGCGCAGTGGTGCTTCCACACGCACAAGTATGATCAACGAATACGACGCAGAGGAATTTTTGAGAAAATTGCTTGCCCGTGGCAAGGATGTAGTTCACGTCAGCTTTGCCAGTGCATGCAGCGGAACTGTAGGCAATTTCCTTCGTGTAGCAGACAAACTCAACAATGAATTTACAAACAAAGTATATGTTGTGGATTCCATGGCGGAATCGGGCGGACAAGGATTGCTTGTCACATTGGTGAACAACTTTGCAAATACAGGCGCATCTGCCAGGGAAGTTTACGACTACGCAATGGAAATGCGTAACCACGTTTGTCACTATTTCTGTGTTGACAGCATCAAGTATCTTGTGCGTGGCGGCCGTGTATCCAAGGTTGCAGGCGTAATCGGCGCACTGGCTAACATCAAGCCGGTACTTTACACAGCACCGGATGGCAAGTTGACATCTCTCAACAAAGAAATTACAAGAAAAAGATCCTTGAATCGTCTTGTAAATTACATGCAGGCTAAGTACGACAAGACATGTGATATTGTATATATCAACCATGCCGATTGCTACGACGATGCAAAATACGTAGCAGATAAGGTTGAACAGTTGTTTGGCGTAAAGCCATTGCTCATGCCCCTTGGACCGGTTATCGGGAGTCACTCCGGCCCCGGAACTGTAGCATTGTTCTTCACTTCATCCAATAGAGTAAATGTGTAAAATCCGATAAAGCCATGTCACTGTTACGGCTACCAAACGTAGCAGCGACAATAAAAAACAAGGTTTCAGCTTACCCCGAAACCTTGTTTTTTTTATGCTCTTAAAGAAGTGTAATACAATCAGTAAAATTATCTTGAGTCTATCACGCCAATGCAAGTCGTTACACACTGTAGACTGATTCGGAAAGCAGTTAACTCAGTCAGCGGTTTTGTGATTTAGCAACAGTACTGCGCAGCCAAGAGCGCCCTCTGCAAATGCCGAAGGGTTTTCCGTCTGGTATTTAAGTGTGATGCTTTCGCCTTCGTGCGCGAATGTAACTGCATGAGTGCCGCTAAGTTGTCCCAATCTTTGCGACAGTACTTCAATGGGTCTGCCGTGTCCTGAGAGTGCAAGGGTGTTTTCAATCTGTTTCTTTATTTCCAGTGCCGTTCCGCTTGGCTTGTCACGTTTGTTCCGCTTGTGCGTTTCAAGGATTACACAATCCCATGTCGGCAGTGCTGTGGCAATCTGTCGCAGACAACAGCAAAAACTTTCGTAACCCTGCCCGAAGTTTTGTTTGTGTACGACAGGCAACGTTTTGCTGTGCTCAATCAACTTCCCCATCTGGTCGGAGTCAAGGCCCGTTACAGCATGTACCAACGGGCATTTCTTCACTTTACAGTAGTGCAGCACTTGGTCAAGAGCCTCAGGTACAGAGAAATCAACTGCAACGTCACAATCCATTGAGTAGTCAATGATGCTGTCTTTATCGACGGCAAGAATGTTGTGTTCTTCTGCTATTTCACGGAATATCCTTCCCATTCTTCCGTCGGCGCCAAAAAGTGTGATGTTCATATATTTACCTCATCAATGAAATTCTTTATATCTAACCGAAGTTGATTGTTCGGCAGCGTCAGTGGTAACCGTACATCGGGGGACTTGATCAAACCTGCACAGTACAACATGTATTTTATAACAACAGGATTGATGTCACGTGACAACAATTGCACGGATTTTCTATATACGTCAGTTGATTTTCCCGTCATTGCCTGTGCTGTCTCATGTGGAAAGAGATTGGACATTACAGATACTGCACCCGAACAGATTCCACTGTCTGCGTATTCAATCAGTCGTCCGTCGTCACCGCACAGCACCTGCATACCATTTATGTACAAACGGCGTGCTACGTCGATTTCAACGCATTGTTTTACATGGTTTACATTGGGCAATTCCATGCAACGTTGTAATTGTTGTCGGCTGATGCAGTATCCGCTGCGTGCAGGCACATTGTACAGTATTATCGGAAGACTGACAGCGGAGGCAATACTTTCAATGTGAAATACGTATCCATCGTGCGTGCATTTACTGTAGTACGGTGGACTGACCAGTAATGCGTCGGCACCAAGAGTTTCGGCAATTACTGCCTGCTTTACTGCCTCCGCAGTGGATGGTGAACTGACCCCTGCAATCAAGTTGCAATCGGGTGCAACTGTTCGGGTAAATCTCAACAGGTCGGATTTTTCCTTGTGAGTAAGCAGTGTACTTTCCCCTGTTGTACCCGCAATCACAAGATTGTTGACATCATTTTTCAATTGCCAATTTATCAGTTTTTCAAGTGACGTGTAGCAAATTTTGTCATCACGGAAGGGCGTTACAAGCGCAGTGAAAAGTCCGTTCATTGCCTACCTCCACAGCGTGTTTAGAAGTATTTCGTAGGCATTGTAAGCCGCTCCACGTAAAAGGTTGTCCGCAGTGATAAAACAGTTGAAACAATTGTTGCGGTACAGATCTTTGGTAATTCTTCCAACACTTACAAATGGTGTGCCGCGTACGGACAACGGCATCGGATAAAGATTGGTCTGTGTGTTGTCTGTAAGAAGTACGTTTTTCGCTGTGAGGAATTGCTTTCTTATTGTATCAATGTCGGGCATGTTTTCAAGTTCAACATTTACGCTCAGGCTGTGTCCTACGGTTACAGGAACACGCACGGCAATGCAGCTTACTTCAATGTGGTGATTGAGTATCTTTTGCGATTCGTTTACAACCTTCATTTCTTCCTTGGTGTATCCGTTGTCAAGAAACTGGTCAATGTGCGGAATTACGTTGTCGCAGATGGGATGAGGAAAGTGTTGCAGTTTACCGTAACTGTGGCGTTGCTCCAGATCGTACAATGCCGCTTTTCCTCCTCCGCTCACTGCCTGATAGGTACTGACAACAATTCGCTTTATTCCAAACTTTTTGACGGCGTTCAATGCTGTTACCAACTGAATGGTGGTGCAGTTGGGATTGGCTATCAGTTTGTGATTTTTAACTGTGTTTCCGTTGACGTCCCACACAACCAGCGGAACATCATCATTCATTCGAAAGGCGCTGCTGTTGTCAATACACAGTGTTCCGTTTGCGGCTAGCTGTGGTATGTACTGAATAGAGGTATCGGCATCGGCAACAAACAGGGCCGCATCACAGCGGTATTGCGGAAGTTGTTTTACATCCATTACCTTTAGTGCTTTGTGCTGAATTGTCATTCGGCTTCCGGCTGATTTGTTTGCAAAAAGCAAAAAGTCCGCCTTCACGTCCGAAGCGTCGAAAACGTCTCTGAGTTTCTGACCGACTAATCCGGTCGCTCCTACAATAGCTATAGTTTTCAAAAATAACTCCTTTTGACTGTGATAGTATAAAATACTCAATCTCTGACTTACTTAGGCACAATTTGACAATGTAAAAAAACTTTTTTATCTAAACAAATGTTAAATTGTTGTGTAAAGCATGTTTTTTTGCTATACTTATACGGAAACAAGGTTTGTTTAAGTATTGCGATATATGCTGACACAGTGATACAGGGCTTATTGCAATCCAAACCCAATTTTAAGGAGTCAGAAATGAATTTAAACAACGTGTTGCTTGACAACGAACGCAACGAACATCTTGTAAAAAGACTCAATCGTCTGTCAGGCTGGAAGTTTTTCCTTGTACTGTGGCGCAACAACATGGGACGTGTGTTGCTCATCAACTGGATGGTACTCATCTTCACATTGCCTATCATTGCTTCTAACATTTGGAACGGCATGATGGTGTCCGAACTGAAGACGACCTTGCCTTATTACGGTTCTTTCGGAATGGGCACAGGTGCCTGGACCAGTGTAATTACCGAATACAACAGCCGTGTCATGGCATTCAATCAGCAGACAGCATTGTTGTGCCTTGGCGGTTCAATCGTATTGAGTCTGGTACTCAGCGGTGTATTTGCTATCATCCGTGACTCATTCTGGATCGGTCAGCTTCGTATTCTGAGACCTTTCGGAATGGGCATTAAGGCTAATTTCCTCTACGCATTTATTTCAACGATAGTAATTGCTGGCAGTGTTTACGGAATTGTTCAATTCTATTGGTGGAGTAGTGTCGCATTGTCATCCTGGCTTGCAATAACATTGACAGTAGTGTTGTCACTGATTGCAATGTTTGTTGCTATGTTCCTGTTTATCCTGTGTTCGGTGTCGGTTACTTACCGTCAGTCTGTGGGACAAAACCTCAAGGACAGCTGGAAGTTGATGTGGCTCAATCCGTTGCCTAACATCTTCCACTTCGTGGCAAGTATGTTGCCTGTAATTCTTATTTTCTGGATTGGTGTCGACGGCAGCAGTCTCATCGGTATGTTGCTGTTGATGTTCATGCTTATGGTAGGTGCTTTCTATGTACCCTTTGTATGGCAGACATTCATGATGCGTACATTCGCATTGTTCCACCCTGTGCTTGTGAACAAGAAGGGCGAAACAATTGTAAAGCAACAACCTACCGAACAGGGGGCGTAATATGAACGCCTATTCCGCATTGGCGGATTACTACGAAATATTTTCCGACAAAGATTGCGACTACGAAAGTTGGTCGCAATATTTGTATAGGTTGCTTAAAAGTCACGGTTGCGTAAAGGGCGCCGATGTGGCATGCGGAACGGGCAAGATGACAAGATTGCTTGCGTCTTACGGTTTCAACGTGCTGGGTATTGACAAGAGCAAGGAAATGCTCACACAGGCAACTGCCAAGGGGCACGCAATGTATGTCTGTCAGGACATGACGGAACTCGCATTGCCACGCAAGGTAGACTTCATTACCTGTGTGAATGACGGCGTAAATTATCTTTCGGACAAGCAGACTGAGGTGTTTTTTCAGCGTGTTTACGACAATCTGAAAGAGGGCGGAGTGTTTGCGTTTGACATTTCCACACCATATAAACTTCGTGAAAAAGTAGGAAACAACGTCTTTTACATTGACAACGACGATGTCACCTGTTTGTGGTGCAACAACGTCACGGAGAGCAAGGTAACAATGGATCTTACCTTTTTTAAAAGATGCGGCGAACTGTACAGCCGCAGTGACGAACAGCACATTCAGTACATTCATGATGTCATGGGTCTTGTTGACAAATTGACAAAACAGGGATTTAAATGTACTGTAAGTGATGCATACAGTGACAATGAACTGTCAAATGACAGTCTGCGTGCTACAATTGTGGCAATAAAACAAGAGGTGTAAAAATGCCTGATATAATTCAGAAAGCAATCATTGACAATCAGATAACGGTACTTGCAGTTAACAGTACTGCAACTGTAAACCGTGCAATCAAACTTCATGACCTTTCGCCGGTAGCTGCGGCAGCATTGGGTCGTACATTGACGGTTGCGGCGCTTATGGCAAATTCCTTTAAAAATCCTACCGACTACCTTACAGCCGTTGTCAGCGGAAACGGACCTCTGGGAAGTATCACCGCATGTGCGGACGGAAAGGGAAATGTCAAGGGCTGCGTAGACAACAATGCAGTCGACAACGCATTGCGTGAAGACGGACACCTTGATGTAGGCGGTGCGGTTGGTAAGGTGGGTAAAATCACTGTCATAAAAAACATCGGACTCAAACAGCCTTACGTCGGAACTTGTAATTTAATCACCGGTGAAATAGCTGAAGACTTTGCAAATTACTTCTACATTTCCGAACAACAACCTTGTGCTCTGTCTCTTGGCGTCAAGTTGCAAAAGGGTAAGTGTATTGCAGGTGGCGGACTACTTGTACAGGTACTTCCGCAGTGCAGCGAAGAACTGCTTGATGAAGTGGAAAAACGTGCCGGCAGGATTGGCGAAATCAGCACACAGTTACAGGAAAAGCCTGACCCCAAAGATGTGATAGAATCGATTTTCGGTGACATGGACAACGTGGTGTACACCGAACCTTCGACAATAAAGTACAAGTGCGATTGCAGTATGGCACGAATCAAGAAACTTGTTGTGTCACTGGGCAAAAAGGAAGCACACGATATCGTTGCTGAACAGGGTTTCATTGAAGTACAATGTCATTTCTGCGGTAAGAAATACCGTCTTGACGAACAGGCTGTAAACCAACTGTTTGAAGACAAGAAATCAAGAAAAAGCAAAACTACTGACAGTAGTGATGAAAGCAAGTAAATTGACACGCCCCCGAAAGCTGGGGGCTGTTGTTTTAGGAGGTATTGTATGATCAGTCTTGACAACAACACCTATACAAAACTGGGGCGGAAATTTGCCCAAGACGGCAAGTGGCGTACCGCCTTGCTGTATTTTTCCAAGTGTGACAACTACGAAAGTTACATCAACAGATTGTACATTCTAATGAACAGTAAGGATGCGTACTGGACAAAACGCATGGCAGAGTACATGCGTGCAAAGTTTGAACAGACGCACAATCTTGCCGCAGATGTAGTGCGCTTTGCACCGGAATTCTGGCACACGTTCCTCAAAAATCTGTTTGAAAAGGACTGTTTGTCGGGTGAAAGAATTTCGGCGGATGCAACGCTCATGCTGGACAAAAATCTGTTTGAGATGTTCCCTGACGACGAAGGTATCAGCATTGAAGATATAGTGGAATTGTTGGGGGAAGAACAAAGAAATCTTTACCTTTTAAATTCTGAAGATCATTTCGAATTTATAAAAAACAAGATAGCACGTTACACAATCGAAGGACAATTCGACAAGGTGGACAGGGTTCAGGACGAATTACTTGAAATGAAGACAGACTACCTTCCTGCCTTGGAATCGAAGTTGATGGTGTACATTCAGCGCAGACAGTTTGACAAGGCAATTGAAATTGCCGAAGAAATTTACACCAACGAAAACCTGTCGGAATTTGCAATGCTTGCATGTCTTATGGTAATGGTACAGGCAGGTAACAAGAAACGCAAGGTAAAAAAAATACTTGAGACAATGTTGAAGCGACCTGTTTTGTCCGCAAGTATTGCTCAGCAGTGTATAAAGATTTCCAATGACTTGTTCAACGATCCTAAGATGGCATTGGAGTTTTTTGACAGAATAAGTGATGAATTTTTAGAACTGTTCGGACTTACTGTAACGCAGTACTACGCAGTGTTGTGCGCCAACAACGGTGAAAGTAAGGAAGCAATTGACACACTAATTGACCTCAATCGCATGTTGCCCGAACACTACGTAAACAGATGCTACCTTGCTTATCTTCAACAGAGAAAGACAACGCCATTTCTGAACATCAGCTGTGCTGTGGACATACCAGACCAGTTGAGGGATTTCTGTGCACAGAAAGTATTTGATTACACAAACGAACAGGAAGAAGTGCCCTTCAGGCTGACATGTGATTGTGTCTTGACGCTCATGCAGGCTATACGCAACAAGATGGAATGGATGAGGAGCACTGACCGTGACATGTTTAATTTTGTGTTGCCTGACCATACCGAAGACGACCTTTACCCCTACATTATCTACCTCTGCCAGAAATGTGTTATAAAACTTGCCGAAAAGGCAACGGACAGCGAATTGGATTTTCTTGCCCAAACAATTTTACCCAACGGCAGTTTCATGGTTACCGTCAGCGTTGAACTGTTGACACAGCTCATTGCAAGAGGATACGGTAAACAATTGTTCGTTGGTGTAGCAGGGCATTGGATTGACACGTCAAGGTTTTCCTGGGCAACAGACGTTACACCGGCCGAATTCGTCACATTGGTAAATTTCGACAGTGACCGCCCGGAATACGACAACACTTGTGAGGTTTTCTTCAAGTTGTGCAATGAACGTTTGCAATTGTCATCGCACCAGATGTACATTGCTTTTGTGAAACTGTTCAATGTCGAAGTTTCCGAACAGATGCACGAAATTTTCCTTGCTGACAGTGGCAAGCTGACACGTCAGACATGGAAGGAGCTTCAACAGATTGTTGACGAAACAGGCAAAATTGTCAGCGAAAATACATCGAAAAATGACTGACGTGCCCTGATTTTTCGTACAAATTAATTTACAGTTACCGACTTAAAGACCGTACATTTACGGTCTTTTTTGTTACTGTCTTAAAAACACAACTCAATGCGACAAACAGACCCAGCAGTGCAATTACGGGATAGCAGTATTTTACAATGGTATCGTATCCGCCCACGGAAAGAACGCAACAGAAACTGAGTATTGCCATTAGAGAAAACGTCCTGTCTTTAGTAATAGCGGTAAGTTCAGCGGTAAGGGAACAGAGATTTGCCAGTACGGATGTTACTATTGCAAGACACATTGCAACAATACCGAATGAGTACAGCACTGTGTTGTCTTTAATCAAATACAGTAAAGGCAGTGACTGTAGTGCCGTCACGTCGTCTATACGCATTGCCAGCGTGCCTATTAGTAGCGCAATTACAACTGTACACAGTAACGACGGTACAAATTTGTTTTTTACAGGCGTACAACTACCCAGTACAGACAAGCACATTGCGTAGTTGAACAGTGCGTAGACGATGGGAGTTTGTGTGACAGTTGATTGTGTGGAAAGGGGCAGAGTTTCCGGCAGACTCATCAATGCAACAATCAGGAAAACTACAATCACAGGTACGGCAATGCAGTTGAATATTGCCATTCCCTTTTCCTTTCTCATGACTGCAACACACACAAGGGATACCAGTACAGCCCCTATAGGAAGATTGATGTCCGTCAACATTGTGAAGCAATCATTGGCTCCGCACAGCATGGTTGTAAGTACAACAATGTAACTTGCGCTGAACACCCACCTTGTGAAGTCAGGAGTGGTGCTTTTGAGCAATTGCGGAAGGTCGTAACTTTGCGTGTCAGCAATTCGTTTTACCGAAATACAGCAACACAATGCAAATACTATTGCAAATTGCAAAACTTCTGTGATTGACCCGTTGAAAAACAGTACAATTTCTTTTCCGCCTACAAAACCTGCGCCTATCACTGCTCCAAGCAGTGTGGCGGTGTAAATAAATATTTTCATACTAACATTGTATTGGTCTGTTGATACAATTACAACAAAAAAGTTCGTCGCAGAGATGATCCCTGCGACGTATTTTTACGACAGCATTGTTTTGATGATGTCGGTGGTGTCAGTACTTGTTTCTGAGCAGAAGTTTTTCCAGTGCAACAACTGCAGCGTACATTAAACCGGCAAGTGTGCACAGTAAAATTGTACAACTCATTACAAGATCAAGACGGAATGTCTGCGAACCGTACACAAGCAGGTAGCCTAGACCTTCCTTGCTGACAAGGTATTCGCCCATGATTGAACCTACCCAACTCATTCCGACGTTTATTTTAAGTGTGGCGGTAAGGGTGGGAAGGTTAGCGGGTGCAACAAGTTTAGTAAATGTCTGCCACTTTGATGCGTGCATTGACTTCATCAGCAGTATTTTGTTTTTGTCTGTTTCGCAAAATCCGTTCATCAGCGAAATTGCCGTGATTACAACGGAAATCAGTACCGTCATCACAACTATTGACTTCTTGCCTGTTCCTGCCCACAGTATGATTAATGGGCCAAGTGCAATCTTAGGCAGACTGTTGATGACGACAAGGTAGGGTTCGAAAATTTTTCTTGCGGTGTCGTTCCACCACAAAGCAATGGCAATGACGTATCCTAAAGCGGTACCTATGATGTAGCCTACAACTGTTTCGTACAGGCTTGCCCACACGTGTTGAGTCAGTTGTCCTTCCGCCGTCATCGATGCAAGAGTAGTAAAAACTCTGCTTGGGCAGCTTGTCAGGAACACGTCAATGACCTTCAGTTGTGCAAGAAGCTCCCACACCAACAGAAAGCCTACCAATATTGCACATCTTGCAAGATGTACCCCCACGGCACGGCACCGTTTGGATTTCAAATACTTTACGTGCTGGGGCGACAGTTGGAGTTGTTTCATTTGTCACCTCCGTTCAAGTAGTTGTACAGCAGTTGAAATTGCCGTGAAAAATCGGGACTTTCCCTGCGTTTTAACGGCGAATCGATGTGTTGCATGTTGGTCAGGTGCGTAGCCTTCAATGTGGACGGACGGGCGGTAAGCACGTAAATGACGTCCGCAAGCGAAATGGCTTCGGAAATGTCGTGTGTGACCAACAGTGCAGTCTTGTTTTCCTTTTTAATGATTGAATACACGTCTTCGCACACGTCCAGCCTTGTCTGGTAGTCCAGTGCCGAAAATGGTTCGTCCAACAGAAGTATGTCGGGACGTGTGGCAAGAGTGCGTATAAGTGCGGTGCGTTGTCGCATACCTCCCGACAGTTGCGCAGGGTAGTGGTTTTTAAACTCACCCAGACCGTACTTGTCCATGAGGTCGGCTGCGTATTTGCGCTGTTCGGGGGTAACCTTGCCTGCTATTTCAAGACCTAAGAGAATGTTTTTCTCTATTGTACGCCAGCCGAACAGATGGTCATGTTGCAGCATGTAGCCCACTGCGTTGGGATTGTCTGACAGTATTTCCACCTTACCTTCGGTTGGTTTCAGCAATTTACAGATGAGCGAAAGCACGGTGGTCTTACCACAGCCCGACGGTCCCAAGAGAGCGGCAAATTCTCCTTTGTTTACCGAAAAAGACAGGTTGTCAATGGCAACCGTTTCTTGCGTATCGGTGTAAAAAACCTGTCGCACATTTTCAAATTTAAGAATTTCTTGCATGTGTTTCTCCTGTCTGCCTTGCAGTGCGCCTGCAAGGGGTATTAAATTTTTGAAGCAATGGTTGTATCGATTATTGTTTCGTAATCTACACGTTGTGACAGTTCGCCTGCGTTTTCCATGATGTCCTGAATGAGTGTAAATGCTTCACGGCTTACAACAGGAGTATCTGTCCAGACGTCACTGTTGAGGTAGTTGTCAAGGGAACTTTCCACAATTTCAACGTCGGTGTCGGGGAACAGCGGCAGGAGTAATTCCGCTACCTGGTCAAGCGGTGTGTCAAGAATGTATTGATAACCTTTCCACACAGCACGAAGGAATTTTTCCATTTTTTCACTGTTTTCCTCCAGGTATTCGGGAGTTGCAGTGTAACAGGTGTAGGGTATTTCTCCGCTTTCGGTACCGATTGCCGATACGATGTATCCGTTGTCTTGTTGTTCAAGCAGGCTTGCATTGGGTTCGAACAGCGGAACGTAGTCGCCTGTGCCGCCCACAAATGCTTGTGTAAGGAAGTTGAACTGTACGGAGTAATCCATTGTGACGTTGCCACCGTCGGTAAGTCCGTGCTGATTCAATACGTATTCCAAAATCATTGCAGGCATGCCGCCCTTACGACCCATCAATATGTGTTTGCCATGAAGTGAAGAGTAGTCGAAATTTTCTTCGACGTTACGTCCTACCAGGAAACTGCCGTCACGTTTGGTAAGTTGAGCAAATACTCTTGGGTAGTTCTCTTTACCTTGCAGATAGACGTAGATGCTTGCTTCACAACCCATCAGTCCTACGTCCGCTTCACCGGTCAGCAGTGCTGTCATTACGTTGTCTGCGCCGCCGCCGTTGGTAAGTACAATTTCAAGACCTTCTTCTTCGAAGTAGCCCATCTGCATTGCAACGTATTGCGGTGCGTAAAAGATACTGTGAGTCACTTCATTGACTCTGATTACGTTGTCGGACGCAGGTTGGCATCCAACAGCCAAAGCACCTACCGCAAGCAGCATTACTACCATGGCAAGTGCAAGAAATTTTTTCATGTTTAACCTCCGTTTATTGGTCTATATGGTATAGTATTGATTTGTCGAAAAAAGTGTTAATGTTGACCAAACAACGGTAAAACAGTTGTCAAAAAAATTTTTTTTTGTTAAAATAGTTTGGTAGTTTAATAGGATAACACGTTGAGACAAAAGTAGTAGAGGACAATGCGTATTTTTCAGAGAGCCGACTGCGGTGAGAATTCGGTACTTACGCCCCTTCGAAGTAGTTTGTTTAGTGGGTTTCGCCAAGTAACAGTAACGAAACACGGGTGACTCCGTTACAAGTCAAGAGGCAATCGAATTCGGTTGCGAATACGGGTGGTACCACGTCATGCACGTCCTGTTTATAGGGACAGTGCATTTTTTTTACATTTAACAAGGAGAAAATATATGTTGGAAAAAACCTATCAACCTCAACAATTTGAAAAGGAAATTTACAACAACTGGATGGACAAGGGATATTTTAAGCCTGACCTCAACAGCGACAAACCGTATTTTTCAATGGTTACGCCTCCTCCCAACATCACGGGACAACTGCACCTGGGTCACGCATTGGACAGTGCCATTCAGGATACATTGATCCGTTTCAAGCGCATGAAGGGATTTAACACATTGTGGCTTCCCGGAACGGACCACGCAAGCATCGCAACGGAAGTCAAGATCGTTGAAATGTTGAAATCCAAGGGCATTGAAAAACACGAAATCGGACGTGAAGAGTTTTTAAAACACGCATGGGCATGGAAGGAAAAGTACGGCGGCCGTATTGTTGAACAATTGAAGTATCTTTCTTGCAGTTGCGACTGGTCACGTCTTGCATTTACCATGGACGAAAAGTGCAGTAAGGCAGTGCGCAAGGCATTTGTTTCCATGTACAAGGACGGTTTGATTTACCAGGGCGACCGAATCATCAACCGTTGTCCTGTGTGTAACACAGCGTTGTCCGACGCCGAAGTAGAGTATTCCGAACAGGACGGATTTTTCTGGCATTACAGCTACTTTACTCCCGACGGCAAGGAAAAGGTTACATTTGCTACAACACGTCCCGAAACAATGCTGGGCGATACAGCAGTAGCAGTAAATCCCAACGACAAGCGTTACAGTCACCTTGTAGGTAAGACCGTGGTAGTTCCCTTCGTCAACCGTGAAATCCCAGTCATTGCGGACGAATACGTTGACATGGATTTTGGTACAGGCGTTGTAAAGATTACACCTGCTCACGACCCCAACGACTTTGAAGTGGGTCTGCGTCACAACCTGCCTGTAATCCGTGTAATGAACTACGACGGTACAATGAACGAAAATGCCGGCGAATTCTGTGGAATGGACCGTTACGAAGCACGTAAGGCAATCGTTGAAAAGCTCAAGGAAATGGGCGTGATGGAAAAGATCGAACCGCACAAGCACAATGTCGGAGCGTGCTACCGTTGTCACACAACAGTAGAACCCATTGTATCCAAGCAGTGGTTCGTCAAGATGGAGCCTCTTGCACGTCCTGCAATTGACGTTGTAAAGAAGGGCGAAATCCAGTTCCACCCCGAAAGATTTGAAAAGATTTATTTCAATTGGATGGAAAACATCAAGGACTGGTGTATTTCCCGTCAGTTGTGGTGGGGACACCGTATTCCCGTGTGGTACTGCGAAGACTGCGGTCACATGACATGCAGCGAAACGGACGCAACAAAGTGCGAAAAGTGCGGCAGCACACACATCCACCAGGACGAAGACGTTTTGGACACATGGTTCAGCAGCGCTTTGTGGCCATTCTCAACATTGGGCTACACCGAAAACGCCGAAGATTACCGGAAATTCTTCCCCACAAGCGTGTTGTCATGCGGACATGACATCATCTTCTTCTGGGTAGCACGTATGATTTTCTCATCTCTGTACAACACAGGTAAAGTGCCTTTCAGTCACGTACTGATGCACGGTATCGTTCGTGACGATCAGGGCAGAAAGATGAGTAAATCTCTTGGCAACGGAATTGACCCCGTTGAATACATTGAAAAGTTCGGTGCCGACACATTACGTTTTGCATTGCTCAACGGCGTTGCAAACGGAAGTGACCAACGTTTCTCACAGTACAAGATTGACGGCACAAGAAACTTCATGAACAAGATCTGGAATGCAACACGTTTCGTGCTGATGAACTGCGAAAACAAGCAACTGACAGACATCGACAGTTGCGAACTGAGTCTTGCCGACAAGTGGATTTTGTCAAGACTGAATCAAGTTTGTGCAACAGTTACCGAACTGATCGACAAGTTCGAACTGGGTATGGCAAGTCAAACGTTGTATGACTTTGTATGGAGTGAATTCTGCGACTGGTACATCGAATTTTCTAAACCCGTATTGTACGGAACAGATGACAACGCACGTACACAGTGCCTGACAGTGCTGACATACGTATTGGACAAGATCCTGAAGATGTTGCATCCTTTTGCTCCTTGCCTTACAGAAAAATTGTACCAAGAATTGCCCAATCACGGCGAAAGCATCATGATTGAATCCTATCCGACAGTGGAAGAAAAATTCAACTTCACTAAGGAAATGGAACTTGTTGAAAACCTCAAGGAACTCATCACACGTATCCGTAACATTCGTGCCGAATATGGCGTGGTACCGTCCAAGCGCATACACATCAACCTGAAGGCAAATGACAGCCGTGTAGAACAGTGCAGTCTGTACATTGAAAAGTTGGGCGGATGCGATCACATCAACTTTACCGACAAACTGGATACTCCTAAGTGCGTCAAGATTGTTGCTTCCATTGCCGAAGTGGAAATTCCTTTGGGTGACCTTGTGGATGCTGAAAAGGAAATGGAAAAGCTCAACAAACAGTTGAAAGATACAGAGGATGAAATCAAGCGTGCCGAAGGCAAGTTGAACAATCAGGGATTCGTTGCTAAAGCACCGCAACAACTGATTGAAAAGGAAAAGGAAAAACTCAACAAATACCTTCAACTGCGTGTTCAGTTGCTTGAACGTATCGAAGAATTGAAGTAATTCAGCAATCGGCAAAACTTAAATTATAAAAATAGTAAACGCACCGAAAACTTGGGGTGTACCCCAAAAGTTGGACAAAAATTAAATAATTAAATTGTTACTTGCGACTGAGTTCGGTACTGTACCGGACTCAGTCCTTTTAGTTTTATGGATATTCTTTCATTGTTGTAGTAGGCTATGTAC
>DVLO01000024.1 GCA_018715495.1 Candidatus Limihabitans stercoravium | reverse complement strand
CAGGGCTGACTCTCGAAAGATTTCTGCCTTTCGGATAGAATTCTCTGAGCAGTCCGTTCAGATTCTCATTCGTTCCTTTCTGCCAGGCACAATACGGATCAGCGAAGTACATATTGCAGTTTAAGGCTTTTTCTATATCTCTCCAACAGGAAAACTCACTCCCTCTGTCACATGTGATCGTCTTTACCGCTTCTTTCGGAAACTCTGAGAGTACGGAAATGATCGCTTTCGCCATCGTCTCTCCCTTTCTGTCCGGTATCTTGATCGCAATATAATATCTCGTCTTTCTCTCCGCCAAAGTCGCAAAACATGTCTTGCTTTTCCCTTGTCCCGATACCACAGTATCCGCTTCCCAATGCCCGAACTCCTTGCGATTATACACGCTCTTATCTCGTTTCCTTATACTTTTTCCCGTTGTGAACCTTCCTCCATTTCCTAAACGCTTGCGCGTCTTTCCTTTCCTTCGCAGATTTTTCAAAGTAGAACGCAAGTATCTTTCGTCTATCCAACGATAAATTGTTTTGAACGAAGGCATTTTCATCCCGCACGGCGTTTTAGCGATCTGTTCGGGAGACCATGTTTGCGACAGTTTCTCGTCTATGTAATCCAGTACTTCTTGTTTCCAAAACATCCCGCGGTGGCGGTAACTGCTGCGCAAGTTACTCTTCTTTTGCGCGGTATGCGGATAGTATCTCGGTATATCCCTGAAGAACGTACAGTTCCTCCTCAGCTCCCGAGATACTGAGCTGACATTTCTTCCGAGCAATCTCGCGATTTCCCTATAACTTTTTCCTTTGACATAGTATTCTCGTAGACAACAACGCTCTTCTATGGTAAAATGGTGGTAGTTCATACAGATCTCCTTTGTGTAAATTTTGTTTCGTAACTCTATTTTACCACAGATTTGTATGAACTCCTTTTTTCTTACTCACCTGTTGCACTTAATAGTATAATTCACCTAAAGCACAAAAGCACTGACAGTAAGTCAGTGCTTTTCCTGTTACGATGCATACATTGAATAAAGAATTTTTTGTACCAATGAATAAGGTAATGCCCTGGACAACCACAACAAAAATTTGTATTTAGCTCCAGCCGTGTATTTTACAGGAAGTTTTGTCTTTTTAAGCAGTTTCACAACTTGACCACTTGCAAATTCTACACTGTATCCATTTGTTTCGTCACGCTCCATGCGGCTTACGGAACGGGCAATTCTGCCGTTGTACTGCGTATCGTCTCCTTCAAAACTTTTGTTTCTGTGAGCCGTAAATGGCGTTTTAATGTCTCCGAATTGTAAGCAACACACCTTGACGCCAAAGGGCTTGAGTTCCATTGCAAGTCCTTCACTAAGGGCAAGAATCCCTGCCTTGGCAACAGAATACATGGTCTGAAACGCAATTGTCAATTCTCCCGCAACGCTTCCGATATTTATGTAACGTCCTTGTGTTTTTTTGACATAAGGCAACGTGCACTGAATGACATTTATAGTGCCAGCCAGATTGACATCCAGCATCTTTTTTATATTTTCTTCGCTTTCGTATTCAATAGCACCACTGATTCCCATGCCCACATTGTTTACAACACAATCAATATGTCCGTACCGTGCGACAATTTCTTCAACACACATCTGCACACGATTGCGGTCACTTACATCACATGCCAACTCAAATTCACGCTGTGCATTGCGTGTGAGTCCGCACACAATACAGCCCTGTTGTTGTAGCATCTGTGCCGTAGAATTACCTATTCCCGAAGAAGTTCCTGTTACAACAACCACCTTCTCTTTCAATTTATTCACTTGTATTCTCCACTATTTTGTATAATTCCTTAAGACTTGCTATTTCGTAAGTCGGATGTATTTCGCCACTGCACTGACCATGTCTGTTTACCCAGCATGTATCAATGCCGTTGTCAATACCGCCCTTTATATCCGCAGACAACGAATCGCCTATAATTAGCGTCTTCGACCTTTCAAAATTGGCAATATGATCAAAACAGTAATCAAAATATTGTTTACTGGGCTTTGCGTAACCAATGTATTCAGATATGAAGCTGGCAGTAAAATACTTGTCCAGTCCGCTCTTGGACATTCTGCTCTGTTGAGTTGCAAGAACACCGTTTGACACAAGATACATGTCGACCTTTCCCTTAAAATAATCCAGTACTTCAACCGTATCTTCGTAAAGTTGACATTGAAGTCCCAGTTGTTTCTGGAAATAATGTGCGACAGTATCAACATCTGCATTTATTGACAATTCAACAAAAGTATCTGTAAATCTGTCAAACAACACCTGTTGCTTATCCTTCTTACCCTGTTCAAACAATAGCCACTGCTTGTGATTGTTGGCTCTGTAAACGGCAAGTGTCCTATCAGCATAGGGCAGATTGAATTTAGCAAACGTATCTTTCAATGCTACGGCTTCTCCCGCATCGAAATCAAGTAAAGTTCCGTCAGCATCGAAAAGTAAAATTTCGTATTTCATCATTTAAAAAACTTCTTCAATGTGTTGAATTTGGACTGAGTAAAAGGTGGGTACCTCAACGAATTGTCTAAGCGTCTCCCTTTTATAAGAACACTCTTCTGTCTGGTAAAGGTATTGAAACTGTCTTTACCGTGATAACCACCCATACCGCTGTCACCTACTCCACCAAATGGCATATGCGTTGTTGCAAGGTGGATTACACTGTCATTCACACAGCCTCCTCCAAACTGCACATTGCGTGTAATGTAACCAATAGTTTGTTTATCTCTGCTGAACAAATACAATGCCAATGGCTTAGAACGCTGACGAATGAAGTCCACAACATCATTGATGTCGTCATATTCCAACACAGGAAGCAAAGGTCCGAAAATTTCCTCTTGCATGACCTTACTGTCGCCGTTGACATCTTCCAGTACAGTTGGCTCAATCTTGAGCGTTCTCCTGTCGTATCCACCGCCACAAAATGCACTTACCCCCTCCATAAGTCCGACCAGACGATCAAAGTGTCTTTCAGTAATTATGTGCGGGTAATTGTCAGAATTGAGAGCGTCACGGTAGCTTTCTGAAATTCTATCGACAAGATGTTTCTTAAACAAGACGGAAACACTCTTGTGCACCAATACGTAGTCAGGAGCAACACAAGTCTGCCCACTGTTGATAAACTTACCCCAACAGATTCTCTTCGCAGCTAATTCTAGGTCGGCTGTGCTGTCTACGATACATGGACTTTTTCCGCCCAGCTCCAACGTTACAGGAGTAAGATTTTTTGCCGCAGCTGTCATTACCACTTTACCGACGGCAACACTGCCGGTAAAGAAAATGTAATCAAACTTGCATTCCAGAAGGGCTGTATTTTCCTCTCTGCCACCTTTTATAACGGTAACATAGTTTTTAGCAAATGTGTCAGAAATAATTTTTTCCAAGACTTCCGAAACGTTAGGAGAGTACTCCGAAGTTTTGATGACCGCACAATTACCACCTGCAATAGCACCCACCAATGGACACAATGTAAGTTGAACGGGGTAATTCCACGGAGACATGATGAGAACAACGCCGTACGGATCACGATAAACCCTGCATTTTGCAGGAAACTGTGCAAGAGAAGCCGACACTCTTTTAGGACGTGCCAAGGAAGACAGGTTCATCAAAAAATAGTTGATTTCTTCCAGCACCAAGCTGATTTCGCACATGAAAGATTCGTAGTTGCTTTTCCCAAGATCCTTGTATAACGCATCGTTGAGTAAATTCATGTTGTTCTTTATTGCATCCTTCAATGCTAAAAGCTGCAATTTACGGAATCCAACATCATACGTTTTACCAGTGTAAAAATACTGTTTTTGAGCTTCTACAAGTTTTTGTATTGTTAATTTATCCATATTTACTCCTGATATCGTTTTACATATTGTACCACATCAGGGCACTTTTGAAAATACAAAAACGAAAATTCTTTACTTTTCCATCTCAGCATCCCGAAATATCATCATTGCCCACTGTATAAATTCGCACGATGAATTGTCAAATCAAGTGCAACACTTTGCGAGATTTTCTTGAAACAAATCTTGCGGTGTTCGGTAATGCAAAACCTTTTTGGGCCTGGCGTTGATCAACGCCAGGTTCTTTTTTAATGTTGCGGGACTCACTCTCGAAAGGTTTCTGCCTTTTGGGTAAAATTCCCTTAGCAGTCCGTTCAGGTTTTCGTTTGTCCCTTTTTGCCATGCGCAATACGGATCCGCAAAGTACATACTACAGCTTAATGCTTGTTCTATCTCTCTCCAACAAGCAAACTCACTTC
>DVLO01000002.1 GCA_018715495.1 Candidatus Limihabitans stercoravium | reverse complement strand
AACAGTAAAACGTTAGAAAAAAATCTGGCGTTTATAAACGCCAGACCAAAAAAGGTTTTATCTTACCTTTCACCGCAAGATTTATTTAATTCTTTTTTATCCAAGTGTTGCACTTGATTTGACAATTCAATTAAACGTAAAGAAACGGACTGTTTGATTAAACAGTCCGTTTGATTTTGTGAAATTTTCAGTTGACGTCATTTAAAAACACAACCTTGGGGTCAACTTTCAATTACAGCAGTTTCCTCTTCCTCCTGATCGGCAACCTGTTCGGTGTGGTGCTGTCTCTGGAACTTGTTTACTTCACGTGCGGCAAAGGCAAACACCACAAGACCTGCAATGAGCAGTACCGCAATGGGGATTACACCAAGGTTGGCATTGTTGGTAAGGTCGGTAACTACACCAACGCTGAGTGTTCCGATAAACGCTGCACCCTTGCCGAAGATATCCATGATACCGAAGTATTCACCCGACTTTTCCGCAGGGATGATTTTGGCAAAATAGGATCTTGACAGCGCCTGAATACCGCCCTGGAACATACCTACGCAAACAGCAAGCAACCAGAATTCCCAAACCTTGTCCATCTGGATTGCAAACAATGCAATTGCAGTATAAGCACAGATACAAACAAAAATCAGTCTGTCGTTGCGGAACTTAGCCGCCATTTTACCGAACAGTATTGCAGAGGGGAATGCAACAACCTGAGTTACCAACAGCGCAAGCAACAGCTGAGTTGAATCGAATCCAAGTGCCGTACCGAAACTTGTAGCCATGTCAATGATTGTATAAACGCCGTCGATGTACAGGAAGAATGCCAACAGATACAATAAAATTGCCTTCTTGCCTGCATGCTTTTCGGTGATTACACCAAACAAACGCTTGAAAGCCTTTCTTACGGCATGTTTTTCACGGGGTATGTAGTTTACCTGACGATACTTTCTTGACAGCGGAATAGTCATTCCCAGCCACCACAACGCATTGAGACACAGTGCAATAGGCATTGAGATGGCGATGTCAAGGGATGTAAAGTTTGATGATTACAATGCTGATTGCAAAGGGAATACAACTTCCGATGTAACCCCAGGCGTATCCTTGCGAAGAAAGGTCGTCCATTTTCGAATGGTCGGTAACGTCCGTCAGCATGGAATCGTAGAAAATAAGGCTGGACGAATATCCTACCTTTGCAATGATGAAAACAATTACAAATGCCAGCCAACTCATGGGGATTGCCATTGATGCACAACCGACAATACCGATTAGAGCAGATGTCAGAAAGATTGGTTTCTTCAATCCCTTGTAGTCGGCAAATGTACCGAACACAGGACCAAGCACGGCAACGATGATTGTTACAATGGACGCCGTGTAAGCCCAGTAGGCTGTAGCCTGCGTTTCATCCACTCCGCCCAGTCCTGCAATGTAAGAAAAGTAGATGGGCAATACCGTAGAACACAACAGAGTAAACGCAGAGTTACCTACGTCGTACAGTATCCACCTTTTTTCGATGGGTGTAAACTTGCTTTTCACTTAAATGACCTCCTTATTGGTCGTAATTGGTGTCGAATCGGTAGGAAAGATCTTCTTCCGAAAAGAAATTTGTGAGCAAACGCACAGCAACTTCAATGCTGTCGTTGTACAACTGCATGAGATGTTGACAACCTTCGTCACATTGCGGATTCTTCGGAAAACTTGATACCATGCTCTTTAAATCCTGTTTACCGGCAATGCTCAATCCTGCGTTGAGAATTCTTCGCTTTCCCTTTCCCGGCGCTATAAACAACTTAGCCACACGTTTCATCCAGCGCAGACTGTCCCGAACTTCAATGCTGTCCAGCCCGAAAAACGGGGCAATGATTCCCGCATTGCGCATTGTGTCTTCAATGTGTGAAGTATTGTTGTATCTTACAGGGTCAAGTTTGTCCATTTCCATCAGCATACGGTCAAACTGCATTTCTATTTCCATGTGGGAAATACCCTGCTTTTCCAAGCTGTTGACGTAGCCGTGACAACTGCTGTCCAATGCAAAGTGAGTGACAAAACCGGCAATGTAACTTTGCGCCGATGCGGTACAACTACTTGTTTCAATTAAATTTCTTGCACGTTGAAAGAAATCACGTGCAACCTCTTTGTGCATTTCGAAACCGATCGTATTTACCTTGTTTGTCTTGTATCCCTTGTAGAAAAACAATATGTCGGGACCGTGACAACCAATGAGATACAGGGATTTATCTGTAATTTTATCGGCAACGTCCTTGGGTAATTTTGAAAGGACGTCCCCTGCAAATCGGTAATGCGTGTAATTAGCGGGCATAGTAACCTCTTGTCATATTATTACAACCATTATAAAATTTTACCGACTGTTTGTAAATACATTTTGAAAAATTTGTATCAAATTAGTAAAAATCCGCATTGACACATTCGTTTTTATTCCCATTCAAAAAAAAGGGCTGCCGCACTACTTAATTAATCTGCAGCACCCTTCACCCAAATCCCACGAACCACATCACAACTTCCTTGCGCAACTTATTATCTCAATCAACACAGTCCCATACTCCGTCACCGTTTACCCAGCAAACACTACGCCATTCAATTCCATCCGCAAGGCAAAAAAAATACGCTCCGACTAAATTCGGAGCGTATTTATTACATACCGTATCTTTTCTTGAACTTATCTACACGGCCGCCTGCGTCAACAAGTTTTTGCTTACCTGTAAAGTAGGGATGACATTGATTGCAGATTTCCACCTTGATGGTATCTGTGTTCTTTGTTGTTCCTGTCTTAAAGGTAGCGCCACAAGCACATACAACAGTCGCTTCGTGATAATTCGGATGTATACCTTGTTTCATATCGCTTTCACCTCACTCGTATTACAAGCGGTTTTACCCGTTGCCAAATCATTTTAGTACAACAAAGTCATTGTGTCAAGGGTTTTCGACCCATTTGACGTCTTTGCACATTTGTTGCACGTGTTTTTTTCGAAACTTCCCACAAAGAGGGGACTTTTACGCAAACATTCCGTCCAGAAAACTCTTGATGCTTGCAATTTCCTCTTCGGTCACACACTGTCCGCACAGAGTAATATAGCACTTGATCAACGGTTCCGTTCCGCTGGGTCTAACAATCAACTGACTTCCGTCCGCCATAATGTACTTCAGCACGTTAGCCTTGGGAATACCCGTTTCGTCCTTTTCGTAATCGACAACAGTAACAACTTCCTTGCCGTCAATGTGGCTTGGTGCATTGTTGCGAAGTCCGTCCAACAGTTGTTGCTTGCGTACCGCTCCGTCGGCACCGGGGAAACGGTAACTATAGGTTACATTGAAGTACACGCCGTACTTTTCGTACAACTGATTGAGTTTGTCAAGAGCAGTCATTCCCTGCTTCTTGTAAGTTGCGCACATGTCGGCAAACATCACGGAAGCTACAACGGCATCCTTGTCACGAACGTAAGTTCCCTTGAGATATCCGCAACTTTCTTCGAATCCGAAGACGTAGAGATTTTCCTTGCCTTGCTTTTCAAGATTATTGATGACGTTGCCGATATATTTAAATCCGGTAAGAACGCTTACAACCTTTACACCGTAATTTTGGCAAATCTTGTCTACCATTGCGGAAGAAACAATGGTCTTGACTACAACGTGTTCACTTGTAAGCAAGTTGCGTTGTTGCAGATTGGAAAGAATGTAATCGGCAAGAAGTATTCCCACTTCGTTACCTGTCAGCAGTCTGTATTCTCCGTTGTGCTTTACCGCAACACCCAGTCTGTCGCTGTCGGGGTCTGTTCCGATTACGATGTCCGACTGAGTTTCGTCGGCGTACTTCAACGCAAGAGTCATTGCCTCAGCCTTTTCGGGATTAGGGTAACTACATGTGGGGAAGTTACCGTCAGGATATGCTTGTTCGGGGACAATGAACAAATCCTTTACGCCAAGTTTCCTCAAAGCCTCAGGAACAAGTCGGTAACCTGCGCCATTCAACGGTGTGTAGGTTACGCTCAGACCGTCGGCACGGTCGAACGCCTGACTGCAAGCCTTGTCAATGTACTGCTTTTCAAGGATTTCGTCACAGTAGGTGACAATTCCTTTCTCAATGCACTGTTCAATGGGCAGCGTATTGACGGAAAAGCCGTCCACATTGGTGAAATATCCGGTAATTTCCGAAGCGTCCTTTTCCAGCAACTGACATCCGTTGCAGTCGTACACCTTGTATCCGTTGTACTGCGAAGGATTGTGGCTGGCTGTAATGTTGATACCCATGTCACACTTAAGTTGTCTTATCATGTAAGACATGAAGGGTGTGGGCATACATTCCTTGGTGATGACACACTCTATACCGTTGAAGGCAAGCACTTCCGCCGTCTTGTGGCAGAACAACTGCGCATTGAGTCTGCTGTCGTAAGTGATGGCTGCCTTCTTGAATCCGTGAGCCTCCATGTACATTGCAACACCCTGTGTTGCCTGCGCAATTGTGTACACGTTCAAGCAGTTACTGCCTGCACCCATGATTCCTCTGAGTCCCGCCGTGCCGAATTCAAGGTCCTTGTAGAATGCGTCCTTGATCTGTTCGTCATTGCCACTCATTTGTTGAAGTTGCTCTTTGACTGTTTCGTCAGTTGCCTTGCTGACCCACAATTGATATTTTTCAATGTAGTTCATGTGATTCTCCTTGGTATAGGTCTATACTAAATGCTACGAAAATATACATTGGTCAATTGCGAAAAATAACACAATTACCAAATTTGCTACCGATTATTTTAATTTATTTTTAACTAAAAGTCAACTTTGTAAAAAGACTGTAAAAAAGAAAATTTTTTAAAAGCAATTTTTGTGAAAAAGTTGCTAAAAATTTTCACGAAACAGCCGTAAAATTGGAATTTTTGACAAATTGTGCGCATTTTTACATTGTCTCAAGGGTTAATCATTTTACCCACTTTGAGCCTATACTGTTGTATATACTATATATTCGGGTAGTTTGGGAATGTAATTACACCTCTACAAAAGTGTTTTTATTGCCGTTTTTCAGACGTTTTCAGAAAACGCCAAAAATATAATGTCTTGCCCCGTCGTTGTGCCCATGGTGTTCGTTAATGTTGCAAACCTTAAGCGGCAATAAACCTGACATGAACTTACTCAACACCGTAACGTGCAACATCGCTTATTTGCCACTGTAAAAATGAAAAAAGACAATTATATTCTTTAAAATCTAATAAACAAAAAAAACATCCGTATTCGTTACAAATACGGATGTTATTTGATTTAAAAATTCAATTACACAAGCAACATGTCGTGTGCTGTTTCCACAACGGACAGTTCGTTTGCATTCAATTGTACGAAAACTTCCTTTTCGGCAGGAATTTCATCAACTGCAACAATCAATGTCTTGTCACCGTAGCTGAGTTTTGCAAATTTTTCCTTGCCATAGTCAAGAATTTCTTCAACTGTGCAACGCAGACCTTCGGTGTTGTTGATCTTTGCCTGGTAAGGATTGAACAACAACTTCAACGGTGTCTTGAAGATCTTGCTGTCGCTGCTGTTGATGATGATTTCAGCAATTGAATCGGGACAAGCAAATGTGTATTCGCCTGTGCTGAATGTAAATGTCCAGCCCTTTGCCTTTACCATCTTGCCGTTTCTTTCAACCATTTCGACGGTTCTGTTCTTAACAAACATTCCGTCTACGCTGTTTGTTTCGTTCAATGCCGCAAGCACTGTTTCGCCGTCCTTGGTAAATGTAAGTTTCTTCAGGTCGAAGCCGATTGTACCGTTTGCAAAACCTTCGAATTCCTTGATGAACAGGTGTCTTTCGCCCAGTGTAACTTCGGTGTAAGGTACGTTGTTGATTGTTTCGACATCAATCTTCTTGACCTTGACGCCGCCTTCCACGATTGCTTCGGCAGGAATTGTAACTGTGTATTCGCCGTCTGCAAGATTCATTGCTGCAGGAAGGGTAAATGTTTCGCCCAACAACTTGAGTTTACCACCCTTGACTGTGCCTTCTTCCATGTATTTAGCAGGAATTCTTGGTGCGATTGTAAATTCTGTTTCAGCGTCGAACAGGTGCATGTTTTCAAGATTCAACGAAACTTCGGCAATGTCGCCTGCGTTGTATTCTACGCCTGCAGGTGCTTTTACAATTACCTTTGTGGGACTTTCTGCCACTGTTTCTTCACTGTTGATGTTGAAGTCGCCGTAAACCTGACTTTCTGCGCCCAGTTCTTCAACAAAAGATACACGGCACTTAGCCTTGAAGGGGTAAGCGTTGGGATCGCTGGACATGTCGTCAGGACGAATACCGATTGTTACCTTGTGCTTTCCGTCAAGGTAAGCGGAATCTGTCTTGACAAAGTAGCTCATCGGAACGTCAATCTTGACATCTGTGTTGTCAAATGTCATTTCAACCATGTCACCCTTTCTTGTAAGGTAACCGTCGTAGAAGTTCATTTGCGGTGTGCCGATGAATCCTGCTACGAACTTGTTGATGGGGTAACGGAACAGGTTACGTGGTGTGTCAATCTGTTGAACAAAACCGTCCTTCATTACTACGATACGTGTACCCATGGTCATTGCTTCTACCTGGTCGTGAGTAACGTAAATGAATGTCGTCTGCAACTTCTTGTGAAGTTTGGAAATTTCCGAACGCATTGCGCTACGCAACTTTGCGTCCAGGTTGGACAACGGTTCGTCCAGAAGGAATACCTTGGGTTCTCTGACAATTGCACGACCCAATGCAACACGCTGACGTTGACCACCACTCATTTCCTTGGGTTTCTTTTCAAGATATTCGGTGATACCAAGGATTCTTGCAGCTTCACGAACACGTTGATCGATTTCTTCCTTAGGAACGTGACGCAAACGCAAGCTGAACGCCATGTTTTCGTACACTGTGTAGTGAGGATACAATGCGTAGTTCTGGAAAACCATCGCAATGTCTCTTTCCTTGGGTTCCTTGTCGTTGACAATCACGTCGTCAATGCGAAGTTCGCCCGCTGTAATTTCTTCAAGACCGGCAATCATACGAAGTGTTGTGGACTTACCGCAACCGGAAGGTCCTACAAATACGATAAATTCCTTGTCCTGAATTTCCATGCAGAAGTCATTTACTGCCTTCAATCCGTTGGGATACACCTTGTAAATATGCTTTAAACTAAGACTTGCCATTTTTCCTCCATTGTGTCGGCAAAACGCCGAAAAATACCCCGAAAACATCCTAGATTTTCACTTTTCGGGCTTTATGTGACAATTATATCAAATTTAAACACCCAATGTCAATACCCATTTTAAATTTTTTACAACAAAATTTAGGATAAATTCTAGCTATTTTTCTATTTTAGGTACTATTCACACTTCCGTATTTGCGAAAATCAGATATATTTTTTTGTTTTAAAAGCACAATCGTCCCAAACTTACCTGACGTACACCAAGATTTACGACATCGGCAAACTTGCAGGCTGTTTTGAAGTGGCACACAAACTGGAAGTTGACAATTTGCAATGATACAATCGTATTGAACAGCGGATCTTGTGCAATTTAAAGAGTCAACGCTTAAACAAAAAAAAGATTGCGCAATCTGGCAAAGAAACACCACTTTGCCAAAGAGCGTTTGACTTTTTAGAAATATAAACGTCCGCTTTAAGGAGGAGATATGAATTTTACCGCAGTACCAATCATTGTAATTTGTTGCTACTTGTGTGGGGAAATCTACAAGGCGATTTTCCGCAACCACACCAATGCCTACCGATTTATTCCGCTTGTGACATCTGTGCTTGGCGGAATCCTTGGCGTAGTCATTTTTCTGACCAACCCCGAAGTAATACTTGACGCCCCAAACATCTGGATAGCGTTAGGCGTGGGTATCGTCAGCGGAGCCTCCGCAACAGGCGCAAACCAGATAATCAAACAAATATTCCAACAAACCAACGAAGACACCGAAAACAAGGAGGACGACAATGAATAACTACAATGCTGGGTTATCACAACTTAATACCAACGACGAACTTACTCAGGAAGAAATAAACGAAATAAGAGAAAATGCTCAATCGCAACCGCCTGCGACATTCAACATTGAAATGTATAAGACTACGCCATCCGTACAAGATACAGACACTTCCTTTTTCTGCACGGCGGAACAACCCGTATTTTTAAAAATAACTATTACACGCAACATTAATTTTAAAACAATAACTAAAGCGCTACTTAAAATTCGAAAAACTAATGTTGCACCATCAGATATGGCTCTTTACACAGCAACAGAAAACAACACTATATATTACAATTCTTCTAGCGTTGCTGCAAAAGATACAACATCTAATGGGATATCCTATTTAACAGCAAATGTAAGCAATTTTGTTGTCAACGATGTACCAGTATCGACAATTCACCTTGCACTTGCCCCCCGCAGAGATTCAACATGTACTTGTTGGGTGGAAAATAATTTCAGCACTACTCCGCCGGATATAGAACTGACCTGTCTTGAAGATGACGACTTTATACCCAATGTTCCGACAATTGAAAATACGGTGGGTAGCAAAGGCAAATATTCTATCAACGTCCGAAACGGCAAAATGTTTTATTTCCAAAACATTTTCACTGCCAACGGAAGCCGCCTTCCATTCAATCTGTCAATGACGTACAATGCGTCTAATTACGACAAGAGGAACACCGCCTATACGCTTGGATCGATGAAAGGATGGAGATTCAACTACCAACAGTTGCTCATTAAAAATGGCTACGACTACATTTATCTTGACGGAACGCACAAGTACCACCACTTTAAAATGAGCAATAACAATACGTCAGTCTATAACGATGCAAGTACTTGCGACGGTACCTTCCTTACGGTAACAAGTAGCGGATATGAAATCTCCGATGGCAAAACAACCACTTTGACGTTTGATAATAACAAACGATTGGAAAAGATAAGCGTGCAACAGGGAAGTTCTGTCGTAAGCAACTATATTTTGTACGACATTAACGGCAGACTCTATGCTGTCACCGACGGAAACGGTGATACTTACAGTTTAGAGTACTTGACGGGAAAAATAGTCGTTTACAAGGGACTGCCAGCTGAGTTAAGCAAAGAAACACTAGCGGAAATAATTCTTGATTCCGAAGGAAGAGTAACTCAAGTAAAGAATGTTCGATCTTCGTCAACGTATTCCTTTGAGTACAATTCGTCAAACAGTTTAACCAGAGTCCTTGATTCTTCTACAGAACAAGCTGTGAAGTTTAACTATATTTTAAACGAAAAGATAGGTTCTGTTTTCGATCAAATATATAAAAACGCAATAGCTTTCCCTATTCAATCCCGTTTTTTGTCCTACAAATATCTGCACAGTTATGTTGACACTGCACATTATTCATCAAGCGCAAGCATGTCAACAAATACTATAGGATATGAATTCGATGCAAACGGACAGATTGTAAGTATATCCGAAGGTCTTGATAAAGCTTTGGTGGAAGGCAAAATGTTTGTATACAAAGATGATGGCGGCAGTCAAACGATATCCACAGCCATCCCGCCTATATTTTGCGCCTTGACTAAAGACAAAACCTCAACAGAATTTGTTCTTCCGTCATCTGAAACGCTGTCTGTTGTAAGTGACTACGACTATTTTGAGCTTCCTGCGGAAGCAACAGAGAATTTCGTGTTTTCTGGTGAAGTTGTAGTAAACAATGACGAATGGATCGGTGGAGACGCCCCAACTTCAATAAGTGCAACGCTAAAAGTGACGGACTACCCTATTGCAACACTGGAATTTGACCCCAATCAAACTGTATGCCAGTTCAAGGCAGTTGCTATAAACATCAAACCTAAATCTTTTAAGTTGCAAACAACGGTGAAAGTTACAAATACATCGGGAAATGTAACGTTTAAAAATTTAAAAGTTACGCCTATGCAATCTTCTATAGTAAAATCCTGCATTAGTCAGAGTGTGCCCGACTGTGTAAATCATACAGAGTACAATTCCAACGGTTCAACAACATGGTATGAAATGAAAAAGTGCACATTGACCTGCAATGGTGGGAATAGTGTAGAAAACGTTACATTTACTTTTAAGGACTATTTGCTGACAAAATTGAGTCTGCTTAAAAATCCCGAATCATACAATGTATGGTTTAATGACGGTAAGAAAATGTTTGCAAATGTCAACAGCGCATCTCTATCATTCGATACGCAACAAAACTACGACTTATCCACAATTAAATTTGCAACAATTCAATCATCTGGAAATAAGACGACATTCACCTATGTTGACGCTCCTGTAATTCAAGGTTCAAATAGCTTGTTTAGAGTAAAAAAAGTAGTAAACGGCGTAACCACCGAACAACAAACCACTGTTCCGTTTGCCGAATCGGAAGAGGAATACGATCAATTCTTCCGTGTAAAGAAGTCAATTGGCGTCAATGGCATAGAAACCACTTACACATTTGACAGTTACGGAAATACTATTTCCTCAACAACAAACCCTAAGTCTAACACAAGTCTCAATGTTAAGCAATCATTTTCTTACAACTCCAACGGCAATCTTTCAACCGAAACAGATTACCGCACTTGGGAAACATACAATACCACTTACACTTACAATGATGAAAATCTGCTTGCTTCAGTTAAAACGCCGATAGACCAGACGACAAACTACACTTATACTGCCGACAATGAAAAATTGCAAAGCATATCCTCAACGCTGGCATATCCTTACTACACTGCGACAAACAATATCGTTTACAGCGGTGACTACGTCGACAGTCTTACGGCAAACGACACAACATTCAGATTTACTTACGACGAAAGAAATGACGTTAAATCGGTTTCTATCAGATCAACGGAAGATGAATCGATGTTTAATTTCGAAAGTCAGTCAAACTTTAACGATCCGTGGAATGCAAGTCGCACGGTTACTTACGGCAACGGACAAAAAATAAGACGTTACTACGATGTTTACAACAGGCTTATCAGGGTAAATGACGTGACATCAACATACAAGCCGCTTGCACTCTACATTTACAGCGCCGAAGAACTGTCAAAAGTAGAATCAGATGAAATAAAGATATCCAACCCCAACGATTACAGACTTGTACGATCTTCCGACGCTAAACTTCGCAGAGTAATTATGCCGACGTCACAATCTTTGGCAACAGTCATCGATTACACCTACGATTACAGCGGCCAAGTTACAAAAACAAACAGGTACAACCAGGCAATAACAACTTCAGACACAAACGTGGCATTCAACCAGTCACAACAGGCAACTTCGTCTTTGACGGTGGAGCAAACACAAAAAGACGAATACCAAAGAACAACCAAAACAACTGCAACCTGCAACGACATTACATTGGTCAACTCCTGTACTTACGAAAGTTTCGTTACTGATGCCGTTACTCAGGAAAAAACCGAAGTTAAGTCGGGAAACAGTACACTGGGCACCGTGCAAACAGACTACACTACCGATGCCCTGAAACGCCTCCAATCGGTAAAAGTCACCGTCAACGGCAACGGCTACTCAAGAGACATTTCCTATGTACCAAGACAAACAAGAACCCAACTTCCCAACCCCGGTGGCGGTGGCGGCGGCACTATAGAACCTTGGTCATTAAACTCTATCGGATACAAAACCGAAACGGTAGGCACTACTTACTATCCGTCGCTTATAACAACCAAGGAACTCCGCAACAATTCCGCTGTCGAAACCGAGTCTCTCAGCTTGACTTACGACGCCAACGGCAATATTACAACTTACGGTTACAACACTTACACCTACGACAAGTTTAACCGCCTGACAAGAGAAAACAATTACTATCTTGACAAAACAATAACATGGGAGTATGATGTAGGTGGAAATATTACGTCCCGCAAGGAATATGCTTTAAAGACAAGCGGTATGCTGCTTGATCCTATAAAAACAGACACATATTCCTACAGCAATGACTGGAAAGACCAACTTACCTCATACAACGGCTACGAGTGTGTCTACGACTCTGCAGGCAATCCCACCAATTACCGTTGGAACACCTTGACTTGGGAAGGAAGATTACTTAAATCTTTCAAGACAGTTCTTGGTTCGCAACCGTCTACAATGACCTATACTGCTGACGGAATGCGTGCATCCAAGGTAGAACCGTACGGCAACGGAACAAAATCACACTACTACACTTACAACGGCTCTACATTGGTACAGGAAAAGATTGTTACGTCAAGCGGACAAACAGACTATTTGACCTTCTTGTACAACGGTGAAGGTCTGACTGGTTTTGTTCTCAACAACACTCTGTACACATACAGAAAGAACTTGTTCGGTGACATCATTGCCATTTACCAAGGAAACACCAAGGTTGCGGAATACGCTTACGACGCTTACGGCAATTGCACAATAGTCTTTGCTACAGGTAATGCAGGTATCCTCAACCCGTTCCGTTACCGTGGCTACTACTACGACAGTAACATCGAATTGTACTACCTGCAATCACGCTACTACGACCCCGAAACGGGACGTTTCATCAACGCCGACGACGTAAGCTACCTTGATCCCGAATCAATCCACGGTCTCAACCTCTACGCTTACTGCCTGAATAATCCGATAATGCATGTAGACCCAAGTGGGCATGTGGCTTTAAGTGCTGTAATCATCGGTGCGATAGTAGGAGCTATAGTCGGATCGTTTTACGGCGGTCTAACCGCTTCAGCCAAAGGAGAAAATATATTGGCTGGAGTTGTCGCCGGGGCTATAGGAGGAGCTCTTATGGGGGCAGCAGCGGCATTTGCATCAACTTTTATAAGTTCGGCCTTTGCGGGGAAAGCAGTAGTATTAAATTTGACTAAAGGAATAAGCACTGCTTTTTTTAGCGGGTTAGGTGTGGGTATCGCGTCAGATGCCATTTTACAAAAAATAAACTACGGTACTGTTGATGCAAGTAAGGCATTAGTAGCTGGATTACAATGGGGAATATTGAATACCATAAGTGCATTTGCAGGATCTCCATTAGTGGAACTAACCAATTTTAGTGCAGTATTTACAACATCTTTAGCATATAACTTTTTATTCGGAGCCGCTGGCATGGTAGGGGATTTGTTGAGGTGAAACAGATTAATTTATCAAATTTGATTTTTGGTTAATTAAAAACTTCGGAGGAAACAATATGAAAAAGCCCAAACGCATGACTTTCGACCCGGTGGCTACTGTTGTCATACTAATCCCGACATTGTTATCACTTGTTATGTTTGGAATATGTATGGTAGATATTGCTCATGAGCCGTTCTCAGTATTATATCATGTATTAATTCCAGTAATTATACTTTTCCTTGCAACAATTTCAATAATAGTTGTCCCTCTGTCGGAAATCACAGATAAAATTGTTTTCAATGAAAACACCATTACTATACTACATCTAAACAAGTGCGTAATGACTATTGATATTAAAGACATAGATAGCGTTTCAGTAGAATTTCAACGTAGACGTCACCATATAATATTTAACATTTCATCCGAAATATCAATAGGCAAATATGCAATAAGCAAAAATAGAAATTCTTTTAGAATAAACTTTACAAAAAGAAGGCTGCAATTTATAAAAAATTGGATAGGTGAAGATAAGGTGATAATCATACCTCCCGAAAACGACTAGCATAACTATCAAATATTTTCAACATCAAACAACGGCTGAGCCCCTTAGCTCAGCCGTTTTCTTTATTACTTAAAAAGTTTATGCTGTCTTTTGTTTACGCAGGAATATTGTGGAAACAATCAAACTGCTGTAGGTGCTGTTTTTGCCCAACATTACACATTTTTTATGCTTGATTTCCCTATCTCCGTACATTGCAAAGTTCTAAGTTAACCCAACGCAACAGAATCCACTATTGACAACCATATTGCAACACTGTAAAATATTCATATAAATAGCACGGTTTAAATACGCCTACAACGGCTCTACATTGGTACAGGAAAAGATTGTTACTTCAAGCGGACAAACAGACTATTTGACCTTCTTGTACAACGGTGAAGGTCTGACTGGTTTTGTTCTCAACAGCACTCTGTACACATACAGAAAGAACTTGTTCGGAGACATTATTGCCGTATACAACGGTACTTCCAAAGTAGCCGAATATGCCTACGATGCTTACGGCAACTGCAGAGTAATTACCGGCAGTAACATAGGTACCATCAACCCATTCCGTTACCGTGGTTACTACTTCGACGAAGACATGAAGTTGTACTACCTGCAATCACGCTACTACGACCCCGAAACGGGACGTTTCATCAACGCCGACGACGTAAGTTACCTTGACCCCGAAACAATCCACGGTCTCAACCTATATGCTTACTGCCTCAACACCCCGGTGATGTATGTTGATCCTGTTGGGCATTTCGTTATATCTATAGGAATAGCGGCATCATCTGCGTTAGTATATTATGCATTAGTTGCTTTAGGCGTTGTTGGTGCCACAACTGCTGTTGCTTATTTAGAGAAAGAAACTCATATTATAGAAAACACCGTAAATTATATAGTAGATTCAACATTTGATTTGGATCAAAACACACTCCATAAAAAAGATTCTTACGACCAAGTTAATTCTTTACCAAATAATAACGTTGCCGATTTTACTTACAATAAAATTAGTACTTTTGATAATATTAACTTCATTGACAATGTAGTCTATTATAAAAGAAAAAAAGTAGCACCTAGGATACGGTCTAAAAGCAAGAAGATTGCGAAAGAAAAAGCATTTCTTAAAGGAGGTAGAAGACCTCCCATACATCATCCTAACGGGAAACATGGACCGCATTTTCATCCTAACGATCCCAGATTCAAACACTGGCATTATTACTATTTGTGGCTTTTGTTATTTGGTTACGATGATTAAAAATCATATGAGGTAAAGCATGAACAGTCAAAAAGAACAGGTATTTGTTGAAAAGTACATCAACAAGCGTTACAAGGAAAGGTTGCAATTTGAATTGTCTTCTAAAAAGAAAAGGCGGGATGGCTTAGACAGATTTTCCCACGACACTGAATCAGCGATTGACAGCAAGAAGTTAACGTTAAAAACCAACAAACTGAATAAACCTTTCTTTATAAAATTGTTCAGGAATGCAAACAACGTTTATGTACTGTCTGATAAGTACCTTGACGGAAAAGAAATGAGCATAACTGATGCCTACGAATACGCAATCAACGAATATTGCGCAGTTGTCATTTGCGGTGACGGTTGTGCAGTCATCAAGTCGGAAAGCGAAAATACTTCCGAATACTTCATTTTAGAAGGTTAGTATATATTTTTTAGGGCAACTACTCAGAACCTGGTGGTTGCCCTTGTGCATTTAACACTTCGCTGCGACTAAAGGGTTGCCCTATCAATCAACCAGTTGAATATTGCGCCGTATCGGCACAAATCGAAAGAAAGTAAAAAAAATTTCCAAAAACCCCTTGACAACACAACTTGTCAATGATAATATGGATTTAGAAATAGAATAATTCTAATTTTGAAAGGGAGTTACCAATGACTAGAAACGGAAAGCTGATACTTGATATCATCAATTGTTCGCACGATCACCTGACCGCCGAACAAATCTTCATGGAACTGAAAAAAGTTGCACCCAAGACAGTACTTGCCACCGTGTACAACAACCTCAACACTTTGTGTGAACAAGGACTTGTGCGCAAGGTGTCCATTGAAGGCAGTCCCGACAGGTTTGACAAGACGGTAAAGCACGATCACCTTGTGTGCAAGAAGTGCGGAGCGTTGTCGGACATCACTTTCGATGACATTACAGCCAGTCTTTCGCAGCAACTGGGAGAGCCTATTCTTTCCTACGACTTGAAGGTAAACTACATCTGTCCCAACTGTCGAAAGCAGGATGAAAATTGAGTTGGCAACCTACCTGCACTGAAATCAAGGGCGAATCGCCTGAAAAATAATCTCGGAGGACATTTAAATGAGAAGTATTACTAAACTTGACTTGCAATATGCACACAGATTTTACGGATTTAAAGGAGAAGCTCAGTACCTGCACGGTCACACCGGAGTACTGACAATCGAAGTGGAAGACAGCGTAAACGAAGGAGTAAACATGGTTTTCCCATGTAACGAAATTCAGAAGACCGCTTGGGACGTGCTGAAAAACTTCGACCATGCACTCATCCTGCGTGAAGACGATCCGTTGTTACCTGCAATCCTTGAAGTTTACGAAAAGCAAGGGATCAAGAACGGTCACCCCAACAACCAGATGAAGGGTGAAGCATTCAAAACGGAACTTGCAACCGCCTACCCCGATTGCCGTCTTGTAGTAACCAAGGAAACAATGACAGTTGAAGGCATGATAAAGATTGTTTACGAACTGTTGAAAGACAAGCTCAACATTGCAAAGCTCACATTCACAAGTGGAGTAAACGCAGCTTCGGCTGAATTTGAAACCAGAAACCACATCGAACGTTGTCCGTTGTGCGGAATTGCACTCAACGAAAAGGGCGTCTGCCCCAAGTGTGGATACAGAAAACAGTAATCAATCCCCCCTAGAAAATTGATTGGCACAGGACAGTACAACCACCAGGAAGTACTGTCCTGTGTTTTTGTGCGTATGCAAATCACCACACGCTGCATTTACTGAACACAGAAGCTGTTTAGCGGGTGGATTTGTCAAAAGTGTTGAAGTTTTAGTTAAAATGTGGTAATGTATTGGTAACATTTAAAAGGAGTACCAAGATATGCTAATAGATTCCAATCAGATTGTTTCCATGACGGAAGCCAACCAGAATTTTTCAAAGGTAGTAAAGCAAGCGGAAGATGACGGCTGCGTGGTAATCTTTAAAAACAACCGCCCGAAATTCGTGTTGATGGATCTGGACAAGTGTTTCGGCGAAAGATTGCAAACGGAAGACAATTTAGAAGACGCTTGCATCGAACTGATGGGCAAGGCTAAATGGCTGTAACCGTTGTTTTTACACCACGTTGCAACAAAAACAACTACACTACACATCACAAGGACAGACAATGAAACTGAAAGAATACATCGAACAACTTGTAAATTGCGGAATTGTAAAGATGACTTTTTCCAAATTGAAGGACAAATCCTACCCTTACAAGAAGACCATTGTGGAAAGGAAGTCCAAGGGATTTCAATCGGCGCAATACACCGAAAAGCAGGTTTTTCACAAAAACTTCAACAGCAATGTGGCTGACAACCTCATGGAAATTGCAGGCAACTACCTCAACATCAACGCAACGTCTAATGACGGCGAGTACGTGATCATGATGAACAAAAAGGGCAACTGCATGATGAAAAAGACGTCAGAGACTGCCAACTGCAATGTGTGTCTTGAACACAACCGTGAAAAGAAGTACATTTTAAACCCGTCGGACGACATTCCGCCACTTCACGACATGGGAATTGTCACATCGCAAAACAAGGTTGCGCACAACATGTACGACAAGTTCAGGCAAATAAACCGCTTTATCGAGATTGTGGATGATTGCGTAAAGACATTCAACGGCGACACAATCAAGGTCGTGGACTTCGGCTGCGGAAAGTCCTACCTGACCTTCCTGTTGTACCACTACCTGACGAAAATCCGCAACATCAAGGCGGAAATCGTCGAACTTGACTTGAAGGAAGATGTAATTGCCCACTGCAACGCCGTTGCCAAGAAGTACCGCTACGACGGACTGCACTTCGAAGTGGGAAACATCAACGGTTACCAATGCGACAACGTGGACATGGTCATCACACTGCACGCCTGCGACACGGCAACGGACTACGCACTGTACAACGCAGTCAAGTGGAAGGCGAAATACATTTTTTCCGTACCATGCTGTCAGCATGAGTTAAACGCACAGATGGACGCAAAGCAACTCAAGATACTCAGTCGCTACGGCATTGTTGCGGAACGTTTCAGCGCACTTGCAACCGACGCAATACGTGCTAACCTCCTGCAATACATGGGATACAAAACCCAGCTCATGGAATTTATTGACATTTCGCACACACCCAAGAACCTGTTGATCCGTGCGGAATTGTCCAACAACCGCCACAACGAAATGTACATCGACGAAGTACGTAGTCTGACGGAACAATTCGGCTACCGCCCCACACTTTGCAGACTGCTGCTCGGAGATGCCGAAACAAACAACTGAATTACGCTAAAAAAACACCGACGTTACATTTGAAGTGAACCCCAAAGTTTAGACAAAAAATTTAATTAAATTGTTTGGTTATGAGTTCGGTACTGTGCCGGACTCATTCCTTTTAGTTTGAGAGAAATTCTCTCATTGTTCCAGTAGTTAATATATTCTTTCAGGCGGTGGACGAACTCGTCCACCGTTTCAAACTTCTCTCCGTAGTACATCTCTACCTTCAGCCTTCCAAAAAAGTTTTCCATTGCTCCGTTGTCCATGCAGTTTCCCTTTCTGGACATGCTTTGTATTATGTTGTGTTCTTTTAAGTATCTTTGGTATTCTCGGTGTTGGTACTGCCAGCCTTGATCGGAATGGAATATCGGTGTTGCTCCATTGGGCAATTTTGTTACAAGCCCTTGCAACATCTCTCTTATCTGCTCAAGATTCGGGGTTGGAGAAATTGAGTAAGCAACAATCTCTTTGTTGTACAAATCCATTACAGGAGAAAGATATACTTTTTCACCTCCTACCTTGAATTGAGTTACGTCAGTAGCAAGTTTTTCAAAGGGTTTATTGGCAGTAAATTCTCTATTGAGTATATTGTCTGCTATCTCACCTACTTCTCCTTTGTATGAGTGGTATTGTCCGTTTTTACATTGTTTGCCACGTATATTAAGACTTTTCATTAACTTCAGTACTGTCTTGTGGTTAATTACTACCCCTTTCTTATGTAATTCAACCGTTATACGCCTGTAGCCGTAACGTTGCTTGTTTAATTCGTACACTTCGACGATTGCTTGTTTCTCTGCAAGATATTTGTCTGTCTTGTTTGTCTTGAGATAGTAGTAAAATGTACTGCGTGGTAATCTAAGAATCTCCAACAACATTTGTAGCGGATATCTTTGCCTTAGTTCAGTAGCAATCAAGGCTTTTTGCCTTTCCCTTGCTCTTCCGCAATAACTAAGGCGCTTAGTTTTTTTAGGCATTCAAGCTCAGCCTCAAGGTATTGATTGCGTTCCTTTAGCCTTTGGTTCTCTGCAATTAAATCATTGGCTATTTCTTTATCCAATGGTTTTCTTGGTCTGCCACCGTTTCTACCTCTTCTTTCTACCATAAACCCGGATTCTCCTTCTTCCAGATATATGCGTTCCCAAAGCTTGAGCCGACCTGTGTAATTATGTTCGTCTCCGGAATGTCTAAGCACCCAGTATTTACGTACAGTTTCTTTGTAGCTCAAATGATGTTCACGCATATCCAGTATAACAGATATCTTAAACTCAGGGCTATACTTTGTGTTAAATTTCTTCTCTTTTCCCATAAAAATATGCACCTCCAAAAGTGTCTAACTTTTGGGGTGCATATCAATTGTTTTGTCGGTGTTTTTCCATTTGTTCAGTTCTTTTCAGCGCCGCTTTACTCTTTCAATGCTCAACTCATTTGCACTCGTTATTGTTTTTCTTCTGCTTTCATTACTCAAACCTACCGCCCTTCTCTTGGACAGAAAAATTGAATAAAACTCTCGGCAAACACAAAGCTGTGAAAGGTTTTTCGTACAGTTGAAATGCGGCAACCGTTTTTTTAGTTTACTATTAGAGTGTACCCTTCACTCGAAACGCCACCTATATCCAGAGATATCGTTGCGCTTAGATAAATTACCATACCCGAAGGTGCGTCTTCACTTATTACCAGTGTTCCGTCTTCGGACACACTTACAAATCTGCCGAATCCGCTTACATCGGCAAATAAGTTATAGCTTACTGTTTCAAAGTCCGCATTTTCAGGTAGTACGACTGCCTGCAATTGCAGTGTGTCGCCCTTGTCCACGTAGGTGTTCTTTTCAAGTTCACTGTTTGTTGCGGAATTCAGTATTACGATACTTCGCGGACGAACGCCGCAGATTACCCATTCTCTTGTGGTTGTGATTCCTTCGATGGTTACACTGACACGAATCGTTTGCCCGATTGCTTGCTTGGATTCGGATGCGGTAAGCGTCCATCCGTCATCGTGTTTGGTAAGGGTTGCCAGGTCGGGAGTCAGCAGTTCAAGATCGGCAGACTCGTTTAGTAAATTGAATGTGGCGTTGGACGGTTGAACAGACAGAGAAACTTCTGTACTCTCCCCCTTGATTATTGTTCCGTCGCTTCTGACAGGATTGCACGATATTGAAATTGTTTCAACGGGTACTCTTGCCACATCAACAGCAAGCTCGTTGCTTGCGACATTGTCGTGCGTGGATGTTGCAGAAAGGAAGATCGTCGAACCTATTTGTATTTTTAAGGTAACAAACAGACTACGTCCGTTCAGATAGGCATATTGAGAAAGATCATCCTGATAAAATTGTCCGTCAGGCTTGCGAATACCACTTATCGTCACTTCGCTGTCTTTATACGAAGCGTCTTCGGGATAAACGCTCAGATTCAACCTTTGGCTTTCGCCAATGAAGATTGCTGTTGATTTGTCAGCCAGAGACAGTTCGATGCTTTCGACAGCAATATAATTTCTGTACACTTTAAGTGAGAGAGTAAGATTTTCGTATCTGATGTTCACCCACCCTTGAAATTGTACGGCGTAGTAGTCATTTGGATATACGTTCACATGCTGTCTTCCGTCCGTACCTGTTTCAACTCGGCCGAAGATACTGTCTTGCGAAAAAGTAATGTCGATCTTGTCATAGATCACCTCATTGTAAGATATTGTATCGTTCGACTTCGTTTTTACCAGAAGTGCAGGCAACGTCACGCCTGCTTCTCCGTCGGCAATTTCAAATGTGCGGCTGTCGGCAAACTCTTTGTCAGTATTGATTTCGCTGTCTGTGTAGTTTACGAAGTTTTCCGTCGGCAGATCTTTTTCGGTTTCAAAAACCAACTCGTGGGATATGATGGGAGTGACTGTCGGTTCATCGGGAGAATTGTTCAGCGTGACTATCAGAATAATTGCAAAAATCACAACAAATCCCAGACATATTGAAAGTGTAGTAATCCATTTTCCGGGTTTAGAGTGGTCTTTGTTTGAAACAGCCGTTTCCTTTTGAGTGTCCGAAAGTAGAATTTCATATTCTATTCCGAAATAGTCCGCAATGGCGGCAAGAGACTGCTCGCTAGGCAAACCCAATCCGTTTTCCCACTTCGCTACTGCGCTGCGGCTTACGTATATTGCATTTGCCAGTTGAGTTTGTGAAACGCCTTTTTGTTTACGTAATTTTTTTAACCTTTCACTAAATTGCATTTTACCCCTCACTGCATCCCTTTTACATAAATTATATCAGCTAATCACCCACTTGTAAACAGTGATATCTGTTACTTTTGGTTTGAAGGACTGTTACTTTTACAAACGTGCTCCTTTATTTACCGTCGGTCAATCACTTGTTTTAATTGTGTGATGTTATATGCTATTGACTTATACAACCGTTTTCCCAATACCATTAAACTTCACACACAACATAATTCTGCTTTCGTTTTTCTTGGTTACGTGATATACAATTCAGTCGCTTTGTAGTGAACGCCACAGCACTGTTTAGCATTGCTTTTTCTGATTTTCCACAACGCTGTCGGGATTAGTGCCTGCATGATATCTTGGCGCATTTTAAGTTTTGCCGAAAGGAAATTTCCACAGCCGACAACTCTTTGAAAGTCATTCAAGTGTCTGTCATTAATGTAAAACTGTTTAATAAAAGAACTTACCGCAATTCCCCTTGCGGTAAGTTCTTTTGGTGTTTGTTCGTGTTTTGTAAACCAACACTTAATAATCACAGCTTGATGTAGGTTTCCGGCGTGTGCCCAAGTCGGCGCATGATTTCCAGTTCGTCAACGGCGTCTAAAAGTGCATTGTGCGTTTCGAAATACGACCAGTCCTGCCGAAGTATCCTGAGCATTGATTCCACGCCGTACCCCTGTTTCATTCGTCCCGTCCTGTACAGCGGCGCCCAATGCGGAATCATCGGATTGTGCTGTATGTAGGCGGCAAGCTGCATTATGTCGTACCATTCAAGACAATTGAGTTCGGGAAGGTGCGACTTGTCGAACAGTGCGTTGTAGGCAAAAAGTCTGGTTACATTGTGCTTTAGACACATGTTCAGGATGTCCTGCATTGCTTCGTGTCTTGTACAAACAATGGGATCTTTCGCCCTTTCGTGCGATAGGGCGTGGGAATACAATCCCCCTTCCATGTATTCGGGAGCAAGGACGTAGTAAGCACTTTCCAATGGCCGCATGTCTTCGTCAGACAACACAACTCCGATGGACATTACTCTGTCGCTCCACGTTGTTTCGGTGTCTATTACTAAAAATTTCATGTTTTAACTATTTTCTTTGTGTAGTAAATTGAGTTTTGGGCACTTAACTGTTCAGCTTCGCACAACATCGGCAAACTTGCCATTGGTGATTTTTACAAGGTCATCAATGTACAGTTGCACCTGAATGCCCACCTTTCCGCCACTGACAAAGACTGTCTTTCCTTCCGCCGAACTGTCGAAAAAAGTTGCAAATTGCTTCTTCATTCCTACAGGGGAACATCCGCCGTGAATGTAGCCTGTCAGGGGCAACAGTTGTTTTTGCGGTAACATTTCAAGGGACTTTTCCCCCGATACCTTTGCCGCCTTCTTTAAATCTAGTTCGCATGCTACGGGAATTACAAAGACGTAGTACTTGCCCGCCCCGGCAGTGGTAACAAGAGTTTTGTAGACGTTGGCGACATCCTCACCCAAGACATTGGCAACTTCCACGCCCGACAGCGCACAGCCGTCGTAGGTGTGTACGGTGTAGTTAACTTTTTCCTTTTCAATGATTCGCATTGCATTTGTTTTTATCATAGCAACCTCAAATACTTGTAAATGTGCAGATAATTTTCCAATACTGATTTTTTCCGATGTTGCAAACCTACTTGCTGCAACACAGCGATTTTATACAAATAACACTTCACAGTTGTAAGATAATCACCACGTCAATACAGCAGTCAATCCGCAACGTTAGTTCAATTCACACCAATAAAGAGCAGCAGCACGCCGAAATTTTTTCGGCACACCGATGCTCTTTTTTTTAGTAATTTCGTTGAATTGAAACATCAAAACCTTGCTATAAACAACAGTTTTTTTTAGTGCGTTACACTAAAAACGTAAAGTTTGTCATTTTAAAGGCGGTTTTTTCTTCTTTTCCTTGCCGCCGCCTATGTCTACAAATTCGCCGCCGAAGTCAAGGTCGAATCCGTCACCTTCGGTAATCATCATGAAAGCAACGATTACTGCGACAATCAGCACGCTGAAACTTGCAATGGTCATGCTTCTGAAAAGCTCGGAAAATTCTTGGTCGTCGCTACAAAATGCAAATATAAATGCCGCTTCAACAATCATGTAGTAGCCGAATGTGGAAACGTAAGTCGTCTTGGTGAAAATCACGACCAGGATGTAAGCCACAAGCGACACCAACAGATACAGCCAGAAATACAATCCTGCGTGCCTGTTGAACAGCGGTATTTTTGCCAAAAGGTAAAACAGCCACAGTTCCACAACGCTTGCAAGGGACACAAGGTACATCACCCACAGCGGATTGTCGAACCCACGGAACAGGTACCATGCCCTGATACAACACCCAAGTGCAATTGCGTTGACAATGTAGCAAATTCCGTTGCCTATAATGTTTTTCTTGACGGAATAGGCTACAAATGCACTGACAACCAATACAGCCGCCCCTGCAATAAGCAGTACGGTAGCATTAAAATCGGTGTATCTCAACAAATACGCCACTGTTGACGTAACAATCAGGAAAGCAAGCGCCAACAGCGAAACGGTAACTATTTTCTTCATGGCGTTACCTGTTGTACAGTCTGTCCTTGATGTCCTTGACGTTCAACGCAAGCGTCTGATTGTCCTTGATACTTTCGCTGATTTTATCCCTTGCGTGCATGATTGTTGTGTGATCTCTGCCGCCGAAGTATTCGCCTATTGCAACCAAAGGCATACTCAATATATCGGTAATGAGGTAAATGCACACCTGACGTGGAATGACGATTTCTTTATTCTTCTTCTTGCCTAAAATACTCTTTTTGTCTATCTTGTAGTAACGGCATGTTTCGTCGATGATGTCGTCAATGGTGATTACTTCCTTACTGCTGTCGGAGTAGTCTTTCAAGGCTTCCTGAACAATTTCCATGTCGTTGCAACTTCCGCCCACCAGTGTAGAGTAACTGATGATACGGTTCAACATTCCTTCCATTTCACGGATGTTTGTAGTGATACGTTCGGCAATCAACTGCAACACCTTGATGTCAACCTGCTGACCCTTTTCAAGACACTTTTTCTTTAAAATCGCAATACGTGTTTCAAGGTTGGGCGGCTGAATGTCGGCAATGATACCCGTTGCAAAACGTGTCTTCAACCTTTCGGCAATGTTGATTTCCTTGGGCGGACGGTCACTGCAAATGATTATCTGCTTGTTGGCAAGGTACAGTTCGTTAAATGTGTGGAAAAACTCTTCCTGGGTAACTTCTGTCTTTGCAAGGAACTGAATGTCGTCTACCATCAAGACGTCTAAGAACCTGTATTTGTTTCTGAAATTACGTCTGCTGTTGTTGTCGGGGTCACGCAACGCTTCGATCAGTTCGTTGGTAAACTGCTCGCTGGACAGGTACGCCGTGCGCAGTTCGGGATTGTTGCGGTTGATGTAGTTTCCGATTGCGTGCAGAAGGTGGGTCTTGCCCAGTCCTACGCCTCCCCACATAAACAGAGGATTGTACTTCTTACCGGGGTCTTCGGCAACGGCACGGCTGACCGCCGCAGCAAATTCGTTGCTCTTGCCCACGACAAAACTGTCAAATGTGTACTTGTCGGAAAAACTGCTTGTCGATTCGGTGTTGACGATAAATTTGTTGGAAACGGGAATGTCAACTTCCTTTTCAACGTCGCACAGCCTGTCAAGGTCGGCTTCCGTCACAATCTCTATGTCAATGATGGACGGAAACACCTTGTTGGTGCATTTTTTCAACAGTTCCTTGTACTTGTCTTCTACAATGTTTTTCAATGCCTGACTTTGCGCAAGCAAAATAAACCTGTCACGATACATGCCCACAGGGGTCAATGTGTTGATGTACAGGTCGTACGACAGAGTGGAAACCTTGCTTTCCGTTTCAATCAGAATGTTGTCCCATATTTGATTTAACTTTAACATAAACACCGTCTCTTTAAGCAAATTGTAAATTGCTGTTTTTAGTTATCTTTTATTATACCATTTTAACAGACTTTTGCAACCACTTGCGCCACCATTGAAACAACTTTTTAAAAAAATCAACATTTTAAATGGCTGTCATAATAGGTAGAACACAACAGCACATCCGCCACTGCAACAGGTAAAAATCGGTTCTTTTTAGCGCCGATTTTTTGCCCGTAAACACTCCCATATTTACATTAAAACCTTGCCTAATTTACCGTTTTGTGGTATACTAAAAAAGTAGAAATCAACACACTTCTGTACCGTGTTTTTAAAGGTTGTGCACACAGTTGTACACACCTTGTGTGGACATTTTCACAATTTATCCACAAGTTGTGCACACAAGTTATTTTAGGCATAACACCACATCTTGTGGCTATGTCTGTGATACCACACACAATATGCTGTGGTTGGGGACAAATCCACAAGTTGTGTACATTTCTACACATCCTAATACTTCTACTACAGTAGAATGTAATTATCTTACCTGTGAAAACAAATTCCAAATATCCTAAGGAGAAAGGACAATGAAGATTATCGTAAACGGTCTGGAAATCAACGAAGCTGTATCCAAGGTCAGTAAGGCACTGCCTGTAAAGGAAGTTTTGCCCGTACTGGATTGCATCAAGATTGTTGCCGAAAATGACAAACTGACCCTGCTGGCATCGGACAGGGATCTTACCATAGAAAAGACAATTGACGCAAGCGTTCTAATCAGCGGATCGGTGCTTGTTCCTGGAAGACTGTTTGGCGAATACATCCGCAACATTGCAGGAGACAGCGAAGTCATTCTTGAAATCAAGGACGACCGCATGTTCATCACATCCAGCCGCAGCGAATGTTACATCACTTGCCGTGACGCTTCGGAGTATCCCGACATTGAAGAAATAGGCGGAGACAAGAGTTTCAACGTTACCGAAAGCAACCTTAAAGACATCATCGGAAAGGTAATTTTCTCTGTTGCAACGGACGAAACAAGACCTATATTGAAGGGCATTTATCTTGAAGCCAAGGGATACACACTTTCTGCAGTGGCTACCGACGGTTACCGCTTTGCTATGTGTAAGAAACCCCTGGAAAACCAGGTGGAATTGGTAAACGCTACCGTTCCTTCACGCAGCATGAACGAACTTGCTAAACTTCTTGGCGACGGCGAAGAAGTTGCCACCGTCTACATCGAAAAGAACAACATGATGGTGACGCTGCCGGGAACAAAACTTATGACAAGATTGCTGACAAACGGTCAGTACATCAAGTACGACAACCTGATTCCCACCGAATTTGTTACTACATTGACGGTAAACAGAGCGGATTTCGAAAAGTCACTTGCAATTGCGTCCATCATGTCAAGGGGCGAAAAGAGCAACCTTGTATTGCTTGACATCGAAGAATACAGCATGAAGATTTCTTCCACCAGCGAATACGGTCTGGCAAAGGAAGACGTTGCAATCTCTTTGAACGGCAAGGACATCAAGTGCACCTACAACAGCAAGTATTTAAACGACTGTATCAAGGCACTTTCCGCCGAAACAATCAAGATGGACTTTGCAAGAAATCTCAGTTGCATCATCACCATCAATAACAGCGACGAAGTACTGTACTTCATCCTGCCCGTAAGCATTTTCTAATATCAAGGCGGAAAAACAACCCCAAAACCCAAACAAGGCAACACCATTACGTGTCGCCTTGTTTTTTTTGCGATAATAGGTGAAATCAATTGCCGTTCAGTGTAGATGTGATATCACGAAAATTGTTCAACTACCGTCTGTTCGTTGGTGTCGGGATCGTAGAAGTAGTAAAGAACGTGCCAGTCGTCGCCCTTTATTCTTTCCTGGTGACTGAACACAAGTGGCTTACCGCTGACAATCGGCCACTCTGCTTCCTGAATCCAACGGGGGTAGGATTTGTCGTATCGAAATAACTCTTTTACACGCTGTTTACCCCATTCAATTTGTTTTGTCTTAGACAGGTCTTTCGGTATTTCGTAAACTATCGAATCCAGTGTGTCATCCACGACATCTAACCATGACGGTTGAATGTCAAGCAACAAGTGATGATCTTCAATATATTTTTTATAAAGGATGTATTTAATACCAAAATTGTCAAGGAATGCCGTCAGAACCTCCTGTAACATTTCCCTGATTGTTATTGTATTCCAGTTCCTGTTGGCAAAGCTCCAATCTTGTGTGAGCATATTGAACAGATTGTAGTCGTAATCTTTCAAGAAAGCCCACTTTTTGTCCAGCGGTGTGCTGAGAGTTTTACGCAAGGAACGGTCTTCATTAAACATCTTTTGAAACTCTGTTATCGGCATTCTGCCTTCGACGTAATCTAAAATCGGTTTACAGCGGTTTTTAATTGAAAATCTGTCGAACAAGCCCATATTTACTCTCCTGAAAAATAAGTTTAATTTGTACTTTTTAAACGTACGGAATACTTGGTTCCGTCAAATATTACGGCAAGTACATCGATTTTTCAATTATTTATTGCCGACTTGAATAGATTTATAAGCGGCAAAAGAATTGTCTGGTCAACGTCTATGCCCCTGTCAAAATCATTCCAATCCGGATTTTCGCCGAACAAATACATGTCATGAAAACCAGAAATCTTGCCCTTTAGTTTCAAGAAACGTCCGTCAAAATACAACTCCATGAAATCTACATCTTCACTTTCTTGAATTGTGCATTGACCGCTCAAGTTATCGTATAGGTGTTGCAGTTCTTGAATGATTTCTTTTACCTCATCTAATTTCAATATAAATGCAATTGTATTAACACATTCTATCAGACCGTAACCTTCAGTGTCCCGGCTACCATCAATTTTAAATGCAAAACAAAAGTATTGCCTTCCATATGCGACGCTTTTCCGTCGTAATTCGCCATAAATACTATACGATCCGCTATATAACAGTTGCATCGATTTATCCTCCATTTCCGTTTATTTTAAAGTCATCCGATTTAGAAATTCCACCACAACACTGCAACATAGTCAAGGATTGGTTGATACTTCTTTAATCTCAATCTTTGGAAAAATCCTGGTTTTGTCACGGTAATTCTCCTTCGAGTGTAACTTTAAATCAAGTCAATTCTGCTAACGTCAAAGACAATAAATTCACCATTGCAAATGTCTTTCGGAATGTAATCAACGTCATTTAGTATTAATTGTCCAATCTTGACAATACCTTTTGTCGTATCTAAAACTTCACCTTGAAGTTTGTAAGAAAAGTAACTATTGCTAGTCTTTTCAATTACGAAACAGTTGTTTTCTGCCCGATAAATGTTGCTACACATAAATGCAAGTAGAGTAAACTCCTCTTTTTTGTCAAATGGTTGAGCGTAGCACATCAATTCATGAACACTATCGCTCACAATTACTACCGCTTCTAACGCATCTTCGTCAAACTGAACAATTTTTTTAACAAACATTTCGCACCTCTAACAATTTTAGAAACGTTACTTTTGCAAAGATGTAATATTTAAAACATAACTATTGAAACAAGGATTTTTAAGCAAATTTAACATTAAAAACGTTATCCGTTTTTTCACGAAAACTGTTAGACTACAGTCTGTTCGTTGGTGTCGGAATCGTAGAAGTAGTAATGACTGTGTTTGATAGGTTTGCGTTGAATTTGCAATACGTTGCGTAAAAAACGCACCACGGCAATGGAAAATTACTTCAAAATCAGGTAGTATTGCAAGCCTTCCTTCTGTTCCTTGAACTGCTTCAGGAAGGGCAAAACCTTCAACATAAGTTCACGGAACTGCTTGCAACCGTAGTTTTGCGGAATGAAGTCGGAATACTTGTTCTTCATCATGATGGACAGTTGCGAATACAATGCCTTGCCGTTTTGGTCAATGAGATTTTCCGCAATTTCCGTCAACAGTTTCAGTTGTTTAGCAGGCAAGATACACTGCGGTGCTTTCTTTTGTGCCTTTTTCTTTCCTTGTGACTTCTTGTTGGAATCCGTTTCGGCAGGTTTTGCTGAATGCTTGCCTTCATCTTCCGCTTGATCTTCGGCAGTGCTTCCGTCAAGGTAGATAAATTCGCTGAATGCGTTGACGTAGGAATGAATGCTGTTTTTCGAACCCATTCCGATGACCGTCTTTTCACGCTCACGCAGTTCCTGAATCAGGCGTGTAAAGTCGCTGTCGCCGGACGCAAGCACGAAAGTGTTGATGTTCTTTTCAAAAAGCGCAATCATCATCTGGATGATCAACGAAATGTCGCTGGAATTCTTGCCCTTAGCAAAGGAAAACTGTTGTTCGGCAAGCAGAGAGTACTTCTCAATTGCCGTCTTCCATGGCGAAAGGTTGGGTTTTGTCCAGTCTCCAAACACTCTTTTTACTACCACGTCACCGTAATTTGACGCTGTTTCGATGATGTTTTTTGCATACTGACTGCCGACGTTTTCGGCATCGATAAACACTGCTACGTTGTTGTTTGTCATGTATAACCTCTTAAAATTGTTAATTGTAATTTCTAAAAAATGACATTCGTCAACAACATTGTAACACAAAAAAGGACGTTGTTCAATAGAAAAAATGTCGCAAAAGTGAGCACCCTGTAAATTGCACTAAAAAAGTCCCACGGCGTGTAGCCGTGGGATTTGATGTACAGGTTACTTTTCTATAAGGTGATGCTGTTTCTTGCGTTCCATAAAAAACGCTACAAAGATACAAATTGCACTGGTGACAATGGAAATCATCAATGAGATGTAAAACAGGTTGCTGAATTGTCTTAGCAACATACACTGTGCAAATGACTGCCACATTCCTTCCGTCTGTCCGCCCATTTCAAGAACAGCCAGGTGCGCCGAAATCATGAAGGAAAACAGCGATGCGCCCAACTGAAACAACAGCGTCAGACATCCCACCATTACAAACATTACGTTGTTTTGCTTTGCCTTGAATTTCTTGTAAAATATCATCCCAAGGCACACCGACAACACTGCAGCAAGAACAGGAAGAGTATCAGTAAAAAATGAACCAATCCCCACTACTGCGCCAATAAACGCGCCAAGCAATGCACCAAGAAATCCCTTACCGTAGTTGTTGGGTTGACTGTTGCCCAAGTGATACTTCTTGGCAAGAACATCGTTGATACGGTCAATACATTTGTTGTCAAGCGCAATGTGAATTCCCTCCACCTGTACAACACGCTTTTCTTCGGGAGCAAGTTCCGCTCCGCACAACGGACAGTAGTTGCAGTTCAATGCTCCGTAGTTCTTGCACGTTGCCACAACAAATGTCAGTACCGATGGTAATAGCGACGATATGACGGCGGCATTGACCCATGCAAAGGTAATTTCAATTCCGTAATCGGTAAGTCTTGTCTGCATACCTTTTATTCGGGAATTTTTCAATGTGGTCTGAATAAACTGCTGTTGTTGTAACGTTGCAAAAAACGATACGTGCAACTTCAACACCGGCATTATTCCGCCGCTGAAAACCGCATTGAAGTGGTAACCGTCGATTGTGGCAAATGCACGGTTTTTGTTTAGTATAAATCCGTTGTGACTTAAACAGTCTGCAATTATCTTGTTCATGATACACCAGCCTTTTGCTAAATTGTACAGTATCAAGCGGGTAAAGTCAACAGCGGTCTCAAACAAAAAAAAACATTCAAGCATGTATCAGTTGTTTGTCACTTGTTTCGATTGACGCAATGGACCATTTCTATGATTGACTTTAGGGAAAAACTCTACCTGAAATAAAAACAAGAAGTTTTAAATTGTGCACAAGTTACCGACTTGACCATTTTAAAATACAACATGGAAATCACGATAGACGTTGCAACTTCTACCTGTGCGTCCGCTACGTTGCTTTAATGTAAAAATCTTACGATATTGAGATTGTTACGCCGACTGTTAAAAAAATCCACTTTGCAATAAATAATATATTTGTAATATTTTAAACACTATTGACAGGCGTGGTATGTATGTGATACAGTTTGATTGAGAACTCCTGATGTTGATAAATAAAATAAACAATATCGGTGTTTAAAAGGAGGGTGACCACGATGAACGGTATGAGAAAATGTATGATTGTCAATGCACTGTTGTCAATTGTATGGTTTGGGACTTTAATCTGGGCGTATGGTTATTTTTACGGTACAGGGTATTACGCTCGGGTTGATTTTAAACTGTCAGACATTGCATTCATCCTATACCACTTTATTGTATTGATTGTTGCGGTAAGTCTTGCGCATAAAGATGAAGTATCGACATTAACGCTTGTTTTTGCAACAATACTGTCTTTCGCTCTTGCCCTTTTGTTCGGGATAACCACGTTGATTGTATGGTTGGAGGGTAACCTGGCTTTTTCTGACGACAAGATAAGATTGGTGATTGCCGTTGCCATGGTTGTGTTGTCCGTACTGATGTCTGCGCTTTACCTGGTTGTAATCATAAAAAAACAAATCATGTACCGCAAAAGAAGAAAATTGCCAAGGGAAAAAGTGCAGTTTTATAAAGTACCGTAATTCAATGTTAACGGGTGTTACGGTTATTGGTGAAAACAAACCGACAAGATGTTTCGGAAATTAGAAACTAAACAAACACCCTAAAACAAACATAAAAAACAACCGAAAAAAAACAAAAAAAACTCACAACGTAACTAAAAAAAAACAACTGCAAACAAAAAACGCATCGAAAAGGGTTCGATGCGTTTTTTACTGTGTAATGTTAAGTTTTGTAAGTTGGTTGTACAATCATTTGTTGTCTGTTCGGGTAGCCATGGTTTCGTCTTGGAATTGTGATTTCAGCTGATTGAGTTTTTTAATCGTGCGTGTGAACACTACTGCAAACAGTATTGCAGTGCAGATTACAGCAATTGTGTCGGCGATAGGTTCGGCAATGAACACCGCTGTAGCCTGATCCCCTGTCATTATTGCAGGCATTATGTAAATCAATGGTAGCAACAGCACAAATTTTCGAATTACGGCAACTGCAATGGAGGACTTTGCACTGCCTATTGCTACAAATGTCATCTGGCACGCCATCTGTATTCCGAACAGGGCAGAGCCTGCCATGTAAATGCGAAGAACACGTGCCGTGTAATCAATCAGTTGCTGTTTGGGTGTAAACATGCGTGCAAATACACCGGGGAAAATTTGCACCAATGCAAACAAAGTCAATGAGTAACACAGGCTGACGACAAGCAGTTTCTTGTAAGTACTCTTGATACGGTCGATGTTTTTAGCCCCGAAGTTGTAACTGATGATGGGCTGTGCCCCCTGTCCCAATCCTTGAAGTGGAAGCATTGCAAACATCATTACGCTGGACAAAATGGTCATTGCACCTACCGCAATGTCGCCGCCGTACTTCTGCAACGATGAGTTAAAACACACCAAAATTACACTTTCGCTTGCTTGCATTACAAAGGTAGACAATCCAAGAGCCAGTGCGGGGAAAATGAATTTAGGTTGAAGTTTCATGTTACGTGGCTTGATTTTGAGATAAGTTTTCTTTCCGAACAGGAACAGCAACACCCAAGCGCACGACACTCCTTGCGACAAAATTGTTGCCAATGCAGCACCCTTTACGCCCATGTTGAATGCGAAAATAAATATAGGGTCAAGTACGATGTTGCACACTGCACCTACCAGCACAGACAGCATACCTGTTTTAGCAAAACCTTGCGCAGTGATAAATGCGTTCATTCCCAAGGTCAGTTGCACGAAGATTGTTCCTATTGCGTATATGTTGAGGTAATCCAAAGCGTAAGTGATTGTGTTGTCACTTGCTCCGAATGCCCACAACAGATCTTCACCCCAGATGAGCAGCACTGCTGTCAGCACAATAGATACAAGTATCTGCAGCAGAAAACAGTTTCCCAGTGTCTTTTCCGCAGAGTCATTGTCTCCTGCACCCATGTAGATAGATGCCCTTGGCGCACCTCCGTTGCTGACCAACGCCGCAAATGCCGAAACAATCATGATGACGGGGAGACAAACGCCCAATCCTGTAAGCGCCACATCACCCGTTACGGGAATGTTTCCGATATAAATTCTGTCCACAAGGTTGTACAGCATGTTTATCAGCTGTGCAACTACCGCAGGAATTGCCAATCTGAACAGCAGTTTTCCTACCGGCTCTTTACCTAAAAAAGCTTTGTCCTGTTGCATTGTTTTCACCCTAAAACTTTAATTTGTAATGATTATATCACCATTTACTCCATATAACAAATAAAAATGCACCATTTAGCTCTAGCTGAAAATAGTCTAAAACAATAGAGTTTAAGCAGAAAAGTCAAATTGTGTATTGACTTTTAGTATCTTATGAAATATAATTGCATCAAAGGGAGGTATATACTATGAAAAGGAAAATTGGTATACTGTTGATGTGCGTTGTATTTGCAATGTCATTGGCACTGTTTACTGCATGTCAACCTGCTGTCGTAGATACAAGCGGAAATTACGAAAAATCCGATTTCGAAACAGTAAGCAAAAAGCTGGAAAACAAAGACGTAGCATTGCCCGAAAACGGTTTGTTCAAGGTGTACGAAATGATGATGGTTGAATCCAAAGAGGGCGAAAACACCTCCAATGCTAAGGTAGAATTGACTGCCTTGATGGACATTGTTAAATTGAATGCGTTGGGCGACATTGCCGTGACAACTACCGAAAACGGCAAAAATGTTGAAGAAACTCTTGGTAACATGAAAACCAAATTCGTCATGGACGGTACAAACTTGTACATTACTCTTGATGGCGAAAAGGTATACATGCCTATAGGATCTTCCGAAGCGGGCGACATCACATCTGCACTTGAGTACCTGGAGCAACTTCTTAGCGAAATCAACATTAGTGCCGGCAACAGCAATACAAAGTATTTTGTTTACGAAAAGGGTGACACCCTGAAAGTAAAAATGCTTGAAGAATCGTCAATGACTTACGGAGAGCTTGAACAGTACACCAAGGCAGAACTGTTCATTGTATTCGAAAACAATGCGATTAGCGGAGTTGCAGTCAACGTGGAAATGAAGTTCTCCAACGGAGAAGACTACTCCAACTTGAAGATAGAAATGCAACTTGGAGTAACTGACGAAAAACTGGAACTGCCCGACGTGTCAGACTACAAACCTTACCAAGGATAACAGTAACTACATACAATCCAAATAATGCTCATGTACGGTAAAGAAGCAAGCAACCGAAAACAATAGATAGACCGCCAGCACTACACTATTCCGAACCAAAGACCAAAAGATAAGCATTGTGGGAAAATCTAAACTTTTGGATTTTCCTACAATGCCAACTACGGCGGAATCCCTCCCACTCCTTATATCTTTCT
>DVLO01000023.1 GCA_018715495.1 Candidatus Limihabitans stercoravium | reverse complement strand
AAATACATATTCTACTGGAACAACAAGAGAATTTCTCGCAAATTAAAAGGAATGAGCCCGGTGCAATACCGAACTCATTACCAAACAATTTAATTAAATTTTTGTCCAAACTTTGGGGTTCACTTCATTTTACAAGCGGTTTTTCTATATCTGCAATTTCTTGACAGTAATTGCGGTTTTGTATATAATGCAATCAGGAAATAGACCTGTGGTAGCTGATGACTACCGCCAATAGGCTATTTCCTTTTTTTATATTTCCTGCAACCATCTGACAATGCAATCGATGTCAAAATTCGGTATACGTATATAAAAATTTGTTAATTTAATCAGACATTTCAGTGCTTGTTTTTTGACTGTTTAAGGGGATGTTTTAGCATTTTCCTCTATTGCGCAATGTCCACAAAGAGCAGAAATTAGCAGACTTTTTACTTTTTTAAACATCAATTATTTTTTCAGTTGTATGAACGGCTTTTAAAATATTCAAAATTTATTTCCATTTCCTAACACTGCAAGTGGTGTTGTGCAATGCTTGTTGCAATTGTCCATTGCTATTTGTTTTATTTAGCAATTGTGTTTATTATAAAGTTTAATTTATGGTAATATTAAAATTTCGTCTTGTTACACGGCGTACTTTTTGCAAGCAAAATATTGACTGTTTGATACATAATGTGTATTATATATTCGGAAAAGGGCAATTGGCATTGTGCAATTTTTGTTTTGATGCAAATAGCACAGACAAAGGGTTTAAATCATGGCACCTAGACAAAAAATTACAAAAGAGATGATTTTACAAGGAGCAATACAGCTCACCGAACAGTACGGCATGGACTATTTGTCATCCAAAACTCTTGCTAAGCAACTCAATTGCAGTACTCAGCCTTTGTTCTGGTACTACGACACGTTGCAGGACATTAAGGATGAGGTAGTTAAATATGCAGAACAGTTGTTTTCAGAATATCTAAGGCGTGAAATTCCCGAAATGACGCCTTACAAGGCAATAGGTATCAACTACATCAGATTTGCCGAAGAACACAAGCAACTGTTCAGATTGTTGTTGATGAGCAACAAGGTAGGGCAGGACATCTTAAACAGCGAACCCAACCTGCCTTTCATAATGCAGACCTTGAAATCGGAGCACAGTTTTTCCGATGACGTAGCCACAAAAATTGCACGTCAGATGTGGATATTCGTGCACGGAATTGCAACCATGTTTGCCACCGACACGGCAAACATTTCGCCAAGTGAAGTGTCGGAAATGGTAACGGAAGTTTTTCACGGATTGCTGACTTTCCATTCGTGTGAAAAATAAATAAAAGATACGGAGGTATTTATGACAAAATACGATGCTGTTGTTATCGGCGGAGGTAACGGCGGACTTGTCGCTGCTATTCGTCTGTTGCAAGGCGGAGCTAAAACCTTGCTTGTAGAAAAACACAACCTTCCCGGTGGATTCGCTACAAGTTTCAGAAGAGGACGTTTCGAATTTGAAGCGTCATTGCACGAACTCAACGACTTCGGACCTGAAAACAATGCAGGTGACGTAAGAAGATTGTTTGACAGTCTTGGCGTCACAGACAAGATCGATTGGCTGGAAATCCCCGAAGCCTACCGTGTAATTGTCAAGTCGGAAAATCTTGACGCAACAATGCCCTTTGGCGTTGACAATTTCATCAACACAATGGAAAAGTACGTACCAGGTAGCAGACCTTCAATGGGAAAGTTCTTCCAATTGTGCAAGGACATCCACTCTGCGCAAGCGTACACAAACTCAGTAAACGGCAACACCGATTCAAAGGTAATGCTTCGTGATTACGACAACTTCGTACGTGTTGGTTCATACAGCGTAAACGAAGTTCTTGAAACATTGAAGATGCCCAAGAAAGCTCAGGACATTCTGAACGCTTACTGGTGCTATCTTGGTGCAGACGGTGACAACCTCAGTTTTGTTCACTACGCATCTATGGTTTACAGATACATTACAAAGGGTGCATCCATGCCCAAGTCACGTTCGCATGAAATTTCACTTGCACTTGTTGAACGTATCAGAGAACTCGGCGGTGACGTCTGGATGAACACCGAAGCAACCAAGATCAAGACGGACAGCAACGGTGCAGTGTGCGGAGTAGTACTTGACGACGGCACGGAAATCGAAACACGTCACGTAGTTGCAAACTGCGCACCTCACATCGTATTTGGTAAGATGATGGACAACGTTCCTACAGAAGTTGTCAAGGCTACAAATGCACGTAAATTTGCAGGACGTGGCTGGTCAATGTTCCTTGGACTCAACAAGAGTTGCGAAGAACTTGGCATCGAAAACCACAACTACTTCCTTTACGACACATCCGACACAGTAAAGCAGTACAAGTTGATGGAAAAGATTTCCACAAACGAAGGACAAGCTACAGTGTGCTTGAACCGTGCGTACCCCGAATGTTCACCCAAGGGCACAACAATGATGTACTTTACAACATTGTACATGTCAGACGACTGGGGCAAGGTTGAACCCAAGGATTACTTCAAGGTTAAAAACCAGGTTGCAAAGCGCATGATTGAAAGATTCGAAAAGGATACAGGTACAGTCATCGCTCCTTACATCGAAGAAATCAGCGTTGCAACTCCCATGACATACGCAAGATACTGCGGACACCCCGAAGGCGTAATCTACGGTTACGAATCGCAGTACTGGGACGGTCTTACACCAAGACTCATGATGATGAAGGAAGATCACAAAATACAAGGTTTGAGATTTGCCGGCGGTTACGCAATGCGTTTGTCCGGTTATTCCAGTGCGTATTTCTCGGGAGATATTTCCGGCAGACAGACAGTCGGTGATTTGAAAAGGGAGGGCAAGTAACAATGGCATATCGTTTTAAAAGAAAGTTGTTCGGATTCATGGATCTGTTGAAGTTCAAACACATGACGGACGTCCGCAGAACCAAATTGCAAGAAGGTTCATCCAAACCCCTTCCCAAGACCTACCGTGTAAACGAAACAGCAAAGATTTTGCACCCCGGTACACAATGGGCTACATTGAGTGAAATCACTACTCACAACAGCGACACCAAGACATATACATTCGACCTTACAAGTCCGGTGTTCTTCCGCGCAGGTCAGTATGTGACAGTTCGTGCTAAGGTGGGCGACAGTCTTGTAGCACGTCCTTACGCAATTTCCTCTTCACCCATGCAGGGACTCAACAAGAAGTTGTCCGTTACAGTCAAGAAGGCAGGATTTTTCAGCAACTACCTTTACGACAACGCTAAGGTGGGCGACAAGATGGAAATCGGCGATCCCTCAGGCGAATTCTACTACGAAAGTATTACTGATACAAATCACATTCTTGCCATTGCAGGCGGAAGCGGTATCACTCCTTTCTACTCATTGGCACAGAGCATTGCTGACGGTACGGAAGACTGCACATTGACATTGATCTACGGTGCCAAGACAGCAAGCGATCTTGTGTTCAAGGCAGAACTTGACAAGTTGGTAAGCGACAAGTTCAACGTTGTTTACGTGTTGAGCGAAGAAGAACACGAAGGTTGCGAAAAGGGTGTAATCACCAAGGAATTGTTGTCCAAGTACACACAAAACTGCTACACAACAATGTTGTGCGGCAGCAACGGAATGTACAAGTTTGTGGACAACGAACTCAAGGAATTTGGCGTAAACATGTCCAAGGTAAAGCACGAACCCAACTGCGTTGGTCTGCGTGACGTTGAAGAAAAGACATTTACAATCACAGTTCACATCAGAGACAAAAAGTACACAGTCAAGGCAAACAACCGTGAAACAATCCTTGTTGCAATGGAAAGAGCAGGATTGTCCGTTCCATCCAAGTGCCGTGCAGGCGGTTGCGGATTCTGTCACAGTAAGCTTGTCAGCGGTAAGTTCTCTCTTGCAGGAGCAGACAAGCGCCGTCTTGCTGACTTGAAGTTCGGTTACATTCACCCATGCTGTTCCTACCCCGACAGCGATATGGAACTGATTGTTCCGTTGGGCTGATGTGGTGTTACAAACACTTGAAGGAAAAGTTCAATCACATCTGAATTACAAATACACCCTTCGTGCTGAGGGGTGTATTTTTGTTTTGTGGTTGTGAACAGAAAAAAGACGTTGACTTCTTTAAATTTTACAAAATTGTGGGACAAATTGAAACTTTAAATTGTTGTAATGTCGAAAGGGAGAAAAGTTGGTCAATTTGGTATTGTCAAATAGAGGCTGACATGTTAAAATCAAGTCATGACGGATCAGGACAGACAAATGGTCAATACCTATATCATGCAGATTGCCCAAGGTAATTTTGTTGCCTTGGATGGCTTGTCACGCCTTGTTTCAGCCCGAATGTTGTCTGTTGCCCTTGCCATTGTCAAGAACCGTCAGTCTGCCGAAGACATCGTTCAGGACAGTTTTGTTACCATACTCAAAAAGGCCAAGACCTTCAAGCCTGATACCAACGGTTACGCTTGGATATGTAAGATTGTTCACAACACTGCAATCAACAGTCTGCGAAAGGAGCGACGGCGGTGCGTCAACATTGACGATCTGTTCAGTCTGTCGGATGACAACGTCAGTCAGCAACAACTGGAAAACACAGTTGCGGTAAAACAGGCGATGTCCGTATTGGACAGCACGGAAAAGTGGCTCATTTACCAGAAGTATTTCATGGACTTCACCGTCCGTGACAGTGCTAAAAGTATAGGAAAATCCAAATCAACCGTACAGCGAATCATTCAAGGTGCGGAAGATAAAATGAAACAGTATTTTAACAATCAGGGGACGTTGCAATGAAAGACAAACAAATTCAACAACTGTTTGACAATTACGCCCAATCCCTGCCGCAGCAAGATCATCTTGCGGATAAGGCACGTGGGATGGCTTTTGCACGCTCTGAAAAGAAGAAGTGGTGGCTTGTCCCCATGGTTGCGGCATACTGTGTAGTTGCTGTAGCGGTCTTGTTTGTTGCTATCACATTGACAAATTCACTTGTAAACGTTACCCCAAGTCCCACTTACCAGGTGTACACTAGTAGTCAAGTTACGGGACACATTGTGGATCGCTCCGACATTGCAAATGCGGTTAAGGTGGACTTGATTGACGAACAGTACGACGTCATTTTCGAAAACTACCGTGCCTACTACTTCGATGACGGACAACTTGCCTACATCCGTGCGTCACTGGGCGTTTCCACTGAGTACGGAGTAGTAGAAGTTCAGTTGATTGCCGAAAATAACAAATTTGTGCGCAATGACTTGAAATACACCTACGACAACTACATCTACGGTCAGTCATTTACGCAAAAAGAAAACTACAAGGACGGCGAATACATTACGTCAGCCTATTTCGAAGGGGAAGACATGCACTTCTACATCGAAACAATGAGCAATCCCAGTACGGAACTTGATGTTCAAAAAATTCTTCAGATTCTTTGCTGATTGCGGGACAAAAGGCAAACATCATGTGTTGTAAAGGTAAACAAAGACAAAAGGAGAGTTTATCATGAAACGTACAATTGTGACAGTAGCATTGTTAATGGTAGTTGTGTTCTTGATGTGTGCATGTAGTCCGTCAATGAAGGCGCCGGGATGGGAAAACGATAGCAGTATGATTTCCGATGTGAATACGGGTGACAACTACCAACACGAAGACGTTGTTGAAAACGGATTTGTTTCCCCGTTGGAACAACCGTCATCCTACTTTTCATTGGATCGCAACACGGCAAATTACTCCCTGATGAGAAGACAAATCAACATGGGCATGAAATTAAACGAAAATTCCGTCCGTATCGAAGAATGGGTGAACTACTTTAATTACGACTACCCACGTCCGACGGATGATGAGGCGTTGGCAGTTTCGGGAAGTTTGTTCGATTGTCCGTGGAACAGCGACAGCAAGCTGATGACGATCGGCGTGTCCGCCGAAGAAATTCAGTTTGGCAACAAACAAAACAACATCGTGTTCCTGATTGACACATCGGGTTCGATGTATGGCGACGACCGACTGGGACTCATTCAGCAAGCGTTTACAATGCTGACGGAAAGTCTTGGCGACGAAGACTACATTTCCATTGTCACCTACGCATCGGGTACAAGAATTGCACTTGACGGCGCAAGGGGTACGGAAAAGACAAGGATTGCCAATGTAATCCAGGATCTTGAAGCGGGCGGTTCAACAAACGGCGCAGGCGGTATCGAACTTGCTTACAGTGAAGCGGAAAAGTACTTCGTCAATGGCGGTAACAACAGAGTAATTCTTGCTACCGACGGTGACTTTAACGTGGGTATCAGTAACAAGAACGAACTCAAGAACTTCATTTCCGAAAAACGTCAGAGCGGTATTTACCTTTCGGTGTTGGGTGTCGGAATGTACAACACCAACGACACCACAATGAAGACCCTTGCGGAAAACGGCAACGGCAACTACGCTTATCTTGACAGTGTTGCCGAAGCAAGAAAAGTGCTTGTGGAAGAACTGGACGGTACATTCAACGTAGTGGCTAAGGACAGTAAAATTGGCGTTGAATTTAATGCCGACGTGGTAGATAAATACCGTCTTATCGGCTACGAAACCAAGATGATGTCGGAAGACGATTTCAACGATGAAAAGAAGGACGCAGGCGAAATCGGATCAGGTCACACGGTAACGGCAGTGTACGAAGTGCAACTGAAAGAGGGTGCAACGGGAAACATTGCAACTGCGGAAGTGAGATTTAAAGATCCCGAAACGGAAGAAAACAAGAGTGTCTTGAAGACCTTTACAACAGATGAACTCACAGCAACACCCAACGAAGACAGCGTGTTTATCGGTTGTGTTGTGGAATTTGGTTTAATTCTGCGCAATTCACAGTATATGGGTGACGCAAATATGGCAAGCGTCATTACAAGACTGGAAGAACTTCAATGCACAACTGCGGACGGTGATCCATTCAAGGCGGAATTTCTGCAAATTGTAGTTGCTGCTCAAGGCATTTACGAAGGCAGGTAAATTGTCAAATATAATTTAAAATAGATTTTATTTAAGTTTAAATCAAAAGCACGGCAATCAGTTGCCGTGCTTTTGTTGTATGGGCGTTTTAAAAAATCCTGTCACAACTTTGTGATGGCAAAGAAACGGGTGCGCATCTCATCAATCAGGTTGAGGTGGTGCAATTCAACATGGTGTAGCAATTGTTTTTTAGTGTACGTTGTGCGTTTTTAGTCGTAAGTAGTGTGTCGCATTTTGTCAAATGCAATAATTAACCATATATTAGGATTGTAACTACAAGTGCAATTTAAATTTACGTGTTGTGGTTTTGATTGCGATTTCAGGCACAGCAATGGTGTTTGATACCTGACCGCCACATCAATTTCATGAGGAAATGAAATCGCACACAGCATATACTGATGTAGCAGCGTGAATTCGCTGAAATCAAGTTACAACTAAAAAAAGAGATACCATTTCAAAGGGTATCTCTTTTTTGTTTTCAGATGTCAAGTTCAGGTGGAACATCAATTTCCTGTCCGACGTATTTGCCGTCCTTCTTGCGTTGACGTACACATTCCGACAACAAGTATTCAATCTGTCCGTTGACGGAACGGAAGTCATCTTCTGCCCATGCGGCAATTGCGTTGTACAGTTTAGGAGAAAGTCGAAGCGGTATTTGCTTCTTGTTGTCTGCCATATCAATACAGACTTCCACTGTTTACAATGGGCTGTGCGTCCTTGTTTCCGCACAGTACTACAAGCAGATTGCTTACCATTGCCGCCTTTCTTTCTTCGTCAAGTGTTACCATTCCACCGTTGTTCAGTCTTTCAAGCGCCATTTCTACCATGCCCACTGCGCCGTCAACAATCATTTTTCTTGCGTCAATGATTGCCGATGCCTGTTGTCTTTGCAACATTACCGCTGCAATTTCAGGTGAGTAAGCAAGATAGGTAATGCGTGCTTCTACAATTTTAAGTCCTGCCCAGGACACCTTGCTCTGAATTTTTTCACGGATACGTTCGGCAACAACTTCACTGCTGCCACGAAGACTTCCTTCATCGGGCTTGCCGTCACCTGTTGTGTCTACGCCTTCGGCAACGTCGTAAGGGTAGATTCGAACAATGTCACGCAGTGCGCTGTCACATTGCAAGGACAGGTATTCCTTGTAGTTGTCTACATTGAACACAGCCTTAGCGGTGTCGACAACCTGCCACATTACTGCAATGCTTATTTCAATGGGGTTGCCAAGGCAGTCGTTTATTTTCTGTCTGCTGTTGCTCAAGGTCATTATTTTCAGCGAAATCTTCTTGCCGTTGACAATGACTTCTCCGTCGTCCGCCTTGCCACCGGTCAAAGAATTTTTTACGTGGCTTACGTCACCGCTTTGGTTAAGTTTCGTTGCAGAAGCAGGGTTTATTGCTGAACAGAAGGGGTTTACCCAGTAGAAACCTTCGCCTTTCAGTGTTCCGTAGTACTTACCGAACAATGTCAGTACGTACGCTTCATTAGGGTTCAGTACCTTCAATCCGGCAAGAGGAATCCATGCTAAACATGCTAAAATCGAACACGCAACACCCAGTATAAGGTGCGGTTGGCTGAGAACTTCATTGTTTTCGCCCAATCCGTTTGTCAGACCTACTATTGCGCCAACAATCAACGCAATGATTACGGCAAGGTTGATTATAAGCACCAATCCGCCGATTTTTTTACCTTTCAAGATTTTTTCTTCCATATAAATACCTCCTGAGATATTCTGATGATATCAAAATAATATCACCGACAACAAAATATGTCAATACTTTTTTAAAAAAAAGTAAATTTTTAAAATCTTACGCATTGCGTGGTGGACTGTCGGCGTTATTGGATGTACTACACCTTGTCGGAAACATCTTGTTTCGTGCGTTTGGTTAGGGTTTGGAGGTGGTTTTTGTTCTTCTTGTGTTAGACTGACAAATAATGTCTGTGATTTTAATCTTTTGTCGATTTCCAGATTGAAGTAAATACAATAGATGTCATCATTGAATGTGTCAATTGTCGGACGTGTCATTGTTATCAGGTAAGTTAGTAAAAGAAGTGTTTAAGGTTTACCAAGGTTGCAATTTTAATGTGCTTTTACGACCATTGACGTTATGCGGGTGTTTGTGGTGAACTTTCTCCTATATGTCTGATGATTGAACAATACAAATATACTGCAATAAAAAACTGAGTTTGCATTGTTGCAAACTCAGATGTTAGCAATTATTTTGTTTGTTGGTGCGTCAATTCGCCGCAATTTACAACATCACTTTTTTTGTAGATGTACTCATCCGCAAGCTGATTTATTCTATCCTTGAATTGATTTGCAATTTCGGAACTGGTAAGACCGCTGCTCATCAATTGTTCGATTGTCACGGGCTTGTCAATGACAATGGTGTTGTGTTTTTTTGAATAGTACATATTGTAGATTTTTACGTTTTTGCCGGTATTCTTGTAGTATCTTTTTGCAAATACGTAGAATCCTGCGAAGTACTCTTTCAACACATTGTGGTAGCCGTCCGACGAATTTTCAGGAAAGATGATGAGGTTTATTCCCTTTTCAAGTTCATTGTGGCTGGTGCGGAATGTCTGTACCAATCTGCCGTCCGGGTAGGTAGGTATCACCTGCATTCCCTTGTAGAACATGTGCATGAACGGACACACCAACGTTGCAAGAATCTTGGACATCGGTTTGGAAAAATGCTTTTTGTTGGGAAAGTAAATTGTTGCAAGATACGTCCAGCGTTGCTTGATCGTTCCGCACATTTCGTATGTTCCCCAGTAGCGGAAGTTCAACGGGAAGTACAGTTCGTAAATCAGCGGCCCTGCTGCGGCACTGTGATTGGACAGATAGATAGAACCTTCTTCAAGTTCTCCTGCCAGGTTTACAAATTTCGGCTTGCGTTTGAACAGCCTGATTATACTCTTGATAAATCTAAAAAACGGTCTTTTATTGTGCACTCTCTTACTCATAACTGAGACATTGTACCACACTTTTCATTTTTTGACAATCGGTTGTCCTTTGTTGTGAGTTTCAACTTGTTTTAAGGTGGCTATACATTTCTGGTAATTAAATTTTATCTAAGTGTTGAACTTGTCGCTATTTTTGTGATATACTTGTAATGTAATTTTCATTGAGAGGTTGCCATGGTAGTTTACAATATAGTAACGGCTATTTGCTGTGCATTGATGTTCTTGTGTGTTGTAACAGTTGTGTACAATCTGTTTAAAAGAAACCGTCAAGACAGAATAACCTACATCAGAAGTTTCAAAAAGGGCAAGGGTATTGTAATTTACCTTGTAGCCTTGCCGTTGTATTTTATAGGTTCGTTTTACAGCAATGGAAATGTATTTCAATCTGTCTTTGCTGCCATTACAACGACCATTGAAACGGTTGTGTTAAAGTTAAAGACAGATTCTCTGTCGACTTTAATGCAGGACAGTGAGTTTTACAGAGCTACAGTGTATCTGTGCTTTACGTTGATCACAATCAATGCTGTATTTTTTGTGTTTTCGCTCATTGACCAGTACGTGTGGAACAGTATCAACAGGTTGAAATTCAGGTATTCTTCCAAGGACAGACTGGTGATATTCGGCAACAATGTCCACAATCATCAAATCTATAAAAGCGATACAAATTGCCAAAAAGTTGTAGTGGACAAGTTCAGTTCCGATCAGCAGTCGGAACTTTACATGAAAAATATAAACTACATGCAGATTGCCGATATTTCCCGTTACGTTGATGCCTCAGTGAAAAAGTGCCTTGACGGTTCAAGGGACTGGAAATTCATTGTAAACACTGAAGATGACGAAAGAAACATCCAGATTGCTGAAACTTTTGTAAAGTGCATTTCTTCTCTTACGGAACAGCAGCGAAGCAGTGTTTTCAAGTTTATGAAAATCTATCTGTTTGGCAACGCAGATTTTGAAAGTGTTTATCGTGATGTAACGGAACGATCGTTTGGGTGTGTAGTTTACGTAAACAAGTATCACAGAATTGCAATAGATTTTGTAGACAGGTATCCTTTTGCAAGATTTATGGATGAAACACAACTGGATTACAGTAAATTTGCCGTACGTCCGGATGTGAATATCAATGCTGTATTTATAGGATTTGGAAAGACAAACCGACAGATTTTCCTGACGTCGGTTGCCAACAATCAGTTTGTCCAGGTGGACGACGGCGTCAAGGTAAAACAGGTGCAGTATCACATATTTGACAAGCATCACCTTTTAAGCAACAAAAATCTCAATCACAACTATTACCGATACAAGAACGAAAGCGCAAATTTCGACGCTAAAGATTATCTTCCCTTGCCCGATTATCCTGCGGATGAGCATTTTTACAAGTTTGACATCAACGAAGAAGGTTTTTACAGACAGGTTCGTTCTGTTGTCACGCACGGCGATAAGGATGCCAATTTTATAGTAATTGCCTTTGGGTCTGACCTTGAAAATATAGACATGGCAAAAAAGATGGTTGCCAAGTGCACTGAGTGGGGCGTGCGCAATATAAAGATTTTTGTCAAGGTGCGTTCGGACAAGAATGCTGCATTTGTAGATTGCGATGACAACTGTATGGTGTTTGGAAACGAACAGCAAACTGTTTACAACATTGACAACATTGCTTCCAACAGGTTTTATCGTATGGCAATCATGCGCAATTGGATTTACGACATGGAATACTGTATCAAGACGACAAACAAACTGCTTGATGATGCCCAGATGTCGCAAATCGTGGACAATTCAGTTCGTAATTGGTACGCTAAAAAAAGTCAGCTTGAAAGAGACTCTAGCTTGTATTGTTGCCTTTCTATCAGATCGAAACTCAACTTGATGGGGCTGGATTGTCGTCCGAAAGACGATGTCGGTGTTGCCCTTACTGAAAAAGAGTACCTTGAAATATACGCTCACGACGATCTACCGCAGCTTTACGACATGTCGGTCATGGGCAAGCCTATTGTAAAGTATTCTTTTCCGTACAAGACTTCTACAAGACAGACGATGGCCATTCATGAACATCTGCGCTGGAATGCCTACATGATCAGCTGCGGATTTATACCTGCCAACAGACAACAGATATTGTACGAAAAGAAAGGCGATTCTTTTACAAACGGCAAGAATTACAAACTGCGTCGACACGGAAATCTTACTACAATGGATGGTCTTGTCGAATTTAGAAAAATGGTGGCACGTGACAATGTTTCTGAAGAAAAAACTGACGTAATCAAGTACGATTACCAGTTGATGGATGATCTGTATTGGCTTGTTGAAAAGATCGGCTACAAGATTGTAAAAAAGGACAGTTGTAAGTAATTTAGAACGCATTTATACGTTGGCGCACAAACGGCAAGAAGTTTTGCTGCAGATATTGGCACAAATAGATGTTAAAATTTAACGGTAACTTCCCGACAAATAACTGTTGTCGGGAAGTTTTTTTTTGTGTCGTTTCAACAATTTAACTATTGACAATGCCTTTTTGTATGTGGTAGACTGTATCTATCAATAAAAGGAGGGCGAACGATGACCAATTCTTGCAGATAACAGTTTAATACACAACCAGCTTGTGCCTTGGTGAAAAAACTTTTAACTAGCAAGAAAGCCATTTTTATGCCCTTTTTTAATAGAGTAGTGTCCCTTTTCAGGACACCCATTTTGCTGTGTAAGTCGCAAGGTCATGCTTGCGGCTTTTTTTTGTTGGCACAAGCTCTTTAATCAGGAGGTATTTATGTCGACAATCAAGGTTACAAATCTTACATTTTCCTATCCGTTTACCTATACCAATATTTTTGAAAACTGCTCTTTTTCCATTGATACCGACTGGAAACTGGGATTTGTCGGTCGAAACGGCAGAGGCAAGACAACTTTTTTAAAACTTTTGCAAAATCAATACTCATACAGCGGAAATATAGTCAGTTCGGTACAGTTCGATTACTTTCCGTACGAAGTGGCAGACGTGAAAATGAATACCATCGATGTAGTGTATCAGCTTGCTCCCGATTGTATGGAATGGCAGATCGTCCGTGAACTCAACTTGCTTGAAGTATCGGAAGACGTGTTGTATCGTTCATTTGAAACACTGTCCTGCGGTGAACAGACCAAGGTTTTGCTGGCGGCATTTTTCTTGAATGACAGAAACTTCCACCTCATCGACGAACCAACTAACCACCTGGACAGCCACGGCAGAAAGGTGGTGGCGGAGTATCTGTCCAAAAAGAAATCCTTTATATTGGTGTCGCACGACAGGGATTTTCTTGACAAGTGCGTCGATCACATTTTGTCATTGAACAAGAAGACAATTGAAGTGCAATGCGGAAATTACTCTACGTGGAAACAAAATTTTGACAACAGACAGATAAATGAACAGAAAAACAACGACAGGCTAAGCAAGGAAATCAACTCATTGAAGGAAAGTGCACGCCGAATGATGGAGTGGTCGGACAAGATAGAGTCTACCAAAATAGGAAGCGGCGCATTTGACAGGGGGTACATCGGCACACAAGCGGCATTGATGATGAAGCATGCCAAGTCGGTGGAAAAACGTCGTCAACGTGCGATTGAAGAAAAATCCGCATTGTTGAAAGACCTTGAATTTGCCCCTCAACTCAAGCTGCATGCTATGCCATATGTGCAATCTAAGTTGGTGGAACTGAAGGACGTTGCCGTGTTTTACGATGACCGACAGGTTTTTGAACCGCTGTCTTTTACAATCAATCAGGGAGACCGTGTGGTGCTGAACGGCACAAACGGTTGTGGCAAAAGTAGTCTTATCAAGTTGATCTTGGGTGAGAAGTTGAAGTACAGCGGTGAATTGTGGCGGGGCAACAATCTTGAAATTTCCTACATCTGTCAGGGCACTTCGCACTTGAGGGGCACAGTGTATAGCTATGCCCAAGACAACAAGGTGGACTTGACGTTGTTTCTTACAATCCTGCGGAAGCTTGACTTTTCAAGAGAACAATTTGACAAACCCATTGAAAGTTTTTCCATGGGACAGAAGAAAAAGGTGCTTGTCGCCGGCAGTCTTGCTAAACCCGCCCACCTGTACATCTGGGACGAACCATTGAACTACATCGACCTGTACTCACGCTTGCAGATTGAACAACTTGTTCAATCCGCCAACGCCACCATGTTGGTAGTGGAACACGACACCGCCTTCCAACACCAAATCGCCACCCGCATTGTAAATATCACAAAGCGTTGTTGGAAGTAAAATTACTTTCAGCCAACCCAAAATCCCTTTAGAACCTTGAAACCCCTGCAAAAATGTGCTAAAATGAATAAAAATATTATACTGCATGAGGTCTTTACTCAGGACAAACGTGGGGGCAATCACAATGGCAACAAGTAAGAAATTGGATATAATTTTTCACAATGGACAGCCTGACGGAATACGTTCAATCAGACGTCATCTTTCTACCATGACAACGTATGTAATACCTCGTCCATTGTTGGCGGAGGCGAAGAAAATTACAGGCATCAACCGTCCCGGTATTTACTATTTAATCAACGAAAATGACGAAAATAAAATTGCTCAGATTTATATAGGTCAAACGAGAAACGGCGTTGCACGTCTTGATGATCACAACCGTTCGAAGGACTTCTGGAACAAGGCGATAATGTTCTTGGCAGACAACAAGACGTTTTCATTGGATATGATCAGTGGACTTGAAGCTTATGCCATAGTAAAAGCACATCAGTCCAACAGATACAAGATGGAAAATACCGTAAATCCCAAGTACGAAATTGATGAATACGATCTTCCGTCCATTGAAGAAATTTACGAGGAAATTCAGTTCATCATGGCAACGCAGGGCTACAAGATGGACAATGCGAAAAACAGCGTAAACCAATCGGAAGTATTTCACACAACACGCAACGGAATTACTGCCTGCGGCGTTTATGACGGAGACAAATTCCAAGTATTGGAACAATCGGAAATCAATATCAACAAAAAAGCCAACCTGGGAAAATACAATCGCCAACGTGAAGAATTGCTTGCACGAGGCGACATTGTACAACAAGGCGACAAGTATATCTTGTTAGTTACATTAGAATTCAATACACCAAGCGGAGCAAGTGACTTTGTGTTAGGCGGTTCCACCAACGGTTGGACAGAATGGAAAAACAAAGACGGCAAAACACTGGACAAAGTATATAGAGTAAATGGTGAAAATGTTTGAAGCATTATCTTATAGCAATGATACAGAAAAATCAGAATTTGAGAAATACAGGAAAATCCGTGGTAAATTTGTCCTAAATCAAATTTATGAGTATTTGTTAAATTTTAATTATGAAAAGGTTAAATATTCAGAGCTTAGCACTTGCATCAGATATGATAAGAATTTGCGTGATACTCTATACATTTATTTGGCGACATTTGAAGAGTATCTGCGTGCTATAATTCTTGATAAATACGACTTAGAAAGCCACTTTAAATTAAATAGAAAAGAAGAGCGATATATTGAAAAAATGGCTGATAGTATGTATGAAAGCAAAAACAAAGAAAACTCGGAACTTTATGCAAAATTTTCATTGGATTTGGGCGAAACAATATCACTTGTAAGTAAACTTAAAATGTTTAGCGATGAAAAACTTGAAGAATTTGAGAATATTCGTTTTTTGCGTAACAACGTAATGCACCATAACCTGATAGTTTTAGGTAAAGAGATATCATTGGAGAAAGTAGCGAAAAATAAGGAAAAAATGGAAAAAGGTATTGTTGCTTTAGCAAATAATTTACCGGGTGGCTATCGACAAAATTTTATAAACGCAATCAATTCCCTTCGATGTGATTTTGAGCAATATAAAATGATAATAGAGGCTTAGTATGAGCGAAAAATATGTTTCAAAGGCAGAGGTTAAGCCTTTAAGAAGACAATTTCATTAGTGGATGCATCTTATACATGATGGATTAAAGAATAAAGGAATCAGTTTTACTTTTATGTTGGTAGGAAGTGCAAAACGAAATTTGGTTGTCAGACACCACAATAATACCTTTTCAATACAATACAATATTCTTCTTCAAGCTATTTGTGCTGAGGTCGATGTGGCTATTAAAAGGCTATGCTATGAGTATGATAGTCAAGCTGAAGTTCATGATATGTATGATTATATTCAGTTAATAACTTCTCACGACTCGAATTTTAAAGATGTTAAAGTTGGATTACAGCTTTATGAAATGGAGATTATGCCTTGGAAGAATATAGGTATAAGACAAGTAAATGGAGAAAACAAATTAATATGTCCATATTGGTGGAATGGATATATAGATGTCAAACATAAAAGATTAATATTTTCTTTAAGTGCCAATGAATTTAAGATATCAGAAAGGAATATTAGACAAGCTAAGCAAAAAAACGTTTTAGGAGCGCTTGCCGGGTTGTTTGTATTAGAGGAAAAATGTTTAGAAAAAATGAGGGCAAGATATAGAGAAGAATTTAAAAAATATGATTTTCCGTCTGTGACTGTTGAAATTTCCGACAAATTTAATGATTCTATTTTTCAGGAAAATATTGAGGTCTCAGAAAATATTTAGCGGCGAAGCGAACCGTAAATTTTTTGAGTATGAGGTTGTTTTAAGTATGAATGAAAAAGTATTAGAGTTAATAATAAAACAATACGAACAATGTAGAACGCCAGAGGTTATAGTCGCAATACAAGAGCAAGATAAATTATCTCGGATAATGAGAGCTAAAAAGGCGGAGTTTGATAAATATACGGATCAATCAGTTGAATTTTTACGTATAGGAACTGAAAAGTTTTTTGAGAAATTTCTTGAATATAAAGAGTCTCTATCTAAGGGGGAAACTAAACTCGACATAGTCGGAAATGCGCTTAATCTTGCTTTAAATAACACAAATAAATATAAAGAAATAAACAGTAAGATGAAAGAAATCGAGGAATTACGCAAAAATGAAGACCTGATGCCTTTATTAGCTCAATCATTGTACGAATATATGGTCGCATTTTCGGATTTTGAAATAAAATTAAAAGAAGATAGGGAAAAATTGTTTTCAAGCGAATATAAAGATAAAATGGCGGCTTATGCGGATAAGGGAATTTTGTTATACTATTTAGAAACTCCGGATCTTCCATTACTTGATAGTGAAATCAATGGTTGTGCCATTCTTGAATCATTGTGTTGTGATAACTGCACGGGATTGCAAATACTAATGTCTCCATTGCTTCAAATGGACAATCCAGGTATATCAATGAAAAGAAAGCAAGAAGATATTTTTGTTACGATTGAATTGATAAATAGTGGATTTTATAGAAGTGCTGTCAGAAACCTTTTTGCGCTTTTAGATAGTGAGCATAAAAAAGCGGCAAATGCTTACGAAGGAATTATAGAGAAAAAACAATCATATAAAAATGGATTACAAAGATCCAATAAAATTGATAAACTGATTAACAGTCTTGATGATTTATGGATGGAAACGGTTTGGGATAAAGTAAATAAATATTACGCCAAGGTCGTTTCAACGAATCCGGTTGAAGGGGTTATACATCGAAATTCTATAGTGCATGGAGATTACGATAAAGAATTGATTGAAGTGGACAAGTTTTCCGCTGTTAAACTTATGTTATTATGGCTGAATTTGCGTTTAATTGCAGACTACTTATGCAATAAAGAGGAGATATTGGATAATCTATTGTTGTATTTACCTTCTTTGATTTTGCACTTAAAAGATAATCTATCCTAAAAAAGTTTCATATAATAGCAAATTAAATAATCAGGCAAATTAATTTACTGTTAGAAACGAAAATAGACGGCAGTAAGCCGTCTATTTTGTATAGTTGCCGTGTTCATCTCTTTTCTGCGTCAAGTAGAAGTCTGACCATTGCGGGACGTAAACTTCGGTATTGATTATGATACCGGCAACACCTTTAATGCAAAAATAACAGAGCCGCGGGTTCAAACGCGACTCTGTTTGGCGGAGGCGGAGGGATTCGTAAGGAGCGTAGCGACGGAATAGCGGTGCTACCGCACGGGTGCTGTGAAAGAGCTTGTGTAGACATCAAGTATTTTAGTGAAACAGTCTGTCGATAGTCGCAGTACGCAGTACCGTCACGTTATTTCGATACAAGGACGATGGAGAGGTAAGGGGACAGCGACTGCCACGGGAGAAATGGAGAAAGGAAGCACATCAGTGCTTCCTTTTCCGTTGCGGTACTGCCGTACGGGCGCTAGGGGTGTGTTGATATAAAATAAAAAACACGGCAACTAAGGTTTACCCTAGTAGCCGTGTGCTAACACTGGCGGCGAGTTATCGCCTTTGTACGAACTTTGAATTTCCGATAAAGAAGCAGCCTCTCTGGACTGCTTCTCCGTTTCAATTACCGATGCAATCGAGTTGGTGTGTTTTTTGAGCGGTTCGGCAAAGTAGTAGTTGATGATGATCTTGTCATTGTACAGCACGATGTCGCGGATCAGATATTTCACGAGAGCCTTCCTTACGCTTATATCCTGCACGCTTCCGCATATAGCTTTGTTCAAGAAGCGGATGACTTTTTCGGGCGTGATCTCGGCGAAGGTGCGTTGCTTTTCCTGTTCTATGTCGAAGTCCAGCTGCGAGATTTGCGTTTCGAGTTCTTTCAGGCGTTCTTTGGTCTGTTCCGTGATAATGCCTTGTTCGATAGCGGCTATGAGATTGCGGGACGCTTTCAGTGCTGCCGTTCGTTTCGTTTCGAGGGACTTGATATTTGCATTGTTCCGTGACTTTTCATTGATGCGGCGGCAGATCAGTTCCGCCAGCGCCTTTACGGAGTCGTTGTCCGAAAGAAGCTGCCATGTCGTGTTGATGACAATATCTTCGATTTCCTTTTTGCAGGCAGTTTTAAGACCGCACGGCTTTTTGTCCCTTGAATTCGTCAGACAGGTGTAGTAGTAATGTTTTGCACCGGTCTTGCTCGTTCCGCTCACGCCGACCATAAGACGCTTGCAGTCGCCGCACACCAGCTTGCCCGAAAGGATAAAGTCGAATATTTCCTTCTTCCGCCCGGGCGCGTGTTTGTTTCCGTCCCGTATGTGCTGTACGCTTTGCCATAAAACATCGTCTACGATTTTGGGATAGATGTTGTCATAAACGGTATCACCGTGTTTGATCTTCCCGTTGTACTTGGTATTCTGGAGCATCTTATAGATAGCCTTTTCGGTCAGATACTTCCCCTTCTTGGTGCGTATCCCGCGCTTGCGCATCTCATCGGCGATGTAGGCTGCCGTATAATCCTGCGCATATAGGCTGAATATCTCTTTCACGATAGCTCCCTCAACGGGATTGATGACATTCTTCTTGTCAACGACGTCATAGCCGAACAATACGGGACCGCCCGTGTAGTTACCTTTCAGATAGCTTTCCCGAAGTCCGCGCAAGACCTTCTGCGAAAGTTCTGCGGAGTAGTATTGGTTCATGCCTTCGAGCAGCGATTCGAGAATGATGCCTTCGGGAGAGTCCGGGATGTTCTCCATTGCGGAAACGAGCTTTACCCCGTTCTCTTTCAAGGTGTGCTTATGGATAGTCATTTCATACTTATCTCTCGAAAACCGGTCGAGCTTATAGACGATGACATACTCCCATTGCCGTTTGCTGCTTGCTTTGATCATGCGCTGAAAATCCGGGCGCATATCGTTCGTACCTGTCATCGCGCGGTCTACATAAGTGTCAACGACGAGAAGGTCATTGTTCTTGGCGTAGTTCTGACAGACGCGAAGTTGTCCTTCAATGGACTGTTCCGTTTGGGTGTCGCTGGAATAGCGGGCATAGATGACAGCTTTTTTCATGTGCATAGAGCCTCCTTTATCTTTTTTGCAGAATTGTAAAAACCGAACTCGCAAACTGCTTGCGACTTTGTGAAATTTTCTGCGATTGCACATCTTTCTCCTTTGTTTTATTTGTCTTTCGACACAAAGGAGAAATCGGGAAAAGACGGAGGCGTCAAGGAGCAAGCGAAAAATATTGCATTCATTACGGTTCATTCGATGGTTTCGGCGATATTTTCCGCCCTTGACGAAAACGGCTTTTTCTGATACCAAACCCCAAACGAAAGACAAAGAAAATCGGCAGACATTACCTTCACATACGGAAAAGATGACCTTTCTATACGGAAAAGGTGCGGTTGAGATACTCACGCTTTACAGGCTCTTTGATTTATCATTTTGTCATGAGGAAAAGAAAGCCTGTCAATTATGAAATAGAGGTCACGGGCGAACCGTCTATCACCCGCTTGCCAAAGGAATATGCGGACTCTTTGGTGTTCTCGTTGGAGCTTGTCATCTATGAAATGCTGCACGACGAACAAGGAGAAATACCGGACGAAGAAAAAAGAAGCCGTGATGGTAGCTACTCATAAAACAGCATCAACAATCAACTGAAACAGGGTAGCTGCCATACGGATTGCCACAAAAGCGGGTAAGAGGTCAAAGACTTCTTGCCCGCTTTTTCTGTGCCGCGTGGAACGATAGAAAGGCATTTTTGCGCTTTCAAGGGATACGATACTACTTGTTCTGTTTCCGTTCTCTGCAAGTCGCATAAATCAAGGCTTTTCGCCTGCCTAAATGTCCACGCTGGCATGGCAAAATGTTACGCAGTAGACCGCCATTTTTGAGGGTGGGGATATAAACACTCAACTCTTGTGTTTTCAAGTCTGCAAAACCGCGTTGTGTAAGGCGCTCTCGCTCTCTATTGCGTAACACATCATCATAGATTGAGGGCGCAAGCGGTCTATCCGTTTGCGCCCTCTTGATTACCCGACAGCAAAGACGGGCAAAGCCGTCAAGGACGCGAAGCGCGAAGTTTATCCTTGACGGCTTTTTCTGCCTTTGCTACTTGTCATCTGTCAAAGCGGAACTTGGGTAGTGCTTCCATTAAGGACGCTTTGAGATAATCTTGAATATCGTCGTTGATACTCCCTTGAAAGTAGGACAGATATTTGATGTAGCCGGTATAGGTTTGAATGACGGTGTTCACCGCTTCCGGCTCCCCGGCGGTTGCCTTTACAATCGTTTCATAGGGCAGCAAATTGTATTTCCTATTCTTCATCTTCTAACGCCTCCAGTTCTTTTCGTATGAAGCGCAATGACCTTTTTCGTCTACGAAAGATTGTGCTTCTGCAAACTCCGAATAGCCTTCCGATTTCCGTATCGCTGTAACCGAGGTAGTACCGCAAAAACAGCACTTCACGCCGCTTTTCCGGCAGACGCAAAAGCGCGGCCGCTAACTGCTCGCTTTCTACAATGACCGTTTCCCCACGAACGGTAAAAGTGGTAGGCATATCGTATTTCACAAAATACTCGTCTGTTGTGGCAATCGGCTCAAAATCAAACTCCCGAAGATAGTCGAGTGATACCTCAAACTGTTGCTTCCGCCGTATTTTCTTGTAAATACCCAGCGCCGCATGGTAAAGGATAATCTTGCAAAAGGCGTTGAAAGTGCGCTCGATATGTTCCCGATACTGCTCACTATTCATCATTTTTCTCACCCCCTTTCTTCCCAAGCAGGGGGCAAAATACCAAACGCCCACGCAGCATAAAACCGCATGGGCGTTTGGTACAGGAACTATAAGAGATAACTATATGACTTGTGTGTTCATACTCATAGGCGCAAAATCCCATGCAAGCGCAAGGGCTTTTTTTGACCGCAGGTTATGAGAAGAAAGATAATGAAATACAGACATATTGACACATCCCCAATACTGCTAAACGATAAACTTCTCTATGGCAGCAACGATTTTCTTGATTTCTGTATTGGTGGTGTTGATACATAAATCGTAGTTTGCTTTATTGCCCCAATCTTGTTCTGTATAAAATTGGTAGTAACGTGCTCTTTTCTTATCAATAGATATAATTTTTTGCTGCAATTCTTTATCCGTCATCGCCGCTGCGTCGGCTCCCTTTTCCCTGCAACGGGCAATTTTAGAACTTATATCCGCATATACAAACAAGCGAAAAGGGTTCAAATCTTGCAAAACATAGTCTGCACATCGTCCTACAATGATACAATCCGATTTCTCTGCCATTTCGCGGATTATTTCGCTTTCCTGCTTATAAATGGACAGACGATTTTCCAATGTATAGTTGGTAGGAATACCAAAAGTGCGAGCAGTTGTTATTGGTAACAGCGGCAGGGGCCTGCTTTCCTCCACTTGCAACACATAACTTTCCGCTAATTGAGTTCGTTTCATCAATTCATCAATAATCTCTCGGTCGTAATAGGCAATATTCAGTCTTTCGGCTAAACGCCTGCCAACTTCTCTTCCACCGCTTCCAAATTCACGGCCTATGGTAATGATCCGCTTCATATCATGTCCCTCCTTAAAATCCAACTTTCTGATTTTCTTTCTTGCGCTTTATGAAAACAATCAAAACAACTGCTATAATCGCCGTCATGATTTCACTGATAGAATGGCAAAGCCATACGGCTTCGCTGCCAAAAATCAGCGGAAGAACGGCAACCAAAATTGGCGGCCATATGACGCTACGGCATAGAGATACCGTAAGGGCGTTACTTGTGCGCCCATTTGCCTGCCAATAAGAAATCATTAAAATATTAAATCCTGCAAGGAAGAAACCGGAAAAGTAAGGTAGGCTTTTACTTTCCATAAAGTTGATTAGTTCAATATCTCCCGGATTGAAAATCGTGAAAAAGCCGCGAGAGAAGAACACGATCAAGACATAGCACAAAACGCCTATTGCTAAAAATGCTTTAATGGAAAAGCCAAGTAGAGATTTGCTCCGTTTTTCTTCCCCTGTCCCCATAAAATAACTAAATACGGGTTGCAAGCCCTGCGCCATACCAAGAAACAGTGTCAAAATAATCAACATTAAGTAGCCGATGACAAGGTAGGCTGCAAGTCCGATTTCCCCAAAGCCATAATGCACAATGGCAAAGTTATATACAAAGGTAATAATGCCAATAGTAAACTCCATGATAAAGGACGGGAAGCCAAGTACATAGACCGAGCAAATGCTCCGCCACTTCAGTTTGAATTTCGTTAAGTACAAATCCCCGCGCTTGAATATGAAATGGGGCAGCATAATTAAAACGCTGAAAATGGGGCCAAGTGCGGTAGCCAATGCTGCACCGGCAATCCCCATGTTCAATGGGTACATAAACACATAGTCCAAGACAATATTTGATACAGAGCCAAACATGAGGGCAAACATGGCAAGTTTTGGACGGTTATCATTACGCACCAGACCGCTTAACAAGAAACTGAAAAGCAGGAATGGGGAAAAGGTAATGATGTACCACATATAACTGATTGCTTCATCATGGATAACCGGAGTTGAGCCTAAAAGTTCAGCAAGCGGGTGAATAAAAATATTTCTCAATACGCTAATCAACAGCCCCATAACAGCCGTACATAGGGCGGCAAGGCTAAAAATGTGGCGTGCTTTTTCTTTCTCACCTTGACCGAGATGTGAGGAAATCAAAACGCCCGCGCCTGTGGCAACTGCCATAGACAATGCAATTAGTATCTCGACAAGCGGAACAGAAACGGCAGCGGCGGCCATAGCGTCGCGGCCAAGTCGATTGCCAATGAATACACCGTCAACAATCATATAGACCGAGTTAAACAGCAACCCTATCATTTGCGGTACGGCATATTTGGCAAATAAAGTGTGTGATTTGCCTTCATACATGATAATCAATCCTCCTAACAAATAAAAAAAAGCCAGCGTTTGTGTAACGCTGGCCTACTACACAATAAAATGAAACCCCGGCGGGCTGATTTTATTTACAGTCTATTTAATTTTTCCTTTTCTTTTACAAGTCCTATCGCCTCTTTTCCTGTTATGTGGTCGATTTTCATTTCCAACATACAAAGAGGTTTCAACCCGCGGCTTATGGCATCATCACGGTTTGCGGCAGTATCTTCCGGCGCATATTTGATTGCCAGTTTTTCCATCGCTGCTCTCTTTTCGAGATCACCTTCGATTATCCGTATTTGTCCAAAAGCAATTACACTTCTAAAATAAGTTGTGTACTCCTCCGGCACAACTAAATCTTTATCAATCATACAAAACGACGCTTTTTCAGTTCTTTGAATAGCGTCTATTTTATGACCGCTTTTTGCGCCGTGAAAATAGATTTTCCCGTCGTCATACACATAACTGATTGGAACGGCGTAGGGATAATCGTTGTCGCCCAAAAGGGCAAGCACACCAGATGTCCCCTTATGCAGAATATCCGCAATCTCTTGCCGCGATAGTTCCTGTTTTTTTTGCCTCATTTCTCGAAATATCATATTGACCTCCACAACATATTTTTATTTAGAATATCACAAATTGCATGGTAAGTCAATATCATTTTCCGGATTTTCATTTTTATATAGTGAGGGGGAAAGTGCAACAAAAGCTGCCTTTCAAACGGGATATTGAGTGAGAGAAAGTAAAGGGTTTGGGATTTTCCCAACAAGCCAAAATCGCAAATGGGTACTCATTTGCTGTGCTTGCTCCCTACTCAAAACAAAGGAAAGGACGGGAAAGGAATGGAAAAGAAGCGAACAATCAAAGACGGGCAAATCGTTGTAAAAAATCCACTCTATCAAGAGTTGCCCACACACGAAGTTACAATTCAATCCGGCAGGACGTTCTATCGTTTTACGGGAAGCTACGACGGAAGCCGAAGCCTACCCCATAAAGTTTTACGGCTTATGGGGCACTCCCCTATTGATGAAAAAGACGAGGAGCGTTAAAATGAGTATAAGCAATCCTGTAATGGCAGACTGCCCGCCGATGAAAGGAGCAGAAACGATGTTAAGGCAGTCTGGCAAGATTACCGCCCTCTATTGCCGCCTATCCCGCGACGATGAACTAACGGGCGACAGCAACAGCATTGTAAATCAAAAGGCGATTTTAAGTAAGTACGCAAAGGAAAATCATTTTTCAAATCCATTGTTTTTCGTGGACGATGGATATTCCGGGACAAACTTCAACCGTCCAAGTTGGAGCGAACTTTTGGAAAAAATCGAAAACGGCGAAGTGTCCACCTTGATCGTCAAGGATATGTCGCGGCTTGGGCGTGATTATCTGAAAGTGGGATTTTATACCGAAGTCCTGTTCGTGGAAAAGGGCGTGCGTTTTATAGCTATTAACAACGGCATAGACAGCGCAAACCAGCAGGACAGCGACTTTACCCCCTTTCTCAATATCATCAACGAGTGGTATGCGAAAGACACCAGCAAGAAGATACGCGCGGTGATGAAGTCAAAAGGCGAAGCGGGGGAACACCTCTGCACCAACCCGCCATACGGCTACAGGAAAGACCCGGAAAACAAAAAGCGGTGGATTATCGACCCCGAAGCTGCCGAAGTTGTCAAGCGGATATTCGCCCTTTGTCTGGACGGTTACGGGCCGTCGCAGATTGCCCGTATTCTGAAAGATGATAAAGTCATAACGCCGACAATCCATTTTCAGCAGACAGGCAGGGCGACAAGGAACGCGCCGCCGGATAATCCCTTTAACTGGACGGGCGATACAATAGCCGACATTTTGGAGCGTCCGGAATATCAAGGGCATACAGTAAACTTCAAAACCTACAAGCAGTCCTACAAGAGCAAAAAGACCTGCAATAATCCCGAAGAAAAATGGCTTGTGTTTGAAAATACCCACGAAGCAATCATTGACGCTGACACATGGGCGCGGGTGCAGGAATTGCGGAAGAACAAACGCCGCCCGACGAGGACAGGAAAGACAAATATGTTTTCCGGCATTGTGCGCTGCGCCGATTGCGGTGAAAAGCTGTATTACTGCACAAGCAGGAACTTTGAAGCAAGGCAAGACCACTTTGTCTGCTCTACTTCAAGGCTCAAAGGGAAAGAGGTTTGCGCGACGCATTTTATCCGCGCCGTTGTCTTGGAACGGGGCGTACTCGCCCACATGAGAATGACGATTGCCTGTGTTGCGAACCATGAAGAACAATTCCGCAAGGCTATGGGTGCGAAGCAGAAAGCCGAAGCAAAAAGAGAACTCGCGGCGAAGCGTCGGCAACTGACGCAGGCAGAACGACGGATAGAAGAACTTGACCGACTATTCAAGCGTATTTATGAGGACAACGTAGGCGGAAAACTATCTGACAGCAGATTTCAAATGCTCTCTGACGACTACGAGCAGGAGCAGAAAGAACTGCGGGAAAAGCTGTTGCGGTTGAATGAAGAAATTACAGAACAAGAGGAACAGGCAGAGAATATCGACAGGTTTATCTGCAAGGTGCGGAAGTATCTCGACTTGAACGAGCTGACACCCACTATCCTAAACGACATGGTAAAGGCGGTATATGTTCACGCGCCGGACAAGTCGAAGGGTTATCGGGAACAACAGATTGACATTTCCTATGACCTTGTAGGAATACTCCCCGCGTCTTTACTGATTGACCTGCAAAACGGAGAAACGGCATAGCCGAAGCTACGCCGTTTCCTGAAAACATTCTTATGCTGTTTTATGCGTGCCGCCCCGAAGGGACTGCCTTTAGATTCGGAATTGATTTTGATAATAATATTCAAAGTTTTCCGTCGTTCTCCTACTATACTGTTGCTCTAATAATGCGTACGCTTGATTTAATTCGGAAACAATGTCTATATCGTTTATTTTCGTATCTTGTTTTAATGCTTCACAAACCATTAAATATGTATGGCTCAACGCACCATAGAGCATCATAGAAATTTCAAAGTAATGCAAGATAGGATAACGTGAATGACCAATACTTCCGTGCGTATATCCGTGACACATCTTAAACAGTACGTTTAGGTTGTTCAAAAAAGTTTCGTCTTCCTGATTATAAATCGATCGTAAATACGTAACGATGCCATTTATCGAATAAGGCGTACATCTTACTTTTTGATGATAGTCTGATATGCAATCAACCCATCCGAAATGAAGATAATCTACTTTATTCTTGTGACTTTGATTTACCCTATTCAAAAATAAATTATTGAACTCATCCGAGTAGGTTTGAGATATACACGATTTTTCCAAATCATATTTAGCGAATTTATCGTATGTACTTATTGCCTCAGGCTTATTGACCAAAAGCAAAAATTGAACATATAATTCGATAACTCCACGGCAAATAGGATAAGCATTGTCAAGGAAGTTATCCTCTACTAGTGATAAGGCTGCTAATCCTTTATTTACAATCGTTGTTATAATGGAATAACATTGAATTTGTCTCGCTTTTTCTGTATGAAGCATTTCCAACATCCTTACGCACAAGACAAACAAATAATACGTAACAGGAAAGAAAATAAAACTTTCCCCATACATAATAGGATGCTGTCGGAAATATGTACTTCCGTAACCACGCAATTTTACCTG
>DVLO01000022.1 GCA_018715495.1 Candidatus Limihabitans stercoravium | reverse complement strand
TTTTAAGTATTCCAACTCCATTTGAGTATGTTGTAATTGTTCCTTAAGCCGTTGGTTTTCTGCAATTAAGTCATTGGCTATTTCTTTATCAAATGGTTTTCTTGGTCTGCCACCTTTTCTGCCTCTGCGTTCTACCATAAATCCAGATTCTCCCTCTTCCAGATATATGCGTTCCCATCTGTGCAAAGTATATAGAGCTACTCCCATTGATTGATGTACTAAATTATATTTGCGAGCGGTCTCTCTGTAGCTCAAATGATGTTCACGCATATCTAGTATAACAGATATCTTGAATTCCGCACTATATTTTCTCTGCTTTGTTCCTTTTTTTGCCATAAAAAATGTGTACCTCCAAAAGTGTCTAACTTTTGGGGTACACATCAATTGCGTCATCCTTTTTGAGTTTGTAGTTTATTCTTCGAAGAAATTGAACTTAGCTACATCGAACAATCCTCTGTCTGTAATCTTGATTTCGGGAATTACAATCAGTGACAGGAAGGAAAGTAACATGTAGGGCTCAATTTCGGGATTTATGTTCAGGGCTTTTGTCTTTTCCATCAAGGTGTGGTGTTCGGCAATGACTTCATGGGTGTTCTTTGATGACATCAGTCCTGCAATATCTAACTTGAACACATATTCCACTTTACCGTTTACAACAAGTGCCATTCCGCCTTCGCTGCCAAGTGCGTTTACGGCAAGCAACATGTCTTCGGTGTTGTCGCCTAGAACTGTGATGTTGTGGGAATCGTGTCCGACTGTTTGGGCAATTGCTCCGTTTTTAAGGTTGAAACCTTTTACCCAACATGTACCGATATTTCCGGTTGCGTTGTGACGTTCAATTGCCGCACACATGTTCAGTCCCTCTGTCGAATCGGTGTAGATTGTCTTTGTAACAACTGTATCTTTTAGTATCTGCATTACCGGAGTCTTATTGGGTGTAAATTTGGGCAGGAATTTGCTTGCCGTAAGCGGTTTGATGCGTACTGTGTTTGTAACCTTGCTGTCGTCCACCTTTTTAGGAGTGTACAGGGACTTACCATTTTCGGCAACCAGTTTGCCGTTTTTGTATACCTGAAGAATGTTGCGTGGCACAATGTCGTCAGCAACAATCAGGTCTGCTCTGTAATTGATGCTTACAGCACCCTTATTTGGTATCTTGTAGCACTCATAAGCGTTGAGAGATGCAATTGTCAGTGCATCGTAAATGTCAATTCCTTTTTCAACAGCCTTGATGACACAGTTTTGAATTGTTCCGCTTTCTACAACTTCGCCTATGTAACGGTCATCGGTACAGAACATCAGTCTGCGCTTTGTAAAGTCGTTGATAGCACCAATCAATGTAGACAAGTTTTTAGTCTGAGACCCTTCACGTATCATTACATACATGCCTTTTGAAACCTTTTCGTAAACTTCTTCTACGCTTTCGCATTCATGATCGCTTACGATTCCCGTGCAGAGATAGGCGTTGAGTTGATTGCCTGCAAGTTGCGGCGCATGTCCGTCACAGATAGAAGCGGTGGAGATCTTTTCCAGCACTTCCTTGTCGGCGTAAATTACACCCAGATAGTTCATCATTTCTGCAAGACCGAAAAATTTACCTGTGGCAAACATTTCCTTGATGTCTTTTGCGGTGAACACTGCGTTGCCGTGTTCAAACGGTGTTGCGGGGACGCATGACGGCAACATGAAATTTACGTCAATTGGCGAATCGGCGGTGCAGTCAATCATGTAGTCGATACCCTCTTTTCCGCATACGTTCGCAATTTCGTGCGGGTCTGCATTCAATGTTGTAACGCCCTTTGCAAGAGCTTCCCACAAGTAATGGTTTGGTGTTGACATACTTGATTCGAAGTGCAGGTGAGTGTCAAAAAAAGACGGCATTACGTATTTGCCCGAACAGTCAACGTTGTTAAGACCATCGTACTGTCCCAGACCTACAATAATACCGTCCGCAATAGCTACATCGCACTTGATTACACGGTGACAAAAAATGTCGACTACATTGGCATTTTTGAGCACCAGATCAGCTTTAACTCTGCCGCTTGCTACTTCAATGCGGCGTGCAAGTTGTTGTGTGTTTTTCATTTAAATTCCCTCCAAGAAATTTAATAAAATTATATAGGACAGTTGAAAATAATGCAATTACTTATGTCAAGGTTTATGAAAATTTTGTGCAACTTTTTTTTTTGCAAAAATAACACAATTTTGCTGGACAATTTGCCGAAAAAATGGTAGAGTATAGAAGTTGACATCACATGTCGACATTCCTGCGGAAATGTTTGGTGGTATTGCAGCAATGCATTTTCTGTGAGGAACTCAGGTGGTCACAATTTCAACAATTTAAGCAATTTTTTTTCTTAAAAAAATGTAAAAACTGTTGACAAATCAGCGAAATTGTAGTAACCTATTAAAGCTGATGTAAGCCATCGGGGTGTAGCGCAGTTTGGTAGCGCACGTGGTTTGGGACCATGGGGCCGGGAGTTCGAGTCTCTTCACCCCGACCACTAAAATACGTAGGTGTGGGCCTTTAGCTCAGTTGGTCAGAGCAGTCGGCTCATAACCGATCGGTCCGGGGTTCAAGTCCCTGAAGGCCCACCAAAACTAATATTTGGCCTGGTAGTTCAGATGGTTAGAACGCTAGCCTGTCACGCTAGAGGTCGAGGGTTCGAGTCCCTTCCAGGTCGCCAATGTTACGCTTCGGTAGCTCAGTCGGTAGAGCAGGGGACTGAAAATCCCCGTGTCGGTGGTTCGATTCCGCCCCGAAGCACCAACATTTGGACCTCAACTGAATAAGTAATTTTGCTGGTGTAGCTCAATTAGGCAGAGCAATTGATTTGTAATCAATAGGTTGATGGTTCGATTCCGTTCACCAGCTCCATTTTTTATGTGGGGAGATTCCCGAGCGGCCAAAGGGAACAGACTGTAAATCTGTCGTCCATGACTTCGATGGTTCGAATCCATCTCTCCCCACCAAAAGCACGATGCAGTAATCTGCGTCGTGCTTTTATTTTTTTTCTTTGTGTTGGTTCGATTGAATTTTTCGTAGGCTAAACTCAATTGCACTAACTGTAATGTAATGTGTGAGTCGTTGTCAACAATTGACAATGACTTTTTTTTAAACCTATTGCATTTGTCTTACTTAAATGCTACAATGATTACAATCTATTTCACAATGGTGGTGCTCAATGAGGTTGACTTACAAACAATGCGAAGAAAACAATCTTGCCATGGATTTACCTACAATTTGTTCTTGGAATAAATCACAATCGCCGTGTTGTAATTCCAAGCACACATGCAATGTAAGGGAGCGCAAGACTTTTATAGGAAAGTGGCTGGGCTCTTTGACAAGATCCTCTTCCGATGAAAATCCTGCAACGGTGAAGTGTGAAGACTGTAAATACTCCGACAAAACAATTGGCGTCTTTGTAGGTAATGTCAGCGACAGGGTTGTTCCCCGTGTGTTGCCCGGAACTGTCCCCGTGTCAATGAATGGCAAGAAGAAAATTTGGCTTGACAACGTAAATCAAAAGCAAGTCAATTCAATTTTAAAAGATATAAGTAGCAATCTTGAAGAAATCTGCATCAGTGGTTCGCCTTCCATTAGCGACTTTTCCTTCTTGGAAAATTTCAGCAATTTAAGAAAGGTTACCATTTGGTGGAACAACAAGGCAACACAATTGTGGGATTTGTCTAAGACCCCTCAAATTACCTGCCTTGCGTTGCTTGACGTAAATCGCATGACGGACATCTCGTTGTTGAAGCATGCCAAATCGTTTAAGTACTTGCAGTTGATTTCCGAAAAGGGTATTGTAAGCAGTGTAGAGCCTATACAACATTTGTCATCGCTAGTGGCATTGAAGCTTTTCGTGTCAGTCGCCGACAAAGAAATTCGTCCTATAATACAGGCAGTAAATTTGAAGTATTTTTCTTGCGGATTTAATTGCTTTGACACCGACAGTTACGCAATGTTTGAGGCAAAGCGTCCCGATGTGTTTGTGAATTTTTACAATGGTGTGTCTGATGATTGGAACGAGGCTTTCCAATGTGATGATGGCATTATTTTATTCGCAGGAAAAGGTCAAGGTTTTTGCGATTGTTCAAATAAACACAAATACGACAAGAAAGTGGCGAAGTATCTTGCATTGAAGGAGAAGTACACTCACTGTGATTACGTTCCGTCACCATCTTTAGAAAATGTAAGTTTGGTGGAAAAGTGGAGAAGCGAGCTGGCTGATGATGTGTGCGAGCATACATCACAAGAAATTGACAAAATCGAAACAATCTTGAAAGACTATTCAACCTTGATGGGTAGTTGCAAGTCGAAAAGTCAGGCGAAAAACATCTTGAAAGATACGTTGAAAAAGCTAGAAAGTTTCAACGAATCCACGGGATTTATTGAAACGGAAGAAAGACAAGATATTTACGATTACATTTCAAACTTGTTTAAAGACAACTGGTATGACGAACTGGAAGAAATTTTGTCCGATGCCGATTTCTAGTGTCGAGCTGATCTAATTTCATCTTGACTTCACGTTGAAGTGTAAGGCGGTTTTCTAATCATGCTACGATGCTGTTTGACGTTCAAGCATTGCTTTATATCAACTAATTAAATTTTTCAGCCAAAAACATGTGGTAGTGTCTACTCCGTGTTTTTCAATTGATTTAGAATGTATTTGTAATGAATTGAGCGGTGATGTGTGAAAGACTGCAATTCAATATTTGCTTGAAATTCGTTGATAAATGTAAATCTATTGTGGGTTTAGGGGCAATTTGTGGCAACTCAATTACTACTTGATAGACAATTGCTGTGTTATTTGCTACAATTTCGGTACAGTTGCAACTGATGACGAACACATTGTTGTGTAAAGGAGGAGTGAAGATGTTTAACACTCAAAAAGTTGCCGAAGTAATTAGGTCGGCACGTATAAAGAAGAATCTCACACAAATGGAACTAGCGGACAAAATGGCTGTCAGTTTCCAGGCTGTGTCTAATTGGGAACGTGCAAACAGCATGCCTGACATTGGTAAGATCGCTGAGTTGTGTCAAATTCTTGACATAACCTATGAACAGCTGTTTGGGAGCGAAGGGTCAACTGCTGAGATTGTGAAAAAGATTGTTGACAATGAGCAGGAGGTATCTCTGGAAGAATTGACAGAGGTTGCTCCGATTGTTCCGCCGCAAAAAATCGGACAGCAATTGGACAAGGAACTGTCGGAGGACAAGGCTATTCCTATTGACAAACTTGTCGAAATTGCGCCCTTTGTGAACAATGAGGTGCTTGACGGTGCTGTGATGCAAAATCCTGAAATTGACTTGGCTAGTCTGTCTGGAATAGCTCCCTTTTTGTCCGACAGTACACTGAATTCCATTGTCACCGCTAAACTCAAGGACAACAATTTTGATTTGTCGGAAATTCATGGTTTTTTGCCATTTTTGAGTCAGGATTCGTTGAAAGAAATTGTCAAGGTTAAACTCAAGGACGACAACTTCGATTTTTCGCAAATTCACAGTCTGTTGCCATTTTTGGAACATGATGCTTTGTCTCATATGGTTGACTGCGCAGTCAATAAAGGAAGAACCTCTGCATGTGTCGATGTGTTGCCGTTTTTAGAAAGCGCTGAAGTGGCCAAACTAGCATTTTCGTCGGTAGAAAGAGGTGAGGACGTGAAAGAATTTCTGCCCTTTATGGAAGAAAGCGATGTGGCGCAACTTGCTGTGAATTTAATTAAAAAAGGCAAGTCTATCAACAGTCTTTACCCTTTCTTGGATGAAAAGAGCCTGATTGAGTTGCTTACAAAAAAGGTTTAAAAAAAGTCTCCAAACAAGTACAAGATAACATCTTGTGCTTGTTTGGTGTCTATCATCAACTTAATGTGTATATGAATCTATTTTGCATTGACATGGCGTAGTCGTCTGTGTTAAAATTAGATCGCTGTTTCAAACAGTAAATTCAATTTCGTGGAAATAAGGGAGAGAAGTTATGAAATTACAAGATGCAGTTGCATTGATGCACCAACAAGGTTTGATTGATGAAAAGGAAATTTACGGTTACGCACAGTTTGATTCAGTAATTGGTGGTGCGGTAGGTGCTGCAATGAATTTGGCATTGATGACTGTAAACGGAAACAATCTGAAGATTTTCCGTGCTAATATTGACAACAGTTGGTCGACAATGGTGCTGTCAGCGGACAAGTCGGAACTTTCAGACTTGAAACTCAAGAAGATTATGTTTGGTTTGCAAAAGAAAGTTACATTTACATGTCAAGGTAAGACGTATTCAATGTTGTTGCCTGCAGGAAACGCTAAAAAGATCATTCCGTGGTTATTCCCTGAACAGTAATTTGTACAATTGAAAAAGTGTCTTTGACACTGAATTGCAAGTTTAATTGAGGTGTTCAAGTGACTGAATTTTTTAAACATATTGACAAGTTGGTGAGTCAATCTGAAGTCGTTATAGAAAGGGCTAAGAATAGCGCTCATCACGTGTGGAAGTGTGTTTATCCTGTCGATTACGGCTATTTGAAGGGTACAACTTCAACAGACGGCGAATGTGTCGATGTCTGGGTAGGTAGTTGCGGTAAATCTGTAAATGGCGTAATTTGTACCGTTGATATTGTAAAGCGTGATTGTGAAATGAAGGTACTGCTTGGTACGACGGAAAGCGAAATGCAAGCTGTATTGGAATTTTGCAATGCAACTGATGGAATGAAGGGTATTCTTGTCAGACGTTGCGATTGAGAAATTGTAAACGCTTGACAAATAGTAACAATTGATTTAGTATATAGAAAATAAATAATTTACTGCCACCGGGTAGTGCGAGCATTCGCTGATGTATCGTTAGGTCTTAGAAGATACATTGCGGATGCTTTTTTATTGGAGGAATTATGATCAAATTAAAGGGATACTTCACAAAGACGGAACTGACTTTGTGGGGATTGTCTGTTTTGTTGATTCTGACGGGGTTTGTGTGTTTCGACCGTGTAAATTATCTGACATTGATTGCGTCGCTGATTGGTGCAACTTCGTTGATATTTATAGCTAAGGGAAATCCTGTTGGGCAAGCGTTGACTATCGTTTTCAGCTGTTTGTACGGCTACATTTCCTATCAGTGGCAGTACTACGGTGAAATGATTACTTATCTTGCAATGACCGCTCCAATGGCATTTGTGGCTCTTGTTTCGTGGCTAAGACATCCCTACAACGGCAATCGCAGTGAAGTGGCTGTCAGTAAGATAGGCGGAAGGGAAGTTGTTTTCATGACGGCTTTAACTGTTGTGGTGACGGCGGTGTTTTACTTTATTTTGAAAGCCCTCAATACCGCTTCGCTTACGGTAAGCACGGTTTCCGTCACAACAAGTTTTCTTGCCGTTTACCTTACAGCTAAACGCAGTCCTTTTTACGCACTTGCCTACGCATGCAATGACATCGTGCTGATAGTGTTGTGGATAATTGCTACAGTAAAAGATGTTTCAAACATTTCGGTGGTGTTGTGCTTTGTGATGTTTTTCGCAAACGACATCTATGGATTTATTAATTGGAACAGAATGAAGCACAGACAGAATACAGCGGCAAATTAGTCCTAGTCGCTCGCTTCTAGTGTATATCAAATGAAAATTTTATAAATTCAGTGTCGTAACAGTTTTTTTGTACATTAAAAGTGCGGATGCAATGTATATTGCATCCGCACTTTTAATATTTAATTTGTCTTAGGAATGTATATTTTCAAAGCTGTAGCTGCGGCACTTTCTTGTCCTGTTAAAGAGGGCAATCCAAGTTTTGAAAGATTGAGCGCTCTGTACTGCAGTCCGTACCACCATTCTTCAGTAATAATGGTTATATGTTGAGTGGTGTTGTTGGGACGGTAATTTTGCTTTTCATCGGAAACCCATGATTCAGGGCGGTACTGCCATCCTTCTTCAAGAACAATTATACTGCCAACTGGCAGAGTTTCTTTAGTAAATCTAACGGTTGTAAAAAATTTGTTGCTAAGCGATGCGTCATCGTCGATGATGTTTGTCGGGCTATTTGGATCAGTTGCATTGTAGAATCCTTTAAACAAATCAAATTCAAGCAATGTGTAATCATTTTCAAAGTCCGGGTCGATGGGGGCAACGTACAGTTTTTCCGGAACATAAATCTTCATGGCGTTTTCAACTGTTTGCTCATCTTCGCTTGCTAATGACGGGTTACCTGATTTTGCTACGTTAAATGCACGATAGATGTAATTTCCCCACCAATCTTCTGTTACGTCAACACGGTAGACGCTTACGTTGTTGGGACGTGTGGTTTGCGGAGCGTTGTCCGTCCAACCTTCGGGGCGATATTGCCAACCTTCCTCCAGCAGTATTACGCTGCCTACAGGAAGTTGTGATTTTGTAAGGCGTGCGGTTGTGTAGAATTGATTGCTGTTTTTTGCTGTTGTAATAGGAGTATCGAATTGGGTTTTGTCTGTTGAATTGTAATAGGCAAATTTTATGTAGTCCAGATCAAGGAGAACGTATCCGTTCGGGTTGAAGGTGGGCTTTTCGGTGTATTCGGATGTTGTAACTGAGAAAGGCTGCGCAATGGCGTTTTGCGCCGATTCAATTGCAACGGTGCGGTAGTCAGCATTAACGTTTGCGGGCGAAAAGGGTACATTTTCAACAGAAAGACCTGTCAGTGCCTGTACTGCTGTAAGTCCTGCAATGTATCTGCCTACATCAAGTGTGAGGTGGTAACCGTCACGCGTAAGCGTATTGCCAAGAAATGAGGTGCGTGCATTTTGTATGGCGGTTCCGTTAGGAATTACAATGTCGAATGCGTCTGTGGGAACAATTTGACTGTCTACTGCGGCAACAATTGCATCATACATTGTTTTCTGGTTGTTGTTGTATTTGGGAAAATCCCCATGCGTGCTGTTACTTTGATATGCCCATGTCATGTGCCATACAAGCTTTGCGTTGTCGCTTTTACTTTTAACGTATTTAATTAAATCATTGAGTTGTGAGTAGGTGGTTGTGATTCCGCTGCTTCCGCTTGCCTGCTGCAATGATATGAAGTCCCAATTTTCCGATTCGATTGCGTCGCCCATGCGAAAGTTGGGAGTGTTTTTCCATGTACCGTTTGAATTAGTGCGGTAGTCATATGCCGGCGAATTGTTTTTGGCATTATACACATGCGTATCTATTGAGCAACCTCCAATGTACAGGTTGCCCAGAACAACTTCTTTGACGCCAAGGCTTGTAGCAATCTGCCACACGTATTCCATCATGTCATCGGAAAAGCTGTTGCCGATAGCAAGTATTTTCAATGAACCGTCGTCCATCCATTCGGGTTCCTGAATCGGTTCCTCCTTTACAGTAACGCTGTACTTTGCCGAAATTTGAGTGCCGCTTAGTTTTACGATGATTTCATATGTGCCTGCGACCTGCGAATTGTATGCGGAGTAGTCTATTGAGTATTCTCTGCCTGCCGCAATTTTTGTCGTATTGTCAGACATTGTTACTTCAACGGTGAGACCTTTGGCGGAGAATTCTTCTCCGTATTCGAATTCCGTCTGCATTCCTTTAAGCGTAATGCTCGTTGGCGTTGGAGTGGATGGCTTAGTTTCGTCTCCTTTATCGTCGCTGCCGGGTATTTGAGGAGTGCATGCGGCAAGTAGCGACGAAAAAAATGTGAGTACGGACAGAATGATGCAAATGATTATTTTGCTTTTTTTCATGATATTGTCTCCTTTCTGATAAAGTCTATTGACTTTTTTTTCAATGTCATTATAATAAATACTGGGATTTATTCAATAGAATAAATAAACTTAAAATTGGTGTTTTTAAACTTTTGGAAGTGGGGGCATACTATGTCATTAAGTCAAATCAAATATTCAATTTACGAAGACAAGTCGAATACAATGCACTATTTGTCTGTTCCGCTGGAAAAAGAACTTCTTTACTATGCAACAAGTGCAGGACGTGAATGCCTTCGCGCTGATTATTTTAATGAACGTCAGGATATCAATATATATATGATAAATTACGTTTTGAGCGGTGAGGGGGTGCTTCACGTTGACGGCAAGGAATTTCGTCTTAAGGCCGGGGATTTGACTTTTTTACACCTTTCGAAGCATTCAATATTTTATCCTGAAACCGATGGAATGGAGATTGTTTATTTTCATGTGAAGGGTGGACAGGTTCAGGACATCTACAATTCTTTTTTAGAAAAGCAGGAAGATGATTACGTTTTGCACGGTTTTCCTGCAAATGCAGTAATTGACTGTCTTGAAAAATTTACACGTGAGACAAGTTCTACTGATGCTTTTTATGACCGATCTTGCGCTTTGTATTTTTTATTGACTAAAATTTTGCACGTCCGTCGTAGTGAGCAGGTAAAGAAGTATCCTAAGAAAATCGATGAAATTTTGTGTTGGATTTTGTATAGGTGTCCTCCGCCTTCTCCTGCGGAGGTGGCTGAACACTTCGGATTTAGCCCCGTGTATATGGAGCGTTTGTTCAAACGGTATGTCGGGCAATCGATGAGTTCGTATATTCTTCGTCAAAAATACCAATTTGCCTGCCGCTTTCTTGTTGATACGGATATTTCCGTTGCGGAAATTGCCAGAAGAGTGGGGTATGGCGATACAAAGGGGCTGATTGTGCTTTTTTCCAAATTCGGTAAACTAACGCCGCTTGCTTATCGAAAGCGTGCCCGTGGAAAATCGCTTTAAGACAGTATGGATACTATGTTGCCGTAAATGTCACGTGGTAGTCGGTTGTGTATTTATCGAATGATATATACAAAACATTTTGATTTTAAATAGCTGTTCCATGAAGGAATAGCTATTTTTTTCTTTTTGTCTAATACTATTTCACGCATAGTAGATCGGATTTGACAATTTTACGCCGGGCGGTGTGATTGTCGTTAAAGTTGTCAATAATTAAAATACGCTTTAAATATATAATTCGACAAAGACTTACAAATTCAAACAGCGTAATAGGTTTACATTATGTGCGGAGGTTGCAATGGAAGTTACATTTAGTTTTCAGGCAAAAACATTGGTGGTGCACCTTATAGGGGAACTTGACGAACACGCAGCGGAATATGCACGCAGAGCAATTGACAATGCAATTGAAGGAAAAAGTTTCTCTGCGGTAATATTCGATTTGTCTCGGCTTGCCTTCATGGATTCAACAGGTATCGGAGTGTTGATTGGCAGATACAAATTACTGCGCAGTAAACATTGTCCTGTTTACGTAAAAAATCCATCACCAACAATCAACAAAATTTTTACTATGGCAGGCTTGTACGAAATAATGCCCATTGCTTGAAGGAGTTACAATGAATTTTTCTAATGAGATGAAATTGACAGTTAAGGCATTGTCGCAAAATGAGGCTTTTGCACGTAGTGTTGTGGGGGCATTTTTTGCACAGCTCAATCCTAATCTTGAACAGCTTGACGACATCAAGACGGCTGTTTCTGAAGCTGTAACCAATTGCATTGTGCACGGGTATCAGAAGCAGGGCGGAGATATAGACATCTTTTGCGGAATTGATAATAATAGTATCACAATTACCGTTACCGATTACGGTAAGGGAATAAGCGACATTCAGCAGGCGCTTCAGCCCTTTTATACAACGTGTTCCGACGGTGAAAGGTCAGGTATGGGATTTACCGTAATGAAGGCATTCTGTGACAAGGTGGATGTTCAGTCCGAACCGGGAAAAACTGTTGTTACTCTGATAAAAAGTGTTTGTAAGGCGGAATAAACATGCTGTCGCACGAAGAGACAATGCGCCTTATTGCACTGGCTCAGCAGGGTGACGACGAAGCGAAACAAACTCTGGTGGTAGAAAATACGCCGTTGCTTAAAAGTATCATTAAAAGGTACATCGGCAAGCATATTGAGTATGACGATTTGTTTCAGATCAGCAGTATAGGTCTGCTGAAGGCGATAGCAAATTTTTCCACGGAGTACAACGTTCGTTTTTCTACCTATGCCGTGCCAATGATACTTGGCGAAGTCAAACGCTACATGCGTGATGACGGCTACATCAAGGTATCAAGGTCGCTTAAAGCACAGGCCAATAAGATTGCGCAGTATATTGACAATTGCAGAAAGGAAGGTCAGGAACCAACGGTGGAGGAAGTGGCGCAAAAATTCGAAATGGAAGTTTCGGATGTCGTATTTGCCATGGATTCGGCAAAGATGCCTGTTTCGCTGTACGACAGTGCCAATGACAAGGATGGCAAGGCATTGCAGCTGGTGGACAGACTGTCTGACAACTCCGACAAGAAACTTGTAGACAACGTAATATTAAAAGACATGTTGTCACAGCTTTCAGACAGAGAAAAGAAGATTGTGTTCCTGCGGTATTACCGTGACATGACACAAGGCGAAATTGCCTCAAAGCTTGGTGTGTCACAAGTTCAGGTGTCACGACTGGAAAACAAGATAATAGAAAAGCTGAAAAAACAATACGACGAGCAGTAGTGTCCTTTGCGGGCTTGCATTTGAATGCGAGTCCGTTTTTTCTATTGCCGATTACTTGATTTTGTGTGATACTATTTCAGTAATAGTATCTGAAATTTTCCGTATTTTAACTATTTTTACAAATATTTGTCACTCAGCAAATAGTTTAGAAACCATTTAAAACGCTAATACTAACTGTATGAGAACAAAGCAAGTAAGGGAGTTTGGCAAAAACATGGACGAAAAAGAACAGGTTTATGCCAAGAAAAAACAACAAAAATGAATAAAATTACAAAGCACAACTACAAACAGTACGTTTACGAGATGTCACCTAAGTCATCTCACTTTAAAAACTTGTTCTGGGCTTTCACGGTGGGCGGTGCAATCTGTTGCGTCGGACAGGCATTCATTGAACTGTATACTTACGTTGGCGTTGAAAAACAGCTTGCGTCTGCGTTGGCATCAGCTACTTTGGTGCTTATCACTGCGTTACTTACAGGTTTCGGCGTTTACGACAAATTAGGACGCTTCGCAGGTGCAGGATCTACAATACCCATCACAGGCTTTTCTAACGCAGTAGTCAGTCCTGCGCTGGAGTTCCGTTCGGAAGGCTACATCTACGGATTGGGCGCCAAAATGTTTCTTATAGCAGGCCCTGTAATTGTAAATGGCGTGTTGTTTTCTACCATCATTGCCTTTATAACAATGATTTTCGGAGGCTGAATGAGTTACTATAAAAATCGTACTCTGACATTTAAAAACAGCTACGTGTCCGACGGTTACACGGTGGCAGGTCCAAAGGAGAACGACGGGCGGCTCCGTGGCTGTTTCGACCTTTCATTGTCAAGTGACATGTTCGGAGAAAAGACATTCGAAAAAGCCGAACGCCGTATGTTTGAACATGCAATTTCTTCGGCAATTGCCAAGGCAAACCTGACAATAGACCACATTGACGCAGTTTTTGGCGGAGACCTTCTCAATCAGATTGTCTCCTGTTCCTTTGCAATGCGCAACATTCACACAGGCTTTTTCGGACTGTATAACGCATGTGCTACCTTTGTAGAAAGCCTCATACTTGGTTCGGGCATGCTCAACAACGGATTGGAAAATGTACTGTGTGTCAGCGGAAGTCACTTTTCCACAGCAGAAAGGCAGTATCGCTATCCGTTGGAACTGGGTGTTCTTCGTTCACCTGTAACACAGTGGACGGCAACGGGCGTCGGTTGTACTGTCCTGACGTCAAGTCCTGAGCTGAAGTGTCCACGCATTACCCATGCGACGGTGGGCAGGGTTGTAGACTACGGAGTAATGGACACCAACAACATGGGTGCGGCAATGGCTCCGGCGGCGGTAGACACACTTGTGACGTTCTTGCATGATACAGAAAGCAAGTCTACCGACTACGATCTCATTGCAACGGGCGATTTGGGCAAACTGGGCGGTGACATCTTTGTTGATCTGTTGCAGCGGCAGGGCATAGACATCCGAGGAAGGCACATAGACTGCGGAGCTTACCTGTACTTTGATTCACAACAAACCTATCAGGGGGGAAGCGGAGCTGCGTGTAGCGCCTTGGTGTTCAACAGCATGATTTTAAACGACATTAACAAGGGAAAATACAACAAGGTGTTGCTGATAGGCACGGGTGCATTGATGAGTCCTACAACGTCATTTCAGGGCGAAACTATACCTGCAATTGCACATCTTGTAGAAATTGACAGGAGGTAGTTGTGGCAATAGCGTTTTTAAAGGCATTTCTGGTTGGCGGTGCAATATGTATGGCGGGTCAGCTGATTATAAACTTTACTCATCTTACCAACGGTAAATTGCTTGTGTTGTTCCTGGTAACAGGCGCTGTGCTTCAGGGATTCGGATTGTACGAAAAGCTCATTGAATTTGCTGGTGCCGGTGCAAGTATTCCGATTTGCGGATTTGGTTGTGCCCTGGTACAAGGAGCTGTTGAAGCAGTCAGGACTGACGGTTGGATAGGCGCATTCACGGGCGGATTGTCCAGGTGTGCGCTTGGTATAGCGGTTGCAATTGTCAGCGGTTATATAGTGGCAATAATTTTCCGTCCTCACACAAAGAAAAACTGAGTCAAACTGTAACACTTTTCAATCCAATGGAATATACTGCAATAAACGGAGCAAACAGTGAATTACAAGGTAGTGAACAAGTGTTACAAAGCAAAAAAGCGTGGCAGAACGATATTGATTGTGTTGCTGCTTTTTGCTGTAGTAATCACGGCTTCGGTAATTTCATTTATGAGATCCATGACTCCCGCCATTGTCACGCTAGCGGTTGCTGATGTCAAGACAAAGACATTGCAATGGGTAAACGGTGCAGTCTTCAACGCAATGGCTAATCAGAACGGCGAAGAGTTGGTCAGCATCGAACGAAATGCCGATGGCGACATTACATCTATTTCTTCCAATACTGTTCTGATAAATACAATTGCAAGGCAAACAATTGCCGATGTGCAGAACAGCGTAACTCTTTTGTCTCACAGTGGTGTGGATGTGCCTTTGGGTACCGCAACAGGACTTCCGTTACTTACCGGGAAAGGGCCTGTCGTGTCGGTGGATGTAGACCCTGTCGGACGTGCGCAATGTGTATTTCGCTCTAGTTTTACCTCACAGGGAATAAATCAGACATTGCACCGAATTTACCTTGATGTTGAAGTGACTGTTGACATCGTAATGGCAGGACACATTGAGAGCGTAGTGACCAAGGTGCCTGTGATTGTTTCGGAAACGGTTGTTGTGGGAAAGATTCCTAGTGTCTATCTTGACGGACTGACGCTTGGGCAGGTTGAAAGTGGTTATAAACAGTTGCAAGAACCGTAAAGATTTGGTATAATTAGACCAACTCAATACCAAAGACTGTGACAAGGTTCAAGAGTCCGCAGCGGTACGCAGTTTAAGAGAACGATCGGTTGGTGCAAGATCGTGCGTGTTGCGGAAAGATTTTCCCCTTAGAGTCGGCATTGTGAAGCATTTACTGTGAGTAGCTTTGCCCGGTTGCGTCCCGTTACAGACGTTTAGAGATGGCAGTTGTTTGCCGAAGATTAGGTGGTACCGCGTAAGTTTACGCCCTGACGTTTTGTCGGGGCGTTTTTTAGTTTTGTAAGTTTTGTGAATTAAGGAGATTTTTTATGCAGGAAAAAATTACCGCTCTGCGTGCGGATTGCACCCAGGAAATTGAGCAGTGTACAACTTCTTTGCAGTTGCAGGAAGTAAAGGTCAAGTACATGGGCAAAAGCGGACTTATTACCGCATTGCTCAAGGGTATGAAGGATGTCGCACCGGAAGACCGTCCTAAGGTTGGCAGCATGGTAAATCAGCTGCGCAACGAACTTGAGAGCGTTTTGGAAAAAAAGACGGCAGAAATTGCTGAAATGGAATTGCAGCACAAACTCAAGAGCGAAAAAGTTGACATCAGTTTAAAGTCACTTGACGAACCGCTTGGAACACTTCATCCTGTGACGCTCATTACACAGCAAATCCAGGAAATGCTCATTCCTCTTGGTTTCAAGGTTCTTGAAGGCCCGGAAATTGAAACAGATTACTACAGTTTCCAGGCTTTGAATATTCCTAAAGATCACCCTGCGCGTGACATGCAGGATACGTTCTACATTACGGACAGTATTTTGTTGCGTCCTCACACATCGCCAATGCAGGCACGTTTTATGGAAAACAATCAGCCTCCCATCAAGATTGTTTGCCCCGGTAAGGTCTTCCGTTCGGACAGCGACGCATCACATTCGCCTGTTTTCCATCAGATTGAAGGTTTGGTGGTGGACAAGCATCTGACATTGTGTGACCTCAAGGGAACGCTTGAATACATTGCGCAAAACTTGTTTACTAAAGATACTAAAGTTCGTTTCCGTCCTTCTTACTTCCCATTTACAGAACCAAGTGTAGAAGTTGACCTGTCGTGCAGTAACTGTGGCGGCAAGGGATGTTCGCTGTGCAAGGGAACAGGTTGGATTGAAGTACTGGGCGCAGGTATGGTCAATCCGTTTGTGCTTGAAAACTGCGGAATTGACAGTAAGCAATACACAGGTTACGCTTTCGGTATCGGAATTGAACGTATTGCAATGATCAAGTACGGAATCCCCGACATTCGCCTGTTCTACGAAAACGACGCACGCTTTTTAAGACAGTTCAAGAAGTAAAAGGAGACGGATATGAAAGCACCAATTTCATGGCTTAGAGAATACGTAGACATTGATGTTGACATTGAAACGCTGTGCCGAAAAATGGTTGACATCGGTTTTGAAATAGAAGAAGTAGATTATCTTGGAAGTAAAATAAACAATATTGTAGTGGGACAGATCACTGAAATTTCTCAGCACCCCAATGCAGACAGGTTGCGTTGCTGTAAGGTAAATATCGGCAGTGAGATCATTCCCATTGTCACAAACGATCAGCACATTGCGGTAGGTGACAAGGTTCCCGTTGCATTGCATGACGCACATACGGCAAATGGGCTTCATATCAAGAAAGGCAAGATGCGTGGCGAAGAATCTCACGGAATGTTTTGCGGCGGCGAAGAACTTGGTGTAACAGCCGATATGTACCCCAATGCTGATATGGATGGCGTTCTGGTGTTGCAGTCCACGGCAACAGTAGGTGAAGATATTCGTCGTGAAGTGGGTCTTGACGACTATGTTCTTGATTTCAATATTACAAGCAACCGTCAGGATTGTAACAGCATTTACGGTCTTGCAAGGGAAGTGGCAGTTGCACTTGGAAAAAAATGCCGCCCGTTGGATGTATCTTACACCGTGAGTTCTGACACAAATACATCTCAGTTGGTAGATGTCGATGTGCAGAACACCGAACTTTGCAACGGTTACCTCATGCAAGGTGTGACTGATGTCGCTATTGCCAAATCTCCGTTGTGGATGACCTCCCGCCTTGCGAAAGTGGGTCTGCACGGTATCAACAATCTTGTTGACATTACAAACTACGTCTTGTGGGAAGTTGGTCAACCAATGCACGCATTCGATTACCGTGATATAACCGACAAAAAGATTGTAGTGCGTTCAGCAAATAAAGGCGAAAAGATTACGGTGCTTGACGGCAAGCAATACCAGCTTGACACAACGGATCTTGTAATTGCCGACAACAACCGTGCTGTAGGTCTTGCAGGCGTTATGGGTGGACTTAATTCGGGTATCAAGGATAGCACAACAACAGTGTTGTTCGAATCTGCAAGATTTTCCCGTGAAAATATTCGTCGCACATCAAGAAGACTTGGGCTGCGCTCCGATTCTTCAGCAAGATTCGAAAAGGGTGTTGACGGTTACAGCCCCGAAGTAGGTCTTGACCGTGCGTTGAATCTCATCTGTCAGTTGCAGTGCGGTAAGGTCACTGTGGGCAGAATTTCAAAAACAGTAGAAAACAACTGGAACAACAACATTACATTTGAAAAGTCACGTATCAAGCAGTTGTTGGGCATTTCCGTTGAGGACGAAAAGGTAAAGAGCATTCTTGAAAGTCTTGGTATCAAGTGCGAAATCAAGGGTGAAACAATCAGTTGTATTGCGCCACGTTGGAGGGAATACGATCTTCGCCTTGATTGTGATATAATCGAAGAAATCATTCGTGTCCACGGTTACGACAACATTTTCGGCACATTGATGAATGATACGGCAATTACCATTGGTGGTAAACCTCAGCATGTAAAGGCAATTGACAAGGCTAAGGGTATTTTAGTTGGAATGAGATACAATGAATGTATTTTCTATCCGTTTGCAGGTAGTGCATTGTACAACAAGTCTGTCAAGAATTACGACACTTCGAAAAACATTGCGCTCATCAATCCCATTGCGGAAGATCTTGCGTTCATGAACAGGGAATTGTATCACAACATGTTGCAGTGTATTTCGTTAAATCACAGCCGCAAGAATTACAAGTTGCGTTTGTTCGAATCTGGTAAAGTTTATTTGACTGACGAACTTCCGTTGCAACAGCTTCCGATTGAAGAAAATCGTATTTGCATGGCTTCAACATATGCTGAAAACATCTATCAGTTCAAGCAAGAAGTTTTGCAATTGCTGTACTCCTATGTTGATGATGTAAAGTTTGTCGAAGGTACTTCCCCATGGTTGCATCCCGGTGTGTCAGCTGATGTAATGTGTGGTAATGAATGTGTAGCCGTGTTCGGTAAGGTTCACCCCGAAGTTGCTAAAAATTTCGATTTTGCAACCGATGTGTATGCTGCTGAAATTCGCATTGACGCATTGAACGCTCATGCTGACAAAACATTCCGTTACCAGACTTTTGCAAAATTCCCATCTATTGACCGTGACTTTGCGTTGGTGATGAAGGAAGAAGTCCACGCTCAGGACATCGTGGATTGCTTTACTAAGATGCCTTTGTGTGAAGATGTGAAAGTGTTCGATGTTTACCGCAATGCCGCTCAATTGGGTGAAGGTAACAAGAGTATTGCCGTAACAGTTACATTCCGTGACAAGAACAAGACTCTTGAGGATAAGAATATTGAAAAGCAGCTTTCTTCATGTTTGAAGGAACTGCAAGAAAAATACGGTGCAACTTTAAGATGAAAAAATATTGCGTTTTAGCGCCTGCCGGCAATGTGCAGGCGCTACAATGTGCTGTAAACAACGGTGCGGATGCCGTTTATCTTGGCCTTGATAAATTCAATGCCAGAATGAAGGCTGACAATTTCACGGTAGACAATCTTGCTCAGTGGGCGGACTATTGCCATTTATACGGTGTAAAGGTTTATGTTACGTTGAACACCTCTCTTAAGCAAGATGAATTTTGCGATGCGGTGAGTCTGCTTCATGACATATACTCAAGCAATGCGGATGGCGTTATTGTTACCGACCTTGCATTAATGCAGTATTGCCGTGACAATCTGCCCAATATGGAAGTGGTTGCAAGTACACAGCTTAATATCCATGATAGGTACGGGGCACAGTTCGTAAAAAATCTTGGTGCAACAACAGTGGTACTTTCAAGAGAAAGCACCTATCGGGCTGTATCGGAAGTCAAGAGCGTTGGCGTTGAAGTCGAATGTTTTATTCACGGTGCACTGTGCGTGTGTCAATCGGGGCAGTGTCTGATGTCGGCAATGGCAGGTGGAAACAGTGGCAACAGAGGGCTGTGCGCTCAGCCCTGTAGACGCATTTACGGGTGCAATCATGACGGTGAAGCAAGGCGTGGCTACTTGTTGTCGGCTAAAGATATGTGTGGCGCAGCTATTACACAAGATCTTCTTAATGCCGGTGCTGACGTATTCAAAATTGAAGGTCGTAACAGGCGTCCGCAGTATGCGGGAGAGACATCTGCCGTTTATTCTGAAATATTCGGTTCAGGCGGTGTCCTTTCTGTTGACAGCGTTGACAGATTGAAGGCGATCTACAACCGTGGGGATTATGTCGCGGACAATTACCTGAATGGCGACAATTCTGATATAATCTGTTCACGTGTTCAAGGCCACATGGGTTTGTTTGTCGGTACTGTAAATCAGGATGGTACAATCAATACAACAAGAAAGATTGACAAGGGAGACGGTTTTAAACTGTTCAAAAACGGCAAAGAATGTGGTGGAGCTGTTGCAACAGTTACGCAGAGCGGCAAGATGAGATTGAGTGGCAGCGGAGTTGTGAAAAATGCTGAAGCGTATCTCACAACATCTGTTAAACAGCTTGAGAGGGTAGATGCCGTAAGGCGTACAATTGGTGTAAGTCTGAACTTTTTTGCAAGGGCAGGCGAACCTTTGCGGTTGGTTGCTTGTAGTGGTGATGTTCAGGTTGATGTTTTGGGGGATATCGCTCAAAAGGCGCTGAAAAGTCCTACTGCAGCGGAAGAAATACGTCAACAATTATCAAAAACAGGCGATTCGTACTATACTATTACTGACATAGTAGTTGATGCGGGCGGTGTTTTTATACCCAAAAGTGTATTAAATGCCTTGAGGCGCAATTGTCTCAGTCAGTTGACTGAAAGTATTGTCAAGGCTTACACTGACAGACTTAACAGAAAGCCAGTAAATATCATGCCTGTAGCAAATAGCGCTGATGGAATCAAGTCGGCAAAGACAATGGTTTTCTGCCGCAGCGTCAGTCAATTGAAACAATCCATTGAGTTGGGCTGTGATTACAGTGTGGTTGTGGAAGAAAATCTGAACAAGCAAACTGTTTCTCAGTATTTGGCTGTGAAAGATGACATCTTTTTTGATGTGCCTCCCTTCGCCAACCTTGATTACATTGACAGAATTTTGCCGAAAGAGGTGGGCTTGTGTGTTCATAATGTGGGTGGAGTTCAGTTGGCACGTGAAAGTGGTCGTCGGTACATTTGCGGTCAAGGGTTGAACATTTACAACACATACGGCACTGTATTTGAGGATGCAGTTGCTTTTGTCTATTCTTTGGAATTGACTTTAAAGGAAATAAGTTCTATACTAAGTAGTAAGGGATTTGTGTTTGTCGACGGTCATCCTGTGCTGATGCGATTTGTTCATTGTCCATTAAAGAACACCTTTGGCGGCAGTTGCGAAAAATGCAGTTTCAAACCATTGGTATATACAGATGAATTGGGAAACAATTTCGAAATTCGTCGCAGACGTGACACAATCTGTACTTTTGATCTTGTCAATGTAAAGAAAATGTATGTTGCTCACAAGATCAATTTTGCAGGTAACTTTGCATTGGATTGCGACAATGCGGCAGTCAATTACTACCAATCTTTAAATCGTGGCGTTAAAACTTCTTACGATTACGACAAACCTTACATTCTTGGAAGACTATTTGACAAGGTGAACTGATTTGATTACTGAAAAAACTTTACAAAAACTTCAATATCCTTTAGTGCTTGAAGAGGTTTCGAAATTTGCTATAAGCAGCATTGCTGTCCGCAAGGTGCTTGACATGAAGCCGGCAAATACTTTTGAGGAAATGCAGTTGTTACAGGATGAGACTACTCAGGCAACACGCCTGTTTGATTTCGAAACATCTTTCGACTTGTCTCTTGATGACATTTCGGAAATTGTATCGCTGGTTAAAGTTGGATCCTGTCTTTCAATGGGGCAACTTCTTGCGGTAATGCGTACATTACGTACTGCAAGACTTTTACAGTCTGCACTGATGAAGGACTACGGAATTGACATCGGATTGTTACAGGCTAAGGCTGGTACTCTTTATGCAGACAAGCGTATGGAGGATGAAATCGATTTTGCCATTATCAGCGATGAAGAAATGAATGATCGTGCCAGCGATGAACTGTACGCCATCAGAAAAAAGATAAGGGAAATCAACCTTGACATCAAACAAAAATTACAGAGTTACAGTAAGAACAGCGATTTGTCTAAGTATTTGCAGGACTCTATTGTAACTCTGCGTGGTGACAGGTATGTCCTTCCTGTTAAACAGGAATACAAGAATTACGTCAGTGGTATTGTTCACGATCAGTCCGCATCCGGTTCAACATTGTTTATTGAACCAATGGCGGTTGTCCAACTAAACAACAATCTCAGAGAAGCGGTGTTGCAGGAGCGTGAAGAAATGCAGCGAATCTTGCAGTCGTTTACCGATAGGTTAACTCCGATTTACAGAATGTTGCAAAACAATCTGGAAACAATCAGCGACATTGACGTGATTTTTTCACGTGTAAAGTACGGCATTGCCAACAGGTGCACGAAACCTGTCTTAAACTGTGAAGGTACAATCAAACTGAAAAATGCACGTCATCTCCTGATCGACAAGCAAAAGGTTGTTCCGATTTCTTTTGAAATAGGTAAACAATCGAACATTGTTGTTGTAACGGGTACTAATACGGGCGGAAAGACCGTCACTCTAAAGACCGTCGGATTGCTTACTGCGCTTGCAATGGCAGGCATGTTTGTGCCGTGTACTGAAGAAAGTGAAGTGTCGTTTTTTAAGAGCATCTACTGTGACATTGGTGACGAACAGTCAATTGAGCAAAGTTTGTCAACGTTTTCCGGTCACATGACTAATCTCAGGGATATTTTAAATGATGTTACGTCGGACAGTCTGGTGCTTATTGACGAAGTGGGGGCTGGTACAGAACCTAATGAAGGGTCTGCGCTTGCAGTTGCAATTACTGAGTATTTGCGTAAGTCGGGTTGTAAGGCTGTGATTACAACTCACTACGGCAAGTTGAAGGAATATTCTTTGATTACCGACGGTGTGGAAAACGCTTCAATGCAATTCAATCCCGAAACATATGAGCCTACGTACAAACTTGTAATGGGGGTGCCGGGCAGTTCAAACGCAATAGCAATCGCATCACGTCTTGGGCTGGACAGTACTGTGATAGACATGGCTAAAAAGTACGTAGACGGCGACAGTGTGCAACTGGAACAAGTGCTTTCCAACGCTGAAAGTATCCGAAAGGAATACGAAGACAAGGTAGCTGAAACAAACGAACTAAACCGCAGTCTGCAACAGGAATTGGAAAAGTCTAAAAAACTTAATCAGAGTCTGTCTGCTGAACGTGAAAAATTACTCAGCGGCTCACGTCAGGAAGCCCGCAGGATTGTTGCTGACGCTCAACGTGAATGTAAGGATATAATCGCACAAATAAAAGATCTCTTAAACAGTGATGTTAGCGACAAGGCTCTATTTGAGGCAAGAGCGCTTGCTAAAAAGGTTGCCAACGCAATGCCTGAGGAAGAGAAGGACGATGACTACGTGTTTACGGGCGACAAAATAAAGTTTTCCGATCTCAAAAAAGGCATGACGGCGTTTTGTTCCAAAATAAATTCAACAGTCACCGTTGCGGAAATCAAGTCGCCTTCTAAAATCATTGTGAAGGCTGGCAACATGACGGTAAACGTTACGGCCGATGACTTGTTCTACTACAAGCAGGACAAAAAGATCGTAAAGCAGACACACAGCAAGACGGCGCACAGACAGGTTGACAGTCGTTCGTATAGTAACGAAATCAATGTGCTTGGTCAAACTGTTGATGAGGCTATAGCCAATGTCGATGACTTTATCGATCGTGCAGTGCTGGGTGGTCTCAGCACTGTGTGGGTAATACACGGAATGGGTACAGGTCGACTTCGCCAAGGTTTGCATCAGCACTTTAAACATCATCCCAACATTGCCGAATTCCGACTGGGCAGACCGGGTGAGGGCGACAGCGGCGTTACTGTTGTGACTCTCAAATAACAAAGGAAAAATTATGGTTCAATATTTTGACAATTGTGCAACAACACGTGTGGATGACGATGTGTTGCAGATTATAAATAAGTATCAGAGTGAATTGTACTTTAATCCATCGTCTCTGAATAAATACAGTCTTGAAGTGGCTAAAGGTATTTCAGACGCACGCAGTACTGTTGCGCGTGCGCTGGGTGCGTCGTCGCCTATGGAAATTGTGTTTGTTTCGGGTGGAACTGAAGCAGACAACCTAGCTTTACTAAGTACTTCAAAAAGAAAAAATTGCAACGTGGTTGTTGGCGGTGTAGAACATTCGGCTGTCTATAATACTGCGCTTCGATTGAAAAACAGCGGTGTTGAAGTCAGATTTTGTCCTGCGACACGTGATGGTCATACTTTAGCCGAAGATGTAGCTGCCCTTGTTGATGAAAATACATCATTAGTTGCAGTAATGCATGTCAACAATGAAACGGGTGCAGTCAATGACATAAAAGCCATTGTGTCCGCTGTAAAAAGCGTAAACCGTAATACGCTTGTTTTTTCGGATGGAGTGCAAGCAGTAGGAAAGATTGACGTAAATGTTACAGGTCTTGGTGTTGATATGTACTCAGTAAGCGGACATAAAATACATGCCAGTAAGGGGACGGGGTGCTTGTATGTGAAAAGACATGTCAATCTCAATCCTCTGATAAATGGCGGCGGACAGGAATCCAATTTGCGGTCGGGTACTGAATATGTAGCAGGTATTGTTTCTTTTGCCTGTGCACTTGAAAAAGCTGTTGCGGGTGTTGCGGAGCACACTAAGCAATTTGAAAAATACAAGCAAATCATTGCTGAAAAATTGCAGGAAATTCCTATGTGCAAGGTAAACTGTGTCGAAAATGTATCTCCTGCAATAATGTCTATTGCATTTGCCAAGATAAAGTCTGAAGTGCTGATGCACATGCTTGAAGGTGATGACGTTGTTGTTGGAATGGGATCTGCGTGCAGTTCTAAAAACAAGCACAGCCGTATTTTGTCAGCAATTTCGCTGGAGAAGGATTACCTTGAAGGAGTAATTAGGGTAAGTTTTTCCAAATACAACACAGAAGATGAAGTAAGAAACCTTGCTGATAAGCTTGTGAAAAATGTAGCCTTGCTTCGCCAAACCATGGGGGTAAAATTTTAATGAAGGTAATTTTAATCAGATATTCCGAAATCCACCTGAAGGGAAACAACAGGGGATTTTTTGAAAATGCGCTTGTAAACAACATCAAGCATTGCCTTGAAGGATACGAATACAAGTTTTCTAAGCAGTCGGGCAGATATGTAATCAGCCAGTTTGACGAAGATCAGGCGCAAAACATACTTGACATTGTAAAAAATGTGTTTGGGGTATATTCCGTGAGTCTTGCGGATGAGGTGCCAAGTAACTACGACGACATCAAAGAGTCTGCTCTTGCGATTGCTCCACAGAGTGGAACATTCAAGATTGTTTGTAACCGTGCTGACAAGCATTTCCCGTTGAATTCAATGCAACTTGCTTCGTCGATAGGTGGTGATCTGCTGGAAGCAAACAATAAACTGACTGTTGATCTGCACAAGCCGCAGCATGTGGTAAACATTGATATCAGAGAAAACGGAAAGACGTTTGTATTCGCTGATACTATAAAAGGCGTAAACGGTATGCCGGTCGGAACGGGCGGAAAGGGTATGCTGTTGCTATCCGGAGGTATTGACAGCCCTGTTGCGGCTTATATGATGGCGAAACGTGGAATGAGCGTGAGAGCGGTACATTTCCACAGTTATCCTTTTACAAGTTTGCAGGCTAAAGAGAAGGTTTTGACTCTTGCTAAAATTGTCAAGAAATACACCTTGCATATGACCGTTGATGTAGTAAGTTTTACGGAAATTCAGACGGCTATACACGAAAATTGTCCCGAAGAATTCATGATAACAATCATGCGTAGATTCATGATGCGCATTGCTGAAAGATTGGCTAAAAAATACGGCTGTGGTGCAACCATCACCGGAGAAAGTCTTGGACAGGTTGCAAGTCAGACTCTTGAAAGTATAACAAGTACCAATTCTGTTGCTACGATGCCCGTCTTGCGTCCATTAATTGGCTTTGACAAGGATGAAATTATTGAAATTGCTAAAAGGATTGATACCTTTGAAACTTCAATCTTGCCATACGAAGATTGTTGCACAATCTTCCTTCCTAAAAATCCTGTCACGAAACCCAGGCTGGACAAGGTTGAAAAAGTTGAATCTGCTCTTGATGTTGAAGCTCTGGTGAATCAAGCCTTGGAGAATGTCGAAACGATTGTTCTTTAATGTTAAATTTAACACCCCGATTTTGGGGTGTTTTTTTTGTCTTGTCCGTGCTTTTAATTGGGACTTTTAACAGCATTGTGCGTAAATAGTGTTGAATATGTTAAAGTGAAGCAACAGTTGTCAACGTTCGTTTCGTTAGGCTGCAAGCATTCTATTGAATTGCCGCTTGCAATTAAGTGGAGCAAAATGGTTTTATAAAGTTTACCTGGTCGTAGGTATTTTTGGGGATTTGCTGAAAGAAGTTTTTATTATTCTCACTTCAAAACCTGTGACAAATTTTCTTGGATTTATTTTCTTCTAACTCTTAAAATAGTATTTTTCTGTGGGAAAAAGGCAGGTAAATGCTTATGATGGTGTGTGTTGTGGCATGGCTGTTTAGACTGATTATTTTATTAAATTTTGGTAATTTTAAACTGAATTTTTGCAAAAATACTTATATAATCATTTTTAAATTCTGCATAAAAGCCTGTTTTAACCAGGTCTAATTTTGTGATATGATGGTGTATTTTTGTCTTAAACAATAAGTAGAAAAGGAACGTCGTTCAGATCGAATGTGATGGTGTCCGTTTGCTGCAGTGAAATTGATTAGATTTTTAATTATTATTTGTTTTTATTCAGTCTAAGTGTTGTCTAGATAGAAGGGGACTAATCTGCGTTAAATGCTTTATATATAGTACTATTTTAAACATAGTAATATATAATATAGAATAATATGCGTGAAATATATATAAAACACTGTGATTTTGCATAAAAATACGCAGGTAAAGTATCGTTTTTGCATATTAATACACAAAATACAGTGTTTCACGGCTTGTAATTATCTAGACAATTGTATAATTAAGCATACAACGGCAAACTAAATTTTGCTAATTAATCCCACCAACTCAAAAGATCCTTCCAGCTTATTGGTTCTCTGCGGCGTTCCTCCTCTTTTTTCGGAATTGTGATTGAGCAACTTGATGTTTTGCCTACAACCTGTCCATCTAAAAGTATTTCGGCGTAGTAGATATTTTCGCCTTCCTCAGCGTTGTAGTCTACGTATTGTCTCACAAAATCCGCTGTTGTCACCTTTCCATCGTGTTCTTTGTAGAGTCTCATTTTTAAATTGCTGTCTGCAGTTATTGTTACAATTTTTCCATCAACAACAACATTCAACGGAATGGTGTCTTCTACTCTGGTGCTGTATTGCGTCGGGCGGTTGGTTTTGTCGAAGTAAAATGTCTGTCTGTCTTTAGCGTTAGTCAGAGGCGTTGCAAGTTTTGTCAATCCTGTTTCGGACAAAAGTTTGCTGTCTATTTCCAGTCTAACTACGTCTGCCGGTACCGTGAAATTTTTCACTTCACCTTTATATATTTTGGGCAAGAACTTGTACGCAAGCTCACATGGCTTATTCCCTCCCGTGACGGTATTGTCAAGTTTTCCCGACATCCACACATTGAAGGTGAATTTGGTAGAGTAACCACAGACAAGCGCATCACTGTTGCCGTTAGTGTCACCGACAGTTCCTGTTTTTGCGCAAATTTCGTAAGGCAATGTTGCAAGTTTTTTAGCTGTTCCTTCTTTTACAACAGATTGCAACATGTTTGTTGTGAGGTAACTGCTTGCAGTGCTGAACACCCTTTCTCTTGTAAGCTGGTGACTGTAAAGTGTGTGCTGTCCGTTTCGAATTGTTTTTATAAAGGACAGGTCGCTTTTCAGGCCTCCACGTGCAAGCGCAGTGTAACCTTCGATAACTTCCAGAGGATTTGTTCCCCCTGTTACGTTACCTAGTGCAAGCGAAAGGTTTTGTTCTTTTTCTATATTCATTCCCAACTGTTCAAGGTATCTGCATGACGTATTGACTCCTATGCTGTTTAAAATTTTTACTGCAGGAACATTGAGGCTTTTTGTCACGCTGTACATGACATTGGTATTTCCGTAATACTTGTCTCCAAAGTTTTTGGGACAGTAACTGCCAAAAGTTGTCTTTTCATCAAGAACAGGTGTTGCAACGGTAATTTTACGCTCATTCAACGCAGGTGCGTATACGGCCAATGGTTTTAGCGCTGACCCCGCTTGGCGTTTAGAAAAATAGATATCTCCGCCTGTACCGTAAAAAGCTACTATGCCGCAGTTGTCGTTTTCTGCTATCAATGCTGACACGTTTTCATCACCATTGTATTCTTCCAGTACAGCGGTGACTTCTTTCTGAATCTGCGGCTTGAAGTAGGTTTCAATAACAAGTCCGCTGTTCAGTAGTTGCAGCGGTGACAGATTGAGTAGTTGGCATGCCTCCTCAACAACAGCGTACATATATGTCTGTTGCAATTTGAAATTACTGGTTACCGTGATTTCTTCATTTATCGCATCATTGTATTGCGTTTCGTCTATTCTGTTATTTTGTTTCATCAGCGCAAGAACAGTGTTGCGTCTTTCCGTACACTTTGTAATGTTTTTGTCCGGAGCGTAGGTGTTTGGAGCTTTTATCATTCCAGCAAGTATTGCGCTCTCCGACAGTGTAAGTTCGCTTGCGCTTTTATCGAAGTAAACATTACTTGCGCTTTCTATTCCGTAGGCATTTTTACCGAAGTAAATAGTGTTGAGATACATTTCCAGTATTTCACGTTTGGAAAATCTGCTTTCAAGTTCTCCTGTAAGCAGCATTTCGTTAATTTTTCTTTTTATGGTCTTCTCATTATCAAGGTGCGTGTTTTTAATCAGCTGTTGACTGATGGTAGACGCTCCTTCTTTAAACCTTGCCGACATTAAATTGTTGACCATTGCTTTTCCTATTCTTACGTAGTCAAGACCGTCATGGCTGAAAAATCGTTTATCCTCTGTGTACACAAAGGCATCGATTGTGTAGTCATTCAATGCGTCAATGCTGACTTGTTTTCTGTTGTTTATATATACAGGTTGATCTATGTCATTTCCGTAGAAATCCTTGACTGTAAGCGTGTAGTTTATTGCGTTTAGCCTGCTTACATCAAAGTTTACGTATTGGTTGTCCCCTTTGACAATTGCTACAGTTACTGTTACGGCAATCAGTAACACTGCGGCGGTAATAAGCGTAGTTGTAAAAAATATCTTCAATGCCTTTTTCATAGTAAATTTAGTATCTATTGTTTTGACATTTATATTTATTTACTTGAAAAAAACTGCAAAAAAAGATATAATATTAAAATAGATTTCTAGGCATTGTAACACCAGGAGGAAGTTTACTTGATTTACTACATAAACACATATGGCTGTCAAATGAACATACATGAGTCGGAAAAACTTGCAGGCATGTTGGAAGAATTGGGATACACGCCATGTGCTGAAGAGAAGGATGCCGATATAATACTGTTTAATACATGTTGTATCAGAGAGACTGCTGAACAGAAAATATACGGACACATCGGAACAATGAAGAAACTCAAACTGAACAACAAAAATCTCATTGTTGCACTGTGTGGCTGTATGACGCAGCAGGAGGGCGTTCAGTCGGCAATCCGTTCAAGATATCCGTATGTCGACATTGTATTGGGAACAGGTAACATTTCAATGTTGCCTGAGGCTATAAACAAAGTGCGTGCTAACCGCAAGAACAAGGTTTTTGACGAAAGTTACATCAAGGGCAGTGAAGACGCCATGCCTTTGACACGTACAAGTGCACCCAATGCATGGGTAAACATAATTTACGGTTGCAACAATTTTTGTAGTTACTGTATCGTTCCGTACGTCAGAGGACGTGAACGCAGCCGTAGCATGTCAGATATTGTTGCAGAAGTCAAGAAACTTGTTGCTGAGGGATATAAGGAAATTACTTTGCTGGGACAGAATGTAAACTCTTACGGTAATGATCTGGGTGACGGAACAAATTTTTCCAAGTTGCTTAATGAGATTGGAAAAATTGAGGGTAAGTTCCGTGTGCGCTTTATGTCCTCTCACCCCAAGGATTTGACGCAGGACGTAATAGACGCTGTCAGAAACAACAAAAACATCTGTAACAGTATTCATTTGCCTGTTCAGAGTGGAAGCAACGACGTACTGCGTCGCATGAACAGACGTTATACACGTGAGCGCTACCTGGAACAAATCAGAGCAATTCGTGAAAGCCTGCCTGATGTGGGAATCACCACAGATATCATGGTCGGTTTCCCGGGTGAAACGGAACAGGATTTCCAGGATACTTTAGATCTTGTTCGCCAGGCGGAATACAGTTCGGCATTCTGTTTTATTTATTCTAGAAGAAAGGGTACTCCTGCCTACTCAATGGAAAATCAGATCCCTTATGTGGAAAAACAACGCCGCATACAGTTGCTGCTTAAAACTCAAAACGAAATCACCAAGAAACTGAGTTCGCAAATGCAGGGGAAAGTTTACGAAGTGCTGGCAGAGGATATCAACCCTAAGTATCCTGACACTTACTGCGGACGCACCGAAAACGGCAGATTGGTAAACTTCCGTTGCGACTTCAATCCCGTCGGACAATTTGTAAATGTTGTTGTTGAACAAGCCCGTTCCGCTACATTGTGGGGCAGGGCAGTCAAGGAGGACTAAATGGGCTACTCACCAATGATGTCGCATTATCTTAAAACAAAGGCACAGTATCCAGACTGTATTCTGTTGTACAGGCTTGGAGACTTCTACGAAATGTTTTTTGAGGATGCTGAGAAAGCAAGTGAAATACTTGATCTAGTATTGACAAAGCGTGATTGTGGAGACAATCAGCGTGCGCCGATGTGTGGTGTTCCGTATCACGCTGTAGACAACTATATTGCAAAACTTGTTGAAGCAGGACAAAAGGTGGCAATCTGTGAACAACTCACTGAACCAACCGGAAAGGGAATGGTTGAGCGTGGTGTGCTGCGTGTGATTACCCCCGGCACTGTAATGGAAGGCTCTGTTCTGGAAGAAAAACGCAATAACTTTATTTGTGCCATTGCGCTAAAAGACGATGTGGTAGGTTGCGCTATTTGTGACATTACAACCGGTGAGTTTGTTGCGCAACAATTTGACGGATTCAGGGCAGTTAAAGAGTTGCAGGAGTTGTTGGTGTCTTATAAACCAAGTGAAATAATTGCTAACAGCGACGCAATGCCTTTTAATGGTTCTCTTGAGTGTGTCAAGGCCGGTTTTGTTCCCGAACTGACGCTGTACAATGACAGTGCATTTGAATATAAGACCGCACAAAAATGCGTGCTGACTCAATACGATGTCCTGACAATGGACGGATTTGGAATCAAGGGTAAGAAACTTGCAGTATCCGCTTGCGGGGCGCTTCTTGCTTACGTCAATGAAACGCAAAAACGCAAACTCACGCACTTAAAGTCAATTCGTGTGCTGGTGGAAAAAGACTACATGTCCATTGACATCAAGACCAGACGAAATCTTGAGCTGACAGTTTCGGCTAACGACAACAAGCGTAAGGGAAGTTTGCTGTGGTTGTTGGACAAGACGTCTACAAGCATGGGTGCACGCATGCTTGCCAACTGGATTGACCGTCCGTTGCAGTCACTCAAGGCAATAAATCGCAGACTAGAAGGAGTGGAAGAACTGTATTCCGACTTCATATTGCGTGACGGTATGATAAAACTTCTTTCATCTGTCAAGGACATTGAAAGACTTGCCGGTAAGATTTCCTACAACAACCTTACCCCAAGAGATTGCAATATATTGCAGTCGTCGTTGCAGAACATTCCTGAAATCAAGAAACTTGTTGCTTCACGCAAATGTAAGGTCTTGCAATCGCTTGCTGAACAAATTGATGATTTTGCAGATTTGTACGGTTATCTTGACAAGGCCATTGTTTCTAATGCGCCGCAATTGTTAAAAGAAGGCGGTTACATAAAAGAAGGTTTCAATAGCGAACTTGACAGGCTGGTAAATCTTGCCACTAACGGAAAGAAAATGATCAGCGAACTGGAAGAGTATGAGCGCAACCGCACCGGAATACGTACGCTGAAACTTGGATACAACAGAGTGTTTGGTTACTACTTCGAAATATCCAATTCATTCAAGAATCTTGCTCCTGATGATTTTATAAGAAAGCAAACGCTGACAAACGGAGAAAGATACGTCAGTCCACGTCTCAAAGAGTTGGAAGAAGAGATACTCACTGCCGAAGAAAAGCGTGAAAAAATGGAAAAGTCTCTTTTTGAAGAGGTTCGCAATCACCTGCTGCAGTACATACCATCGTTGCAAAAGGCATCCTATTCGATTGCCTGTCTTGATTGTTTGTGTTCGTTGGCAAAGGTAGCTGTAGTTAACAATTACGTCAAGCCTACAATAAACACGAAGGACAGCCGTTTGGTCATTACAGAGGGCAGACACCCTGTGGTGGAAAGTTTTTTGCGTGGCGATGCATTCATTACCAATGATACGCTGCTTGACACCGATGAAAACCGCACAATGGTTATCACGGGACCGAACATGGCGGGTAAGAGCACCTATATGAGACAGGTTGCACTGATTACACTCATGGCACATATGGGTAGTTTTGTTCCGGCAAGAAGTGCGCTTGTTCCCATTGTGGATAAGATTTTTACACGTGTTGGAGCGTCTGATGATCTTTCCTTTAACCAAAGTACATTCATGGTAGAAATGGTAGAAGTTGCAAACATTGTAAATAACGCAACTAAAAACAGTCTCATCATATTGGACGAAGTTGGCAGAGGAACATCTACATTTGACGGATTGTCCATTGCTTGGGCGATAATGGAATACGTTTCACAGAACATATGTGCAAAAACGTTGTTTGCAACTCATTACCATGAATTGACTGAACTTGAAGGTCGTGTTCCGGGGGTCAAGAACTATAAAATAAATGTCAAGGAATACAACGGTTCAGTGATATTCCTTCACACAATCACACGTGGCGGAGCCAACAAGAGTTTCGGTATCGAAGTTGCCGGGCTTGCCGGAGTTCCGTCGGAAATTTGCGACAGGGCAAGACAGATTGTCAAGATGCTTGAAAACAGCGATATCAACTTTAAACTTGATGATATCGAACAATCGCAGTATAAAAAGGAAAACGACCGTGCGCAGCGTGAAGTGGTGTCTATATTGAGGGATATCGACATCAACAGATGTACTCCAATTGAAGCATTTGACATTCTCAACGATTTGGTAAAAAGGGTAAAAAATGGCTAAGATAAACATACTCAAAAGTGAAGTTTACAACAAAATAGCGGCAGGAGAAGTAGTAGAACGCCCCTGTTCTGTAGTCAAGGAGCTTGTTGAAAACAGCATTGACGCAGGAGCATCCCGAATTGACATTGTTGTCAGTGATGAAGGTCAGGGCAGTATTACCGTATCGGACAACGGTTGTGGTATCGAAGAGGACGACCTTGTTGCGGCATTTTTGAAACATGCAACAAGTAAGTTGTTGACCGCCGATCAGCTTGACGGCATTGAAACGCTGGGATTCAGAGGGGAAGCTTTGTCAAGTATCTCATCTGTTTCGCATGTGGAAATGGTCACAAAAACGCCTTTTACCGATACCGCTGTAAAAGTGACTGTGGAAGAGGGTGTCATCACTTCAAAGACTTACTGTTCGGCAAATACGGGAACAAGCGTCACCGTAAGCGACTTGTTTTACAATACTCCAGCCCGCAAGAAGTTTTTGCGTTCGACTTCCAAGGAAAACAGCGAAATAACACAGTTTGTTGCCCGTCTTATTTTGTGCAACGATATGTTGGAAATCAACTACATGCTCAACGGCAAGTATGTATTTCAATTTAAAGGTGGCGGTGCGGAGGAGGCTATTTACTGCGTGTATGGTGCAGACTGCTATAAAAACTGTTTGCAGATCTGTTCCGAATACCACAATGTTGTTGTGAAAGGTTACGTCGGAACGCCTGACTATACTAAGGCGAACAGCACTTACCAGACGATGACTGTAAACGGCAGATACGTCAGAGATATCACAATTCAGACAGCAGTAAAACAAGCCTTTTCGTCATATCTGATGACAAGAAACTATCCGTTCTTTGTGTTGCATGTAGAACTGCCTTTTGATGAAGTGGATGTAAACGTTCATCCCAGCAAAATGGAAGTGCGTTTTGCAGACAAGAACAAGGTGTTCAGTGCCGTTCATTACCCGATAAAACAGGCTCTCAAAAAATACAGCGAAGAAAAAATTGACAATCTTTTGTCGACTACTCCTAAACAAGAACCAACTCCTCTGGAATACGTAAAGCCTGTTACAATGCAAAACGACTTCTTTAAAAATCTTGACGGTTTTGAGGGTGAAACGCTTTTGCCCGGTCAGATTGATGCTATCAATAAAATAGATGAGCATGATATTCGTGAAGAACGTGAAAAGAAATTTCAGGACTTTATAAAGAAACTGGAAAGCATTACATATGAAGATGCACTTGCTCAGAATAAAGCAAGACTAGGACATTACAGCGAAGCAGTTCTTTATCGCAGCGATGCCAAACCTGCTGAAATACAACAGTCCAAACCTCAGGAACAGGAAGTTCAGCCTCCCACAACGGTTTACGCAGAGTTTGAAGAGGACTTTAAAGAACCCGTCGAACAGCAGTCACAGGAAGAAGAATGTGATGACCTTTACTATCAGGGCGTGCGTATTCTTGGTATCTTGTTTAATACCTATCTACTGCTGGAAGTAGGTGACAAGTTTGTAATGATAGATCAACATGCCGCTCATGAAAGAATACTGTTTGACAAGTACATGTCCAGTACCGACAAGCTGCCAATGCAGGACATGATGTTTCCCTATGTGTTTACTGTTACTGAAGAAGAAGCTCAACACATTGAAGAAAATTTGCCATTCTTAAGTGAAGCGGGATTTGAAGTAAAACCGTTCGGCACCAACACTTTCCGAATTGAGAGAGTTGCTTCCATGTTCGTCGATGTTGACATGCGCATATTTGTACGCTTCCTTGTAAGTAAGGTTGGGGAAAAGATAGAAAGCAAGCAACTCATCAAGGAAGAACTTGCTAAACGTGCCTGCCGTCAGGCTATCAAGGCGGGCTACACAATGTCTAATCGTGAAATAAAATATCTTGTGCAGCAAATCGTTGACAATAAGGCGGTGCAATGTCCTCATGGACGTCCCATAACCGTTGTATATACTAAGTCGCAACTGGAAAAGATGTTCAAAAGGTTGGTGTAGTGTCTTGAAAATACTGGGAATTTTAGGACCTACAGGTGTAGGCAAGAGTGCAACGGCGGTAGAGGTTGCTAAAAGGCTCAATCTTGAAATTTTGTCGGCAGATTCCATGCAGGTATACAAGGACATGAACATCGGCACGGCTAAAGTAACTAAAGAGGAGATGCAGGGGATTCCTCATCACATGATTGATGTCGTCACCCCTGATGTAGATTTCTCAGCGCAGGATTACTGTGACGGTGCCGTGCGCAGTGTGGCTCACCTTGAAAATGTTGTTATGGCGGGTGGCACGGGCTTTTATTTCGATTGTCTGATATATCCGCTTGATTTTGCAGGGGGCGAGCAGACTGCCGAAATTCGTCGTGAGTTGCAGACAATCTACCGGCAATTCGGTAGGGAAAAATTGTGGCAAATGCTTAGTGAGATGGATTACGAAACGTTTGAGACCATTGATCGCAACAATATTAAAAGAGTAATCCGTGCCCTTGAAATAGCCATGTCGGGGCAGAAGAAATCGCAGGGGCAGGGTAAGCGCAAGTGTGCTTTTGACCATAAACTCTATGTTCTTACTGCGGACAGACAATTTCTGTATGAAAATTCCGACAGGCGTGTCGACAAGATGGTGAGAGATGGCTTGGTTGATGAGGTCGCAGGCATTTTGCGTAAATACAATTGTCGAAACAGTACTTCCATGCAGGCAATAGGGTATAAGGAAATTGTCAGTTTTCTTGACGGGAAGTGTTCCTTGAGCGAAGCAATAGAGCGTCTTAAGATAAATACCAGACATTACATCAAGAGACAGCTTACCTATTTCAAACGGCTTGACGCACAATGGATTGACGTTCAGACGTTTGGTGGTGTAGAAAAAGTGGCAGATTTCATTGCTTGCGATTATACGATGTGAAATAGATTAGAGTTTTTTTTTGAGATAAATATTTCAAAAGATATGTTGAACGCAAGGTACTATTATTGTAATAGTAAGGTGAGAAATGAACAATTTAATTAAAGAACATATAGAAAAGTGTAAAAAACAGTTTGATGAAATTGACCGTGTAGCCCTTTGTAACCAGAAGAAAGTTCTAGACGCTTTTCGCAAAAACAGAGTTGCATTGAGACATTTCAACGGAACAAGCGGCTACGGGTATGATGATGAAGGTCGTGATAATCTGTGCCGTGTCTTTGCAGACGTGTTTAATACTGAAAAGGCTGTAGTCAGTCCGCTGATCACGTCGGGAACGCATGCGATAACAATTGCGCTGTTTGGTTTAGTCAAGAGTGGTGATGTCATTCTCAGCATAACGGGCGCTCCTTACGATACATTACATGGTGTAATTGAGGGCAGTGAAGGAAGTTTGAAGGATTTCGGTGTGAACTTCTATAGCGTAAGCCTGAAGGGCGGCAAAATGGATTTTGATGCAATAGGGAAATCTATTGAAAGATACAATCCTGCAGTTGTCTATATTCAGCGTTCAAGAGGATATGAATGGCGTGACGCCTTTTCCGTTGAGGACATTCGTGCCGCTGTCAATTTTGTTCGTACGAAGACAGATTGCTGTATTGTGACAGACAATTGCTACGGTGAATTTGTAGAAACCGAAGAACCTACGGATGCAGGCGTTGACGTTGCTATCGGATCGCTGATAAAAAATCCTGGCGGTTCTATTGCCCCGACAGGAGGTTACATCGTAGGAAAGCAAAAGTACATTGACCGCATTGCAGGAAGACTGACTGCGCCTACTGTAGGAATGGAAGTAGGATCATATGCCGCAGGCTACCGCAATTTTTATCAGGGCCTTTTCCTCGCTCCGCATGTTGTTGCGCAAAGTTTAAAGACAGCTACATTGTTCAGTTCTGTTTTGTCGTCGTTAGGTTACGATGTGAAACCGCAGCCTAACGAAAAGTTTTACGACATTGTATGTTCCATTAAATTTGGAGATGCTAAAAAACTTGTCAATTTCGTGCAGGCTGTGCAGTATGTTTCTCCTGTTGACAGTTATGTTACTCCTGAGCCTTGGGCAATGCCGGGATATAATGATGAAGTAATCATGGCGGCGGGGTGTTTTGTACAAGGGGCATCAATAGAACTGAGTTGTGACGGTCCGATCAGAGCTCCGTACATTGGTTACCTTCAAGGTGGTGTAACTCTTGAACATGGAATAATTGCATTGGAAAAAGTTCTTGAATCGCTAAATTTGAACTGATTTTGTGTTAACAACTATCATTTTATGGCATTTGCACCATACTATTTTAAACATAGTATGGTGTTTTTCATTGATTTATTTTAATCTTGATCGTCTTTAATAACAAAAAAGTGTTGCGTCGATTTGCTTTGTCGAAATATTTAAATGCTGGAATATTTAAAATTTCAAGGTTTTTTAAATATATGTAAATTCTTACACTTTACACCTTGACAATGTGTACAAAATACATTAAAATGTATTTGTTGGAATTTTGTAATTTCAACCTGAAAAATTTAAAGGAGAAAAACTTACATGAATCACATTGCGTTTTTCTTCCTTGCTGAATCCAACTTACTTACCTGGTTAATTCCCGTAATCGTAGGCATTCTCTGTTTGTGCGCAGGTGGTGCCTTGGGGATGTATATCCATAAATATGTTAGAGACAAGAAAATTGGTACAACTAAGGCCGAAGCACAAGCAATCGTTGACAATGCCAACATTGAAGCAAAGGCTTTAAAGAAAGAAGCCATTTTAGAGGCAAGAGAAGAAGCTCACAAACTTAAACAAGAACACGACAGACAAGTTCGTGAAAAGAACCAGGAACTTCAACGTCAGGAAAACCGTCTTAATCAAAAAGAAGAAGCCCTGGATAAAAAGGAAGAAATTGTACTTAAAAAGATTGACCAGCTGGACATCCAACAGAAGCACATTTCTTCTCAACAAAACGAACTCAACAAACGTCAACAGGAATTGGAGAAGTCTTCGGAAAGAATAGAAGCTGAACTTGAAAGAGTTGCAAGTCTTACCAAAGAGGAAGCTAAACAGATTCTTATTGAATCCATCACATCCGATGCCCGTAAGGACGCTGCAGGTCTGGTTAGAAAGATTGAAGCTGAAGCTAAAGAAACAGCGGAAATCAAGGCCCGTGAAATTGTCAGTATGGCAATTCAGAGATGTGCAAGCGATCAGGTTTCTGAAACAACAATCACTACAGTTCCGTTGCCCAGCGACGACATGAAGGGCAGACTGATCGGTCGTGAAGGACGTAACATCCGTGCTTTGGAAAATGCAACGGGCGTAGAACTTATAATCGACGACACTCCCGAAGTAGTAATTTTGTCGGGATTTGATCCTGTCAGAAGACAGATCGCACGTATCACAATAGAAAAACTGATTGCTGACGGTCGTATCCATCCCGCACGTATTGAAGAAATGGTGGAAAAGGTAAAGCGTGATATGGACATCACAATCAAGGATGCAGGCGAAGCGGCATCATTCGACACAGGTGTGTTTGGATTACATCCCGAATTGATCAAGTTGCTTGGCAGACTTAAGTACCGTACTTCCTACGGACAAAACGTGCTCAATCACTCAATTGAAGTTTCCTATATCGCAGGTATTATTGCATCTGAACTGGGATTGGACGTTAACTTGGCTAAACGTGGTGCATTGCTTCACGACATTGGTAAGGCCGTTGACCAGGAGGTTGAGGGAACTCACATGCAGATCGGCGGTGATCTTGCTAAGAAATACAAGGAAAGCAAGGAAGTTGTCAACTGCATTCTGTCTCACCATGGTGACGTAGAGCCAATGACAATGGAAGCTGTAATTGTAGCAGCAGCAGATGCTGTTTCCGGCGCACGTCCCGGGGCAAGACGTGAATCTATTGAAAACTATGTTAAGCGTCTTGAACGTCTTGAAGAAATTGCTAATTCTTTCGAAGGTGTACAAAAGACATATGCTGTTCAGGCAGGACGTGAAATTCGTATCATGGTAAAGCCTGAAGTTGTCAATGACGAAACAACAGTACTTCTGGCGCACGATATTGCGAAAAAGATTGAAAGCGAATTGGAATACCCCGGACAAATCAAGGTAAACGTAATTCGTGAAACACGCAGTGTAGACTACGCAAAGTAAAAATTACAGGCAGGCAAACGTAACGGTTTGCCTGCTTTTATATTATGGCACATCAGTCATTAAAGTTTGATTGCACAAATTGCTATTGAGAGCGTTTAACTTGAGTTTTTCGATAAGAAGTAGCGAAAGTGGGAGGATCCAAAGTGACCAAGAATGTAGATAATGCTTACAATAATATATTCAACAATTGGAATGAATTTCGCAGAAATTCTCCCGTTAACAAATGTGTAGTGGAATTCAGCAAATTGCTTAAGCCTGGCGCTCAAGTTCTTGATGTCGGATGCGGAACAGGGCAGCCAATTGCACAGTTTTTAAGCTGCAGTGGCTTTCATGTTACGGGAATCGATATATCTGAAAAAATGGTGGAACATGCAAGTAGTCTCAATTTGCCAAACTGTAAATTCATGTTGTGCGATATTTTGAACTTTTGTCCTAAAGAAAAATATGATGCTGTGGTAGCCTTTGACAGTCTGTGGCATATAGAACATGATGCTCAAGCTAAAATCTACAACAAATTGGGGACGCTTTTAAACGCTGGCGGTTATTTGCTATTTACACATGGAAAAACAGACGGCGAAGTTGTGGGCGAAATGTTTGGTGAAAAATTCTATTACAGTGCATTGGACTTGGATCATCTCAAAAATTTGCTGAATAAAAGTGGATTTGAGATAGTGCAATGCTTGGAAAATTACAAGGATGAAACGACTGGTACACGTGATTTACTTATAGTTGCACAAAAAAACAGATGATTTGAGAAAGTGCTATACTTCAATCATTAATACAAAATCTTGTATTGTACTAATAAGGACAATACAAATTAATTTCGTAAGTTCGACGTTGTAATTGTAGTAAAAATTAAACGGAATTAAAAGAGTATGCTAAAATATTGCCTGCTGGTCTGTTCGATTTTACGGTTTCAAAATGTGAGTTTTGCCGGCATTTTGCAGTACTTAAAGGTAAAAAATAATGGAAATCTGGTTGTAATTTTCTGTGAACGTAGTGATGATTGAATAACTTAATTTGTTTAATTTACTAAAAATTTTCACTTTTCTAGATTGTAATTTTAAAATATTGCATTTTAAGTGGTATGTTTAAGAATAAAGCCGCCTGCCTAAGGAGGCCGATTGGTGTAAATTTGCTAAAAAACAAGAGAATTTATTGTAAAATTTGTGTTAAAATTGCAAAATAATGAGTCTGATGTGTATATAATCTATTCGCAAAAGACAGGTTTTGCGAATAGATATGGGTTAAATAGGGGATTTTGAGTGGTTTTTGAGCTAAGTTTGACCACAAAATGCTTTTAAAATTGATCTTATTAGAACTATACAAGATTTTGTATTAATGATTTTTGACTATGTATCCTATTAATTAAAGTTCCAATTTATCTTGTCTTTATAGGTCAATCAGTTTAAATTTTATTCATTTGATTCTTTTGTAGGTACGTTTAAATGTGACTTTACGGCTAATTTATGTTGAAAAACAGACTTACCAAAACATAAAAATACCTGGTTGAAACAGCCGTTCAGACAGAATAAGGATTTATCTTTGCAGTAATTTCTGTAAAACAAACTTGTTTTTTTGTTAAATTTTATCAATTTCTGTGACTTTAAAATATAATCAATTTCATTTTAAATAAATACTTCTGAGCATTATTTTTTGCTATCACATTTTCAGAAAGCTGAAGTCAGAAAGCTGATTCAGGCAATCAGTATAATTTCCCATGTATTGTTGGACGACTTGCCAAAATGCGTAATTGTGAACGGCCTGATAAAAATGCGCAAAACTGTGAATCATCAGAAACTTCCTTAGTTTGGAAGGCAGCTGTACAACACGGTAATCCAGACATATTTCACGTTGTTTGGGATTTGTGCAGACAATCCATTGATCCGAATGCAAGGCTTTTATGGTTATTTTACATGGACACAGTGACATCTTTGTTCCTATTGAGGAGATCTCCTGTGGTAAGAAATCTTTTGCTAATCGCAAAAGAAACTTCTGGATTTCAGCATTTCTTGTGTATTTGTCTTTAAATTTTTGCTGGTTAATATACAAAATGTCATCTATTAATTCAGGTTTTTTGTCCTGGTAACTCATTACATCAATTAATTCGCCACATATTAATGTTTTTATTCCAGAAAAAATTTGCGCAATCTGACTGTCACAACGAAGATTTGATTTGCTGTCTGTCTGATTAATCTGTGTGGTCAGTTTTTTAGCAAACCAATTCTTGTTTGCTTTTATATATTGTTTGACCTCATCAGCTGAAGTATCCTGATCGGTTTCGGCATGTATTACGTTATCAATGATACGAAATTGAATTTTTCCTGTATGACCATTATGTCGTTGAATTACCAGCTTCATGACGAAATAATACCAGTTTCCATTTTGTTAATTAGCGAAAAATTAGTCGAAATTATGTATTTTTTCACACAAAATTCCCACCATTTTTCTGTTTTTTGCGTTCAAATGCAAATTTTGTTGATATTATGACTGAAATAGTATTCTTAGATATTGACATTTTCGACATTGTATCATATAATTTTGTAAAGATTACAAAGGAGAAACCCGTTTATGAGTGGCGACTTTACCTTTTTAAAGGGAAATATAGAAACCATCATTTTGTGTTCGCTGTACAACGGAGACAAATACGGTTACGAAATAGCCAAAGAAATCAAGGATCGCACCGAAAATCAGTACGAAATAAAGCAGCCGACACTGTATTCATACCTCAAACGTCTTGAATCACAGGAGTTGATTTATTCGTATTGGGGCGCTGAGTCTAACGGCGGTCGCCGTAGGTACTACAAACTTACCGAAAGCGGACGTGTCAGTTGCGAACAGTTCATGGCAGAGTGGAAATACCACCAGACGGTCATGAGTAACCTTGTCGATGACACTGCAAACGTTGAGATTGCCACACAGGATCAAGTCACACCACTGTTTGGCAGCAAACAAAAAAGACCTCGTCGCAACAAGATACTTGACAAACTGACCGAACAGGACCTGATTGCCGAACGATTGAATGCGTTGAGTCAGAAAAACGAAGAACCAAGGCCCGTTTACATAGAGCAGCAGCCAAAAGCTGAAGAAAAACCATCCATTCCCGAAACGGCACCTTCTTCAGAATCAACAGAAACTGTTACTGACAAGACAACAGAATATGTTGAAATCAAGCAGGAAGCACAACCTGCCGACAATGTTTCTGTTGCTACGGAGACGCAAGTTCATCTAGAACAGCAGCCTGATGAAAGCAAGTTGAGAAAATTCGAAGTAAATCAGGATGACGCTGAAGATTTCATGCAGAAATTCGACCTGAAAGCGCAGGAACTGTCAATGCGTGAACCGGAGTCAAACGGTGAAAACTATCAGCACGTGTTGATGAATGTTCTTGGCGATCAGCTGGACGGTATGCGTGATTTTAACGAACAGCAAACTGACAAAATCAATATGCAGTTTGCTAATGACCGTCCTTTGCCACTTGAGGATATGGCGGATTCGCTTGCAAAACAGGGAATACGTATGCGCATCTTCAATCGCACTACTTCCGTTTACAGATCAATTGAACTTGTTCCCATGCGCAAGCTGGCTTTTACGGCGTCCTGGATTACATTTGCTATCCTGTTTGTAATACTTGGTGCTATGTGCTTGGCAAATCTCTCAACGGGTACATGGGGTTACTACGTCGCTTGTATTGTAGTAGGTTTGATTGTTCCCATTGTAACATCTTTCCGTTACATTTCCGGTCCTGCCAGAGAACAGCGCACAAACCTCAACTTCTCAAGAATCTTGATGTACACCTCAGGTCTTGCTGTGATAGTTCTGATACTGCTTCTGGCATTTGTTTTCGGATTTGACTTGATAAAGTTAAACAACACCCCTATTGTACTTGCCGGAATAGTTGCACCTGCAGTGTTGCTGGCAATGTTCCCCCTTGGTGTTGTAATCTTCAATATTCTATACAAGAAATACAGCAAATAATAAAACAGGCTAATCACAACGATTAGCCTGTTTATTTTATATTTAAATTTCAAATTTCAGACACACAGAATTTTGCCAACTTTCACTGCAGATTTCATGTGAAATTACTCTACCACCCATTTTTCGATAAAATGTTAGAGCTTGCACATTGTTTGGATGACAGTAACAGATAAAGTGGGACATTCTGTTTTCTGCACATATGCTTCGCACCATTTGGAAAGCCCTATTGCCTATACCTTTACATTGTTCGTTCGCTAACAGATACAAGGATTGAATTAAAAGAAAGTCACTGTTAAATTTCAATGTCATGTATCCGATATTTACATTGTTGCGTTTTATGAGAAAATTCTTGTACTGTTTGTCATTCAATCTTTTTATATCTTGTTCCAGGTGAAAACTGAAATCAAAATTGTCAATTATCTCATCTGGGTAAATGCCTCTGTAGGTACTTTGCCAACATTGTTTGCGCAGTTGCCCGAATGTTTCTGCGTCTGAAATGCTTGCCAAAACAAAACGTACATCCTGCTTATAGCATTCATCATACCTCATTTCCGCTTTCCTTCATGATTGCAAGATATCTGTCCACTTCACCACGTGCAAGTTTGTCACAACGGTTGTTGAATTCGTTGTCTGCATGCCCCTTTACCTTTACAAAAGAAACGCTGTGTTTGTTTAATTCGTAAAGAAGTGCCTTCCACAAATCAACATTTTTTACTTCTGATTTTGAGGCAGTACGCCAGTTATTTGCTTGCCACGATTTTAACCATCCCTGATTGAACGCATCCGCAACGTACTGAGAGTCAGTGTAGATTACGCATTCACAGCTTTCCTTGAGGCATCTGAGGGCTTGTATGACGGCAAACATTTCCATTCTATTGTTGGTCGTACTTTTGTCGTAACCGCTTATTTCCTTTTCTACGCCCTTATAACTGAGTATTGCGCCCCATCCGCCTACGCCGGGATTTCCCGAACATGCACCATCGGTATATATTGTGATTTTTTTCATAAATAGCTAAAAATTTCCCGTATATTGTTGACTTATTTTTCAGTATTTATTATAATAGTAAAGCAGTTTGTTTGCAAACAATTTTAAGTTGTTTTTTACAATAATTTAGGGGAGTGGCTCAACGGTAGAGTAGCGGTCTCCAAAACCGTAGGTTGCGTGTTCGAATCGCGTCTCCCCTGCCACAGAAGTCTGGATGAATTGATCCAGGCTTTTTTTTATTTTACAGCGATTCTCACACGCAACGGGTTGCTTTGTGACGCTCAGACTTTAAAGTGAATTCAGTCTGTGTCTGAAGGTATTTGAATTGTGGCAATTCCTTCGCTATTCCGTCGCTACGCTCCTTGCGAATCGCGTCTCCCCTGCCACAGAAGTCTGGATGAATTGATCCAGGCTTTTTTTTATTTTACAGCGATTCTCACACGCAACGGGTTGCTTTGTGACATTTTAATCTTTGGCTAGACAAACCAAGTTTCAACGATGTAAATAAAACGTATTTAAAATTAAATCTGCAGATTCATCAATTAAAAATGATGATTGCCACACTTCACACAGTGATTATAGACTGCACACTATTTAAACCCACTACTTTTTGTGAGTTCGTTTACTTTAATTTATCAAATAAATAAACAGACACGGAAGATCAGTAATCCTTTCTGCCGCACAGAAAGTCAAGGTCTTCCTTGAAATAGTTGGCAATTTTACACAAGTTTTCGATGCCTATTTCACGTTGGCAATGTAGATATCTTGAGAGTGTTTGCTGCGGTATTCCAATCTTTTTCGCAACTGAATATACACTTTCTTCACCTATCAATTCTTTAAGCCGTTCTGCAAATTTTTCCATGTACATTGTTACACACCTCCAAACTAACTTTACACCAATTGGTGAGAAATGATTGACATTACACCGATTGGTGAGTATAATGTGTGTAATGAGTTATACACTTATGCAATCATTAATTAGTACTTGATTGTATTAATGTGGCAACATTGTCAATGCAACACATTGGGTAGAAACTCACTGTTAGCAAACTAGAAAAGGTTATTACTATTAATGTTTCGGATTGGCATATTTTGTGACATCCACCTTTATCAGACTGCGTAATGTGAGTAACAAAGCGATGTAAATACAAGGATAAAATTTCTGAAACTTGAACTACTGTATCGTCTGATATATTCCCCGTTGTTGGTATGATGTACACTGTTTGATTTCGGAAATAACATGTTTAGTTGATATTGATGTTGTTGAGTGTGATCATTACACTTCACCGGTATTAAAACATGGTCAGTCTCTGTAGTTAAGCCACCAATCAAAATCGCAAAAACACTTGAAATTGTATTGACTGTTGAAACAGGTTGGATGTAAGTCCAGCCTGTTTGTTTTTTTTGTTTAAATTGCTGTATTGCAGGACATATATAGAATTGTGGCAAGAAAAATGAGATGCTCACAAGGGGCATCTCAGATGAATCAGGCAGTCAATATCGAAACTTTTGTAGGAAAAGATTACTGTTAAGCAATGACTTCTTCTACCTAGGTTCTTCAGGAATGATTGTGCCTTGGTTGCAATCTGTGCAAACATCATCAGCCGTTGCGCCATTGCAGCTTACATAGGTGTCGCCAACCTGAGCAACTGCGCCGAATTCTACGGGAACCTGTACGCAGATGTTCTGACCTACTGTAAATACGCATGTGCCGTTCTTAACGCCGTCACAAATGGATTTACCCGGTGTAACGATTGTTGTACCGCAGCACTTTGTAACAGTTGCACCTGCTTTTGCAAATGGCGTCACTGTGACGGGTACGCACACTGAAGACATCTGATAGGCAACGGCGGGACATGTTTGTTCATTTTGCAAATCTGTAACCATTTAAAAGACCCCTTGAAATGTTATTTTGAGTTACACTCAATTACATAGTATGCTTTATCAAATAAAAGCTGTTAAAGCTTAATGAGTCTTTGCAAAAGCCTTTTAGTTCAACACTTGCAACATGACAAAAAAAGTATTATAATGTAGGCATGAGCAAATACACACATCAGCGTGACGCTGACAACACCGAAAAACTGAACAGCGTGCTGGAAGGCTTGCCTGAATTTTGCAAAGAATACTTTGTCGGTATAGCTCAACGCACTACACCGCTTACCAGGCTCAACTACGCCTACGATCTGAGGGTTTTCTTCACCTACCTGACAACCCATGTTGCATCATGCAAAAATAAGGATGCACGTAACATTACATTGATTGATATCGAAAATCTTTCTCCGTTTGATTTTGAGTACTACCTGCAATACCTGTCTTTTTACAAGGATGAACAGGGAAACGAAGTAAGCAACACTGAACAGGGAAAGAGTCGCAAGTTGTCATCCGTGCGTTCTTTGCTGCGGTACTTCGAAAAGAAGGGATTACTTAAACACAATCCCACTGTTTCGGTGGACAATCCAAAAATCCGACCTAAAGATATCGTCAGATTGGAGAAAGATGAGATTTCTCAAATGCTGGATGTCGTTGACAGCGGAGAGGGGCTGACAGAACGTCAGTCTAAGTATGCCGAAAACACCAAACTAAGGGATTACGCTATAGTGGGTCTGTTATTGGGCACAGGTATACGTGTCAGTGAGCTTGTGGGCATAGATGTTGAAGATGTCGATTTCGATAATCTCAGCTTTGTCGTGACACGTAAGGGCGGCGCAAGAGTTATACTGTATTTTTCAGACGAAGTAGCCGGAATGTTGTACGACTACTACTACTGGCGAAAAAGTTACACAGGCGCACCCAAAGAAACGGCGTTGTTCCTGTCGCTGCAGAACAAACGTATAAGCACCAGGGCGGTAGAAAACATTGTAAAAAAATACAGCAAAATTGCCGTTCCGCTTAAAAACATCACACCTCACAAGTTGCGCAGCACATTCGGTACTCAGTTATATCGCAGTACAGGTGACATTTACGTTGTTGCTGATGTGCTGGGACACAAGGACGTAAATACAACCAAGAAGCACTACGCTGCTATAAGCGACGATATTCGCCGCAGTGCATCTAAGAAAATAACTTTGCGTGAATCGGATGATTCAGACGGAGAATAAATGAGCGTGACACCCCAAATAAACAAGATTGAAAAGGTGGTTGCTGTATATCTTGAAAAGGATACAAGCGATCTTGAATACGAAATGGCTGAGCTTGCCGAACTTGTGCGCACAGCAAACGGAAAAATTGAAATTTCATTTGTGCAGAAAAAACAGCTTCCGGACAAAGCAACACTTGTGGGAAGCGGAAAACTCCAGGAAATTGCAGATTACTGCCAGGCTAACGAAGTGGATACTGTGTTGTTTTGTGACAACCTCAACGCAATACAAAGACGAAACATTACGGAAAAACTGGAATGCAACGTAATTGATAAGACAGACCTCATACTGGACATATTTGCACTACATGCAAAGAGTGCTGAAGGTAAAAAACAAGTAGAACTGGCACAACTTTCCTATCGCCTTGCAAACCGCCAGGATAAAGAATACACAAGGCAAGGTGGCGGAATAGGAACAAGAGGTCCCGGTGAAACACAGCTTGAAACAGACAAACGCAATATTCGTCGCAAGATTTATCAGCTTAACACCGAACTGGAACAGCTTGAAAAACAACGTGATACATTGCGTAAAAGCAGAATGAGGTCGGAAGTTTTTACTGTTGCTCTTGTGGGCTACACTAACGCCGGAAAGTCAACACTGTTCAACACACTTACAGGCAACAATGTTTTTGCAGAAAATCTGCTGTTTGCTACCCTTGATACAACGACAAGGAAAGTACAATGTAACGGTATAGACATTGTTGTTACCGATACTGTAGGCTTCATTAAGGATCTTCCTCACCAACTGGTCAAAGCCTTTAAATCCACATTGGATGAAACACTGCTTGCTGACGTCATATTAAACGTGGCGGATGTAACCAATCCCAACGTGCAGTTGCACAACAATGTAACAAGACAACTGTTGGCAGAATTGGGCGTCACCGCACCAATAATTACAGTTTACAACAAGATGGACAAATGCACAGGCGGAAAACCAGAGCTTGTCGGGGATACGGTATTTGTTTCGGCACTGACAGGGAAGAATATTGACGTCCTGTGGCAGTTGATTGAAAAGTATCTCATGCAAAAGTATGCCAAAGTACATCTTGAAGTACCGATGAGTGAAATAGGAAAAGTGTTGGCTTTGCTCAACAAGTACGACGCAAACACTAATGCTACCTACACCGATGACGGAGCGAAAATAGATGTTGTGATCGACAGAAAATATATATCAACCATTTCAAAGTACATTTCTGTCAAGTAGTATACTACGCTGTAAACACGTTTGGTAATAAAATCTGACGTACTATGTTTGTAATAGTACGTCGTTTTTATTGCATTTTTGTACTACGAAGCACAATTGCCCATTCAAATTCGAACAATTGTTTGAAAAATTTCCCAAAAACTATTGATTTTATCCTTATTTGGTGATATACTTTAGCCATGAAAAAATCTGAACAAAAGATAAAGGAAGTTTACGACTTCATAAAACAATTTACCGATGAAAACAACTATCCGCCAACTGTCAGAGAGATAGGAGCTCACATTGGAGTCAAGTCCACCGCTACCGTTTACTACTACTTGGAGAAGTTACGTAACGACGGACTGATCACACAGGGTAGTAATAAAAACAGAGCAATCGGTATTACTGCACAAAACACCGTTGGACAAGTTAACGTTTTGCCCCTTGTGGGTCGTATCAGCGCCGGTACAGGTAACCTTGCGGTAGAAAACATTGATGGCTACTACCCTGTTCCGAAGGATCTGTTTGGTGGCGACAACCTGTTTCTGCTGAGGGTTCAAGGTGACAGTATGATAAACGCAGGTATCGACGACGGCGATCTTGTAGTTGTAAACAGTCAGAATCAGGCTGCTGTGGGTGAAATAGTTGTTGCTGCATGGGAAGACCAGGCTACGGTAAAGCGTTTACGCAGCACCGTACCCTTCGTGTTGCATCCTGAAAATGACAACATGCAGGACATATTCCTGACAGACGATCAGTCTCCATCAATTGTAGGTAAGGTTGTCGGCTGTCTTAAAAAATTCTGATCAAGTAGAAAAGAAGGTGCACAAATATTTGTGCACCTTTAATTTATAGATATACGGGTTGATTGCGTAAAAGTAATTATTACACTATTTCCAGTTTTCCTTGCTTTTATTTTGCAAACAGCCACAACTATTTGGTGAAAACTACCTTTTACCGACTTCTTGTTGTGTCAATCTCATATTTAATTTAACGGTATTAATCTGTTGTCACATATTTAATTTTCGGATTGAAAAATTTAAAAACTCTTTCCCGCTTATTAATGGAAAGAGTTTCTTTGTTATTCGGCAGTTTCGTTACCGTTCTTGATTTTGTGTTCAAGTGTTTCCATGATTTCAGGATTGCTTTCAAGGAATTTCTTAGCGTTTTCCTTTCCTTGACCGATTTTTTCGCCGTTATAAGAGAACCAGGATCCGCTCTTTTCGATAAGTCCGTTGGCAACAGCAAGGTCAAGCACACATCCGGATTGGGAAATACCCTTACCGTATATGATTTCAAATTCAGCAGATTTGAAAGGAGGTGCTACCTTGTTTTTAACAACCTTGACACGTGTCTTGTTACCGATGACATCTGCACCGTCTTTTACCTGATCGACCTTTCTTACGTCAAGACGTACGCTTGAGTAGAATTTCAATGCCTTACCGCCGGGAGTTGTTTCGGGAGAACCGAAAAGGACGCCGACTTTTTCACGAAGCTGGTTGATGAAGATGATACAAGTCTTGGATTTGTTGCCTATTGCAACCAGTTTACGCAAAGCCTGTGACATAAGGCGTGCCTGTAAACCGATAAAGGAATCGCCCATTTCGCCTTCGATTTCAGCCTTAGGTGTCAAAGCTGCAACAGAGTCAACTACAATGAGGTCGATGGCATTACTTCTTACCAAAGAATCCACGATTTCCAATGCTTGTTCGCCGTTGTCCGGTTGCGACAGGTACAATTCGTCAAGGTTGATACCAAGATTAGCTGCATAAACCGGATCAAGAGCTTGTTCGGCGTCGATGAAAGCCGCTGTGCCGCCCATCTTCTGCACTTCAGCGATTACATGCAGGGTAACTGTAGTTTTACCTGAAGATTCCGGTCCGTAAATTTCGATGATTCTTCCCTTGGGAAGACCGCCAACACCCAAAGCAAGGTCAAGACTGAGACAACCGGTAGGAATGACTTCAATGTTGTTCTTTTCCATTGAACCCATCTTCATGATTGATCCCTTGCCAAATTGCTTTTCGATTTGTAAAATGGTAGCCTCTAGTGCCTTTCTTTTTTCATCTGTCATAGTTGATCTCCTACAAATTCATTAAATTTTTCCAAAGAAGGTACAATGCGCTGTTGGATGCTTGTTCCCTGATTTCGTTGCGAGTACCTGTAAAAACATTTTTGTAAACGGAAACACCCTTGTGTGTTCCTATTGCGATGAAACACAGTCCAACGGGCAGACCGGCGTCAGCCTGGGGACCTGCGTATCCTGTTGTTGAAATGGCGTAGTCGGCACCGTTTTTTAACAATCCCATTGCCATTTCGTGAGCGACCTGATTGGAAACTACTCCGTATTTGTCGACAAAGTAGGGGCTGATTCCCAATCTGCTACACTTAGAGGGAATACTGTAAGTAACAAGACCTTCATCGAAGACACGGCTTGCTCCTTCAACTTCCACTACTTTAGACGCAATCAGTCCGCCGGTAAGTGATTCGGCTACACGTAGAGATTTTTTGAGTTGGGTCAGAATTTTTACGACTTCTCTTTGCAATGTAGTGTCACAATTTGCGTAGAGATATTGTCCGTAAGCATCTGCCACCGCTCTACAGGCATTTTCGATAAACTTTTCCGAAGATTTAGAATTGAACATGAGCGTAAGCCTGGTATCAAGGGCAGATGATGTTTCACATCTGTGCGAAACACTCTTTAGACCTGCACAGATTTCATACGCAATGTCACTTGCCTGCTTGGGACTCATGCCGAATATCTTAAATACTTTGCACACTCCCAGTGGATACAGCCTTTGAATGGTCTGTAGAAGGTAGGTGTTAAACAAGGCATCAACTTCCCGTTCATTATCAGGAAGGACTGAAACAAAACACTTGTTGATTTCTCCATGACAGCCACACTGTCTGCCGTAACTGAGTGAATAATGTGCAAAGTTTTCCGGCAATTCACACAGTCTGTCCATCATGTATTGCGGCGGAACAGGCTGTTTCGTTTCGTTGCATCTTTTTTCAATGTTTTTCTCACAATGTTTGTCGTAAAACATTGCAAGACCAAACGTGTTGGCAATCAGTTGCTTGATGGCTACGGTGTCTCCACACAAAATTACGGCCTTGCTTGACTTGATTGCATTGGGCAAATATTGTGCTATGTATGACTTTTCTTCACTGCAAACGATATTGTTTGGCACAAGTTTTTCGTCAAGACGTCTCTTGAGATATAAAGCACTGTCTGAAATCCTATCTGTAATTAATGTAATCATTTTTCAGCAAATACCCTTCTGTTGTCTATCATGTACTTTACGCCTGAAAGTATCGTGATAAGGGTAGTAACTGACAGTAACACCAGACACACCCAGCTGAAGATCTCCGCAGCCTGTTTAGAAAAAACGTCATAGAAACGGCTCTTCAGCACTATCATTGCTACAATTGTGATATCCTGCAGGACTGTCTTTATTTTACCGAAATAGTTTGCCTGGATTACCACTCCTTTTGCAGCGGCAATCTGCCTTACTGCACTGATGAGCAACTCACGTGCAAGTATTATTGATGTAGCAACGCTGATAAATACGTAACCAAAGGAAATTATATTTCCGAAAACATCTACAGTGCAAAGCAAAATCAGAGATGTGGAAACAAGCACCTTGTCAGCTATCGGATCCAGCAGTTTTCCAAGATCTGTTACAAGGTTGTATTTACGGGCAATGTAACCGTCAAGAAAGTCTGTAAGTGCAGCAATAATAAATACCGCCACTGCTACAAAGGGAGCAAAGGAAAATGGCAGAAAGAAAAATACTGCAAATACAGGAATCAAAATAATTCGCAACATTGAAAGTTTGTTGGGTAAATTCATTCGTTGACCTCACCAAATAAATCATATTCCGCTTCTCCGGTTACATTCACCTCAACAAACTGACCCGGGTTGAGCTTGTTGTTGCTGTGAATATAGATTACCCCGTCAATTTGCGGTGACATAAATTGGGTTCTTCCGATGTACACGTCATCTTCCAGTTGTTCATCTATAATACACAACTGTTTAGTGCCAACGGTCTCACGGTTGAGTTGCACTGCAATTTCGTGCTGAAGTTTGTACAATCTGTCCACCATGCGCTTCTTTGTACTGTGATGTACTTGAGGCATGTTATATGCGGCTGTACCCTCCTCACGTGAATAGGCGAAAAATCCTACGTTTCTCAAGCGATATTTTTGTAAAAAATTCTTGACCTTGAGATGGGATTGTTCAGTTTCGTAAGGAAATCCGCAAATAAATGTAGTACGAACATCAATCTTGGTTTGAAGACGGTTTATCTTGTCAAAAAGTTTGTACACTCCTTCTTCGGAGCAGCGTCTATTCATCTTCTTTAAAATGAAATCATCGACGTGTTGCAGCGGAATGTCAAGATACTTGACGACCTTGGGGTTGTTAACCACTTCATTCAAAAGATTGTCATCAACCAGTTCAGGATAGCAGTACAAAAGTCTTATCCAGCGGAGATCTTCAATTGTAGAAAGCTGTTGAATCAGTTCGACAATCTGCGGTTTTCCGTAAATATCTGCGCCGTATTTTGTGACATCTTGCGCAACAAGAATAAGTTCCTTTACACCGCTGCCTACAAGTTGTCTTGCTTCCTCTACAACGCTTTCCATCGTGCGTGAACGGAATCGTCCACGGATGTATGGAATAAGACAATAGGAACAGTAATTGTCGCAGCCGTCACCTATTTTAAGATAAGCGTAATGAGATGGCGTTGTAAGAACACGTTCACCTTCAAGAATGTAGCGTGAGTTGGGGCTGATTCTCTTGACTCTGTCACCCTTTACAACTTCTTCCACAGCCTGACAGATGCTGTCGTAGTCATTTATACCGTACACAGCGTCTGCCTCATCAAGCAGTTTGTAAACTTCATCTCCGAACTTTTGTCCAAGACAGCCGGTCACAATTATTCCCTTGCATTTGTCCTGCTTGTAATGAGACATCTCAATCACTGTGTCAATTGCTTCCTGGCGGGAAGATTGCAAGAACGCACATGTGTTTACAATGATGACGTCAGCTTCTTCGGGCTGTTGAGTGACGGAGTATCCGCCCTGTTTGAGTTTTCCAAGCATCACTTCGGTGTCGACACGGTTCTTGTCGCACCCAAGTGATACTACACCTACAATTGTTTGTTTCATAGATTGTTTCCTTAGTAATTGTCGTCAAGGTCGGGGAAAATGTCGGGCAACTGTTCCAGAGTAACAAGAACCTTACGCTTCTTGTTTCCGCTTTCACTTGCTTCAACGCCTTCGATGTAACCCAGATTTGTCAGTATTTCCATTATTCTGCCTGCACGGTTAAATCCGACATTCAATCCACGTTGCAGTGATGACATTGACGCCATGCCGCTGTTCTTTTCCAACCAGTAGCGCAATGCTTTGCGGCAATATGGATCGATTGTAATTTCTTTTTCTGCCGATTCAGCTTCTTCAGCGACTTCTTCTTCCTTCAAGGATGTGAAGATCTGTTTAGCAATGTTGTCTTCGTAATAAACTTCGTTCTGTGCTTTGTTGTAGTCTACAAGGGCAAGAATTTCCTTGTTTGATACGTAAGGACCTTGCAAACGCAGCAGGCTGTCACTCTTGGAGTCCATGAAGAGCATGTCACCGTTACCCAGCAACTTTTCCGCACCGCCGCAACCGATGATTACGCCACTGTCGGGGTAGGAAGCAACTTTCAGTGCTACACGACAGGGGAGGTTTCCCTTGATTGTACCGGTAATGACGTCTTTACTTGGACGTTGTGTAGCAAGTACAAGGTGAATACCGGCAGCACGTGACTTTTGCGCAAGTCTCAATATCTTGCTTTCCATTGCCTTCTTGGAAGTTGACATGAGGTCGCTCAATTCGTCAACTACGAATACGATGTACGGGAGTTTTTGAGTTGTTTCGGGATTGATACTCTTGTTGTAGGAAGATATGTTGTCTACACGTGCTTCCTTGAACAACTTGTATCTTGCTTCCATTTCGTTGATCAGGTAGTCCATTGCGGACAATGCGTCCTGAACATTGATGATTGTTTCACTTGTCAAAAGGTGCGGACAGCCGCTGTACTTGGACAATTCAACCATCTTGGGGTCAACCATCAGGAAACGTACGTATTCGGGAGAGTAGCGATACATCATACTGACGATCATAGTATTCAGGGCAACGCTCTTACCTGAACCTGTAGTACCCGCAATAAGCAAGTGAGGTTTTTCGGCAAGGTCTTCAATTACCATTCTGCCTGTAATTTCCTGGCCCAAAACGAACAACAGATTACCTTTAGCGTTTCTGTATTCGTTGGATTCCATTATGGTTCTGAGCATGACGGGAACTTTTTTCTTATTTGCGACTTCAACGCCTACAAGGTTTGTGCCTGGTATGGGCGCCTCAATACGAATACCGCCTGTCGCTTCAAGACATGACTTAAGGTCGGCGTCGTATTTGTAAAATTCCTTCATCTGCGTTTTTTCCGAAACGGGACGGAAACGGAATTGCGTTACAGTAGGACCAACGACGGGTTCCACCGCTTCGACCTGTATTCCGAATACACCCAACTTCTTGACAATGGCATTGGCGGAATTTGTAATGTATTCCATGTCAATGTGTGCGCCTTCGGAAGGTTCGTTCAGCAAATCAAGAGGAGGAGTCTGGTATTCAATGTAATGGTGAACAGGTTTCTGCTCATCTTCTTTAACCACGTCAAATCCCATCTGAACACCACCGGGCACCGCTGTGCGCACTTCCTTGACGGTATAGCGCTGTTGAGGTTCAGAAACTTCAGTCTTGTCTTCTTCCGGTAAAGTTGATGTGAAAGACGGCTCTTCCTTGACAGCTTTTTCTTCAACCGCTGGTTCGGTATTGGATTGGATGAAGAAATTTTCCTCTGTAACCGACTTTTCAACAGGGGCAACAACGGGCTGTTGCGGTTCGAATGTGGTATTTTCTTTTTCGAAACTCAATGGCTGTTTGTCAACAGGTGTTTGCCAAGATTCAGTTTGTGGCGGAACGACAACCGGCTGCTGAGAATTTTGTTCAGTTTGATGGAATCCCTGTTGTGGCGCAGACGGCTGATAAGAGGATGTGAATTCGGATACTCCAGATCCACTGCCGTTATTTGAAACATTGGATTGATTGGTCTGACCAAATGACTGTCTTTGAGAAGTTGTCTGATTGAAAAATTGTTGAGAGGGTCCAAAAGCTGAACTCTGTGTATTGTTGTAATCAGACTGACGTGAGTCATCGTTGCCATATGAACCGAAACCGCCTTGGTTCTGTGTCGATTGCTGATTGTAGGAATTGTCAGAGAAGAAAACCTGTTCGACAGACTGAGGGAATGTGCGACTGCTGCCGTTGTCGGACACAACTGAGTCGGACTTCACAATAAAGTCGTCGTAGTCAAAGGAATTCTTCTTGCTTTCAGAAGATTTAACGGAACTTTCCAAATCAGTATTTTTAGTGTTGTCCTTTTCCTTTACAGAAGGCTTGGTTTCGTAATTGCTGTAGTTTTCGTACAGTCCTTGCTTTATGATGGGATTGGGTTCTTCGTCAAGCACCGTTTCGTGTCTGTCTTCGAAAAGCAGAGTGTAGGCTTCAGAACGCATGGGAGTTGTGTCAAGTGCAGCCTTGTTAAGGGATGATTCCTCATTGGAAGTATTATCTTCAGACTCAGGCTGCTTGTCTGCAGTAGCTGACTGTAACTTACCTGTGCTACATTCGACAAAGAACTTACCTGCGAAAAATGCGGTTGTCAGTAATCCCAACCACAGCACAATTGAAGATCCCCATATGGTAAGTGCCTTTTGAAATGCAAAAGCAATACAGCCCCACACAACACCGCCAAATGTAGGCAAATTACCGTAGTAATCAAATACAATTCTTGCGTATTCGCTGAAGTTGTAATCGCCCAAAAACACTGTAGAGTAAGTGTGTACCAACATTACAACAATAAGAAACATGAAAGCGAAGTTCACAATGTAGGGAATGGGCACAATTACCTTTTTACCGGCAAGTACAAAAGAACATGCAACGATTACCCCTGCCATCAAGCCGTAGAAAGATATTCCAAAGCTACCCAGGAAGAAGTTGCCGACAGCGTAAAACGGCTGACCGAAGTATCTGCCTGTAAATGCAATCAGTACAAGCAGGCTACAAAGTGAAATGCCCACTATAGCAAGTATTTTAGTTGTAGTTTTTCTAGATTTCTCACGCATGATTATCTCCATACTTGAATACAAATTCGCACTGGTAAATTATAACCAATAAATTACTTTATATTATACTATACTAAACGTGATAATGCAAGAACAATAGTCAACATTAACAGTGAAATGTTTAAGTAATTTTCACTGATATTTTTTATCGGAAATCAACTGATTGATCCAACTTTAACAAAGATATAAATTTCAACAAACGTGATGATGTTTTGCATTCATGTATCAAACTTTATATATATCAGTTTTCTATTGCAAATAGAATTCAATCCTTCATTTTAGTAAATGTAATGAGTGTCAGTGTGACACGCTAGATTTGATGAACTACAAAAAAACAGCTTCCACATTTAGCACTTCATTGTTTGTGGAAGCTGTAAATCTGAATTTTAATTTTAGTCTAAACTTTCACGTAAGTATTTGCCATTGAAATTACTTTACCGAAAATTCCTTGAGGCAATCACTCTGTTTGCCTTTCTTGCCAACGTAGGATGATGCCATCTTACCTGTAAAAAGTTTTTGAGAAACTTCCTGCACATCATCTACGGTAACCTTGGTGTAAGGAGCAAGCGTTTCGTCAATAGTCAGCACTCTGCCCAGTTTTATCAGTTGACGGGCGTTGGATCTCATACGTGAAATACTGCTTTCGCTTGCAAACCCCAATGTTGTCACGACATGAGCCTTGGCACGCTTGAGCTCCTTGTCGGTTATTCCGTTGTCGACAAAGTCAGCAATGGTATCTCTCAGCAAATCGACACATTCGGGAACCGAATCGGGATTGGTACCGCAGTAAATTTCAATGTAACCGCTGTTTTTGTACTCTGACAGAAAACTGTACACTGAGTATGCTAAACCACGTTCCTCACGTATTTTCTGGAAAAGTCTGCTGCTCAAACCACCGCCAAGAACTGCAGATGCAAGATATAGTTTGGCACATTGATCAATGTCGCCCAATCCACAACCTGTGCCAACTGCAAGAGAAATGTGAGCCTGGTCAACAGGTTTGTTGACTACAAGCGAACAGGTGGAATACTTACTGTATTCTTCGTCGTCAGCCTTGCAGTATTCTTCGTTAAAATTACTTTCGAAGTATTGTTCAACCAATTGACAAACTTGCTGCCAGTCAAATTTTCCTGCGACAGAAACTACCGTTGTGTAGGGTGTATAGTGTTTTTTCTTAAAATTTAGGATACTATGTCTGTCACAGTTATTTATATTTTCCACTAAACCAAGAATAGTTTGTCCAATTTTCTGATCTTTGTACACCGCTTCGGCTATGACGTCCTGAGAAACATCTTCCGGCGAATCGTTGTTCATTGAGATTTCCTCAAGTACAACCTTCTTTTCTCTCTGCAGTTCGTCATCTGGAAATGTAGCGTTGAAGTACATGTCTGACAGCATTTCTACACCTTTGTCAAGATCGTCTGCTGCTGTACGTGTGTAGTAACAAGTACAATCCTTGGATGTATAGGCGTTGAGATCCGCACCAATATCTTCCATTTCTTCGGAAATGTCTCTTGAGGAACGCTTTTCGGTTCCTTTAAACTGCATGTGTTCGATGAAGTGGGAATATCCGTTTTCGCACGTTTCTTCCCTTACACTACCTACGTCCACCATTACCCCGAATGAAACTCCGTAGGCATTCTCAATTGTCTCGCCAACAAGTCTGAGACCGCTGGGAAATGTTTTGTTGTATATCATTATTTTCTCCGTTAAGCTATGTTTTGACTGACAGGGATTATTTCGTATCCTTCAGCCAGGTAGTACTGGACAATTTTTTCCAGTACAGATGTAGTATGGGCAGTTGGGTGCATCAATATCAGTTCGCCGTTAGAAGTATTTTCGGTAGCACGCTTGTAAACCAAGTCGGCGTCCTTATCACGCCAGTCAATGGTATCTCTGCTCCACATTATCGTAGTATAACCATTGTCGTAGGCAGCATTTAAAGTACTTGATGAAAAACTACCTGACGGCGGCGCAAACAATTTAGGTTCAATATCTACCGACTGCTGTATCAGTTTGTGATTGGTCATGATTTCAGAGACATTCTGAGAGTAATTGAGTTTACCTTGATCCTTGTGGTAAAACCCATGATTTCCTATTTCATGTCCATGATCCACTATGGATTGTAACAGCTCAACATTTTTCGCAACCCAATATCCACCAACAAAAAACGTGGTTTTTATATCGTATTTGGAAAAAATTTCCAGCATTTCGGGAATATACTCACTCCCCCAGTAGACATTTATCATTAATGATACGCATTTTTTGTCAGCGTTGCCTCTGTAGACTGGCTGAAGTTTGTCCTGATTAAATGCGTCATGCGATGCTCCACCTACACCTACTGCAAAAACCGAAATGACAATTGCTATCAGCAAAATATTTGCAGTAACATTCACAAAAAATTTTCTGCTCATATCATCCTCCAATACATATTGTATTGTTGATGAAGCAAAAATTTGTCAATTAGAGCACAAAGGCTCTGTAATTAAACAGAGCCTTTACATCATTGATTACTGATATGGTCAGTGTTTCTTTACAAGACGAAGATCGATACGACCCTTTTCATCAATCTTGATTACTTTTACGGTAACTACATCATCTACATTGACAACATCTGTCACCTTTTCTACTCTTTCCTTAGAAAGTTTGGAAATGTGAATCATTCCGTCTTTACCTGGAGCAATTTCAACAAACGCACCGAAATCAAGGATACGAACAACCTTACCGGTATATTCTTCACCAACTTCAGGGTCCTTAGCAATTGCAAGGATTGTCTTCTTTGCCTTTTCAGCCATTTCGGAATCAGATGTAGCAATGAACACTGTACCGTCATCTGTGATATCGATCTTTACGCCTGTGTCTTCGATGATCTTGTTGATGACTTTACCACCGCTTCCGATAACTTCTCTGATCTTGTCAGGGTCAATCTGGAAGGAGATGATCTTTGGAGCGTACTTGCTCAGTTCCTTACGGGGTTCAGGAAGAACCTTCAACATCTGGTCAAGAATGTGAAGTCTGCCGATTCTTGCCTGTTCAAGAGCTGTACGAAGAATGTTTTCGTCAATACCCTTGATCTTGATGTCCATCTGAATTGCTGTGATACCTTTTGTTGTACCTGCAACTTTGAAGTCCATGTCGCCAAGGAAGTCTTCCAATCCCTGAATGTCGGATAGGATTGCAACCTTTTCGCCATCTTCGGACTTCATCAAGCCCATTGCGATACCTGCAACAGGAGCCTTGATAGGTACACCGGCATCCATCAATGCAAGAGTAGATCCGCAGATACTTGCCTGAGATGTACTACCATTGGAGCTTACAACTTCGGACACTGTACGGATTGTGTAAGGGAATTCTGCTTCGCTGGGGATAACAGGTTCCAAAGCACGTTCAGCCAAAGCGCCGTGACCGATTTCACGTCTGCCGGGACTTCTCAGAGGCTTAGCTTCGCCTGTTGAGTAACCTGGCATGTTGTATTGGTGAATGTATCTCTTGAAAGAATCGGTTTCGTCAAGGTTTTCCAACTTCTGAACTTCGGAAATTGTTCCAAGTGTTGCAGTTGTGATAACCTGAGTCATACCACGTGTGAATACGCCACTACCATGAACACGTGGAAGAATACCTGCTTCACACCAGATAGGACGAATTTCATCTGTCTTTCTGCCGTCAGGTCTGATACCTTGATACAAGATCTTGGCTCTTACCTTTTCCTTGGTCATCTTGTACAGGATGTCACCGATGTGAGGCAGCACTTCAGGATTTGTTTCAGCAAAGTGTTCCTTTACCTTTTCTGCAACTTCGTCTTCGTTAGCCTGTCTTTCGTATCTGTCAAAAGTATCAAGAGCTTTGTCCAACAACTTGTCGGCGAAAGGTCTTACCAGTGCTTCGTATTCGGCAGGAACTGTGTGCAAGACCGGAGTAATCTTCTTCTTTCCTACTTCGTTTGCGATAAATTCTATGAATTCGCATTGTTCCTTGATTGCTTCGTGACCGAACAGAATTGCGTCAAGCATTTCCTTTTCGGAAATTTCCTGTGCGCCTGCTTCAACCATCATGATTGCGTCCTTAGTACCTGCAAGGTTGAGGTTCAAACGGCTCTTTTCCTTTTGTTCGTTTGTAGGGTTGATGATGTACTTACCGTCAACGTAACCTACAACTACACTACCTGTAGGACCTGCAAAAGGAATGTCGGAAATGGACAGAGCAATGCTGCTGCCCATCATTGCATAAACTTCCGGCTGAATGTCCGGCTCAACAGACATTGCCGTGGAAATTACTGATACATCGTTGTAAAAACCCTTGGGGAACAAAGGTCTGATAGGTCTGTCAATAAGACGTGAAGTCAGTATAGCCTTGTCGCTTGCTCTGCCTTCTCTTTTCTTGAATCCGCCGGGAATCTTACCCACAGCGTACATCTTTTCTTCGAAATCTACACCCAGGGGGAAGAAATCGATACCATCACGTGGCTGACTAGCCAATGTAGCGTTTGTCATTACGACTGTTTCGCCACACTTTACCATACAAGATCCGTTAGCCTGTTCAGCGTACTTGCCGATTTCAACTTCGACAGTACGACCGCCAACTTCCATCTCGAACAGGTAAAAGTCTCTGTTACCGATCTTGCCGGCAACTTTCTTAAATTTACTCATTCTTCATTTCTCCTTACTTCAAACTCACATATATGGTAGGTTGCTTTCACAACTTGTATACATAATTAATTAAAATAATAAATAGTAATAGTAAAAAAGGAAGACAGGGGATAAACAGCCCCATCTCCCTTTTCTCAATGTTACTTTCTCAATCCCAGATCTGCAATGATTTGTCTGTACCTTTCAATGTCGGTTTGCTTCAAGTAGTCCAAAAGACCCTTTCTACGACCAACCATTTGCAACAGACCACGTCTGGAGTGATGGTCATTTTCGTGCGTTCTCAGGTGATCTGTCAGGTGATTGATACGAGCAGTCAACAGAGCAACTTGCACTTCGGGAGAACCTGTGTCCCCTTCCTTTCTGCCATACTTAGCAATGATTTCTTGTTTGTTCATGGGTTTTCTCCTTTTATTTATATTTGCCGAAAACTAAGTGACAGTCGGAGACCTCTTGTCACTGAGTAGTCGGTATTGTCAAGATTATTCAGCGTCTTCTGTGCGCTTAGCGGGTTGTTCGGGCTTAGGAAGAACAGCCTTTCTGGAAAGTGTGATACGCTTGTTTTCAGCATCGAATTCCAAAACCTGAACTTCGATTTCGTCACCTACTGTCAAAGCCTTGTTGATATCGTCAAGCCATTCCCAAGATACGTTGGATACGTGCAACAAACCGTCAATGTTCTTGTCCAGTTCGATAAATGCACCGTAAGGCATGATGCGTGCAACCTTACCCTTTACGATGTTGCCTGCTGCAAACTTTTCAGCAGCAAGTTCCCAAGGCTTAGGTTGAAGTTGCTTGTAACCCAAGGAAACTCTGTTCTTTTCTCTGTCAAGAGCAAGAACAACGAATTCGTATGTGTTGCCGATTTCAAGGACATCGGCAGGATTGTTTACTCTGTCCCAAGCAAGGTCGGATGTGTGAGCAAGGCAGTCGTAACCACGAACGCTTACAAATGCACCGAAGGGAGCAAATCTCAAAACTTTACCTTCAACGATTTCATCAACTTCGATGTTGTTCCAGAATTCGTCTTCCTTAGCCTTCTTTTCGGCAACAAGAATTGCTCTCTGGCTTGCGGAAATGTGATGTTTAGCGTCGTCTACTTTTTCAGCGCTGGATACAAGACGGAGTTTCTTACCAACATAAGGAGTAAGATCCTTAACAAAACCCATCTTGATCTGAGATGCGTGTACTGTAACTGTGTAGCTGCCCAGTTTACCGATAAGGCGTTCGCCCTGTACCTTGGACATAACAAGTTCAAACTCTTTGCCTTCTTTGATAGCTCCGACAAGTTCATCATCCTTGTAACGAGCGTCTACAGTCTTTTTGGAAAGGGTAATTTTACCACCATCTACTGTTACAACGGAACATTCCAGTTCGTCACCAGTCTTAAGACCGCTCTTGAAAGTGCTGTAATCGTCATCCAATGTCAATTCTTCGTTAGGAATAAAAGCATCTTGTTTCCAATCGGGCAGACGTACAAATACGCCGTTGTCAACTGCGCTTACGAAGTTGCACTTAACAATTTTGCCAGGTCTGTACTTGACTTCTTTGATTTGACTAACAGCTTGTTCGAAAATATTGTCGTTTGTGCTGTTGTTGTTTGCTTCCGCTGTTACTGTTGTAACTTCTACGGCTTCTTTTGCGATTTCACTCATTCTTGAAAGAACCCCCTCCATCAACTCGGCAGGAGTTGATGCACCTGAAATAAAACTTATTTTCTTAAATTTTGACAGGTCGAAACACACCTCATCCACGTTGCTGACCCAGGCGACGTTGTTGCAGTAGCGAGAGGCGATGTCGAACAGTTTGTTGGTATTGGAACTGTGACGATCTCCCACCACGACGACAAAATCACTGCGTTGCGACACAAATTGGGCATAGTTTTGCCTATCTATTGTAGTATAGCAAATTGTATCAAATATTTCAAGTGTTTTTACATTATCCGTTAAAAGATTTTGTAAACTTTTTATATATTTTTCCTTGTCAAATGTAGTCTGGAACATTACAAGCACTTTTTCGTACTTGTTGAGGTCGACAGCAACGCTTCCGTCCGTGACAATGGCTGTGTTGTTGCACCAGCCGTTAATGCCCACTATTTCGGGGTGTTTGGCATTTCCTACAAGGACAATCTGGTAGCCGTTGTCGTGAAATTCCTTTGCCTTGCGTTGTATAAGGCTGACAAAGGGACAAGTTGCGTCCACCAGTGTGACATTGCGTGCTTTTAAACGCTGATAAACATCCGGTGAGACGCCGTGGGCACGAATTACTGCTGTTGCCCCGTCGGGAATTTCGCCATCACTGCCGACGGTGACAATTCCCTGCGAATGCAGGCGCTCAGTAACTAACTTGTTGTGCACTATCTCACCAAGACAATATGTACCCTTGTCACATTGCAAGGCCTTCTTCACAGCACTTTCAACGCCGTTGCAAAAGCCAAGATTTTTATATACGAAAAATTGCTTCACTCTTTCTGCTGACCTTGTTTACTGTAAAATTCTTGCAATTTCGCAAGTTCCTTCTTTGTGCGCTTGCGTCTTTTGATTCCCTTTTCATCAAGAATCTTCAGCAAGTTGTTTCTAACTTCCATCATTTTTTCGGCAATTATAACCGTAGCTTCGTTGAGCAATTCTTTCGTAATTGGTTTGTCGTAGAATTGTTCTAACGTAAACTCATCGCCCACATAGTAGTAATTCTTGCGAAATACTTTGGCTTTTTCCCAGATGTAGTAGGGACGTATAGGGGTCTTTGTCTTTATTGCAAACAATGCTGCACCTGTCTTCAACGGCAACATTGTTTCAACGTCGGGATTACGTGTTCCTTCGGGAAACAATCCGACGATTTTTTCTTCCTTTAACAACTTCAATGTTTTCTTGGTTGCTGCAATATCTACTTCGCCACGGTGAACGGGAACAAAGTCAAGCGCTGTAAATACATTGCGCAAAAACCAACTTTTATCAAATTCAGCCTTGTACATGAAAGACACCGGAGTTCTTGCCCATACGGTAAATACCACGGGATCCCAGCCGGAAATGTGGTTACCGACAAGAATCGTGCGTTTCTTTTCAAATTTACGTGGACCGTACCACTTTACCGGATAAAAAGGCTTGACAACGTGTTTCACAGTGTCTACAAAGCCTCTGAAAAACTTTCCCAAATTACTTCTCCTTTAATTGGATGAATTCCAAGGTGTTATTTTATACCAAAAATTACCGCTTGTCAAATAACTGATCATTCAGACCGTCAAACTGCTGTTGAAGACCCGCTGCATTGCCAAGGTAGACATTTACAACATCATTTTTGCTCTTGTCTTCAACAAAAGCCAACACACGAACGATTGACTGTGGAGCCCCGTCAATTTCCGCTTCCTGAATGCAAAACAACGCAGTGTCGGTAAATCCGCAACGTGTGCGTGCAACGGTTGCGGGATTAGTTGCAGTGAGATCACGTGTAAGCGAAAATACCAGACTTACAACATCACCCGGAGTTATTTTATTGCGTTCCAGTAATTGCATGAGTAATTTTTCGGTATTTTCCGTTAAACTTTCCTTTGTGTTCTGAGCAGATATTGCTCCTCTTATAGCAATCATATCAATACTCCTTAGCAGCGTCCATGCCTGCCGTATAGCCTGTACAAAATGCTATCTGCATATTGAAACCGCCCGTAAAAGCGTCGACATCCAGCACTTCGCCGGCAAAATACAATCCCTTTACAACCTTGGATTGCATTGTGGATGGGTTGACTTGTTTTACGTCCACCCCACCGCAAGTGACAATGGCACGTTCGATGTCACCAAGCGAATTTATTGTAAATGTAAGATTCTTGATACAATGTCCTACTTGTCTGCGCTGTTCGGCTGTGATTTTATTTACCTTTGTGAACGGATTGATTTTGCTGCGCAACACCACTTCGTTACACAGTCTTTCGGGCAATAAATCAAACAGGCAGTTTCGGAAATCCTTGTTAATGTACTTAGCAAAGTCTCTTTGCAGTCGTTGATCAAGCTGTTCATCAGTCAATGCAGGTTTGAGGTCGATGGACAACACTGCCCCTTTTACAGGTTTTTTATTTATAAGACTGGACAATGTAAGAACACAAGGACCACTAACACCGTGAGAGGTGAACAACATTTCACCGAATTGCGTAGCAACACACTTGCCGTCACGCAAGACGGAAACTTCAACGTTTTTAAGGGAAAGCCCCTCAAGATCGTGATTTTCCTTGAGTAGCAGTTCACACAAAGCAGGTCGGGGCTCAACTATGTTGTGACCAAGTTGTTGAGCGAATTTGTAGCCGTCGCCGTCGCTTCCCGTAGGGCTGTAGGAAACGCCACCCGTCGCAACAATAACTCTGTCAAAAAACAGTTCTTCGCCGTTGACTGACACAATCAATCCTTCTTCGGATTTACTTATATATTGCACCTTGCTGTTGAGTCTTACAACCACACCGTTTCTGCGCAACATTTTTTCCAGTGTCGCTGTAACGTCGCTGGCCTTGTCGGACTGTGGAAAAACACGATTGCCACGTTCCACCTTTAATGCTAATCCGTTGTCTGTCAGCATATTGCACAAGGCATCACTGTCAAGCCTGCCTATTGCACCGAACAGGAACTTAGCATTCGTTGCAACATTGTTGAGAAACTCTCTTTTGTCGCAGGCATTGGTAACGTTACATCTGCCCTTTCCCGTTATGTAGATTTTCTTGCCAAGTTTGTTGTTCTTTTCAAACAAAACGACATCCGCACCGTTTGCTGATGCGGATATACCTGCCATCATTCCGGCAGGGCCGCCGCCGATGATTGCTACTTTCATTTAAACAATTCCTTTACTTTTTGCAGTTTGTCGTAATCGGTCTGTGAAATTTTCAATGGCGTAATTGTGATGTATCCTTTCTCCGCCCATGCTACGTCGCAGTCGGAATCGGGATGGGTAAACACCTTGTCACCTACCAGACGCCAGCAATGTTCACCTTCAGCCTTTTCGTAGTAATCGTCAAATAACGCACCACCTTGAACAGTCACTTTCACGTTGTCTTTGATCTGTTCGTATGGAAGTACAGGCACATTTATGTTTATAAGACACTGATCGTAGTCAAACTTTAACAGCCTGTCAAGATTATCTCTGACAAACAGTACGCACGCATTGTAGTCACCCGACATTCCCAGTCTTGACACTGCAACGGCAGGTAGTCCGCAGAGTATTGCTTCTTCTGCAGCGCCTACAGTACCCGAATACAAAATGTCGTGCCCGTAATTTTCGCCGTTGTTTGGTCCGGAAATAACAAGATCGAAATCCACTTCCAGATTCTTGTCTGCAAATTTCACGCAGTCAGCAGGAGTGCCTTCGCTTGCGAATGCCATTACAGCTCCGAAATAATCAGAAACGGGTAGAAACTTTACTGACTTGTGAAAGTTGATTGCATGAGAAAACGCCGAACGCTGACTGTCAGGAGCCACGACATAGACATTTACTCCATCAAGTTGAGACAGTGTTTTGCACATCAACTGCAATCCTTCGGAATGTATACCGTCGTCATTTGTCAGAAGTATGTTCATTCTTCTCCTCCCAGTGATTTGAGGTAGGCAACTTCTTTGTCCGTGAGATAGCGCCACTTGCTGCGTGTCAGACCGCCAAGACGCAATTCGCCAATGGCTACACGTTTCAGAAATTCAACTTCGTGACCAACAGCTTCACACATTTTCTTTATTTGCCTGTTGCGACCTTCTGTTATTGAGATTTGCAAACGTGTGTGATGGTCGTCTTTTTCCAGTACAGAAACCTGTGCAGGCAATGTCTTTTTGCCATCTATGATTACGCCACTGCGCAGTTTGTTTACTTCGGCATCAGTGACCTGACCTGAAACACGTGCGATGTAAGTCTTCGACACATTGGATGACGGGCGTGTCAGAAGATTAGCAAGGTCACCGTCACTTGTCAGGAGCAACAGTCCTTCGGTGTCGTAGTCAAGACGGCCAATAGGATAAATGCGTGCCTTGACGTTAATCAGATCCATTACAGTCTTTCTGCCCAGTTCATCCGATACCGTTGTGACACAGCCCTTAGGTTTGTGCAGCATGATGTAGTAATTCTTCTTGGAAAGAGTGACACGTCTGCCATTGACCGTTACACTGTCGTTAGCTTCGTTTATTTCGGTTCCCAAACCTGCCACCTTGCCGTTGACACGTACTGCGCCCTCAGCAATGAGTTTGTCACATGCTCTGCGGCTGGCGACACCGCAGTCCGCAAGGTATTTATTAAGTCTCATAAAACCCCTCATAAAACAAAAAATAGTCACCTATATAGTAACCATTTTTTGTGAAAAAATCAACTGTTTATTGAAATATATATTCATATAATAAACACCATCAGTTGATCTCTCTATTTTTTTACTGACTAAATTGTCTTCACTTCCGTCTGATTTCAAAGGAAAACTGAATGGCTGTCTGCAGTAATACACCTTATTTTGCTTATCAGGGATGGCTACAGGCTTATTTTGTGGTACTATGTTAGTCATAGTATATTGAGAAAAGCCCCAATTTAGCATGCTTTCGGCATTTTCGAACATTGGTCCACAGTTGAGTACCACTGCAATCAGTTGCATTCCATTTCTTGTTGCACTTCCCACAAAACAGCGTCCTGCCTTGGTAGTATAACCGGTTTTGACGCCATCTGCGTCAGACATTTCGTTGAGCAGTTTATTTTTATTGAAGATCACAATGTTATTTCCATCGTTGTTCAGCACTGCTTTTTTAAGGGAAACAACCTCATGTACTGTAGGATTTTTCAATGCACATGCCGTTATCAATGCCAGATCGTACGCCGTCGTGTAATGGTTGTCGCAAGGCAATCCGTGAGGATTGGAAAAGTGTGTTCTTGTTGCCCCTATACTTTCAGCACGTTGGTTCATCAACGCCACGAAATCGTCAACACTACCGCTTGTGTGCAGTGCAAGAGCAACAGCTGCGTCATTACCGCTTCGCAACATTAATCCGCACAGTAACTCCTTGACGGTAAATTTCTGTCCTTCCCTTAGATATATGGAAGACCCTTCAATGCCCACAGCACGGCTGTCTACCGTCACGACCTCATCCATAGCATTGTTTTCCGCAACAACAAGAGCAGTCATTATTTTTGTAGTACTTGCCATGGGAAGTTGCTTGTCCATGTTCTTTGAATAAAGCACTCTACCACTGTCACGTTCCATGAGTACCGCCGATTGAGCCACAGTCAGCTCGGCGGCTGCCGCATAGGACATGAACATACAACATATCAGAACAAGTGTTGCCGCAAGTAGTACACGTTTAGTTTTTATCACCGAACATCCCCTTTGCCACATCGAACAATTTTTCAAGCGGGCCTTCTTCGCTGGCCTTTAAAACCTTTACACCATCTTTTCCAACGACAAGGAAACTGACAGGTGTAAGCGTAGCGCCGCCACCCGAACCGCCTGCAAAGTGACCGATGTAGTCATCTTTCATTATGCTCTTGTTTATTTTATCACCGTATTCACCGCCGCCCGCCATGAAGGCGAATGTCAGTTGTGAAACGGGCATTATTGTTGTTCCGTCCGGAGCAATGATTGGCTGGCCAACTATTGTGTTTACTTCGGCAATGTGACCGATGTTGTTAATGGCTGTATTTACAATATCACTTATTCTGTAATCCATTTTTTCACCCCTTGTACAATCAGTGTTGACATCACTCTGAACAATGTAGTTCCTATAAGACATTCCGCCACCGTGACGTTTTTATCGTAACTAAACGATGTTCCGCCACGGATTGATACTTCCGATAAACTGGCTGTAACAGCTGTTGAAATCGCCGACAGCACATTTACAAACATTGGAAGCAGACTTGACGGTTTGTCTACTGCAAAAACAATTCTGTAATGAATTTTGTATACGTCAAAACATCTTACTAGATTTGCCCCTTCATCGTTAGGTGTTAGATCTATGGGCGCAATTCCGTCCAGCGTTCCGTTGTACACGATGTTGTTACCCTTCAACTCAAAGTGTTCCTGCAGTAAAGTGATACGCCACAATCTTACTTTTATATCAGCTGATAAATCGCTGAAGTTAACAACCGCTCCCACCCTGAAATAAAGGGGAGCAAGAGTCAACGTCAGTAACATTAGTAACACTGTAAGCAATATCATACCGATAATATGTTTCAAAAAAGAGAAAATATACTGATGCAAACAAAAAAAAGATGTGTTGTAAACACAACACATCCCAAGGGTTCAATATATAAAGAACAGGTTAGAAATTACAATCTGAAACACGCACAACACAAGCAATGCAGCGTTGATTACTATTTTAGCCTTGTAATCTCTTTTAACCATAGAGGCAACAAACAGTCCCGCTGAAGTAAGAAGTGGTATAATCATTACACATTCTGCAAACCACCAGAACAATACACCCATCTCTAGATCAGTGCCATACCCCCAGCCTGTCTGAATCTGCTCAATAAACGCTACAACAAACAGCGGAAAATGAATCAGGTTTAGCAAGGTTGAGAAGATCAGTGCCAGTATGCCACATAAACTGTTTCTGCGCTTGACTTCTTCGACTTCCATCATTCAACTACCTCAACCTTTTCGCCTTCAAGGAATTCAGGAATTTCAACCGTACCAAGCATAGGCTTTTCAACCGTAGTAACATTACCCATGTTTTGTTCAATGGATTGCAATTTGCCAAGCAATGCCACGTGGTCGGGTAATTCATCGATCGAACTCAAAGAGAACCTCTTTAAAAATTCGTCAGTTGTAGCAAAAAGCAATGGCTTACCGATTGACTCCTTTCTGCCCACCGCTTCTATCAATCCCAATTTGGTGAGGTTTTGTACTGAATATGTACAATCGACGCCACGTATTTCTTCAATTTCAACACGTGTTACAGGTTGCTTATAGGCAACAATTGCAAGCGTTTCCAGCATTGCATTCGTCAGCTCTCTTTCCTTGATGGGATTCAATACGCTTTCAACAGACTTTACGTATTCGGGATTACTGGAGAATTGAGCCTTCTTGTTAAACGTAATGAGGTGTATTCCGCTTTCGCCGCTGTAATGCCGTTTAAGCTCCTCAATTGCCTTGTTTACTTCAGCAAGGGAAACTTCAAGTTTTTCAGCAATGAAGGCAATTTCAACCGGTTTTCCCGAAATAAACAAAATAGATTCAATTATATTATTCAAGTTCTTCACTGTAATTTACCTCTTGAAGCACAGCGTCTTTTCGCCGTACAATGGTTATGTCTTCAAACAAGTCGTTCTGTTGCACACGGATGTACTGTAATTTTAACAGTTCAAGCATGGCACTGAATGTAGTAATTATTTCCAGTCGTGAGGAGTATTCATCAAACAGATCAAAAAATTTCAGGCTTTCCACTTCTTCCAGTTTTTCACGCAGAAATTCTATTTTCTGTGCGACGGTCCAGGTTTCTTTCGTGATTGCACGGGAAACGTTTTCCGCCTGGGACTTGATTTGCATACGCATCAGAAATTTGTTGAACGCCTGCATAAGTCCTTCGAAGCTGAGGTTTTCCTTAACGACAGTAACTTCCTGCCCTACTGATTTTTCCGGCTCACGGTAGAAACGGTTTACCATTTCCTGCCCCTTCAATTCCTTGACGATCTTCTTGAACTGTTCGTACTCTTCCACTTGTCTAATGAGGTTACGTTGTTTTTCCTCAAGATCTTCATCGTCAATTGGTTCAATCGGCAACAGAGCTCTAGACTTGATTTCCAGCAGAGTTGCTGCAATTGCCATATATTCGCTTGCCTGATCAACGTCAACAGTTGCAAGCTGCGACATATATTGCAGGAACTGCTCCGTCACCTGCGACAAAAATATATCCTTGATTTCAATCTTGCTTTCTTTAACAAGAAACAGCAACAAGTCAAGAGGACCTTCGAAGTTAGAAAGTTCCAGTTTCAGTCCGCCACCGGAAGAGGATTCTTCATACTGATAATCTTGCATTACATCTTGATCGCTCATCAGAAAAACAACCCCCAGAACCCGAAAAAGCCTCGCAGTATACCATTTCCACAGAAAGTCATGTACAGACTGAGGGGCGAATAGCCACCGATTATCGGGAAGTAATCCCAAATCAACAAGAACAACAATATGTAAAGGCTGTATCTCCTCATAAACACCATAAATCTGTTCTCTTGCGGCACAAAGCAGGAAATAAACCTGTAACCGTCAAGAGGGAACAATGGCAATATGTTAAACAACGCAAATGAAATGTTTATAGAAACCACCAGGTTGAACAACATTGTCATAAAGTGGTTGAGATAGTACAACGCCTCTGTTTGAGGAGCAGGTGCAAAAGTCACCCACAACATATAAAACAGCGCAAAAACAAATGCTACCAACAAGTTGGTAACAATGCCTGCAATTGACACCCAAACCATGCCCCAGCGCTTGTTCTTGAAATTGTTGGGATTTACAGGTACAGGCCTTGCCCAACCGAAACCGACAAGCAACATCACGATCAAGCCCACAGCGTCGAAGTGTTTCATCGGGTTAAGTGACAATCTGCCCATGAGTTTGGCAGTATCGTCGCCGTTCCACTTTGCAACAACGCCGTGTGCAACTTCGTGCAGTACAAGTGCCGACACAAGTGCAATGATAAAAGCTATTACGTTGAGTATACCTTCACGACAGAAACTGTCGCCGAAGTTCCTTAAAAGTTCGATAATATACATAAAACACCTTGTTCAAGTTTACCAAATTTGCCCGTAAAAGTCAATGTATTACTATAAATATTTAGAGCATCAACAAAAACAAGGGGATAGAAACTTGTTCTTACCCCTTGTCGCTGAAAACAATTTAACATTGAAAGTTTAAAATTACCTTAGTCTATATTCAGAATATCTGTCAGATACTGAACAAAACTTCTGCATTTTACATCCGTAGAAGCCACCAGTTCCACTTCTTTCACACGTTCACCGTCATGGACAAGTACAGCCTTACCCACTACGTCCCCCTTCATTACGGGAGCCTTTACACTGTCAGACATTTCTATCACGACATCACAGTTGTTTTGTCCTTTCTTAGTAAAGTGAGTCAATTGTTCAAGTGCATTCACTTCAACTTGCAGCTGTTCACCACCATGAACATAAACTTTTCCTATTTGACTGTTACTGTCAAGGAAAACTCTGTTTTCATAGTTGGCAAAACCGTAGTCAAGCATTGCTGACACTTCGGCAAATCTTGTCTTACTATCAGGCGCACCCACTACAACTGCGATAAATCTTGTATCCTGCCTTTTAGCTGTTGCACACAGACAATGCTGTGCTTCAGATGTGTATCCTGTCTTGCCGCCGTCACATCCGTTGTAAAATCTGACAAGTTTGTTAGTGTTTGTCATTCCCGTTACTCTTCCGTCAGGGTGAGTAAAGTCTTCCATCCAGATTCTTGCACATGTGAAGTAATGTGGATGCCTGATCAGTTGTCTCATCATGTTAGCAACGTCCAATGCACAGGAATAGTGATTAAGTTGAGGTAAACCCGTAGGATTTTCAAAGTGTGTTGCAACCAATCCCAATTGACTTGCCTTGTTGTTCATCATTTCAACAAAACTTTCGACACTGCCGCTGATGTGTTCGGCAAGCGCCACACAGCTGTCGTTAGCTGAACACACAGCTACAGATTTAATGAGATTGTCAACTGTATACTGTCCGCCTGTTTCAAGAAACACCTGCGAACCACCCATGCCTGACGCATTTGCGGAACAGGTTACCGTATCTGTGAGAGATATCTTGCCGCTGTCGATTGCGTCGTAAACGCACAACAACGTCATGATCTTTGTCATACTTGCAATTGGTTGCTTTTCCGTCGAATTGTGCTGATACAGAACTTCACCATCTTCATTCATCAGCAATGCTTGTCTGCTCATGGACGGTTTGGTGTAATTTTCAGCAAGCACAGTTCCGCTTGTCAAAGCAACAGCCAGTATTGTCAATACCAGTAATATCAAAACTGTCTTTTTCATAAGCACTCCTTAAATTTTGATACCATTAGTATTTGCAATTGCTTCCGCTATATGCACTACTGCAAAGCATGAAAAATGCCACCGACAATCGCCAGTGGCACAAATTACTTGCTAAGTTTTCTAGTCATCTTTTCCGAATTGTTGTATTTATAAAGCAGTTTGAGAAATTCTCTTTTATCATCGATAAACAACTGAAACAACTTTTTGTTGGCAATCAAATCAATGTTGTGCGCAAACCATGTGTAGGAATACTTTTCCAAAGGTAATGAACGCAAATAAACGCCCATTGCTGATACAAACAACATTGACAGACAAATCTTGCCGCTTACGACAAAACAATCAAAAAGCACAATACACTGCGACATTTCAACAAGCGTACCGTCATCGGCGACAATGCTCATGTCAGTAACACCCAGTGAATTCAATTGCGCTGTTGCCTCATCACGATTGCATTCAACAAAGTATTTTTCCAATTCGTTAGTTTTGTCATTAATCAGTCTTGTGGTCAATTTTCTGGAAGAAATTACAAACAACACAAGACAAATAACAACACCCACTCCCCAAAGGGCAAGAGGAATAAATGCGTAGCTTTCGCCTACAGTAAACCCCAGTATCAATCCGACAATCAGTACAACTATCGCACCGCCGACGACAAATATAAATCCCGGCAGAACACGCTTGTAAAGAAAATTGTATTGATAAGAGGGCATGTTTTTTCTTTCCTCTTCCAAAATCTTTCGAAACTTACCAGACATTTATCGTGTGATTTTTTCCCATACTGATTTGGGACCGAAAGGCAAATCAAGTTGTTGACGGATGGTATCGTTGATAACATCCATTCCGACAAGAGTTCCAAGGTTTGTCGGAACAATGTCGCATCCGTAAACCAACAAAGGCGTGTACTCACGTGTGTGGTCGGTGTGCGCCTTGTGAGTAGGATCGCAACCATGATCGCCAGTGATGTACAAGACATCATCCTTTTTAAGCAAAGGCAACAGTTCGCCAATCTTCTTGTCAATTTCTTCAAGAGCCTGAGCGTATCCGTAAACGTCACGTCTGTGGCCGTACTTCATGTCGGTGTCAACAAGATTTACAAATACAAGACCATCGAAGTTTTCCTTGGCAATTTCAATTGTCTTCTCAAGACCGTCCAGATTGCTTTCGGTGTGAATACTTCTTGTAATTCCTCTGCCGTTAAAGATGTACTCAATTTTACCTACAGCCACACTTTCAAGACCTGCTGCTTTTACAGCGTCAAGCAAGGTTTCGCCTGTCGGATCCAATGAGAAATCCTTACGTTCGGCAGTACGTACAAAGGGATATTGACCTTCAAAAGGACGTGCAATAATACGACCAACGCCGTACTTGCCTTCACACAACTTGCGTGCCTTAATGCACATGTCGTACAATTGGTCAATTGTGTACTTGTCCATGTGTACGGCAATCTGCAAAACGCTGTCTGCCGATGTGTAAACAATCGGGTAACCTGTACGCAAATGTTCCTCGCCGTAATCCTTGATTACTTCCGTGCCGCTGTAAGGCTTGTTGCACAGTATCTTTGTGCCAAGTGCTTTTTCCAGCTTGGTAACAAATTCTTTTGGAAATCCGTTAGGGAATGTTGGCATGAAATCTTTGGTAATTACCCCAGCGATTTCCCAGTGACCTACTGTTGTGTCCTTTCCTTTGGACAATTCCATCATCCTGCCGTAGGCACCGTTGGGCATGCGGTCATCGTTGTAAGTGCCTTCGATGTTGTACAAACCCATGTCGGCAAGGTAAGGCAAGTTGAGGTCATAGGCACTTCGAACATTCTTCAAAGTGTTAGCGCCGTAATCGCCGTATTTCTTGCAGTCAGGCATTGCGCCCACTCCAAATCCATCTATAACAATAATAAAAGCTCTCATAATTTACTACCACCTGTACTGCTATTATATCAAAAGTTTTCAATTTTAACAATCAAAATAAAGCCAAAATTACACCCAATATTAGCAAATTGACAATACATTTTGACAAAATTGTTAAAATAACGGCAAACCTGGTCAGTTTGTAGTAGCAGAACACATCCGTAAGACAGCCGCAAGAAAAAGCACTTGATTCGCCCAATGCCACCACTATTACCGTGACATTGAGCAGTTGACTAACAACCAGTACAAGTACACCTGCTATTATACCACCGACACCGAAAGTCAAAGCGATACAGAAATATATGCCCGCCGAAATGCCACAGAGAACAGGCAAGGCAAGACAAATGTATCGTGTAAAACGATTGCACATCAACAGCATCAACACGCCGTAAAGCAACGCCGACCTCCAGATATAATTGAATATAACTGTAAACAACTTGCGTTGTATGATCATGTTGTAAACGTATTCATACCTATTAGAATAAAACCATGACGCCAGAATCCTGTTGTAAAACCCCAAGGTAATAAAAAATGCTGCTGTGAACAATAGGTAACACAGCAGCATCAGAAATTTATCCCGTTTGAAGGTTTCCCACAGGTCAGACATCGTTAAAGACAGACTGCTTGATACTTTCATACCACATTGTATGAAATGTCTGGCCAAAGTATACCACGACTAATTCTTTAACATCCATTCGGCAAACATGCCGTAGCCCTTTGTCGGGTCGTTTACAAATACGTGCGTTACTGCACCAACCAATTTGCCATCCTGAATAATTGGGCTTCCGCTCATTCCCTGAACAATTCCACCCGTAGTTTGCAACAATCTTTCATCGGTAACACGCAGTACCATGCCTTTGTCCTGCGGTGATGTCTGATGTGTCGCCTTGATAATTTCAATACTGTATCGTTGGCGTGTACTTCCGCTAATTGTAGAATAGATATACGCTTTACCGGGATGTACTTCACCCACAGACGCAACGTCTATCAATTCCATGTCATCGAAAGGCATCGCATTGAAAGTACCGAATGCACCGAACTTGTTGTTTTTATATAGTGTTCCAAGGTTATCTTCGAAACTGAAGTTACCCTTCAATTCCCCTGCAGTTCCCTTAGTCCCCTTGTTGACGCCGTTGATTTTGCATCTGTAAACAGCACCGTTGCCGCAGTCAACAATGCTGCCGTTGCTGTCACATATGGGATGTCCAAGTGAACCAAAGGAAAGATCCTTTCTTATATAAGTCAAAGTCCCAATACCGCTACTGCTGTCCTTAGTCCACAAACCAAGTCTATACTGTTTGGTTGACAAATCTAATTGAGGTGTAATGACGGTTTCTTCCGTCTTACCCTGTCTGATATACTTTACTTTCAGAGGTTCGCCTTCACTTGAAGTTGCAATTTCCGAAAGTTTTGTTGAACTGTAAATGTTTTTTCCGTCAAGCTGGATGATTACGTCATGTAGTTGCAATTTAGCTTCTACAGCAGGACAGACCAATTTCCCTTCGTTGTTAAAAAACTCATTTAACCCAATTACTGTGACGCCATTTCCGTCTATTGTCATACCTAAAGCATGACCGCCTATATATACTTGCTCATTCACCGTTCCCTTGTTGGACTGCGGTAAAAACAAATTGCCCAACCTGTCAAAGAAGTCATCTGTTGTCTCTGCAATAGCCTGTTGTGTAGGAACAATCACTAACGAAACCACCACAACTGCAAGTAATACAAAAAGTAAAAGTCTTTTCATCAGTCCCTCTCAAATGCAATTTACAAGTAGTTTGCACAGTTTATTGCAATTTATTTACAATGTTTAAAATTGTTGGGAATGATGAAAATAAATCAATTTTGATATACTATGTCAGAAATAGTATATTGTAAAAGGGTGAGTTTTAAAAAACTCACCCTAAAAACTTCATTATTAAGTTACTTCTCACTCTTGAAAGATGCAGCCCAATCAATAAGCTCATTAGCATTGACTATTGAGTGTTGCCCTACTCCGCCCATAAGACGTGCAACTTCCATTGCCTTTTCAGTGCGATCAATATGTCTTGCATGCGATACTGTGCGCCCGCCTTCTTCACCTTTGGTAATTACAATGTTGTTGTCTGCCATTGCAACAATGTGTGGCAGGTGCGTAATGACAAGACATTGGTAATCCTTTGAAACCTTGGCAAGTTTGATTGCAACTTTTTGCGCCATATTTCCAGAAATACCGGTGTCGATTTCATCGAATACCATTGTCGGAATGTTCTCAACTTTGGCAGTTATGTTCTTTACTGCAAGCATGAACCTGGACATTTCACCACCACTGATTACTTTACTCAGCGGTTTCAGCGGTTCACCCTTGTTTGCAGAAAACAGAAACTCTGCGCTGTCGTATCCGTTGGCGCTCACATACTGTTCGTAATTTTCTTCGTTTACATCGTCATTGAACTGTACGGCAAACTGTGTACCTTTCATACCCAAGTCATCAAGTTGAGTTCGTATATCTTCAGCGAAAATCTCAGCTTGTTTGTGACGTACTGCGGAAATCTTTTTTGAAACAGAAAACAATTGTCTGACAACATCGGATTTCTCCTTCAAAAGACGGGCAATCTGTTCGTCGCTGTCAACCAGGTTTGCGTACTGTATTTTAGCATCAGCAAGAAATTCCAACGCTTTTGCTACCGTTCCGCCATACTTTCTCTTCAAAGTGCGAATACGCTCACGACGTTCTTCTATCCTGTCTGCCTCACTGGCACTGTACTGCGTATCACTGAGGTACTGTTCCAAAGTCTGAGAAACATCATCAGCTTCTATGTACAACTGTTCAAGCCTGCTTGATACACTATTCAACTGTTCATCGTAGGCAGAAGCATTGTTGATGTTGTTTCTTGCCAGTGACAGCTGAGTGACAGCTCCTTCACCACGTGACAGATACTGGAGAGCACTGTCCACTGCAGTGGCAATTTTTTCAATATTAACAAGTCGCTTGTGGGCAGCCTCAAGCTCCTCTTCTTCCTCTTCGGACAAATCAGCCTTTTCTAATTCGTCTATTTGGTAGGAAAGCATATCCAACGCACGCTGACGTTCCGCCTCCGAACCGCCAAATCGCTTTAGTTGCTTTTCTATATCTTTGTAATGTTCGTATAAACTTTCCGCATCGGACATGAGGTTCCCGAATTTACAGAATCCATCAAGAACAGCAAGGTGATTGTCCGGCCTTAGCAAATTCAGATGCTGACTCTGACCGAAAATGTCCACCAGCCTGGTTGTCAGCGTCTTCAGCATTGAAGCGGTACAACTTCTTCCATTGACACGACAATCATTTTTGCCCGTATCTGTCATTGTACGGGCTATTACAATTGTTCCGTCACTTTCAAAACCCAGATCTTCAACAAGTTCAAGTATGCCCTTGTCCTGAGTTTCGAACACAACTTCCACAAATGCCTTGGACTGTCCGTGCTTGATCAATGTCTTGTCCGCACGTTCGCCTAAGACAAAAGCCAATGAATCAATGATGATTGACTTACCGCTGCCGGTTTCACCCGACAACACGGTCAGACCTTCTTCAAAATCAAGTTGCAGTTTGTCAATCAGCGCAATGTTGTTTATCGTCAGACTTCGTATCATCTCAACACCTCATCATCAGTACTGCAATTGATTGAGTTTGTCTACCAGCATTGCAGCTGCGGAGTTGTCCGCACAAACGGCAATAGCTGTGTCTTTACTTCCTACTACACCAAGAACGTAGCTAAGTCCCATTTGCTCAACCACCTCCGAAGCGACGTTTCCGCACTGCTCAACAGTCTTTACCACAACTACGTTACCTGCACTTTGAGCAGAAACAAAGCAATCTTTAAAAAGGGTAAGCAACTTGCCCGACACCTTTACATCCATTGATTGCTTGGTTACGTATTTGTACGCACCCGATTCCGTTTGCGTCTTGATGAGCCCAAGATCCTTGATATCACGGGAAATAGTAGCCTGCGTCACATCAAATCCACGTGAACGCAGAGCATTGACAAGTTCTTCCTGTGTCTCAACTACTTCTTGTCTTATTATTTCAAGTATTTTCCATTGTCTTTGGTTTCTAGTCATACCAACCCCCAGCAGTTGGTTATATTATACATCAGTATTTATAATTATGCAACACTAAAATTACAAATTAAATTTCATTTTTTAATGTCTGCAACAGATATCTTCCAACGCTTTCTGCATCAAGTCCGCACATCTTCATCTGCTCATCAACTGTGCCTTGAGCAACCGAATCACCAACAGCAAAACCTAGCACCTTTACATTTCTATCGGCAAAATAATCCTTTACAAGACTTCCGAAACCGCCCTGGCGGACATTTTCTTCCAAGGCTACAACGACATCACCGTCATTGATTGTTTCAAGATAGACGCTGTCTAGCGGCTTGACTGTAGTAACATTGACTACCTGAGCTTTTAGAAGGTAGTCTTGCTTGACTCTTATTGCCACTTCAAGCATATTGTTGCCTACTGCAAGTAAATGGATATGCTTACCATCAAGAAGAACATTCCAATTACCGTCAAAAGGCAGTTTGTCCGAAGACAGAGTTTTGGCGTATCTGATTGCCAACGGCGTTGGAAATTCAACAGATTTCTCAATCATGGATTTTAGCTGACTGTAACTTGCAGGAGTCCAGACTGTCATGTTGGGAATACACGTCAGATAACTCAAGTCGTAAATTCCCTGATGAGTCGCACCGTCGCTGCCGACAAGTCCACTGCGGTCAAGCAGGAATGTGACAGGTAAATTCTGCAAAGATACATCATGCTGTATCTGGTCAAACGCGCGCTGCAAGAATGTAGAGTAAATTGCCACATACGGTTTAACACCGCCGGTGGCAAGTCCCGCTGCAAATGTAACTGCGTGTTCTTCGGCAATACCGACATCGAATACTCTGTCGGGAAATTGCTTAGCCATTTCTCCCAGCCCCACAGCATCCTGCATTGCTGCAGTAATTGCACATATGTTGTTGTGTTGCGCAAGTTGACAAAGAGTTTCGCCTACAGTTTCGCTTGAAAGCACCGCTCCTGTTTTCCCAACAGAATGGAACTGTTCGGGATCGTCTTCTGCAGGTTTGTAACCCTTGCCCTTCTTGGTCAACACGTGTAAAACAGTTGGTTTTGTAACATTGTTTTTGATTTTAGTAAGGAAGTAAACCAAATCTCCTACATCATTGCCGTCAATTGCACCGATGTACTTTATATCAAACTTATCGAAGTAACTGTTCTCTCCGTAAGACATCTTGACACGACGCTTGCACCAATGAAGGAATTTGTATGTAGGTTTTCCCAGAAGGGGGATTTTAGACAAAAACTTTTTTAAACGCTCCTTGTTTCTGTCGTAAGATCCTACACGGATTTTACTCATGTTGAGAGTGGCCGAACCTACGTTTTCAGCGATTGACATGTTGTTGTCGTTTACCACAATCAACATCTTAGTGTTTCCGACATTGTTAAGCCCTTCGTAAGCAAGCCCACCGGTCAATGCACCATCTCCGACTACTGCCACTACATTGTAGTCTTCTCCCTTTAAATCACGTGCTTTTGCAATTCCCAGCGCAGCAGAAATAGCCGTGCTGGCATGACCTGTGTTGAAAGAGTCAGTCATGCTTTCGTCCATACGGGGAAAACCGCCCAGACCGTCTTTCTGTCTGAGCGTTGCGAAACGGGACAACCTTCCCGTAAGTATTTTGTGAACGTAGCTCTGATGCCCTACATCCCACACGATTTTATCCGACGAATCGAAAACGTAATGCAATGCAACAGTAAGTTCCACCACTCCAAGATTGGAAGCAAGATGTCCGCCCGTTGAAAGCACCGTGTCAACAAGCAGTTGTCTGATTTCCTCACACAGTTTAGGAAGTTGCTTTACAGACAATTTTTTGAGATCGTCGGGGCTGTTGATGTCTCTAATCATTAACCCTCTTTACTAAACAAACTGATAAACTTAGCAGTGTTAAATACAATTTTGTTAGCGTTGTTTACGGCGTAATTCTTACCCAAAGCCTTTCCCGTGATTGTCAGCGTAGAAACAATTGCGTAAGTCAACACGCTGAACCAGAATGAAAAGTTGCCTGTAACGTTACCTGTAACGTTGCCTACAATTGCCGCACCGCACACGCCTGATACGACACCACATATGTCACCTATGATGTCATTGCAGACGGAAGATACAACGTCGCTGTTTTTGGCAAATTTGACGGCAGTTTTAGCTCCCTTCACCTTTCTTGACGCCATAGCAAGAAAAGGCTGAATGTCACAAGAAGTACTTGCAGTACCTATTATATCGAAAAACACGCCAATCATTACAATTACCAGCGTAATTACAATTGCAATTGCAATGTGTGCGCCCGTAAGCGCAAGTTCCGACGCAGTATTGACCGCAAAAGACAAAACAAGAGTAATCAAGCAAGCCTTCAACGGCCAAAGATTCTTTTTCTTCTTCTTTTTGGGATTTGTCTTGTCCTGCGCCTTGCTCTTGGATGTCAAGTCAGTACTGTTTATTTCTTGATTTTTACCATTGTCCGATGTGGGGTCGCTGCCCTGCTTATTCATATAAACTCCTGTAAAATGTAAAAAAAATAAGGTGGTGATAAGTCGGATAAACCTTACGGCATAGGTTCAGTAGGATTTCCCGTGCAAAAACTCCTCGTCGCCGAAAGAGCAGTTTCCTTTTCATTTCGCACAAGCGGTGTCGCCACACGCTTAACTGAATCGCCACTCAGACCGTACTATAATCCCCGACTTACCTGAATTGCAGTCTAGAAGATTTCCTTTGCAGAAACAACTACGCTTAGTTTCTTTTGCAAAATTCATTTCATAAAGCATTCGGACGGTTGTTGTCGGCCAACAAAGCAAACGCCGTTCATTACTCCCAAAACTTCACTCAAAACAAGCTACTCTGTACACAGCTTTGATGCCGCATAGCAGGTTTAATCTCAGAGAGTAGTTGCGCTCCGTAGCGTACAACCACCCTGTAGAGTCTCCACGACTGTTGGGGATCACACGTATGCCATTACGTCTTACCCAGCAATCTTAACTTCCAGCACAAGCCCCCGTTTGGGCAACGGAAGCCAGCACAAGAAACTTCATCGATATGCCCTTCGACGATATTTTAACCCCGTCTTCTTCGCACCTGTTTCTGACTAGAATACTGCACCACCAGTATTTTTTTATTAAGTTGTGTGGTTACCCACGTATAATATTATAGCACATTGCTGAAAAAAATGCAAATGACTGCAGTCATTTGTTTATTCAGCCTTTTTAAAGTTTAGAACTTTCGTGTCAGATTGAATGTCACAAGTTGTCGAATGTGCTCCTGACCTACATTAAGTTTGTCAAGTAAGCACAGCGTTTCGTTGGACAGGCAATTGAGCAACTGTACCGTTTCGTCATGACCCAATACAGACACAAAGGAATTTTCACCACTTTTCTCATCAAGAAGATCGTCTGCAACCTGATAAGCTATACCTATATATTGCCCGATTTGCTTGTATTTTTCCACCTCATCGGCGGGAAGACCAGCGTAAACTGCGGGTATGGCAATGGCTGAGATTATCATCTTGGCAGTCTTGCACAACGATATTTCCATAAGACCGTCACTGTTGTCGCTTCCATTGAGGTCAAGCGTCTGACCACGTATCATTCCACTGTAACCGCTGTTTGTAAACAGCATGTTGATACACTTCATATAATTGTCGGTAGCACTTCCACCCGAAACGATTTCCATTGCAAGATTTAACAGTGCGTCTCCGCACAATACAGCCGTTGCCTCACCAAACTGTTTGTGACAAGTTGGCTTTCCCCGACGGAAATCGTCATTGTCCATACACGGCAAATCATCATGCACCAGCGAATAGGTGTGAATACACTCCAAAGCTACTGCAAGACGACAGATGTTGTCATCCACGCACCCCAAATTAGCTGCGGTCTTCAGCAACAGATTGGGCCTTATACGCTTACCACCGCTACCCAGACAGTACACCATCGCCTGACTCACCTTGTCATCGGAGGGCATAAAGTAGGTGTATATCAGTTTGTCAATGTCAAATTCAGTTGTCATTGTTCAATTCGTCCATCTGTGTTTTGAGTTCAATCAGCTTGCCCTTGTAGCCGTTTATTTCTTTAAGACACTCTTCGGCAAGGCGAATACCTTGTTCGTAACTTTTCAAGGCGTCCTGCACCGAAATATCCTGACTTTCCATTTTTTCAGCAAGTTGTGTAAGTTTAGTTATATTTTCTTCAAGTTTCATTTGTTCACCTCACTAGCGGTAATCACTGCATTTGCACTACCGTCGCTAAGTTTCAGCAGCACTTCGTCACCCGTTGTCAACTGACCTGACGACGTCACTCTGTGCCCGTTCTTTTCCACGACTGCGTAACCTTTAGAAAGAATCTTTGCCGGATTGTTGTCGGATAACTTCTGCAAAGACATCTCTACCTGCTGCTGTCTCTTGTCTGCAAGTTGCTGACAAGTCCATTGCATTTCAGATAAAGTGCTCAGAATGAAATTTTTGCGTTGCTGTATAGCGCTGCCCACCACCGAATACATCGAATACAATGCACGTGACAACATGTGCTGACGTGTGCGTACTGAATTTTCGGCAACTGTTGACAATGTGTACAAACAATCGTCAATGTACTTGTACAGGGTTATTACATCTACTGTTACAAGTTCGCCCGCTTCCGTTGGTGTTACAGCACGCTGGTCTGCAGCAAAGTCAGTCAGGGTAAAATCGACGCCGTGGCCTATAGCGGAAACAATTGGCAGCGGACAAGCTGCAACGGCACGAACAATCCTTTCACTGTTGAAAACAGAAAGATCCTCATTTGATCCTCCGCCACGTGCAACAATGACGACATCCACGTTCTGTGTGCGTGAAAAGTAGTTTATGCCGTCCACGATTTCATCTTCCGCACTGTCACCCTGAACATGTACAGGATACAGCAAAATGTCAGTAAACGGCTGACGTCTGCTTACAACATCTGTAATGTCACGAATGACCGCCCCTGTACGACTGGTTACAACGCCAATCTTTTTAGGAAGTTTGGGTAATGCCTTCTTTCGTGCAAGGTCAAATAAACCTTCCTTTTGCAATCTGTCACGAAGCTCTACGAACAACAGGTAGTTTTTTCCGAAATCGGCGAGTTGTATCTTGCTGACAAAAAGGGAAATCTTACCGTATTTGGGAAGATAACGCACCTTACCTGTTACAACGACATTGACGCCCACTTCCGGTTGGGTCACCAAATCCCCGAAAGAAAAGCAGTCAATTTGCCCGCCGTCGTCACTTATCGTCATGTAGATGTTTCCATGCGACATTTTGCAGGATGTTACTTCACCCTTGACAGAAATAAAATTCAACGTTTCATCAAGGTCCATTACACCCTTTATATAGTTGTTAAGTTGAGTTACAGAAACAATCATTTTACCTTTAAAGAATGTGCTTTTACAGCATTTTCAAAAAGACATGCACGTGTCACAGGTCCAACTCCACCCGGAACGGGGGAATACGCCAAGCAATTGTCGGCAATTTCTTCAACATTGAGATCTCCGCATGTCTTGCCGTTGACAAAACTCAGCCCCACGTCAATCACAACAGAATTTTTATTGACATGATCTTTGCCTATCAGATTTGCCACACCGCAGGCAGATACAATGATGTCGGCATTTTGTGTGTGCCATTGAACATTCTTTGTCTTTGTGTGGCATACTGTAACCGTTGCATTGCGATTTGTCAGCATTAAAGCAAGGGGTTTACCTACAGCCAGACCTCTGCCCACAATTGTAACGTTGACCGCTGTGGCTATTTCGTAGAACTCAAGTAATCTTATTACTGCCAGTGCCGTTGCAGGCAAGAAGTTTTCTTTACCGGTGTACATTGCCTTGACAGACGAAGCTGTCAGTCCGTCAATATCCTTGAATGGGCTCAAAACATCCACTACGGCGGCAAGGTGTTTAGGTAACGGTTGTTGAATCAACACTCCGTCCACATCATCATCGCCGTTGAGTTTTTCTATTTCCTGTTTAAAGGTCTGAAAATCCACATCTGAAGACAATGTGCAATTTACAACATTGCAGTTGTAATTTGCTGCGCTTTTAGACAAAGATGCCGTGTACTGATTCCACTGTTCATCACCTTCAAGACCTATCGTTGCAACTGTTACTCTATTGTTTTTTGTATATGACAAAATCCGTTGCCTGATCTGTTCGGCAACGGGTTTTCCGTAAAGAATATTCATCATTTCTCCCTTACATAACTTGCCAGTATTCCGTTGACGAAAGATGCACTCTTGGGTGTGGAATATTTCTTGGCAAAACCTACTGCTTCGTTGATTACCACAGGGAAAGGCGTATCACAGGACATGATTTCGGCAATAGCCGTTTCAAGTACTGCCAGGTCGGTCTTGCAAAGACGATCGTACCTGAATCCACGTGAAAACTTAGCAATGGTCTGATCAATTTCTTCCTTGTTCTTAGCTACAAATCCTGCCAGTTGTGAGGCAAATTGCTTGTCTCCTTCCGTCAGTTTGTCTTCATCAAACATAGAAAAATCCTGTTGTTGTTCCGCCATCAACTGACGGTACACCATGCAGAATGCTGTTTCTCTTGCGTATGCTCTCATATAAACCCCTAAATAAACACTAAACCCTTTGATTGCCAAAGGGTTTAGAACCAATCAATTGTTTTCTTCAAATTCAACGTCAACAACGTGAACATTGACGCTCTTCACCTTGAATTCCGTCATGTTTTCAATGTTGCTTTTTACTTCGCTCTGAATCTGACCGGCAACTGTTCCAACCTTGACATTGTGGCGAAGTTTAACGTAAATGTCAATGTACATTTCTTCGCCTGACTGTTCGTAACGAATGCTGTCACGTGCCTGCTTGGATTGCGGCGGATACTTTACAACGCCATCAATTTCACTCAAAGCACAGTCTACTACATCCTTTACCAATGAACTGTTGTAAACCAGTCTTCCGGAAGCATCTCTTTTAGAAACTACCTTCATATTTTACCTCACAGATAAGATATTACTGGTAGTATATCATACTTTTTACCAAATTACAATTAGATAGCAAAGATTTTTACGTAATCGGGCGAAGTACTTGTTTCTGTTGTAATTGTACTGTAAATTCTGACTGTGTCTTCGTGAGTCAGTTCGTCAGCATCTACAATAACGCTGATGTTGTCACTTGCTGTAGAAATTGTAACAAGAGCATCTGCAAAGCCTTGACCCTTGAGCAGCGTTTCAAGCAGGAGTTCTGTTTCCATTGCATCAATGAGCTTGGATTTCTGATCAATTGCATTTTGCCTTGCTTCAGCATATTCGTCGCCTTCCATTGCAATGATGTCATTCAATTGTTGAAGTTCGAACTCACGTGTGTTTTGTCTGTCAAGTCTGGATGTCTGGAAGAACCCTGCTGTCTGTTGAACCGATCCGTCACTACCGCTTGAATCAGCAAGTAACACCACATTGAGTACAGCCGCACCTGCAAGCACAAGTACCATTGCTACAAGAGTAATTATTTTTCCTTTTTTCGACATTGTTTTGCCTCCCCTAAAATATTAACTAAAAACTTGTACTTTACTGCCGTCAATGCCCAGCAGAGTTACAACCGCCTGAACTATTCGCAGTCTGACGCCCACGTCTTCCAGTCCGCTTGCCACAACTACAACACCTAATATGTCAGGTGCAAGTTCTTTAAGCACTACCGGTTGACCCTGACTGGTCACAATCTGCGTTTCTTCTGTGGTTACGCCACCGCTTGTTTTTACGATGGTTTCGAATGCGTACACTTTCTCTGTGCCCGATTTAAAGGAAATTGCCACTTCTACGCCGTTCACACCATCCATTGCCGAAATGACCTGTTTCAATTTGTCTTCAAGTCCCATTGTGTAGCTGTCAAACGATTGACCCGACGATGATGAAGGTAATGACAGAAAGTTTGACGCAAACAGAACAACGATTACAAGACACAGTATCACCGCTATAATCAGCTCAATGTTCTTGGTGTTTTTAAGTTTACTTATCGCCTGTTTTATTGCCATGACACCTCCACTCTGTCCTCTGACACTCCGCACAGAGAAGCAACGGTTTTGCCAATCTCTGTAAATAGTATATTTTGCTGTGCGCTGTCTATTACTCTTTTTTCCAACTCAACGCAAACTTTATTTATTTCCAGTCCGTCCTGATCAAGTGTTGCGTCAACATCAACTTCACATTGCCCGTATTTATCTGCCAGTTTATCGGACAGCATGTCCTCAAGAGTCTGTTCCTGCTTGACTTCAACGCTGTAAAGGTACTGCAACTGCGGTTGATACTCTTTATCGTAACTTATCCAACCAATATTTACAGACAACTTCAACAAAGGTGTCAGCATGGCTACAATTACAACAACAGACAGCGCCGTCTTGACGTATTTGTTTGTCTGTCCGTCCGGCAGGATGACGTCGGCAAGTACGGTAAGTAAAACTGTGCCGACAACCGAAATCGCCCAGTTTCCCATATAACCTCCTTAAAAAAAACCGTTTGCAGTGTAGATTGTCAGCATTACAAGTATAAAGAACATAAATGTCACTGCAACAACCAAAACTGTCAAAAAAGTGAGATTTTTGCTGATTGCGCTAAAAAATCCGATGAATTTACCGTCTGTAAGTGGTTCGGCAAAAGCACTTACAAGCTGCAATCCAAGATTATAGGCCAGAATAGATACAATTGTTGACAAGACTGTAGAAAGTAACATCAACAAAACCACCGCACCGAAAGCGTTTTTTATCAGTGTTGATGAAGCGACAATCATGTCGAATCCGTCTGAAAGATAGCCTCCCAGAATGGGTATGTAATTTTTGGTTGCAAACTTTATGGCACGCACGGAAACTCCGTCAATTGTTGCTGATGTTATTCCCTGCACGGAGAGAAATGAACCAAATATCATGAAAATCACACCAAGTAGCCATGAAGAACAACTGGTGAAAAATCCAGACAACTTTGTGACCTTTACGTTGTTTGAAAGATGACTTACAATTGCAAATACCAATCCCACAGTACACATGGGAAGTATTACATTTCGCACCATTGTAATGATGCCTCCCGACAACATTGCTACAGCCGGTTGATAAACAGACGCCGAAACAGTAGCACCGTTTGCAATCATCAATGTAAGTACAATTGGCATTGTTGCGTCAATCAGCACTGACAGTCTTGCAAAAAGTACGTACACCGAACGGTACAAGTCAAACATCACAGCAACAAGAGTCGTCAGTACTATGGACAATCCAACAAGGTAAACAAGGTTACTTGTACCGCTGCTTATAAATCCGGATTTATTGACTGTCACCAGCCCGCAAAGAACGCATATAGCAAAAAGTGTTGCCAAGGTAGGCAAAATGCGTTTTAATTGATCGGCAAATATATTGAGCACAAACTGGAGAAAACTTTCCGCACTGTCGAATTCGCCGTTTAAGATGCTTTGCACCTTTTCAGCCACATCGCCGAACATCATTCCGTCCAGTAATTCGTTGACGTCAGAAAAATCAAGATTGTCCAAAGCTTCATCTATTGCATCGTTGAGACCTTGTTCCACGTCATTTTCGGCTATCGCTGTAGCGCCAAGGGACAATACAACAGCTATAAGCAACAGCAAAACAAATATTTTCTTCATAGTAGAAATCCCCTGAGTAATTCGAAAAGACGGGTAAGTACCGGTAATGCAGTCAGGGCAATTGCAATTTTCGACGCAAACAAAACCTTAGCACCTATACTCTTGCAATTGGCATCAATGCAGATGTTGTTTGCAAATTCGGCAATGTACCCAATACCGATAATCTTGACTACACAGCTTAACGACTGCTTGTCCACCCCCGACTGTTCGGACAGTTCGTAAAAGGAATACACCACGTCAAAGAGATTGTCTACAGCAGAAGCGACAATCAGCACGGAGGTTGCAATTGTAAGAACAACTGCCAATTCAGGCCGTGTTTCTTTCAGTAACACTACAGCCACCACAGCAATCAACGCCATTGCACAAATTTTTACGACATCCATAACTACAGTTCGAACAGCCCCTTGACCACATCAAACAACTGAACGATCATGTCCAATACCAGCACTAATGCAAGTATAAGCCCTGCCAGTGAAACAAGGGTTGCAATCTCCTCTTTATTTGCTTTTTTAAGTAACATGCAGGCAACTGCTGTCAGAAGTCCGATGCCTGCAATCTTGAAAATGATTGTAATGTCCATAATCCACCTAAATCAACATCAATCCCAGCGCACTGCCAAGCAGTATGCCTAATTTCACACCAAGAGAAGAACGCTGACGACATTCCTCTTTCAGCTGTCGGGATAGGTTACCGAAGTAGTCAATGTAGTACTCAATGTGAGATATAAATTGCTGCGTGCTGGTAAACCTGCCTGACCAAAAATCGCTGATGCTCTTTAATTGCTGAGTGGTAAGTTTGACTCCAATTGAAGTTTCTTTACCGTAAAAGAACTTATCTACACATTTGATAAATGCGTCCGACTTACATTCAGCGGTAAAATCGGAAACGAATTGAGTCATTGTAACTTTACCGCATTTAACATTTGACAGCAGATTTCTGGCAAATTCACAGTGAAGCGATATAACTTCCTCACGAAGCCACAGCTGACGTTCCCAAGACTTACCAAGCCAAAAACCTAGCAAAATGCACAAAATTAATAATACTATGTCTGTCATACTACTACATATTTATATGATTTCTGATAATCAATGCCGGTTTATTCGGATCTTCAAGCACGACTACCGTCTGGAACAAATTGTACGCATTGCCAAGTTTTCCCATTGCATCCTGTTCACTGCTTGCATGCAATGTAGCGACAACGTTTACACCACTGTTCAAAGCGTAGGTAAGGATATCTGAATCGTCCGACGCCAGTTCATCACAAACAATCACTTCGGGGGACATGCTGCGAATACCTAGTTCGAAACAATATTTTTTATCTGCCCACAGCAACACATCACAAAGAACACTTTTTCTGAATCCTTGCGATTGACTGATTTCGCCACGCTCATCGACCACAAGCACATTACGCTTACGTGACAGGTACACGGCGTAATCTCTTATAAACGTTGTCTTCCCCGATGATGGTTTACCACACACTAAAAGATTTCCACAGTCATTTCCCCACACACAACTGCTTGCACCATAAATATCGTGCGGCACACGAATACACATGGAGTTTATCTTGCGGAAAAATTTACCGCTAGCGCCCGTGGAAATTTCTCCCGCTACCCCAACACGTACTCCGTCAGAAAGCGTAAAATAGCCCTGCATGAGTTGTTGTTCGTACGTGTAGATTGATGACTCAGTAGCTTTTTGAAACAGATTCTGCACCATCTCACCGTCTGCAACAATTGCATTGCTGTCTGAAGTACTGTAGCCATTTGCCGTAACAAAGTATCTTTGCCCATTGAGATCAGCGGCTATCGGCTTGCCACACCTTAAACGCAATTCACGCAATTTCGTGTCGGCAACTACGTGCTTCAATTGTCCATCAACGCAGTCAATCAATCTCATACAATACAATTATTTAAAGGCAATTACACTTATTACTTCAAATAGCATTTACGACAACAACATTCTATTTGTAACAAATTTCTACACCGCTGCGTTAAAGATTTTTAAGGCATAAAAAAAACACAAGCACTATTGCTTGTGTCTTTAAAATTTTACAATTGATTACTTAGCTCTTTCCATGTATTCGCCTGTACGTGTGTCGACACGGATGTAGTCGCCTTCTTCCACGAACATAGGAACCATCAATTCATAACCTGTTTCAAGTGTAGCAGGCTTCGTTACGTTGGTTGCTGTGTTACCTACAGCGCCCGGTTCACAAACGGTAACCTGAAGAACAACGAAGTTAGGTGGTTCAACAGAAAATGCTTCGCCCTTGTAGAACTTGATGGATGCTGTCATGTTTTCTTTCATGAACATCAAAGCATCTTCAACCTGAGACTTGTTAAGGGGAACCTGTTCATAGGTTTCGCCATCCATGAAGTAATACAATTCGCCGTCGTTGTACAAGTATTCCATTTCCTTGCTTTCAATAACAGCCTTTTCGAACTTTTCTGAAGGGTTGAATGTTTCTTCACGAACAGCTCCTGTTACAATGTTCTTGATCTTTGTTCTTACAAAAGCAGCACCCTTGCCCGGTTTTACGTGTTGGAAATCGACAATTACATAAATACCGTTGTTGTATACAAAGGTGACACCCTTTCTGAAATCGCCAGCTAAAATCATTTAATGCAGTCCTCCTGTGTTTTATAATATTATAATATTTTTATCGGAAGTTGTCAAATCAATAACTGTATCTTCTTTGATTAACAACAAATCTTCTATACGTACGCCGCCCACTCCCGGGATGTAAATTCCAGGTTCTACGGTGATAAATTGATTTGCAAGCAGCTTGTCGTCAGACAGTTTAGAAGCACGTGGTTCTTCGTGAATGTCAATACCAAGGCTGTGTCCTGTACTGTGAGTAAAGTATTGTCCGTAGCCGTTAGCAACAATCAATTCTCTTGCCCATGAGTCCAGTTCCTTGCCTGTCATACCGCAGTAAGCATTTTTGATTGCCGTCTTCTGAGCAAGCAATACAATGTTGTAAATTGAACGCATTTGTTCAGACGGTTCACCTACAAAGAACGTACGTGTCATGTCGGAACAGTATCCATTGTAGGATGCGCCGAAGTCAATGGTCACTGCATCACCGTGTTCAATTGCCTTTTCAGTAGGATGAGCATGCGGCTTGGATGTGTTTACACCCGAAGCAACAATTGTGTCGAAAGCAAGACCGTGACCGCCAAGTTTGTGAATGATGTATTGCAACTCCGTTGCTACTTCAAGTTCGGTAACGCCCGGTTTTACAAAGTTGAGAATCTGACTGAATGCCTTGTCAGTAATACTCTGTGCCTTTGTGATGTATTCAATTTCCTCTTCCGTCTTTGTACGGCGCATCTTGTTGATTGCCTCTCCGCAAGGAACAAGTGCAACCTTTTCAGACTCAAACACCTTTATCATTGAGCCAAATTCAGAAACCGTAAGCTCAGTATCTTCAAACCCAAGACGTTTTGCACCGATATCACGCAATATAGAGCAGACCATTGCAAGACCGCTGACTCCGTTTTCAATCTGTCTTACATCAAATCCGTCATTTGCAAGAAACTCAGCCATTTCAAAGTATCGTGGGTCTGTAATAAAAACAGACGCTCTGTCCTTGAGCAGCACAAGATAACCGAATGTTGATGCAAATCCGGTGAAATACCTTCTGTTCTTTTCCGATGTAACAAGTATGGCATCCACGTCGGGAGCGATTGAAAACAGTTTAGCAATATCTTTCATAAAAATTCCTCCGAATATTTATAAACTGTAATATATGTTCTTCATTGTAATAGCGTCGTCAGCCTGTGTTCCGTCCGATTCGCACACAATGTAAGGATTGAGATTGTACTTTTTCAGCACTTCAGCAAGATTAGAAAAATCAGGTCCGTACATCTGATCGGCAAATGTCAGATGACGAACTTCGCCGCCTTTTGCAAACTCTATCTTAGAAAAGTGTATATGCATATTGTCCACCTTGTAAAAATCAAGGTTGTCAAGCATGTACACTACCAGTTTTTCGAAGTCTTCAACAGTCTTGAGACTACCCATTGTACGGGCATTGAGATGACCGAAATCAACGCACGGAACAAGGCACTTGTCCAACTTACAGAAACGTACAATTTCCTGAACATCACCTATCTGATTGATCTTGCCCATGGTTTCGGGGCAAAACATGTAGTTGTCAAGTCCTTCAAGATAGATACGCTCAACAAGTTGCGCAATGCGTTTTTCAGCGAGAGCAACAGCGTCTTCACGCTGCATTTTACCAACTGTAGCAGGATGAAAAACAACTCTGTTACCACCAAATTGCTGTAACTTTCTGCAACTGTTAATTACGTAGTTGTAGGATTTTTCCGCCATGCTGTCGTCCGGATTGGCAAAATTGATGTAATAGGGAGCATGAACAGAAATTTCAACACCGTATTTATTAAACTCTCTGCCAATATCCTGCGCAGTGGCGTCACTGATGTTTATACCTCTGCCAAAAGAATATTCGTACGCATTGAGTCCAAGATTATAAAGCCACTTTGCCGCCTCAATGGTACGATTGTTTCCTTCATCGTAAAATCTTTGACTGTTGCCGCTGGGGCCGAATTTAATCATAAAGTCTCACCCTCTTTAAATCTTGTCGCAGCTGATTACACAACTGTTCAACACTACTGAATTTTGAGATTCCACGCAGATACTCAACGACAGACACCTTTATATGTTTACCGTAAATATCCTGCGCAAAATCCAGTATATGCGCTTCCAACGTTTGATTGTCAACATCAAATGTTGGTTTGGAACCTATGTTAACAATTGCTTTGTGGCGTACTCCGTCAATGTAAACATATCCTCCATATACGCCGACAGGCAACAATTTGTCAGCTGCAACAGCAACATTTGCTGTAGGGAAACCAATTGTGTGTCCCACGCCTCTGCCATGCACAACAGTTCCACATATGAAGAAATCCTGGCTGAGCAATTTGTTGGCTTTTTCCACATTACCGCTGGTCAGTAAATTTCTGACTAACGTGCTGGAAACCTTTTCGCCCCCTACCGTAACCTCTCCGACAACGTGACACTCAACACCTTTTCCGTTGCAGTAACGTACAACATCACTGCTCTTAGCAATATCGCTACCACAGGAGTAATCAAATCCGCACACAACACCCTTGATATCGTAACCAAACAAACGACCCAAAAATTCCTCTGACTTCATTGCCATGAAATTTTTGTCAAATACAGAACACACTGTAAGATCGACGCCAAGATCTTCGAAAATCTGCTGCCGTTCTTCAATCGTGTAAATGAGTTTTGTATCCTTGCCTAAAACCTTAAAGTGGTTGTTGCTGAAAGTAAACATTGCTACCATACAATTGTACTTGTCTGCAATGCTTTTAGCTTCATTCAACAATGCACGATGTCCCAGGTGCATACAGTCGAAGAAACCCAGCGCAATGACAAAGGGCTTATTAAATTGTTGTCCAAGTTCAATTGTTTGCATCTTTCAAGTAGTAATCAAGTTGTAGTTTTCCATCTACACATCTGCCCAGTCCGAACAAAATGTCGTTACAATATATCTTTTTGTAACCGGTAAAATTACATTTTAGTTTTACGCCGTTGTTCAATTTATCATACAACGTACCAGAAAAAACGTAACTTCCGACATCGCCTATTGCAAAGTCAACAGACAACAGACAATCCATCGGTCTTTCCCTGACCTGATCGATTGTAACAGCATTCGACAAGTCGAATGTCCCTGAGGACGTGCGTATCAATGCCGACATATAGGCAACGCAACCAAGTTTTTCAGCAAGGTCACGGCACAGCGAACGAATGTAAGTACCACCACCGCATTCTATATCAAAAACGTAGGTAGCTTCGCCTTCAGTCCGCACCAGTTCAAATCGGTAAACATTTACAGTACGACTTTTGAGTTCTACCGTTTGTCCCTGTCGTGCCAGGTCATAGGCGCGCTGGCCATTGACATTGATTGCCGAATACATTGGCGGAACTTGCACAATCTCTCCGACAAACTGCGGTAAAGCGCCGACAACTGCACTGCGCTCAGGTAAATCCGATCGACCCGTTACAACTCCGTAAGAGTCAAGCGTATCTGTAGTTTTACCAAAGGTAAACCACGCACGATATGTCTTACGCTTTGCCGTAAGATAATCGAACAAACACGTTGCTTTACCCACGGCAACAGGAAGTACCCCTGCCGCTCCCGGATCCAGCGTACCCATGTGTCCCACCTTTTTAATTGAGTATATTTTCTTCAGGCAAACAACCATATCGCTTGCGGTTGCGCCCACAGGTTTGATTAGATTTACAAATCCATTCATATAGTAAAGGACGCCTCTCGAACAATTTTTTCTATGACGTCTTCCAAAAATCCGCTTATCATACACCCGGAAGCATAAAGATGTCCGCCACCACCAAATGCAGTACAAATACTGCGAACATCAAATTCTTTACCACGTGTACTCACCTTAAAAACATTATTTGCATGTTCAACAAGTGAAACGCCCATCTTCGCCGTTTCGCAGTTTATTGCATACTGCACGAAACCTGCCGTGGATGAATCAGCTAGCCCCAATTGCTCAAGATCGCTGCGCAATACGTACGTGAGAATCAACTTTCCATCAAAGTAACTGCGCATGTTTTTAAGTGCTACAGCAAGAAGTTTGTTTTCGGCAAATGTTGTATTACGGAAAAAGTCCAACGATATTTTCTGTATATCTGCGCCCGCTCCCACAAGTTTGGCAGCAGCTAAAAATGCGTGCTGATCCGTTGCTGAATTAGAAAAGTTCCCAGTATCGGTGCACAGTCCCAAATATAAGTAGGTAGCTGGAACATTGTCAGGAACAATACCTGCAATGTCGTATAAATCCAGCACCATTTCGCACGTGCTTGCATACGGCATCAGGCAGTTATACTTGGCGTAGGGTTCACCACAATGATGGTCAATGACCATTGTGTTGTTAAATCGGTCAAACTGAGTGGCAAATATACCGGTCCTGAGTAAGTCGCCGCAGTCAACAGCGACATACAAATCAAATTTGACATCGGTTGGGATCGAATCGGCAAAAACAGCCTCAGGAAACCGTTTGAACGAATTACCCAAAGCCGTATCGCAGAACATATGACAGGTTTTACCCATTTTTTCCAGTAAAAAGCGCAAACCGACGCATGCCCCCACTGTGTCACCGTCAGGTCTGGTGTGGGCAAAAATCGCTACAGTATTGGCACTTTTCAGTACTTCGTAGCACTGTTTAATTGTTGTCTTTTGGCAGTATTTCATTTAAAATCTCATTGATTTTTTGGCTGTATGCCAGTGATTCGTCCAAAATGAATCTGAATTCAGGAACGGTGCGTATGTGCATAAGTCGGGAAATCTGCTGACGAATAAACGGTTCACTGTCGCAAATAGCCGAAAACGTCTGGGCAGCACGGTTTACATCAGTGGAATAGATACTGACGTAAACCCTTGCTGTAGACAATTCCCTGTCACAGTCCACGTTTAGGATTGTAAACATCTCAGTAATACGTGGATCCTTGACTTTTTTTGTCAGCAAATCGTAAATATAGCGTTTGAACTCCGAATTGAGTTTTTCTGTTCTGTTACTCATTCTTTAATTTCTTCCATCTGATAAATTTCAAATACGTCGCCAACCTTGATGTCGTTGTAGTTTTCAACAGACACACCACATTCGTAACCTGCAGCAACTTCCTTGACATCATCCTTGAAACGCTTCAATGCAAGAATGTTGCCCTCATAAATCTTGATATCATCACGATAAATGCGTACCTTGCCGTTTCTTACAGCCTTACCTGAAGTTACGTAAGCACCTGCAACAGCACCGACACCGGTAATCTTGAATACTTCACGCACTTCAATGCTACCGACAACAGTTTCCTTGAACTTGGGAGCAAGCATACCCTTCATAGCTGCAGTTACGTCGTCTACTGCGTCGTAAATTACGTTGTACAGTCTTACGTCCACGCCCTCACGTTCAGCTGTTACCTTAGCATTGGCATCAGCTCTTACGTTAAATCCGATAATGATTGCGTTAGATGCACGGGCAAGCATGATATCTGTTTCATTGACTGCGCCTACACCACCATGGATGGGGCAAACACGAACTTCATCATTTGAAAGTTTTTGCAAACTTGACTTCAAGGCTTCCAAACTACCCTGAACGTCTGTCTTGATGATGAGGTTCAAAGTCTTCAACTGACCTTCTGAAATACGTCCGAACAAATCGCCCAATGTAACAGTCTGTGACTGACGTGCCGATTCGATTTTCTGACGATTCTTACGTTCTTCAGCTGCCTTTTTAACAAGTTTTTCATCTGCTACATGCAGGAAGTCGCCTGCCTGAGGAACTTCACTGAAACCAAGTACTTCAACAGGAATAGATGGACCGGCAGTACGGATACGCTTACCCTTGTCGTCAAACATTGCACGAATCTTACCGGTTGCAAAGCCTGCAATTACACTGTCGCCAACCTTCAATGTACCGTTGCTTACCAGTACTGTTGCAACAGGGCCTCTGCCCTTGTCAAGTTTGGCTTCAAGAACAGTACCTGTAGCACGCTTCAGCGGATTAGCCTTGAGTTCCTTGATTTCAGTTACCAACAACACTGCTTCCAGCAATTTGTCGATATTGAGACCCTTCTTAGCGGAAACAGGTACCATGATGGTATCGCCGCCCCATTCTTCACAAAGCAAATCAAGTTCGGCAAGTTGCTGTTTTACTCTGTCGACATTGATGTCGGGTTTGTCCATTTTGTTGATTGCAACAACAATTGAAACCTCTGCAGCCTTGGCATGGTTGATTGCTTCAATGGTCTGTGGCATTACACCGTCGTCAGCCGCAACAACTATGATTGCAACGTCGGTAATTTTAGCACCTCTTGCACGCATTGCAGTAAACGCAGCGTGGCCAGGAGTGTCAATGAATGTAATTTGCTGTCCCTGAGCAGTAACCGTATAAGCACCGATGTGCTGAGTGATACCACCCGATTCAGTACTTGTTACATTGGTATTTCTGATAGCATCCAAAAGTGATGTTTTACCATGGTCAACGTGACCCATTACTGTGACAATGGGAGGACGTGGAGTGTCATCTACAAGTCCGTCATCGTCAGCGTCCAGCATTTCATCAGCTGTTTTGTCAGCTTTGAGTTCCAGAGTAACATCGTAAAGACCTGCAATATAAGCTGCGTAATCGAAATCAATAGAGTCATTGATTGTCTTGAAAATGCTTTCCTTGAACAATTGCTTGATGATTTCCGATACGGAAACGCCAATACGTTCGCTCAACAACTTGATGGGCACTTCCTGCGTGCTTACAACAGCATGGGTTATCTTCTGAGTTACGACAGGTTTAGCAGCTTCGGTTTTCTTAGTCTTTGCACGACGAACAACCTTGTCTTCATCATCGTAATCGGGAGTGTAATTACGTGTAATGAGACTCTTCTTGCTTGGTTGACGCTTTTCTTCACTGCGTTCGTGAGTCTTGTTTTTGTTGCCGAAAGACTTCTGTTCAGAAGGACGTGGAATGTCAACGACAGGAGCAAATGTCTTTTTAGCAGCAGGTTTGGATGTACTTCCCTGCTGTCTTGTCGGTTGATCCTTATCAGGTAAGGGTTTGCGTTCGAAACGTTGTTGCGTAGCAGAACCCTGTCCGTTGGGTTTTCCCCCACGGTTGTCACGTGCTGTCTTGTCCTTGCCAAAGCGTCCGTCTCTTTGCTGAGGTTGCTGTTGAGGCTGTGGCTGAGGCTTCTTATAGGAAGTATCAAGAAATTTACGTACACGTACATTACCCTTTTCGTCGGTAAAGGTCTTTACTTCCAGTCCGCCTTCACGCACTGTAGTAACTACTGTACCCTGTGGCTTTTCAGGTTGCTTCTCCACTGGTTTTTCAGCAGGCTGAGTAACGGTTTCAGTCTTCTTGACTTCAACCTTCTTTTGTACCTTCTCTTCTACAGGCTTTTCTTCAACTACAACCTTTTCTGTTTGTTCCGGTACAGGTTTAGCAACAGGTTCCGTCTTTTCAACTGCAGGTTCCTGGACGGGTGCAGTCTTGACAGCAACTTCCTGCTCAACGCCTGAAACAAGCTGTTCTTCACGCTTTGCAATACGTTCATTGAGCGCAGTAACCTGTTTCTTGAACTGTGCTATATTTGACTGCAACTGTTTTGCTGCAGCACCCACACTGTCACGTACATTTTTGATATTATCGAAAGTTTTTTGTTGATTAGTGTTTGACATTACATCCTCCCTGTCAACCCTTGTATACATTTATAGCGGCATTAGCCAAATTAGCGTCGCACAAACCAATTGCTTTGCAACCACGATTTAAAAAAGACAAATCGTAAACCATCATTGGACAGTTTCTCTGTTGAGCGTATTTGGTAAGTTTTTTCAACGAATTTTCTTTAAGTTCCTGACTGTACAAAATCAGGTAAATTCTTTTTCTGCACACTTCTATCTTGTCAAGACCAATTACTGCAGTACCGTTTTTCAGGCTGAAGCCAATGTAAGAATCAATCTTGTTCAACGGATTCCTCCAACTGTGCAAGAATTTCGCCTTCTATGTTGAAACCCAACACTTTTTCAAAATTTTTGATTTTACAAAACTTTTTAATACATTCTTTGTTTTTGCAAAGGTAACAACCTCTGCCGTTTTGCTTGCCGGTAGTATCTATTGATACAGTACCGCTTGCCTTGTCACGGACAATTCGTATCAGCTGTGACTTGGGCTTCATCTGTCGGCAGGCAACGCACATTCTTTCAGGAACGGGCTTATTGTTCATCAGTTGCACCTTCTGTTTCTTCTACATGGTCGAACATACCGCTTTGCATAGCAGCTGTGTAGGACTTGACATCGATCTTCCAGCCGGTAAGACGTGCAGCAAGACGTGCGTTTTGTCCTTCCTTACCGATAGCAAGCGACAGCTTTTCATCGGGAACAATGACCTTGGCTTCCTTGGTTTCTTCGTTAGCCTGAACAATCAGAACCTTCGCAGGAGACAATGCCCTTGCGATATAGTCCAGGATATCGCTGCTCCAAGGAATGATGTCGATCTTTTCGCCGCCGATTTCGTTAACAATGGAGTTTACACGTACGCCCTTGTTACCTACGCATGCACCGACAGGATCAATGTCGGGATCTGTAGAATACACTGCCATCTTGGTACGGAAACCTGCCTCACGGACAATTGCCTTGATTTGTACGATTTCCGAACGGATTTCTGGAACTTCAATTTCGAACAGGCGCTTGATGAACAGATGACTTGCACGGGACAAGATTACCTGTGCACCGCTGTTGCTTTCACGAACACGCTTTACAAGAACCTTGATACGATCGCCTGCGCTGTACTTTTCGCCGGGGATCTGTTCCTGAACGGTCAACACCCCTTCCATCTGGTTTTTGCCGATTTCGACGTAGATTGTGCCGTCGTCCTTTACACGGGAAACGACGCCGATGAGCAGTTCGCTTTCCTTGTCGAGGAACTGATTGTAAGTGATGTCTTTTTCAGCCTGGTGCAGACTGTTCATAATTACCTGACGTGCAGTCTGAGCGGCGATGCGTCCGAAGTCACGAGGGAAAATTTCCTTGGTGTACATGTCGCCTAACTTGTAGGACTTCTTTTCCAACTGAGCGTCTGCCAGAGAAATTTCCTTTTCGGGAACTTCTACATTTTCCACGATCTGCTTGGAAATGTAAACCTTGATGGATGCCTTTTCCGGATTGAGCTTGACTGTTACGTTGGATTGTTCGCCAAAGTTCTTCTTGCATGCAATGGACAATGCTGTTTCAAGCGATTGTAAAAATGTCTCTTTGCTTATACCTTTTTCTCTTTCAAGATCTTCCAAAGCAGCGAAAAAGTCTTTACTGTTCATGTGTGTTCCTCCACTTAAAATTCGATTACCGGCTCAATGTGAGCGCATTGTTGTCTGTTAAAGGTAAGCTGTTGTTTGCCTGTGTCGATCACAAACTGTTGTTCATCGTAGGAAATCAGCTCACCGCTGAATGTCTTTTTGCCGTCAATAGCTTTGTAGAGCTTGACGGATATCTTTTTGTTCAGATTGCGTTTGAAATCTCTGTCTGTTTTCAAAGGACGATCTATTCCAAGAGACGAAACGTTGAGAGTATATGACTCACTGATAGGGTCCAATTCGTCCAAGGGTTCATCAATTGCACGGTGAAGTTTTTCACAATCGTCGATGGAGACGCCACCGTCCTTGTCAATGAAAATTGTAAGATTCATTCCATCGTACTTCTTTTCGTAAACAACTTCGACAACTTCAAGACCGAATTGACCTGCAATTGGTTCTACAAGTTGTCTGACGCTGTCTGCAACTTTACTCATATAAATTCTCCTTACAACAAGTTGAGAGTGGAGAAAGCTCCACTCTCAAACCGAACTACAGATTTAACAGTACTTAGATTATACCACAGTACACTGACTTTGGCAAGCACTTTACAACAAATTGTGTCGGAATGAGATTACAGATCGCTACGCTTCTTGCTGATTTCGCTTACGCATCTTGCCGATACCATCGCAGTTGCAAAGCAATCAGTCTGAGAATCAAGCGGCACATGCAGCGACTTGGCAATCTCCGCAAGAACTGTCATGTTGGGACGCTTGTTTTCACCTGCAATGTCGTAAAGCCTTGTCAACAGATCAGGAAGTCTGATCAACTTGTTGTCGAAGATATAACCTACAGGCGTTGCGTAGTATTTTATCATTTCCATGAATTTATCTGTATTAAAGGATGCAATTGAACAGCCGTGACAAAACTTGTACAAGTCACCTACCACTTCCGACAAGGTAGGGCTGACCACCAGCTTTTCAACTGAAACATTTGATTCCGACAATTTACGTTGTTCAATGTCGCATTCAGGATTTAACGTACAGGACAAACTTTCAACAATTTTACCGTTAGTCATTTTGACTGCACACAACTTGAACACCTTGTCTTTTAACGGATTTAGTCCCGTAGCGTTTATGTCAAGAAATACAATACTGCCCGACAACTCAAAAGGAACGGGAACATCTTCAGTATCAATGAGCGATTGCTGACGATATTGTTGGTAAACTTTAGGTTTTACAAGCAGATACTTGTCAGGCAAAGCACGCACCAATGTAGAAGAGTTGTCCTGACCGACAATACGACACATCGAAATGTCACGTGCTGTCAACTCCCAATTGCCGTTGAAACTGCTTTTAGCGACCTTGCCGAATACTACCACTTCCGTGCCGTCATATAAACCAAGAAGCATCTTCATTTTTCTTTCGTTGCTGAGCTGATTTTTCTTGGAAACAGTCTGAGCTTCTGCATCACCTTTTCCGGTTGCCTGCTTGATTACATCAACATTTTCCGTTTGCAATTTTGTAAAAACAACAACAGGCATTGATGCTTCGGAAATATCTGTCAAAACAAACTTGGTAATGTATATACCGGGATTGTTCTTGGCTTTCATTGACTTCTTTTCCGAAACCACGCCACACAACACACAATTGTCACGGGCTTCACGCACGTCGGAAATGTAACAAGGCTTGCCGCCGATTTTTTTGCCAACAAGCACCTTTAAATCGCTGACAGCTACATATCTTTGCGGACGGCTGAGATGCTTACTGATTGCCAGTTGTTCATACATCTTCTGATTGGCAATTTCGATGGATAAATCCTGCTCTACCACAGTGATGTTTATATCGACGGAGTAACTTGTGTAACCGTCGTTATAGGCAGTATATCTGTTTATAAAATCCAATTCATCAATCAGGCTTTTTTGCACCTGGTTTACCGTCAGGGATATTTCGAAGTGTCTACCGGGCTGTTCCTTGACAATGACGTTGTCTTTTTTGATATTTGAAATTGCAACAAATCTTTTCTTTAAAACTTCCAGAAAAAAGTTGCGATATGTTACAGATGTAAACAAATCGTTTTTCATGGAAACGTAGGAAACGTAACCCTTGGGCAGACAGTCTTTTGCCGCATTGATTATATCGTTGCGTAAAGCAAAGTCCAATTTGGACAACACAGGCGTAGTGACAACGCAAGTTATACGCTTGCTTGTCTTGTCAACTACTATATCCCTGACACGCAGTCCTTCAATATCAGGAAACTTTTGCTTCAACACATCAACTATCATTTTCAATTCCTTTTTTCGTTGGTAAGTTTGTCAATTTCGTCGAAAAACAATGGCAAAGCGTTACATTCGTCTACGGTAGCGAAAACCTTACCTTTCTTAAAGAAAGCAACTTTTCCATTGCCTCCTGCCATACCCAAATCAGCGTCAGAGCATTCTCCAATGCCATTCACTTCGCAGCCCATCACAGCAATCTTCAGCCTGCAATCAATGTCCTTGACGTAATCGTATACTTCCTTTGCGTATTTTTCAAGATCAATACGACATCTACCGCACTTAGGACAGGACACAAATGTTACTCCGCCACCAAGATTTAACGCATTGAGCAATGTTTTTGCCGCACGCACTTCTTCCACGGGGTCATCCGTCAAAGAAATTCTGATTGTATCTCCGATACCGTCTGCAAGCAATGAGCCGATACCGACAGAATTTTTTATGATGCCCTGATATGAGGGCCCCGCCTCTGTAACTCCCAGGTGCAAAGGGTAATCACACCTTTTAGCAACAATACGGTTGACGGCAATTGTTTCTGTTACATCACTACTTTTTACAGATAGAACAATGTCGCTAAAACCCATTTTTTCAATGACCGAAGTATAATGCAACAAACTTTCCACCAACGCAGCCTGTTTGTCACCGTATTTTTGCAAAAACTCTTTGTGGGGCGAGCCGCCGTTTACGCCAATTCGAATGGGAACATTGTGCATACGTGCGCAATCCACAACCGACTTAAGATGTTCAACAGACATGTTGCCGGGATTTATACGAATCTTGTCAGCCCCGTGTTCCATTGAAGCAATTGCAAGGCTGTAGTCATAATGAATGTCCGCAACAACAGGCATTGTTGTAAAAGGCTTTACCGTCACCAATGCCTTTGCACTGTCCATATCGGGAACAGCAACTCTTACTATATCGCAGCCGGCAAGTTGAAGTCTCTTGAACTGTTCCGCCGTTGCGTCAATGTTTTTAACAGCAACGTTTGTCATTGACTGAATGGCAATCTTATTGCCGCCGCCAATTTCAACGCCGCCTACTTTTACAACTTTACTCATGCTAAAATACCTTTAACAAGTCTATCATTACCGCAAACAACAAGATGAAGACAAGTCCTGCAAAGTTGATGTATCCTTGCAGATTTCTGTCAATGGGCTTCTTGCGAATCCATTCAATAATTACGAAAATCACCTGACAGCCGTCCAGTGCAGGAACAGGCAACAGATTGAATACCGCAAGGTTCACAGAAATGATTGCCACCAGTAACAAAATGTTTCCTATACCGGTTGACACGATCTGGCTTGTAAGCCCTATTGTACCTACAGGACCGCTCATTTCATTTACTCCGACAGCACCCGTAAACAATCCGCCCAGTGTTTCAAGAATCAATCCGCCCACTCTGAAACAGTACGGGAAAGTACGTGATAAAGCCTGACCGAATGTATAGTCCACATGGGCGTAGTTTGTTGCAATACCAACACCCTTGTACGACTGATTGTACCACGAAATATTCTTGACAAAATCCGCCTTGGTCATTGTGATTGTGTGCTCCTTGGCGTAATTGTCAATAAACACGACTTCTATTGTTTCACCATCTTCAATAGAACTCAACACAATGTCCTTTTGATCGCCTTCGTAAATCAACTGGCCGTTGATCTTGTACAAAGCATGTCCGTATTCAGGTCTGTAATCGCCAAAATCGTAGTCAGCTGAGGAAGCCTGCACATAATTAATGTGATATTCCCCCATTGGGATGTCTTTTACCTCAACGTATTCACCGTCACGGATTACAACCGCATCGAACGTTTCCTTACCACTTATATAGGAAGAAAAATCTGCCGCAAGATAAATGAGCTTTCCATTGACAGAGTAAAATACGTCACCTTCCTGCAACTTTCCCTGGGTGTAAGATGGTGAGTATTCATACACCTTGCCGACGGAAACTGCAGTGTCACCAAATGCTGAAAAAGCAATGACAATACAGACCACTGCAGTAAGGAAGTTGAACAAAGCACCCGACACCAACACAATGATGCGCTTCCATGGCGCTTGATTGTTGAATGCACCGGGAACAGGTTCGGAAGAATCTTCATTTTCTCCTTCAAAAGCACAGAATCCCCCCAAGGGAAAAGCACGCAAAGAAAAGACTTCGCCGTTTTTCTTTTTCTTGGACAAAATCTTGGGACCCATGCCTACCGCAAATTCGTTTATCTTAAATCCCAGCAGTTTTCCTGCAGTATAGTGTCCGAATTCGTGAATCAGCACCATCACCAACAACAATGCAATTGCTAACAAGATGTAGAGAAACTGACCTATTGCTGATGAAAAATTAGATATTATGTTTATCATAGTACCTCATAAATCAGTGATTTTGTATATAATCTTACCTTTTTGTCTGTTTCTTCTATGTCAGAAACAGTTTGCACAGGCGGTAGAATTCCTGAAAAATGCTCCACTGCTTTGCTGATTATTTTGTAAAAATCACCAAAGACAATGTCTCCATTCATGTACGCTTCCACACACACTTCATCAGCAGCGCACAAAACTGTGGGCATAAGATCGCCCTTGCCGTCAATATAAGCAGGCAATTTCAGGCAGGGGAACTTCTCCATGTCAGGTCTTTCAAATGTTAGCGAAAGCATTTTGTCAAATGACAGTTGAGAAACACAACCTTCAACGTGATGTCCTCCCGTCAATGCATAAAGTATCGGAAGACGCATGTCCGGCACAGCCATCTGAGCAATTATACTGCCGTCAGGGTAGCGAACCATAGAGTGGACAACACTTTGTCTGTGCACAACAACTTCTATATCGCAAAGAGGAACGTCAAACAACACCGATGCTTCCAGCACTTCAAAAGCCTTGTTCATCAGCGTTGCACTGTCTATTGTGATCTTACTCCCCATATTCCAATTGGGATGACGTAATGCGTCAACAGACTTCATTTTATCCAGTTGCTCAGTAGGTATGTTGTAAAACGCACCACCACTTGCAGTAAGAACCAATGAAGCTGGTTTTTGCCCGTTAAGACATTGCCAGATTGCACAGTGTTCGCTGTCAACCGGGTAAAGATGTGCTTTGGAAACTGCAAGTCTTTCTTTAATGAGCTTACCTGCACAGATTAGTGTTTCCTTGTTTGCCAATGCAATTTCAATTCCGTTGTCAAGACAGTAAAGGACTGCCTTCAGGGCAGAAATTCCCCTTGTTGCCACCATCACAATGTCTGCACCCTTTACAGCCTTAATCATGGCATCACTGTCAACAGTAAGCAATTGACTGTATTGCGGATGAAATTGTTCGCACTGCTCCTGCAACTTCTCGCCGTTGCTATATGCCACAAGTGAATGTACACTAAACAAATCGCTTCGACGGGAAATGACTTCCAATGTTTGAGTACCGATAGAGCCGGTACTTCCCAAAACTGCTACTTTCTTCATTACAAAATAAACATGTAGACTGTAGCTACAAATACCGAGTTAAACATTACACCGTCAAGTCTGTCCATGATACCGCCATGCGAACCAAGAACATGACTGTAATCCTTTATTCCGCAGTAACGCTTGACCATGCTTGCTACAAGATCGCCAAGTTGGGTCATCACAGAGCCAATAAGCCCGATCAGAACATAAACCAACACGAGGTTGAATGTAGACAAATCATGGAAGGTCAATCCGCACTGCGGTCCAAACAGTTTGAAGAAATCAAACACGAAGAACACAACCGCCGAGCCAAACAATCCGCCAAACAATCCGCCTATTGCACCTTCGACTGTCTTTTTGGGACTGATTTCGGGGCACAACTTACGTTTACCGAAACTGATGCCGAAAATGAAGGCAAATACATCCGTAAAAGCCGATACGGCAAATACGAAAGCAAGTCCTATTGCATTGTAAGGCAACAACTGAGCTACACGCTTGTCGCCAATCAATGTCCAGATGTCATTGACGATGTAAGGATACAATGCGGAATCAGGCGTGATATATCTGGTGCTTACACACTTGTTGATGTACAACAATGATGCAAGAAACATTCCGGGGTACACCAACATGAAAGCAACATACATCAATGCACGGGCATTATTTGTATATACTGCAGTAATTGCTGACCCTGCAAAAATCATCAAAGTGAAGAACGTCAATCCGGTAAATCCGAAAAACGCATAAGCCGGTCCCAATCCGAAGCCATATGCCCACAGCAACCAGCTGAAACTGTCCGGAATACGTTCTCTGCCCAATGCACGACGCATTTCAACTACAGCCATAAGTATCAACGCCGAAATTATCACCGAATCAATTGAACGGTCGACCAATGTATCCATTCCTGCGGAGAATGCGGCAATGAGAACCATTCCCACCATTACAATCGCAACGCCAACGCCAACAAGTATTCTGTTTGCAAGCACTTTTTTGCTTATCATTGGTTATTTACCCCTCCAAAATTACGCTCAGTACCCATATATTGTCGTATGATTTCATTGTACTCATCAAGACTGAAATCAGGCCAAAGAGTATCAGTAAAATTCAACTCCGCATATGCAGACTGAAACAACAAAAAATTGGACAAACGTTTGTGCCCGCCGGTGCGCACAATAAGATCCGGATCGGGCAATTCGTTGTACATATTGCGGCAGATATTTTCAACGGAAAAATCACCGCTTTCAGCCACCCTTTTTAGGGCGTCGGCAATTTCTTGCCTGCCACCGTAGTTTATGCACAGATTGCACGTTAGTTGCGTACAATTACGTGTGTTTTCAACAACTTCATCAATAGATTTTAAAAGTTTCGACGGAAGACCGCTTCTTGAACCGGAAACCACAACACGAATTCTGTTTTCGCAAAATTTGCGGAAATTTGACAGATACTGTTCCGCAAGACTGAACAATCCATCAACCTCTACCTTTGAACGTTTCCAGTTTTCAGTAGAAAAAACGTACAAGGAAATATATGGAATACCCGCTGAAACAGTCCACTCAAGAACTTTTTCAACTGTTTTAAGCCCTTGTCTGTGACCGTAGTTTCTTGGCTTGCCACGTAATTTTGCCCATCTTCCGTTGCCATCCATTATGAATGCAATGTGACGTAATTGTTGCATATGCCTCCGTCAGCCAATCGGATTGAACAGGAAAGGACAGACAACAAGAACAAGACCGTGCTCATCTTTTTGCACTGCACACACTCTTTCCGAATCGGCGTAAAGTTGTTTTTTATCCTTATAAGAAATGAACTTGAAGTTCACTTCGCCGTCCTGTTCCAACAAGGAAACGGCTTCAGAAACTTCAAGTCCTATCAAATCTTTGTCCATTGTAATTACACAGACATGATGTCTGTTTCCTTTTCCTTAAACAGCTTGTCAACAGTTTCAATGAGTTTAGCAAGAGTCTTGTCAACTTCCTTTTCGTAGTCGGCAATGAGATCTTCGGATACAGTCTTGCTGTTCTTGACCTTTTTCAATCCTTCCATTGCGTCTCTTCTAGCGTTTCTCAATGTCACCTTTGTGTCTTCGGCAAGTTTCTTGGCGCCCTTTACAAGGTCACGTCTGCGTTCTTCGGTAAGAGCAGGGAAAGTCAGGCGAATCAGAGTACCGTCATTTTGCGGAGTAACGCCGATGTTTGCCGCAAGTATTGCCTTTTCAACAAGACCCAGTGCGGATTTATCCCACAATGTAATTGTCAATGTACGTGATTCGGGAACGGCGATGTTGCCCATCTGATTGATGGGAGTCATTGCTCCGTAGTAGTCAACGGTAATCTTTTCTACCAATTTTGGATTAGCACGACCTGCACGCATCAAGGCGAATTCATTCTTCATGTATTCGATTGCCTTGTTGCAGCTGTCTTCAAGGTTCAAAAAAACTTCAGCAACTTGATCGTTAGCGTAATTCATATTATCTCTCCTAAAAATGTAGTGACTATATTTTACAATATCACAGAGTAAATTTCAATAGTTATTTTAAAATTAGTTTGTGATGGTAGTACCAATTTTTTCACCGCAAACAACCTTGACAATACCGTCCTCAACATCCATGCCGAATGCCACTACCGGAATGTTGTACTCACGACACATAGCAACAGCTGTCAGGTCCAGAGCCTTGAGATTGTCTGTCAAAACCTTGGTGTAAGTCAATGTATCGTACTTGTGTGCTTGGGGATTGACCTTGGGATCACTGTCGTAAACTCCGTCAATGTTCTTAGCGCAAAGTAAAGCATCCGCATGAATTTCACATGCACGCAAAGCAGATGTTGTGTCTGTCGAAAAGTACGGACTTCCTGTACCGGCACCAAATACAACGACCTTGCCTTGTTCAAGGTATTTCAATACCTTGGGAAGAAAATACGGTTCCGCAACCTTGTCCATGGCAAGAGCAGTTACCACACGGTTTTCCACCCCACAGGAAGTAAGACCTTCGCCCAGTGCCAATGCGTTCATCACAGTTGCAAGCATGCCGATGTAATCGGCAGTACCACGGTCCATGGTGTTGTTCTGTCTGCCACGCCAGAAATTACCGCCACCGACAACAACGCCCACTTCTACGCCCAAGTCAACTACACTCTTGATTTGTCTTGCAACATTTTTCACCGCACTGTCGTCGATTCCATGACCAGACGACAACGCCTCACCACTTACCTTTAACAAAATACGCTTGTACTTTAACATACTACCCTCACTTTTGTAAAAAGGGAACAATCTGCCTCAATTGTTCCCTCTTGTAAATACAATTAAACTAATTATTGAATAGCTTTAAGTTGTTCAGCAATTTCGTCAACAAAGTTGTCAACACGCTTTTCAATACCTTCACCCATTTCGTAACGAACGAATGCAGATACTGTAACAGGGCAACCAACAGCCTTTTCACATTCAGCAACAACTTGCTTGATTGTCATGGAGTTGTCACGAACGTATTCTTGTTCGATAAGGCAAACTTCCTTGTAGTACTTGTTGATACGTCCAAGAACCATCTTTTCGATAACAGCTTCAGGCTTGCCTTCGTTTCTGGATTGAGCTGTAAGGATTTCCTTTTCATTTTCCAGTTTAGCGGGATCAACATCTTCCTTGTTAAGGAATTCGGGCTTAGCAGCAGCAACCTGCATAGCAAGGTTCTTAGCCAATTCTTGCAACGCAGCCTTGTCGCCGGCGCTCTTGATTTCAACAAGTACACCGATTTTACCGCCCATGTGGATGTAGCTAGCAATAAGTCCGTCAACGTCCAAAGCAAACTTTGTAAATCTTCTTACGCTGATCTTTTCACCGATAGAAGCAACAGCTTCAGCAACAAGATCGTTACCTGTCTTACCGTCTTCGAACTGTTCAGCAAGCAATTCTTCAACTGTCTTAGCATCAGATGTGAGGATGTGCTTGGAAAGTTTGTCAACCAATGCAACAAATTGTTCGCTTCTGGCAACGAAGTCTGTTTCGCAGTTAACTTCAAGAACAACAGCTGTCTTCTTGTCATCAGCAACAAGGCAGTTTACAAGACCTTCAGCAGCAACTCTGCTTGCCTTCTTGGCTGCGGATGCCATACCCTTTTCACGAAGGTACTTGATTGCTTCTTCGAAATCGCCGTCTGTAGCGATAAGAGCCTTCTTGCAATCCATCATGCCAACGCCTGTTTGTTCACGGAGTTTCATTATATCCTTGTTGGTAAAATTAGCCATTTTGCTAAAATCTCCTTATAAATTATTCAAATTATTCAGCAACTTCTTCTTTTGCTTCGTCTTCATCAACGGAAAGAACAACGCCTTCCTTAGCTTCGATAACTGCAGCGCTGATGATGGAAGTGATTACCTTTACAGCACCGATAGCGTCGTCGTTACCGGGGATAACAACGTCAACTTCATCGGGATCGCAGTTTGTGTCAACGATAGCAACGATGGGGATGTTGAGCTTGTGAGCTTCAGCAACAGCAAGAGCTTCCTTCTTGGTGTCAACGATGAACATACATCCGGGCATACCCTTCATGTCCTTGATACCGCCAAGGTTTGCTTGCAACTTGTTGCGTTCTTCGATGAGTTTAGCAACTTCCTTCTTAGGAAGAACATCGAAGTCACCCAACTTTTCCATCTGGTTGATCTTGTTGAGTCTTTCAATACGTGTCTTGATTGTCTTGTAGTTTGTAAGAGTACCACCCAACCATCTGTTGTTGATGTAGTACATTCCGCATCTTTCAGCTTCCTGTTGAATTGCAGCCTGAGCCTGTTTCTTAGTTCCTACGAACAAGATGGGCTTGCCGGATGCAGCGATGTCACGTACAAACTTGTAAGCAACTTCTGCCTGCGCTTCTGTCTGCTGAAGGTCAATGATGTGAATGTCATTTCTTTCAGTGTAGATGTACTTCTTCATCTTGGGGTTCCATCTTCTGGTCTGGTGTCCGAAGTGAACACCTGCTTCCAAAAGGCTCTTCATTGATACTACTGCCATAATTTAAAATCTCCTTTTTTTGTTGTTTTTAACCTCTTTGTGTTTTAAAACTCTGACAATTACCGAATGGCATACGGCACAACAGCCAAATATACACAAATGCGAATTAAACCTATACGATTATAGCACAAGGCCGTGCTTTTGGCAAGAATTTTACAGCAAAAAAGAATGCCTTTCGACATTCTTTTTGCAAACAATTATTCGTGATGGCAGGTGCAGCCTTCTTCGCCACAGTCACAACCTTCTTCATCACAGTCGCAACCGTCGAATTCCTCAATTTCCTTCATAAGACGTGCATACAATGTTTCGTACAATTCGTCTTCGATAGGATTGAGAAGGTCGAACATTTCGCCATCCTGTTCTTCACTGGACAGTTCGAAGATTTCAATTTCATCGCCTTCTTCGCTTTCAACAGCTTGAAGGAAAACGTAGTCTTTACCTTCATGTTCAAGTGTTGTGATGTGATGGAACTTAATGAGGTTGCCTTCTTCGTCTTCAAGTTCGACGATATCTGTTTCTTCCTCAACGGGTTCGCAGTTACAAGTATCCTTCAATTCTTTTTCAGCCATGATAGACCTCCATAAATTTAATTTAGTTTTATTTGCATCAATAACCTTTCTTACGCATGTATGTTTCAAGGATTATTGTAGCGGCAATTTTATCAATTACCTGCTTGCGATCTTTACGTCTCATGTTGGCGTCAATCAGCACACGTTCGGCACTGATGGACGTAAAACGTTCATCACAGAACTCCACAGGCAAATCAATGTACTTTTTCAATACATCAACGAAATGACGTGTCTTTGCGGTTTGTTCATTTTCGCTGTTGTCCATTGCAACAGGCAATCCGCACACGATCAGTTCGCCCTCCTTTTCCCTGATCAACCTTGCAATTTCCTGGGCGTCCTTTTCCTCATCGCCCGAACGGTGATAGGTTGTCACGGGATTGGCAATTATTTTCATTAAATCCGACGCTGCAACACCGATGCGAACATCGCCAACGTCCAATGCTACCAGTCTTCCCATATGCAAGTATTGTAACACACTTTTTATAAAATTGGTAGCGTTTAGCAACACAAACATTTGATTGCGACAAACTTTTTCAATTGTTGCACACCTTACAGTGAAAAGAGTGCGGTTTTACCGCACTCAAACACTACTTTTTCAGTTGTTGTAACTTTTGTTTACCTTCTTGCACCATCTTCCTGACACCGGGTGAAACTTCGGAAAGTACACATCCGGCAAGAAGACCCATTGCCATACCTGTAAGCAATCTTTGCATACCGCACCTCCTGTATTTGATGGGATTAGTATGCTTCAAATCCTGAAATTTATAGACTATTTGGATTTTTTGCTGTAATAATCTTCAATAGCCTTCTTGATTGCTTCTTCGGCAAGAACAGAGCAATGCAACTTCTGAGGAGGAAGTCCTTCAAGTTCCTCAACAACCTGTGCATTGGTAACCTTCAATGCATCTTCTATTGTCTTGCCCTTGATCATTTCGGTAGCTGTGGAACTTGTTGCAATTGCAGCCGTACAACCGAATGTCTGGAACTTAGCGTCCTTGATGATGTCCCCGTCAATACGAAGGGTTATCTTCATGATGTCACCGCATGATGCGTTTCCGACAATGCCTTCACCGTCGGGATTTTCAATCACGCCTACATTCTTGGGATTAGCAAATGCTTGTAAAACTTTTTCGTTATACATTGTGTATTTCTCCTTCACGCAATTTGAATAGTGGCGACATCTGACGCAGTGTCGCAATGCTTTGTTTTAAAACGTCAACCGTGTACAGCACTTCTTCCATTGTGTTGTGCTTACCGAATGAAAAACGGATAGAGCCGTGAGCAAGTTCAACAGGAACACCCATTGCCAGCAATACGTGTGACGGGTCAAGACTTCCGCTTGAACAAGCCGAACCGCTGGAAACGGCAACGCCTTTAAGATCAAGCATCATGAGTATTCCTTCCCCTTCGATAAATTCGAATGAAAAGTTTGCAACGGATGGCACACTGTTGTCAAGGTCGCCGTTAAAGTAAACGTAAGGTATTTCTTCAAGAACCTTTTTTACAAAGCTGTCACGAAGCTCCTTGATGTGTCTGTTGTTTTCCTGCATTTCAACTGCGTTGATTTTCATAGCTTCAGCCATACCTACAACGCCCGGGGTATTGGTTGTTCCGCCTCTGCGTGAGCGCTCCTGACCACCGCCATGCACAAGTTTGTCGATTCGGAGGCCGTTGCGGATGAACAACGCACCCACTCCCTTAGGACCGTAGAACTTGTGTCCGGAAATGCTTACAAGGTCTGCTCCAAGTTCCTTGACATTTACATCAAGATAAGGAACAGCTTGAACACAGTCAGTGTGGAAGTAAGCGCCGTGCTTGTGGGCAATTTCGGCAATTTTTTCAACGGGTTGAATTGTACCTACTTCGTTGTTTACATACATCACCGATACCAAAGATGTGTTGTCGTCGACAATCTTTTCAAGTTCTTCAAGATCGACAATGCCCTTCTTTGTTACAGGGCAATGCACAACTTCGTAACCGTTTTCTTTAAGCCATTCAGCCGAATTGAGTATTGCGTGGTGTTCTATTGCTGAAATAACCACCTTGTTTCTGCCGTCCTTGTGCTTTCTTGCAATTGCAGTACCCTTGAGAGCCCAGTTGTCTGCTTCCGTACCGCTTGCTGTAAAGTAAACTTCATTTGGCAGACAGTTTAACAGCTGAGCAATTGTGTTGCGTGCTTCCGCTACAACCTTGGCTGTTTCACGACCGAAACTGTGTTGACTGTCGGCATTGCCGAATGTTTGTGTAAAGTAAGGTATCATCTTGTCCACTACTGCCTTGTCACAAGGTGTTGTTGAACAATGATCAAGATAAACCTTCATATATTTTCCTCCGCAAGTTGTCTGAGATTGATTTTGTCCAGGTAATCGTTGATGTAGTCGTACAGTTTTTCCCACAGAGAACGCTGTGTGCACCCGCACATCTTACCGCAGCCACCATTGATACAACCTACAATTTCAAGGTTGTTTTCCAGCGACCTGATGACTGCGCCGACAGATATATTTTCAGGACTGTCGGACAGGGTGTAACCGCCTGCAGCACCACGTGTTGCCGTGACAATGTTGTTCTTTTTGAGTATTGACAAAATTTGTTCAAGGTATTTCTCTGTGACGCCTGTTCTTTCCGCAAGTTCCACTGCTGAAATACTCTTTCCGTGGTTGCGTGCAAGTTCCGTAACGGCGTACAGACCGTACCTGGCTTTAGATGAAATCTTCATTTTTGCAATTCCTACTAATTTACTAGGAATATAATAGCACCAAGCATTTTTTAAGTCAAATAAATTGTAGGAATTTTTAAGTAAATTTTATCGTATTTTAACAAAAAAAATTACTAAAAAAAATTTTAAAGTAACACATTGCTGTCATTTGTTTACAAAACATCGGTTTTTTCGCCGCAACAATAAAAAAAGATGTCAAGTACAAGACCTGACATCTTACAAAATTTATTCAGATTTATTGCCGTCAGTGGGCTTTATTATACTCACCATTTCGGGAGTATCAAGCCACTTGTGACGTTTGTGTTTGTCAATCAATGCAACAATTACAAATCCTATCACAAGTCCTACAACGAAACCTATTATCATTGCCCAGTCAGGCAACTTGCACAGAAAAGTGACAAGAAATCCAAGCAATGCTATTGCCAAAGGAATGACATACACAATGGCAGCAATTTTGAATGAATTGACATCGTGCACTTCAATTTCCACCTTGTCACCCACCTTGGCTTGAAGAGAGTTGACAATGTTGAAATCAATGTGCTTGTTTTTGTCACTCATTCCGCACATTCCGCACTTACCGCAAGCAGAGTGTCTTTCAATCCTGACTGTTGCAAGTTTGGAATCTGTCTTTACTACAGTACCGCTTTCACGCATTACTTACTCTCCTTGGAAACGCATCTGATGTACAGTTCTTCAAGCTGTTTGTCTTCTACAGTCGAAGGAGCTTCCGTCATGAGATCGCTTGCATTCTGAATTTTCGGGAATGCAATTACATCCTTGATGTTTTCTGTGCCTGTCAATGTCATTACAAGACGGTCAAGACCGAATGCCAGCCCGCCGTGAGGTGGAGTTCCGTACTTGAATGCGTCAACGAAGAATCCGAAACGTTCGGCAATCTGTTCGTCGGTGAAACCAAGAGCTTCGAACATCTGACGTTGTACGTCACGGTTGTAAATTCTCATACTACCGCCGCCCATTTCATCGCCGTTGATTACAATGTCGTAAGCCTTAGCACGGCAGCGTGCAGGATCGCTCAGAAGATAAGGAAGGTCTTCGTTCTTGGGGCTTGTAAACGGGTGATGCTTAGCAACATATCTGTGTTCTTCTTCGTCGTACTCAAACAACGGGAAGTCAACTACCCACAACATTTCGTAGTGATCTTTCTTGATAAGATCGAGCTTCTTAGCAAGGTGACAACGAAGATCGCCCAGTGTTGTAACTGTCGTATCGTAATTGTCGGCAACGGCAAACAAAATGTCGCCTTGTTCAAGACCAACTGCTTTTTCGATTTCCTGCAGTTTTTCAGCCGTAAGATTTTTAGCGAAACTACTCTTTACGCCGTCCTTGCCCAATCCGTACCATGCAAGTCCCTTAGCACGGTATGTTTTTGCACGTTCGGAAAGTTTGTCAATTTCCTTACGTGAAAGGCTGTCACACAGACCTTTTGCAACTATGCAGCGAACAGTACCGCCGTTAGCAATGCAGTTGTCAAATACAACAAAACCGCTGTCCTTTACAATACTTGTGAGATCCTGAATTTCCATTCCGAAACGCAGGTCCGGCTTGTCGGAACCGAAACGGTCCATTGCTTCGGAGTAAGGCAAACGTCTCAAAGGCAACTGAACATCCATGCCCTTGATTTCCTTGAAGATCTTAGCAATCAGACCTTCCATGATGACCATCAACTGTTCTTCCTTGTCGACAAAACTCATTTCGATATCGATCTGAGTGAATTCAGGCTGTCTGTTAGCACGAAGGTCTTCGTCACGGAAGCACTTTACAATTTGGAAATATCTGTCCATACCGCCAATCATGAGCAACTGCTTGTACAATTGCGGAGATTGAGGCAATGCGTAAAATTCGCCGGGATGAACACGACTGGGAACAAGATAGTCTCTTGCACCTTCGGGTGTGGACTTACCAAGGAAAGGTGTTTCGATTTCCAGGAAACCGTGTTCAGACAAGTAGTTGCGGACGATGTTGCACAACTTGCTGCGGATGATCAGATTTTGTTGCAAACCTTCACGGCGCAAGTCAAGATATCTGTATTTAAGACGAAGCAATTCGTTTGCACCATCGTCACCGATAGAGAAAGGTGTTGTTTCCGCTTCGGACAAGATCTTGAGTTCCGTTGCAACAACTTCGATTTCACCTGTCTTCATGTTGCGGTTGATGTTGTTACCTGTACGAAGACGCACAAATCCGCTTACCAATACAACATATTCCAACTTGATTTGCGATGCTTTTTCAAGCAATTGTTTGTCGCAGACATCAGTGTCGAAAACTACCTGTGAAATTCCGCTTCTGTCACGCAGTTGCAAAAAGATCAAACCGCCAAGGTCACGTCTGCGGTGAACCCAGCCCATGATTGTAACTTGCTTTCCGTTGTGTTCGGCAGTCAACTCTCCACACATGTTGGTGCGTTGTTGACCGTTGAGTAATTCTGCCATTTTTAGCCCCCTAAATTTATCGTAGGTAAATTATAAAATATATTTTTTGAGATTTCTTGTGGAAAGATCCGTAAAGTTGTCGGCAACATACTTACTGTCCACTACAACAGTACGAGGTGTTCCGTCAGCTTCGAAGGAAATGTCTTCAGTAATGTGTTCCATTATGCTGTGCAGACGTCTTGCACCGATGTCTTCACGTGTTGTGTTGAGTTCATATGCAACCTTGGCAATTTCCAGGATTCCGTCTTCGGTAAACTGCAAGTCGATGTTGTCTACGGCAAGCAATTTAGCGTATTGACGTGTTACTGCGTTTTCCGGTTCGGTCAGGATGCTTACAAATTCATCAACGCCAAGACTTGTCAAGTCAACAACAACGGGGAAACGTCCCTGCAATTCGGGAATAAGATCGCCCACCTTGCTGATGTGGAATGCGCCGCTGGCAATAAACAGAATGTAGTCCGTCTTGATGTTGCCGTACTTTGTAGTAACGGTACAGCCTTCAACTATCGGAAGAATGTCACGTTGCACGCCTTCACGGGATACGTCAGGACCATTCGTGTTGCCCTTGCTTGCAATCTTGTCGATTTCGTCAATGAAGATGACGCCGTCGTTTTCTGCACGTCTCAACGCTTCATCATTTACACTGTCAAGGTCAATGAGTTTGGAACATTCTTCATCGGTGTAGATGCGAAGTGCATCGGCTACTGTTACCGAACGTGTCTTGGTCTTCTTTGGCATCATGTCGCCAAAGATACTGCCAAGATTGATTTCCTGTCCGCCACTGTTAGGGATTTCAATACCCTTTGGGTTGTCTTGAACCTTGATGGCAATTGTCAGCTGATCAAGGTTGTGCTTAGCAACTTCATCCACCAATGTTTCCTTGGTGATTCCTTCGGGAAGGTCGGTAACCTGCTTAGAAATCAGATCTGCAACTCTTTCACTTGCCTTCTGGAACGCCTTAGGTTCTACCATGCGGTAACGTTCGTCCTTGACAAGACGAATGGACACTTCAACAAGATCACGAATCATTGATTCGACGTCCCTGCCTACAAATCCTACTTCGGTGTACTTGGTAGCTTCTACTTTAAGGAAAGGCGCCTTGACAAGTTTAGCAAGTCTTCTTGCAATTTCCGTCTTGCCCACACCTGTAGGTCCCTTCATGATGATATTTTTAGGTGTAATTTCTTCCATGTCATGTTTGGACAGCTTGCTGCGGCGATATCTGTTGCGAAGCGCAACGGCCACTGCCTTTTTAGCCTGATACTGTCCGACAATGTATCTGTCCAGTTCCTGTACAATTTGTTTGGGTGTCATTTACGCCTCCTCCACTGTGATGTGACCGTTGGTGAACACACAGATTTCACTGGCTATACGCAATGCGTTTTCGGCGATTTCACGTGCTGACATGTCCGTGTTGCGATACAACGCCTTAGCTGCTGCCAGAGCGTAGTTTCCGCCACTACCGATTGCACATACACCGTCATCCGGTTCGATTACGTCACCGCTTCCGCTGAGCAGCAGAATGTTTTCCTTGTCGGCAACAATCATCATCGCCTCAAGTTTACGCATCATCTTATCCTGACGCCACAATTGGGCAACTTCAACAGCACTGCGCATGAGATTTCCGCTGTACTTTTGCAGCATTGCTTCAAACTTTTCCGAAAGAGTAAATGCATCGGCAACGGATCCTGCAAAACCGGTTACAACCTTGCCGTCAAAAATACGTCTTACCTTTACGGCGTTACCTTTCATTATTACACTTTGTCCTTGTGTAACCTGACCGTCACCCGCCACAGCAATGCGACCGTCACGCTTGACAGCACAAATTGTAGTTCCCTTGATACTATCGGCAAAAACTTCCGCCATAATGTACCTCCTTAAATTACAACTTCAATACGGCTTTCATTGTTTCCAACGAACGCTCACTCAATTTCTGTTTTTTCAACGACTTGTCACGGATGTTTTCTTCCAGCGTTCTCAAAATTCCGAAATTGCTGTTCATCGGCGAGTACTTTCCATACGCAACGGAAACATGCTTTGTCAATGCGCCGATTATCGTGCAGTCGGTAAAGTCCAACTGTTCCAGTCCGCTCAGTCTATTGAAACATTGTACACCCGCAACCAGTCCGCTGGCAAGCGATTCGACGTAACCTTCTACACCTGTCATCTGTCCTGCAAAGTAAATATTTTGTTTGCTGTTCTTAAGACGGAATGTTTCGTCCAAAAATTCGGGTGCATTTATATATGTATTACGGTGCATTACACCGTATCTGACAAATTCAGCGTCCTTCAATGCGGGAATCATGCTGAACACACGTTTCTGTTCACCGAAGCGCAGGTGAGTCTGAAATCCCACAAGATTGTACAGAGTGCATTGTGCGTTTTCGCTGCGCAACTGCAAAACTGCGTAAGGACGTTTTCCCGTGTTGGGATCAGTTAATCCGACAGGTTTTAGAGGACCAAAGCGAATTGTATCCTGTCCACGACCTGCCATGACTTCAATTGGCATACAGCCTTCGAATACGTTGTTTTCGAAATCCTTTACAGGTACCGTTTCGGCTGAAACCAATTCACGATAGAATTCAATGAATTCATCCTTTTCCATTGGACAGTTGATATAGTCACTGTCACCCTTACCGTACCTGCTTGCTGTAAAGCAACGGCTGCGATCAAGGCTGTCTGCCGTTACAATGGGAGCAACGGCGTCGAAAAAGTACAGAAAGTTACTGCCGAACAGTTCCTTCATTGCAGGAACAAGTGCTTCGTCCGTCAAAGGACCTGTTGCAACAATTACCGCATCGAAATCGTCGTCGAAAATCTTGTCTTCAACACCGTCAACAAATGTAAGGTTGCTGTAACTTTTTAGACATTCCGTAACTTTTTCGGAAAACAAATCTCTGTCTACCGCAAGAGCATTGCCGGCAGGAACAGCGCATTGTCTTGCAACACGCAACACCATGCTGTCCAGCATGTCAAGTTCCGCCTTAAGCAGTCCGCTTGCAGTGTTTATGTCCATTGACTTCAACGAATTGGAACAAACAAGTTCACACAATCCGTCCACATTGTGTGCAGGCGACTTCTTGATCTTTTTCATCTCAACAAGAGTTACGTCTACACCTCTTTTCAACAATTGGTAACAAGCCTCACATCCGGCAAGACCGCCACCCACAACTTTAACCTTCATATATTATCACTTAGTAAAATCACATTTTTTATTGGAACAAATTACGCCCTTTTCCTTGTCGGAATTGCGATAAACCAACGGCTGGTTGCATTTGGGACACAATTCCCCCGTGGGCATATCCCATGTAACGAAATTACATTCGGGGTAGCCGCTGCAACCGTAAAACACCTTTCCTGTGCGTGACACCTTCTTGACAACGTCCTTGCCACACTGCGGACACTTGCACACGGATTCGGTAATACTCTTGATGTTTTTACACTTGGGGTAATTGGAACATGCAAGATACTTGCCGTATTTGCCTTCCCTTTCAAGCATGGGAGATCCGCACTTTTCGCACAGAATGTCCGTTTGCTTGGGCACAACCTTTTGTTTCAGACTGCGTCTGTTGGAGCAATTGGGGTAATTGGAACATGCAAGGTACTTACCGTAAGGACCCGTCTTGTACACCATCGGCGATCCGCATTTTTCACACACTTCGTCAGATGGTTCATCCTGCACTACAACACGTTCCGACTTGGATGCTTTCTTGACCTCATCGCACATTGGCTTGTAGAACTGATCGACAATTTCATACCAGACCGCTTTTCCTTCTTCTATTGAGTCCAGTTTGTCTTCCATGCCTGCCGTAAAGTCAACGTCTACAATGTCATGGAAATGCTGATCCAGGTAATCTGTAACGGTAATACCCAATTCAGTGGGAGCAAGGCTCTTGTTATCCTTAGCCATGTATTCACGCTTGTACAGTGTTGACATGATTGTGGCAAATGTACTTGGACGACCGATGCCCAGTTCTTCCATTGCCTTGATGAGGCTTGCTTCAGTGTAACGGGCAGGAGCTTTGGTAAACTTTTGTTCGTGTGTGAGTTCCAGAAGTTTCAACAAGTCTCCCTCTTCAAGCGGAGGCAAAACTGTGTTCGTTTCTTCGTCGTTGGACTTGCCTTTCTTGGACTTTTCTTCAGTTGAGTAAATAGCAAGATAACCGTCAAATACGACAGTTTTACCCGAAGCTGTAAATGTGTACTTGTCGCAACCAACTTCTACCGATACGCTGTCATACACTGCACGACTTGCCTGACTTGCCAAAAATCTGTTGTAAATCAACTTGTACAACTGATATTGACTGCGTTGAAGTTTGTCCTTCAACGAATCGGGGGTGATATCAAGATTGATAGGACGTATTGCTTCGTGAGCATCCTGTGCCTGTTTTTTCGATGAGTACACGTTAGGCGTTGATGGAATATATTTTTCACCGTAATGCGCCTTGATGTACTCTCTTGCGGATTTCACAGCATCATCGGAAATACGCACTGAGTCAGTACGGATGTAAGTTACCAAAGCAAGATGTCCTTGCCCCGGAATGTCAACGCCTTCATACAACTGCTGTGCAGTCTGCATTACCTGGCTGCTTGACATCTTCAGCTTGTTGACGGCATCCTGTTGCATTGTACTTGTAGTAAAGGGCGGCTGAGGACGTCCGTATGTCACGCTCTTTTTTACATTGGATACCTTGTAAGGCTTTCCGTCGATGTCACTAAGGACGGTATCACACTGCTCTTTAGATGTAATCTTGAATTTCTTGCCGTTACATTCCGAAAGAGTTGCCTTGAATGTTGGCTTGTTGGACGGCTTTTCAAGATTAGCGGTAACTGTCCAGTACTCTTCGGGAACAAATGCCTTTATTTCCTTTTCACGGTCAACAATTATTTTCAATGCCGCAGATTGAACACGTCCTGCCGACAACTTGTTTCGGATTTTCTTACACAACACCGGCGACAATGTGTAACCCACAAGACGGTCAAGAACACGTCTTGCCTGTTGTGCATTGACCAAATCCATGTTAATGTTGGATGGATTCTTGATTGCTTCATTTACAGCCCTGTTGGAAATTTCATTAAACATGATGCGATTTTTCGCATTGGGATCAAGTTTCAAGGCTGTTTGTAAATGCCACGAAATTGCTTCTCCTTCACGGTCCGGGTCGGTTGCAAGAAATACTTGTTCGGCATTTTCTACCTTGGATTGCAATCTCTTTACAGTTTCTTTCTGTTCTTTGGTCTTGATCTTGTACTCAGGTTTGTAGTTATTTGCCACATCAACACCCATTGTCTTTTCGGGCAAATCCATGATGTGACCCTTGGATGCTTCCACTTCGTAACCTTTTCCAAGATATTTGGCAATTGTTTTAGCCTTTGCAGGCGATTCAACAATGACAAGTTTCATCTGTTTCCTCCGTCTAAACAGTAAAAATTACCGGGTAACTTTGCAATTATACTCCGTAATTCCAAATTTGCCAACAAAAAATTGAGTGTACTGACAGAAAACCCTGTCGAAACAAGCAAATCGTCAAAATTCATCTTGTCTTGGCTCAACAAATCCACAATGGCTTGCTCCTCAATATTGAGCTGAACAGTAACTTTTTGTCGTGGCGTGAAATTGTAATGACTTAGTATATCCGATGGGGAAGTTACCATACACCCCTGTAAACTCTTTATCAGATTGTTGCTTCCTTTAAACCCGGAAGCGTAAATTTCACCGGGCACAACGTAAACGTCTCTGCCCTGATCCAGCGCAAGATTGACAGTACCCAATGTACCGCTCTTTTCCGGTGCTTCGGTAACAAGTAATCCCACTGACAATGCCGATACAATACGATTGCGCCGTGGAAAGTGAAATGCCAACGGCGGAGCATCAGGCAGAAATTCCGAAATAATCAACGAACCGCTCATGGCAATTCTTTCCGCAAGCCCCCTGTTTGTAGATGGGTAAATGTTGTTCAATCCACTACCAAGCACTGCGATTGTCTTGCCGTTGTTGTCAAGAGTAATTGTGTGAGCAACACTGTCCGCACCGTAAGCAAGACCGCTGACAATGGTAAAATACCTTGCAAGTTCGGAAGTGAAATTCATCGTGACACGTTTGCCGTAGTTAGACAACTTTCGTGTTCCTACCACTGCGAAACACTTGCTTTTGAGTAACCCTACATTTCCCCTTGCAAACAGCACGATTGGTGGGTCACTGATGTTTTTCAATGTTTCGGGGTAATTTTCAGAGTAGTATGTCACACATAGTATGTTATCTTGTGCAAGTTTGTTGAAATACTTAGCAACAAATGTGTCTTTTAAATGCTTTTTGACAGTTGCAAGCTGTTTACAGTCAAGAATGTCTGAAGCCTTGTCAATGCCATTCAACAATTTGTCGGGAGTGTCGAATCTTTCCCACAACCCCACTATCTGTGAAGCAGACAATCCTGCAACATACATTGCAACTGTAAGTTTTTCTTTCAAATTGTACATTGTTAAACCCTGTATTTTCTGTCTAATGTGCGGTACTGCAATGCTTCGGCAATGTGCTGAACCTCAATCTGCGCCTTGCCATCAAGGTCAGCAATTGTGCGTGCCACCTTTAATATACGGTTGTACGCACGGGCGGACAATTGCAGCTTTTCGAAACTTTCCTGCAACAGCGCAGAGGAACGACTGTCAATCTTGCAGTACTTTTCCATATCTTGAGAAGTCATCTGTGCATTGCAATGTATCTTAGTACCGAATCTGTCACGCTGAAGTTGACGTGCAGCGTCTACACGTTTTTTGACTGTTGCCGAACTTTCTCCGCAACTTTCTTCTGTCAACTGCGTAAAAGTAACGTTGTCCACTTCAACATGAATGTCGATACGATCCATCAACGGTCCTGACAATTTGGTCAGATACTTGTGTATCTGCGACGCCGAACATGTACACTCTACACTGCTGCCGTAGTTACCACACGGACAGGGATTCATGCTGGCAATCAACATGAAGTGCGCAGGGTAAGTAACGCTTGTTGCGTTTCTTGCTATTGTAATGACACCGTCTTCCAACGGCTGGCGAAGTGTTTCCAATGTCCGTCTGCCGTATTCGGGCAGTTCGTCAAGAAACAGTACACCATTGTGAGCAAGACTGATCTCCCCCGGTTTAGCCTTGTTTCCGCCACCTGTCAACGACACCATCGTTGCAGAGTGATGAGGACTGCGGAAGGGGCGTTGCGACACAAATCCGTCTTCCAATATACCTGCCACACTGTGAATCTTGGCAACTTCCAACGCTTCATCGAAACTCATGTCGGGCATGATTGTAGGAACAGCCTTTGCAAGCATGGTTTTACCTGCTCCGGGTGGACCTATCATCAGGATATTATGCCCTCCTGCAACGGCAATTTCCATGGCTCTTTTTGCCGAAAACTGACCTTTTATGTATTTGAAGTCGTAATGACTGCTTTCACTGCCGCAAGCCATCCACTTGGAAATAGGTACGGGATCAAGATGTTGCTGTCCGCACAGGAACTCCACCGCCTGCGTCAGATCATCGGCGCAGTACACGTCAAGGCCGTCAATGTATTGTGCCTCCTTGGCATTACCCGACGGAATCAAAGCACTCTTGTACCCTGCCTGACGGGCGGAAATGAGCATGGGTAAAACTCCCTTTATCTTGCGCAACTCACCTTTAAGAGACAATTCGCCCATCACAACGCAATCCTTGTGCAAAATCTGAATCTGTTTACTGGCAACAAGCATTCCTATTGCAATGGGAAGATCGTAGTAACTGCCCTCTTTCTTGACATCGGCAGGCGCAAGGTTTATCACGACCGACGCAACGGGATAGTTGTACCCGCAGTTCTTCAATGCCGAACGCACTCTTTCCTTGGATTCCTTTACCGCTGTGTCGGCAAGTCCGACAATGTCGAAGGTAGGCATGCCTGAATGCATGTCCACTTCCGCCTCTACGGGAAAACCCTCTAATCCCTGCAATCCGTAACTGTTTATTTTAGCTAGCATACTCCCACCTGCTTAAAGTAATCTCAATAAAGTATAAAGTATAGCGCAAAATAATACAAGAGGTTTTACAAAAATTGTAAAATTTGTGAATAAAAAAAACGGGCAAACAAATTGCCCGAATTCTTTACTTCAATTAGATGTTTTCACGAATCTTAGCAGCCTTACCTGTACGTTCACGCAAGTAGTACAACTTAGCACGTTTAACAGCACCCTTTCTTACAACGATAATGTTGTCGATCTTAGGACTGTGTACAGGGAAAGTTCTTTCTACGCCGATACCGGAAGAAATTCTTCTTACAGTAAAGGTTTCTCTCAAGCCGCCGTGCTTACGAGCGATTACAATACCTTCGTATGCCTGAATTCTTTCCTTGTTACCTTCGATAACCTTGAACATAACACGAACTGTGTCGCCTACGTTGAAGGAAGTAACTTGTCTGAGACTTTCTTGCTCAATGCTCTTGATGATATCCATCGTTGACTTTTCCTCCTTGAATTTTGTATTTAAGTTAACTAAGTGTTCGTACACAAAATCATGCCAGAGGAACACCCGAAGTCACTTGTATATCTTATCACACCTGCCTGTAATTGGCAACTGTTTTAAAACAAAAAATACTGTAATTTTCGCAACATTTTTAATCCCTTTCAATTTAACTGAAATGCGTTTTCGATGTGTGATGAAATCTTGTCATCCACTACTTCGATTACGTCAAATCGGACGGGAATATCCACCAGCGCATTGCGAAAAATGTAGTACTGTGCTGTGTATATTATAGATTGTTGTTTACGGTAAGTGACCGCCTCACGGGGCAATCCGAAAGAAAGGTTCTTGCGACTCTTGACTTCTACAAAGACAAGCATTCCCTTGTGCATGCACACAATGTCTATTTCACCGTGTCTTGAGCGGTAATTGGTGTCAAGTATCTTGTACCCCTTACTTTTCAGATATTTTGCAGCTACTTGTTCACCGCTTTTTCCCGTAAACTTGTTAAAAATCATGACTTAAAAAAAATTCTTTATAAATGTACGTCTGTGCAACGGACAAGGACCGTACTCTTTCAGCAACGAAACGTGCAACGCTGTGCCGTATCCCTTGTGCTTTTCAAATTGGTACTTGGGGTACTCCAATGCGTACTGTTTCATCAACCTGTCACGGGTGACTTTAGCAATTATACTAGCTGCCGCAATGTTGTAGCTCAACTGATCGCCCTTGATGATAGAAACAGTTTCAACCCTGCTGTCAAGTTTCACGGCATCTATCAGCACACAGCTTGCACCCAGATTTTCCACACATTGCAACATACCTTCTTTGGTTGCATTGAGGATGTTTATTTCATCAATACGCTCTGCGTCCACAATTGCCACATGCCAACTGATTGCCTTTTTTACTATTTCATCGTAAAGTTTTTCACGTTTCTTTTCCGACAGTTTCTTGCTGTCGTTTACGCCTTCGATGAGATCATCAAGAGGCATTACTACCCCTGCCACAACAACAGGACCGGCAAGCGGACCTCTGCCCGCCTCATCCACTCCGCCAATCAAAGTGTGTCCCTTTTGTTGCATTTGTATTTCGTAATCAAGCATGTTTCCTCACTTCGACAACCTTGCGATGTCGTCGGGCAGTTCAAAAGTAATCTTTCCTATTCTGCCCTTGCGGAAGTCGTCCAGAATTGCCTTGGAACATCTTTCCCAGTCTGTCTCTCCCCCACGCACGACAAATCCACGTTTGCGTGCAATTGTCTCATGAAGTTGATTTGCGTCCATGTCAATACTGTCCAACTTGTATCTTTCCTTCAACAACTGTGGATACTGTTCTTTTAGTTGAGTGAGCAGATTAGTTGAAACGTCATACAAATCATCCACAACCTCATCCTTGATACTACCCACAAAACACAACCTGTAAGCAACAGTCTGATTGTCGAACTTCGGCCACAAAGTACCGGGAGTGTCCAAAAGTTCAATGCCAACAGACAACCTAACCCACTGCTTGCCCTTTGTAACGCCTGGTTTGTCCCCTGTAATTACTGACTTCTTGCCTGCAAGACAGTTGATGATTGTGGATTTTCCGCTATTGGGAATCCCTAGAATCATGACTCTGACGGGACGAACAATACCTTTCTTGCGATACTTTTCCGAAACGCTTGCCGTTGCTTCAACAAACGCCGATGCAATTCTTGACGCATCGCCAAGTTTAGTTGCCGAAACCTTGACACACAAACTTCCCTTCGAACGGAAAAATTCATCCCAAGCCTTGATTTTGCTGTCATCGGCAAGGTCGCATTTATTCAATATATATACACAGGGTTTGCTGCCTGTGATCTTGTCCAGTTCGGGATTAAATGACGATGCAGGCGCTCTTGCGTCCAGCACGTATCCAACGGCATCGCTCAATGCAATGTTGTCCTGCATCATGCGAAGCGCCTTTGTCATATGCCCCGGAAACCATTGTATACTCATAAATCACCTTTTTTAAGTAAATCGGGACGAAGTTTTTTCGTCAATTCCAACGATTGTTGACGTCGCCACTCATCTACAAGTTGATGGTTACCCGACACAAGAACATCGGGCACTTTCATGCCGTTGAATTCCTGCGGACGGGTGTATTGAGGATATTCCAGCAAATTGGATGAAAAGGATTCTTCAACAGTTGCTTCTCTGTTGCCCAATACTTCGGGAATGTATCTTGCAACACTGTCAATCAACACCATTGCAGGAATTTCACCACCCGACAACACGTAGTCGCCAATAGAAATTTCGCAGTCAATGTCACTGTCCAACACACGCTGATCCACACCTTCGTAATGTCCGCACAAGATGAGAAGATGATCGCAGTTGGCAAGTTGTGCAACCTTTTTCTGCGACAACGTCTCCCCCTTGGGCGACATAAATATACGCAATGCCGTGTGGGAAGGATCGACAGCCATTATACAATCGTGAATAGGCTGTGGCATCATGACCATTCCTGCGCCACCGCCAAAAGGATAGTCATCACAACGCTTGTGTTTGTCCAAAGAGTAGTCACGAATGTTGTGACGATTCAATGTAAACAGTTGCTTTTCCTGTGCCTTACCCATAAGAGAGTGATTGAACACGTCAAACATTTCGGGGAAAAGCGTCAAGACATCAATCTTCATCGTACACTACCACCTGTTCAAAACGGTCGTTGTTTAACGTGATACGCTTGGACTGTACGTCAACATTGGAAATGAGATCTTTGAGCCACGGAAAAGACAAACTCTTTTTACCGTCCTTGACAATGTAGACGTCCGCACTGCCGTATTGCAATACCTCCGTTACTTCGCCAACACGTTTGCCATTGTCCAAAAACACATCGCACCCGATGACGTCTTCCAGAAAGTAACTGCCTTCGGCAAGTTCAACATCGGTACGCAGTGCGTACACTTCCCAGCCACGCAATGTTTCCGCCGTATTGCGGTCATCCACACCGACAAAGGAAACGTACCAGCAGTCTTTAGACGGACGAACACTCTTGACAGCACGGCTTGTTGTTCCCACAAACAATGTTGAAACCTTTTTCAGCACAGCAGGACTGTCAAGGTAACACTCTACCTTGACTTCCCCCTTAATACCTTGCGCTTTGACAATTTTACCAATTAAAATCTTCATTATGTACCCCAAAAAAAATGCCACAAGCTCAATTAGGAGCCTGTGGCGACTGATCAGTCAAGAATATCGATGGAATACTTTACGCCTTCCTTAATACCTACCGCCTTAGCCAATGTGCGAATAGCGGAAGCAATCTTGCCCTGTTTGCCGATTACCTTGCCAATGTCCCCGTCAGCCACCTTGATGGTGATCTTCACGACGTTTTCTTCATCGACACGGGTAATTTCAATGGCGTCTTTGTCTTCCACAAGTTGCTCGACAATGTACTTGATAAGTTCCGTCATAGTTTTAGCCCTTGATCTTCTTAGGAGCGATTACGCCTTCTTTAACAAGCAAGGACTTAACTGTTTCGGTAGGTTGAACACCACATTCAATCCACTTCTTAGCCTTTTCAACGTCCAGCTTCAAACCGCCTTCAGCCTTCAAGGGATCGTAAGTACCAACAAGGTCAACGTATTGTCCGTCACGAGCCTTGTGAGAATCGATTACAACCACACGATAGAAAGGAGACTTCTTGTCACCCAATCTTGTCAATCTCATTTTTACTGCCATTTGTAGTTCCTCCGTAAATAATTGTTTAATTTATGTTTAGCGAATAACGCACGCTAACTGATTAGAAAGGAAGTCGCTTGGACTTACCGAAACGCTTCATCATGTCCTTGGTCTGTTCGTACTGTTTGATGAGTTTGTTGACATCCTGTACTGTTGTGCCACTACCCATTGCAATACGCTTTCTTCTTGAGAAGTTGAGCAACTTGGGATTGCTACGTTCTTCCATCGTCATGGACTGAATGATGCACTTGTTACGTTTGATTTGCTTTTCGTCGATTTCAGCAGATCCCAGTTTCAATTTGTTTGCACCGGGAATCATGCTTACAAGGTCGTTGATGTTACCCATCTTGGCAACCTGGTCATACTGTTCCAAGAAGTCATTGAGGTCGAAGGACGCTTCTTTCAACTTCTTCGCCATCTTCTTGGCGTCTTCTTCATTTATTGTCGCTTGTGCCTTTTCAATCAACGTCAGCACGTCGCCCATACCAAGAATACGTGATGCCATACGGTCGGGATGGAAAGGTTCAAGATCTTCCATTTTCTCACCCACACCGCAGAACTTGATGGGCTTGCCTGTTACTGCCTTGACAGACAATGTTGCACCGCCACGGGTGTCGCCGTCAAGTTTGGTCACAATTACGCCTGTAATATCAAGCGCTTCGTCGAAAGACTTAGCAACGTTTACAGCGTCCTGACCTGTCATTGCGTCTACTACCAGCAATGTTTCGGTGATTTCAACAGCCTTCTTGATGTTTTTCAGTTCGTCCATCAGTTCTTCGTTGATGTGAAGACGACCTGCGGTATCGATGATTACTGTGTCGTAGCCGTTTTTCTTGGCAAATTCAACACCGCTTGTTGCAATCTTGGTGGGATTGGTCTGTCCCATCTGGAAGAAACCTGCACCCGATTTGCCCGAAACGATTTCCAACTGATTGATTGCCGCAGGACGATAGATGTCGTCTGCAACAAGAAGAACTTTCTTACCTTGTTTCTTAAGATGTAATGCAAGTTTACCGCACATTGTGGTCTTACCTGCACCTTGCAAACCGCACATCATGATGACGGTAGGCAACTTGGAAGAAATCGCAAGCTTGCTCTGAGTAGAACCCATCAGTTCACACAGTTCTTCGTTTACAACCTTGATTACCTGTTGACCGGGAGTAAGACTCTTTAAGATCTGTTCGCCCATTGCCTTTTCGGTAACCTTGGCGATGAAGTCCTTAGCCACTGTGTAGTTGACGTCCGCTTCCAACAATGCAACACGAACTTCACGCATTGCCTGCTTGATTTCAAGTTCCGTCAACGCACCTCTGTTTGTCAACTTGGAAAATGCGTGGTTGATTTTATCTGATAAATTTTGAAATAATGCCATGTTCTACTCTCCAAATATCATTTTGTCAACAACCTGCAACGCCTTCTGACAATCGTCATTTAAAAGGTGGGCTTTCAATTCCACAAGATTTTCCATGCGCTTGCGCTTGTCAGCCAACAGATGCAGTTTGTTTTCAAGATTGACAAGAGTTTTCTCCCCATTGACGATTGCGTCACGCACCCCTTGTCTGGAAATGCCCGTTTGTTCGGCAATTTCGCCCAATGAACAATCGCAATCACAGTACATCTGCAACACTTCCGACTGCCTGTCGGTCAGCATTGCTCCGTAGATGTCCTTCAATACGGAAATGTCAATTTTAGAAAGTTTGTCCATATCTGCCCCTGTTATACAATATAGGGTGTAAAGTAAAACAACTTTACACCCATAATATACATTACCTAAACCGTATTGTCAAGCATTTGACAAGGCTGTGAAAATTTTTTTACAAAATCCCTTCAACGTAGGAATTTGCATCAAACAACATCAGGTCGTCAATGCCTTCACCAACGCCCACGAAGTAAACGGGAATGTCCATTGTATCCTTGATTGCAAGAACCACACCGCCCTTGGCTGTTCCGTCAAGTTTTGTAAGAACAATGCCGTCGATGTCAATTGCTTCATTGAAAATTTCTACCTGTTGAACAGCGTTTTGCCCCGTGGTTGCATCAAGTACAATCAGATTGTAACGTACAGCTTCGGGAAATTCACGGTCAATTACACGGTTGATCTTCTTCAATTCTTCCATGAGGTTTTTCTTGTTGTGAAGTCTGCCCGCTGTGTCAACCAACACTACGTCATTGCCACGGCTTTTAGCGGAACTTACGGCATCGAATACAACTGATGCGGGATCGGAACCTTCTTCATGCTTGATTATACGCACGTTGGCACGTTTAGCCCATACGTCAAGTTGTTCGCCTGCTGCGGCACGGAATGTGTCGGCTGCTGCAATCAATACGGATTTTTTCTGCTTTACAAAGATATTGGCAAGTTTACCGATAGTTGTTGTCTTACCAACACCGTTTACACCCGACACCATGATTACTGCAGGACATTCCAACTCAAATTGGTCGTCCCCCAGTATTTCAAGCAAGATTCCCTTCAAATACTCACGTGCCTTTGCTGTATCGGAAACACTGTCACGACGCATGCGTTCACGAAGTTCTTCGATGATGTTTTCCGTTGTTTCAGCACCTACGTCCGCACCAAGCAAAATGAACTCCAGTTCTTCGTAGAACTCCTCATCGAAAATTCCACGCTTGAACAATTCATTGAGTTTGAATCCGATAGCTTGCTTAGTCTTCTTCAAACCGTCAATAATTTTTTTGAAAAATCCCATAATTTACCTCTTTACATAGCCTGCCTGATTGCCTCTGTAAGTTTAACGGAAACAATCTTGGAAACGCCCTTTTCTTCCATTGTAACACCGTACAAAACATCGGCGTTTTCCATTGTAGGCTTTTTGTGGGTGATTACTACAAATTGTGTTGATGTAGAGAACTTGCGCAGATATCTTGCAATGCGTTCGGCATTAGCATCGTCCAACGCAGCTTCAATTTCGTCCAGTACACAGAAAGGCATTGGATGAAGTTTCAAGATTGCAAAAAGTATTGCCGCCGCCGTCATGGTACGTTCACCACCTGACAACAATGAGATGTTCTGCAATTTCTTTCCCGGCGGTTGAGCTTCGATTTCAACGCCGTAGTCAAGAGAGTTCTTTGTTTCGTCTCTATCAAGTGTAAGTTTAGCGTTACCACCATTAAACAGTTCGCGGAATACTACCTTGAAATTATCGTTGATTTCTTCCATTCCCTTTTCAAATCGTGCTTCAATTTCAACGGTAAGTTCTTTCAGGATGTCCTGAAGATCACTTTCCGCCTGCTTGAGGTCATTAAGTTGCGTTGTAATATCGCCGTAACGTTCCTCAACTTGCTTCAATTCTTCAATAGAATTTACATTGACGTAGCCCAATTTATTGATAGCTGTGCGCAGATCGGAAATAACCTGTTTGCAGTTGCTTGCGTCAAAGTCGTCATCCTTAAACTGCATTGCTGCCGAATAGGTGATACCGTAATCATCGTTGATGTGCTGTTGCATTTCTTCTAGGTCAAGGTCAATTCTTTCCAGAATGTACTGTTCCTTGTCAATAGCACCCCTGATGTTTTCCGTTTCGGTACCAAGGCGCATACGTTCTTCGCCTGCTTCCTGGTAGCGCTTGTTGAGATCGGCTTTTGTCAGATCGGCATTCTTGATAGCTTCGGCGGTTTTAGCAACTTCCTGTTCCTGTTCGTCGCCGCCTTCAGTACGACTGAGTTCATCGTAAAGAAGACTTACAGCCGCACGCAACTGTTCCGAATAAGTATTGCGCTCATTAATTCTGTCACCAATTGCAACAATTTCTCTGTTGTTTCTTGTGATCTGGTTTTGTGCGCTCTCACTGTTTGTACGAATTACACCAATACGGTAAGACTTACTTGCGATTACGTCCTTTAATTTTTCCTTAGCCTCATTTCTTGCCATCAGCAAGTTGCGGATCTGTTCGATTTTTTCGGTGTACTTCTGTTCACTGTCGCTCAACTTGGATGCACCGCTCACAGCCGTTACACTCAACTTTTCTATATCCTCGAGACGACCTTGAATTTCCTGTTGTTCACTGTTAAGTTTCAGGTAAGTTTGCTTGTCGTTGCTGTTCAGCACATTGGATTTTTCAATCTTTTCACGCTGTGTAGCGTATTCAATATCCAACTGCTGCAGTTGACCGATGAGCGCTGCCAACTTCTGTCTTTGTTCGTCCAGTTGTTGTTGTGCTTGCTTCTTTTCATTGAGTGCAGCCGCAAACTTTTCTTCCAGTTGCTTGAGTTTTTCGGAGGCCTGTTTAATTTGTGTATCGTAAGAAAGTAAACTACTGTTATTTGTCTTCTTACTACCGCCCTCCATTGAACCGTCGTTAGCAATTCTTTCACCTGTCAGTGTGACCATACGGTGAATGTAGCCGTATTTTTTACTGATAGTAACAGCGTTGTCGAAAGTATCAACAACCAGAATACTACCAAGCAAAGAACGGAATACACTTGTGTACTGCGAATCAAATTGCACAAGATCACATGCAACGCCCAAAACACCACGTTCGTTCAGAACTTGTTGTTTTTCAATGTAACGAGCCTTCATCGAACTGATGGGCAGGAAAGTCACACGTCCGTAAACATTGGCCTTCAAGTACTCAATTACGTACTTAGTATCTTGTTCGTTTCGTGTAACGACATTCTGCAACCTTGCACCCAACGCCGTTTCAATTGCAAGTTGGTACTTTTCTTCTACCGTCAAGAGGTTTGCTACCACACCGCAGATACGTGATTTGAGCTGTGGATTACGCAATGTATCCTGCATGAGGTTTTGTACGCTTGCCTGATAACCACGGTAGTTGTTGGCAAAGTCAGTCAGCATACGCATACTACCTTGCTGTGAAGATACTTCCTGCTGATGTTTGTCTGCAACACGTGTCAGTTCCAACAGTTGCAGTTCCCCCTGCTTGATGTCAGTCTTTAATTTGTCAATTTGTGGAATGATCTGCTTGCGTTGTTCAGTTACTTCATCGAAATGTTGCAACAGCTGTTTTTCTTCGTCAGAAAGACTGTCAAGACGTTGTGCAATTTCCGTCTGTTGCGATTCAACAACAGCAAGGCGGCGCAACAATGTTTCCTTTTCGGTATTAAGACTTGCCTGAGTACGTCCAAAATCGGCGTTTTCACGCAATGTGTGTTGAAGTTTTTCAGTGCACTTGTCAAGTTCTTCCTGCAAACGGTCACTTTCAGAATTGATGTTCTGAAGTTTTTCGTTTAACTGTTGTCTTTCAACTTCAAGAGAAGACTGCTCCTCTTCACACTTTTTCACAAGAGCCTGGCTGTCAATTACACCGTTTTTCAACTCATCAATCTGCTGATTGTACTGTTGAATCTGTGTTGCAACCATCTTGATTTCCTTGTCAAGACTGATGATTTTTTCATTTACAACGTCTTTCTTACCCTTCCTTTCAGTAAGCATGACGGCAAGTTTCATGTGCTTTTCGTGAAGTTTAGACAAGGTTTCGTCAATGGACGACAACTCTTTGAACAGTTGTTCGTACTGCTTTTCCACCTCTTCTGCACACTGAGTCTTGTAAGCAAATTCTTCCTGTAAACCCTGAATCTTCACACGGCAATCGTGCTTGCGCTGGCTTGCGTTATCGTAATCGTATATGTACGCATTGATTTCATTGTAACGCAGTTTATCGTACAGCTCCAGATACTTCTTAGCGTTGACTGACTGTTTACGCAACGGTTCAACCTGACGCTCAAGTTCCTTGTTCAAGACATTGAGATTGTCCATGTTGATGTGCGTTTTTTCCAGTTTACGTTCCGTCTCAACCTTCTTGACACGGAAACGGGAAATACCCAACGCTTCTTCGAAAATTGCACGTCTGTCTTCAGGTCTTGCATTGAGGATTGCGTCCATTCGTCCCTGACCGACAATGGAGTAACCTTCTTTACCCAATCCGACATTGCGAAGAAGATCCTGAATATCTCTAAGACGTACTGTATTACGATTTAACAGATATTCGCTTTCGTTACTGCGATACAATTTACGGCTGATGATGATTTCATCCATTTCAATTGGGAAAATGCGTGTTGAATTGTCCATAAACAACGAAACTTCGCAATATCCCATTGATTTACGACTGTCTGTACCATTGAATATAAGGTCCTGCATGCTTTTACCACGCAAGGTCTTTGTACTTTGTTCGCCCAGTACCCAGCGGATTGCGTCACTGACATTGCTTTTACCGCAACCGTTAGGACCTACAATACCGGTTATTGGTTGGTCGAACTTCAATTCAATTTTATCGGCAAACGACTTGAAGCCGTACATTTCAATTTTTTTAAGATATAACATTGTCCCTTCCGTTAACTGCCGTAAGGCATTTATTTACTAAACTTTTCCAAGGCTTTTTCTGCGGCATCGGCTTCCGCTTTTTTCTTACTGCCGCCCACACCATTACTTACAAATTCATCATTGATATACAGCGCATACTTGAACGTGGGCTGATTGTCAGGTCCCTGTTTTGACAGTTCCCTGTATTCAGGCTTCCAGCCAAGTTTATCACAGTATTCTTTAAGTTGACTTTTACTGTCCTTGCCGAATTGTTTTACGCTGTCCATCTGATCTTTTAAGGTTTTGAGAACAAATTTGCGTGCAGGTTCCATTCCGCCGTCCATATAAATAGCACACAAAATAGCTTCATACAGATTAGCCTGAATTTTACGTGACTTGCTTTGAACCTGACGGTATGAATTTGAAACCATCAGATGCTTCATCAGCCCCATTTCGTCTATTGGTTTTTTAAGTCCTGTTGCCGAAACAACACTGGCACGTGCCTTGGACAACTGACCGGCATCAAAATGCGGATAGTGATCGTATAGATACTCCGATGAAATATATTCAAGTACCGAATCGCCAAAAAATTCCATACGTTCATTGTCGCTTATATTGTGTTCCTGAGCATAAGAAGAATGAACAAATGCATCTTTCAGCAACTGTCTGTCGTTAAATTTGTAGCCTAAAATCCTTTCAATTTCATCAAATTGCATTACTGTTCCTCAACAGAAAAATAGGGTGTGATATTTTCAATCAGATTGTTTTCGGCAAAGTTCCATGCCTGTAATATGCTGCCGCAGATGGCGTCAGACTTGCTTGAACCGTGCGACTTGATTACAACCTTGGATACTCCAAGGAAAGGTGCTCCGCCGCTCTTGTTGTAGTCCATTACTTCCTTTACATTCTTAAATGCAGGTTTCAGCATAAGCGCAGCAAGTTTACGTGGCAAAGTTGCCGTCAATTCACGTTTTAACAACTTCAACATCATCAGCGCTGTACCTTCGCAACTCTTCAATGCAATGTTACCGTAGAAACCGTCAGCAACAACGACATCGTAATCGCCCGACAAAATGTCACGGGCCTCCATGTTGCCGCAAAAATTGAGACCGCTTTCATTGAGTAAAGCAAATGTTTCGTGCGTAAGTTCATTGCCCTTCTTGTCTTCTGTACCGTTGGACAACAATCCTATACGTGGATTTTCCACCTTCATTACACTGTTCATGAAAGCGTGCCCCATTTGGGCAAATTGCAACAACATCTGAGGCTTACAGTCAACATTTGCACCACAGTCAATCAAGAGAACCTTCCTGTCCGACAAAGTAGGCAACAAGGGAGCAAGCGCAGGACGTTGTACACCACGGATTCTTCCAATACGCAATGTAGCTCCTGCAAGTACAGCACCTGTACTGCCGGCAGAAACAAATCCTACCACGTCCGAATCATTCTTGGTTCTGTCAAGACCCATTACCAATGAAGAGTTTTTCTTGGCACGTATTGCAACGGTAGGAACTTCGTCATTGGTGATGACTTCCTTGGCATCAAGTATTTCTATACGTGACTTGTCGTACTTCTTGTCGGCAAGAAATTGTTCTATCACTTCCTTGTCGCCCGACATTACTATACCGAATCCCGTCGCCTTGTTCAATGCCTCAAGACAACCTTTCATTATTTCAATTGGGGCATTGTCGCCACCGAAAATATCTACAACGATTTTTTTCATAGTATCCTCCAATTGTACAATATTATACCTTAAATTGCCCCATATAGCAATACATTTACCGATAAAACAACAATTGTTTCACAAAATTTAAAATTGTTTCACAACGACAAAAAGCAGACCCGTCCAGCGAGTCTGCTTGATTTGTTGTCGTAATTGCAATTACTTGGATTCTTTGGATACTTCTACAACCTGTTGTCCGTCGTAGTAACCACAAGCGTCGCACACTTTGTGTGGAACTTTAAGTTCGTGGCATTGAGGACATTCTACCAAGGTAGGAGCGGCAACCTTCCAATTAGCTGCTCTTGTGTGCTTTCTCTGTTTAGAAGTTTTTCCCTTAGGTACTGCCATGTTACTGCACCTCCAATTAAAATTTTAAGTCTTTTAAAACTGAAAAGGCATTGGGTTTCGATGTATCGCAACTGCAACTTGTTTCGTTGAGGTTGGCGCCACACTTGACACAAATTCCCTTGCAGTCATCCCTGCACAGCAACAATGTGGGCAGAGAAAGTGACAATTCGTCATACAACGCTTTTTCAATGTCCAGCCAACCGCCACTGTATGTGTAGCAATCGGGGTCAGCGTCTTTGTAAAAAATCTGATCAAACGGAAGGACAAACTTCCTCTTCAATGCACCACCGCACCTGTCACACAAGCCTTCTACACCAACAGTGATGTTACCTACCACCGAAATATCCGGATCCTCAAAGCTAAATTCGCCGTCAAAACGTGCGGCAACAGCTTTAGCGTTGACGAAAGGCAATGCGTCAGTAGCGTCAAATTGACAACTGAATGGATATTGTGTTCCGCAATTTACGAAAGCGGAAGCAAGATTTATCGTAGTTTTCTCAGACACGTTTGATATTATACAAATATTCTGTAGATTTGTCAACAAAAATTACAGGTTTGCCAGTGCTTTTGTTTCACGGGCGATTACCAATTCTTCGTTTGTGGGGATTACAAGAATACGAACCTTGGAATCAGCTGTAGCGATGTCAGCAATCTGACCTCTTGGACAGTTGTTGTTGAGATTTTCATCCAACTTGATGCCCAGGTAATCCAGTTCGGAACAAGCCTGTTGTCTTACGTATTCGGTGTTTTCACCGACGCCCGCTGTAAATACGATAGCATCTACACCGTTCAACACCGCTGTGTAGCTTCCGATGTAACGCTTTACTGCGTATGCAAAGATGTCAACTGCCATCTTGTTACGTGGATTGTCCAAAGCATTGCCATCGCACAAGTCACGGAAGTCACTGCTGTTGCCGGAAAGCCCAAGCATACCGCATTCCTTGTTGAGGTGCTTCATTGCATCGGCAACAGACTTACCTGTCTTTTGCATCCAGTATTCAACGATTGCAGGGTCAATTGAACCGCTGCGTGTTCCCATGGGAAGACCGTCAAGAGGAGTAAATCCCATTGTTGTGTCAACACTCTTGCCTCCCTTTACGGCTGTGATGGAAGACCCGTTACCCAGGTGACATGTGATAATCTTGGTGTCTGCAATGTCCTTACCCAGGAACTTAGCAGCTTCCTGCGAAACAAACATGTGACTTGTTCCGTGGAAGCCGTATTTGCGGATACGGTAGTTTTTGTAGTCATCGTAGCTCATTCCGTACAGGAATGCCTTTTCGGGCATTGTTGCGTGGAAAGCTGTATCGAACACTGCAACCATAGGTGTATTGGGCATTACTTCCATGCAAGCCTTGATACCCATGATGTTTGCAGGGTTGTGCAGAGGAGCAAGTTCGCTGTTTACACGGCAGGATTCAAGAACCTTTTCATCAATCAGAACAGAGCTGCTGTAATCTTCAGCGCCGTGAACTACACGGTGACCTACTGCGGAAATTTCTGACATATCTTTGATTACGCCGCACTTCTTATCCACCAATGCGTCAAGCACCATCTTGATTGCAACTGTGTGGTTGGGCATGTCCTTTTCGAATGTGAAAGTTTCGCCTTTAGCCTTGTGAACAAGACGTGAACCTTCAATGGCAATTCTTTCGCACAGACCCTTGGCAATAACCGATTCGTTAGCCATGTCGATGAGTTGGTACTTCAATGAAGAACTTCCTGCGTTGATAACAAGTATATTCATGTTACGCCTCCTGCTGTAATTAGAATTGGTCACGACATGCCTGCATTGCAGTAATAGCAACTACACCGACGATGTCTTCCCATGTGCATCCACGAGAAAGGTCGTTTACAGGCTTAGCAATACCTTGACAAATAGGTCCGTATGCTTCGTATCCGCCAAGACGTTGTGTGATTTTGTAAGAAATATTTCCTGCATTCAAGTCAGGGAATACAAATACGTTTGCCTGACCTGCAACAGGGCTGTTGGGGCACTTCAACTTACCTACGGAAGGAACGATTGCAGCATCAAATTGCAATTCGCCGTCAATAGGCATGTCGGGATATCTTTCAAGAACAAGCGCCGTAGCGTCAATCATCTTCTGAACGGAAGGATGTTTAGCACTGCCTTTTGTCGAGAAACTGAGCATTGCAACCTTCGGGTCTTCTTTCAGGAAAAGACGTGCCGAACCATAGGAACAAATAGCGATGTCAGCAAGTTCTTCAACGGTAGGAGCAGGTGTTACACCGCAGTCTGCGTAAAGCATTTGCTGAAGGTCCTTACGTTCTTCGTTGTTGAACAAGAAGAAGCCGGAAACAGCCTTTACACCGGGTTCGGTCTTGATGATCTGCAATGCAGGACGCAACAAGTCGCTTGTAGCGTGGATTGCACCGCCAACCATACCGTCGGCAGCACCGGTCTTTACCATCATAACGCCGTAATACATTTCGTCCTTTACAAGTTCGGTTGCCTGTTCAATAGTCAAACCCTTAGCCTTTCTCAATTCATACAGCAACTGAGCGTACTCATCAAGTTTGTCGGATGTTTTAGGATTGATGATTGTGACATTGTCCAGATTAGCATCCGGGCACTTTTCCTTGATAACTTTTACGTCACCAAGAATAATAACTTTTACAAAACCTTCCTGTGCAATTGCTTCGGCAGCCTTGATTACACGTGGTTCTTCACCTTCGGGCAGTACGATCACTTTGCCGAAAGGCTTAACCTTTGCCTTGTAACCGTCAATGAGTTTAGACATTTCGATATTCCTCCAAAATTTTATTAGTAATAAAGTAAAAACTGTGTTATACTGTATAAGCAAACACAATGGTCACAATATATACCGATTATACTACATCAAAACAAATAAGTCAAAAGGAAAAGAAAAATTTTGAAAATTTGTACGATTATTTGCGAATACAATCCACTGCACAACGGACACATACGGTTGCTTAAATTTGCACGCCAACACGCAGACACCATTTGCTGTGTGATGAGTGGAAATTTTGTTCAACGTGGAATGCCTGCCGTCATGGACAAATACTCACGTGCAAGACATGCCATACTTGCGGGTGCAGACATTGTAATTGAACTACCCACAGTCCTTGCATTGTCATCGGCAGAAAACTTTGCAACGGGCGGAGTCAACATTGCCCGTGCAATAGGCAGTCAATTCATGTCGTTCGGATGTGAAAGCGCAAATGCACAACAATTGTTTCAATGCGCAACATTACTGGAAGATGTCAAGGTAAACAATTTAATCAAAAAATTTATAAACGAAGGTAACAGTTACCCCAAAGCGGTAGCAATGAGCTTGCCTCAATTTGAAGACATTCTCAGTCGCCCCAACAATACCCTTGCGCTTGAATACACAAAAGCAATTTTAAAGAGCAACAGCGACATACAGTTGCTTGTGTGTGACCGACCAGACAATTACGACAGTGACAAACTGGAGGGGATTTTTTCCAGTGCAACAGCAATCAGAAACAACCTTGACAACGAAAACATCAGACAAAGTTTGCCGTACTTTACTAAAGTAGAAGACATAAACGTTGAGGTGGAAAAACAGTACAAACGCTTTGCTGCACTGTACCTTTCTTTACAACCGATGACTGAGCAAACAGAAGCTGTAAGTGAAGGGTTACACAACAGATTCAACAAATTCCGAAACATTGGTAATTACGACAAACTTATTGAAAGCGTAAAAACAAAACGTTACACACAAACAAGATTGCAGCGTATAATTGCCGCACACCTTTTGGGAATTACCAAGGATATCACCGCTGTTGCAAAAGCTACAGCGCCCTACATCAATGTTATTGCAATAAACAGTAAACGAGAAGATCTTTTAACCTACATTGCACAACGTCAACTTGACTACACTCAACAGGTTGCAGACGAACGCAGAAAGTTGATTGATATAGACCTCAAAGCACAACTGCTTTACAGCGCACTGACAAACAAGTTGCCTATCAGTCAATTGCAAAAAGTAGATGTCTGAAGGGCAAAAATCAAAGATTTTTCTTAAAAATTCAACGTTTTTGCGATACTATTACAGTAATAGTATATAATAAATAGTTAAAAACCTAATCTAATTACAAAAAAAAAGCGATTGCCAAATACACGGCAATCGCTTTAATGTTCACATTACAAATCACAATCTTTCGTACAATGCCAGTAGCATTTGTTCCGTTTGTTCTATATTGAGACAATCATCTGTTTTAGAGTATCCACAACCGTTTTCTGACACACCACTGTACAAGTAGCTTTCGCACATAACTCCGCCGAAGCGCTTGTCAGAGACAGCCTTTAATGCATTGTCAAGTTGGACAGCTGCCACCTTCCCACTGTTTGCATGACTGAGATCCGCCATAATAAACGGTAAAGAAAGCCCCTGTTCACTACATTGTCTGTACAATTCATTAATGCTGTTATCGTCAAGATTGTTGTAGAAATTTTTGCCGTCATCGTACCCACGTAGGACAGCATGACAATACTTGTTGCCATTTGTAACCACTTCGAAACCGCCTTGAAGAAAACGCTTGGAACGACCGACTGCAAACATAGATTGGGCAAGTTTTTTCAAATTTCCGTCAGTAGGATTCTTTACACCCACGGGGCAATCTGCACCACTTGCAATGGCTCTGATTACCGTATCTTCGCAACTTCTGGCGCCTACAAACCAGTAGGAGACAAGATCATCAAAATAGAAGTAATGTTCGGGATAAAGCAATTCATTGGCGACCGGCAACCCTATTTCCAGACAATTTCTCATCAGAATTCGGCACTGTTCTATTCCGCTGTTTATTCCGTTAATTCCTTCAAACACAAGCCCATTGTAACCTTCACCATTGGAATGTGGCTTTTCGGTATACACCCTGATTACAACAATTATCTTATCCTTTACCTTGTAAGCAATCTCTTTTAATTTTTTACAGTAAAGCGTAACGCTTTCGACGTCGTCTGCAGAACACGGGCCTACCACAGCAACAAACTTCTCACGTGCAGATAAATTGCGTTTCAGCACGTCATCACAGGTGTTTTTAAATTGAATTTGACCGTCCGTTAGTGACACAAGCTGTTTAAAATATTGCGGACTGTCTATCTTTCGTATTTTAGTAAACATCTTTTATCCTTTAATAGCCTTGACAATGTCGTCTTTCAATCCTTCCGGTACATATTCGGAAATGTCTTTACCCAGCCCCAGAAGTTCACGAACAAGCGTGCTTGATACAGCCTGATACTGCTTGTCACATGCGATAAACACAGTTTCGCCATTCCAATATCTCTTGTTGATGTCAGTAAGATCCAATACAGACTGAACATCCACGGCGTTTCTTACCGCCTTGATCATTACGTTTGCCGATACACTTTGACAGAAATCCGTCATCATTCCGCCATATGCCACCACTTCAACGTTGTCAATTCCGCAAAGCGCTTTTTTTACCAACGCCAATCTGTCTTCATCACTCATGACATATTGTTTCTGAACATTTATGCCAACGACAACATAAAGTTTGTCCACAAGTTTAGCAGATCTTCTTATAACGTCAACATGTCCTTTAGTTACAGGACAAAATGAACCTGCAAATACACCTACTCTCATATTTCTTCCTTCCTGTAAAAACTGTAACTGACTGTGCTTCCCGCCTTGCGTTGTTTTTCAAGCACAAGACTGCCTATGTTTTGGGGCATTTCTTGTTTTACGTCACATTCGCACACAACAAGAGCATTGTCGTTGAGAAGATTTCTCTTCAACAATTCTTCCATCACTTCAGTGTACACCCCCGATTTAAATGGCGGGTCAAGTAAAACAACATCAAATTGTCCGACCAGCAATCCCAGAACAGCAGGATACTTGGCAAAAAGCACCGTGTTCTTGTCCGTAACAAATGACAAATTTTGCTTTATGCAATTTATTGCTTCCCTGCTACCGTCTACAAAAACAACTTCAGATGCACCACGGCTCAGACACTCAACACCCAACTGACCCGAACCGGCAAACAGATCAAGCACTCTTGCACCGGGCAAATCTCCTGCAATGATGTTGAACAAGGTTTCTTTTACCCTGTCCAGCGTGGGACGTGTATTCAGTCCCGTTGGAGCAACTAATTTTCTTCCTTTGTATTTTCCGCTTATAACCCTCATAAAGCTACCTTAAATTACACAGCAATTCGTAAACTATCTGCTGATTGTCTATTGCAATGTGCTGCGGCGAAAGAATTTCCACCCAACACCCTACATCAATTTTAATATCGGTTGCATCCAACATCATCATTCCCATGCATACATTTCCAACTATTGGAAGGAATTTACCGTCATACCAACCGCCGCCCACACTCTTGTTAATTCGTGCGTAACCGTTTGCGTAACCCAACTTTACAACGGCAAGTTTTTTAGCGTCGCTTAACGTTCCGCCGTAACCGACTCTGCTGTCGGGCAATATACTCTTGACGGCAATCACACGTGCAGAACAGCTTTTGGCAGGGATGACACCTTCCAATCCATATCCGTACAGCCCGATTCCTACACGAACCATGTCCAATCGACATTGAGGATATTTCAATCCGTCGGTATTGGATATATGTAAAATAGCGTCAGGAAAAACACATTTAATCTGTCCTGCCAGCTTCAAGAAAGTGTTCAGTTGATTGGCAGTGAATTCAGGATCACTGTCTGCACACGATAAGTGAGAATATATTCCAGCCACTTCAATGCAATTACAAAGCGACAATCTGCACACAAGATCATCCGCTTCATCAGTTATAAACCCCAATCTGCACATGCCCGTGTCAAGTTTGACATGAACGACGGCTGATTTACCGACTTCTCTTGCGGCACTTTCTACAACAGACAAAGTATCGAAACTGTCTACGGTAAGCATCACACCATTCTCAATCAACCTACAACAGTCCTCAAATTGAACAGGGACAAGCATAAGCGTTGGTCTTGGAACTATTTGTAAAGCGTCTGCCGTCTCATCTACAGCAAACACATCTGCAATGCCCTCAAGACATTGTACCGTATTCATCAGGCCATGGCCATAAGCATTGCTTTTTACAACAGCACACAGTCTACCGTTACCTATACGTTGTTTGATTTTTTTAGCATTTTCAGTAATTGTATTGTAATCTATAGAAATCACTTGCTACCCCCACCATGATTGTCATCTTTGGTGAAGCTAACTCTATGAATTATTATATCACAAATAATTGTTTACTACAACTGCAATTTGTGCTAAAATGTAAACATGAGGTACAAATATAAACAATCATTATTTACCATACTGCTGTTCGGCGCAATATGTCTTGTTGATGCCGCAACTATAATCAAAGTCATTGTAGACTGGGTAAACGGCAAGACCTTCAATGTCGCAGTTAACATCATCACATTGGTTCTGTGCGCACTTGTCGTAGTGCCTATTGTAATGACACTAACGACACGTTACAAGATATCCGCTGAGCACCTCAACATGTATCTTGGAATAATCAACCTTACTAAAAATAAAATTCAGACATCAAACATTGTGTATGTTGCAAGAAGAAAAAATCAATTGTTTGTCGCCTACGTTGACAAAAATTACTCTTCGGAACTTGTCACAATGCAGATTGTAATTTCACAAAAGGAATTTGACTCTTTTGCAAATCAATTGAAAAAGGTCAATTCAAATATTGCTTATATTGAGGAAGACTGATGGACGTAGTAATTGCAAGCAACAATGAACACAAGATAAAAGAAATAAAGCAAATCTTAAAAGACAAGTTTGACAACCTTTACAGTCTAAAGGAAGTAAACATCAACTGTGATCCTGAAGAAAACGGCTTGACCTTTTTAGACAATGCAATGATAAAGGCAAACGCAATTGGTCAGCTTACCGACAAAGCCGTACTTGCAGACGACACAGGTCTGTGTGTAAATGCCTTGAATGGAATGCCGGGCGTTCATTCTGCAAGATATGCAGGCAACCATGACCACAAAGCGAACAGAGAGAAGTTACTGCATGAACTGGACGGTAAAAATGATCGCACCGCCTATTTCGCAACTGTTGTTGTGCTTCGCTACCCCGACGGAACTAAAGTTGTTGGAGAAGGCCGTGTAGACGGTAGAATTCTTACTGCAGAAGATGGGGAAAACGGATTCGGATACGACACCTTGTTTTTCTCAGACGACTTAAACAAGAGTTTTGGAACAGCTACTGATGATGAGAAAAATTCCGTCAGTCACCGTGCCCGTGCATTGCATGACTTGTTGAAAAAACTGTAAATACTCTAAAGGATGAATTGTCAAATCAAGTGCAACAGTTAGAGAGATTTTCAATGAACAAATCTTGTGGTGTATGGTAATGTAAAACTTTCTTGGGCCTGGCGTTGATCAACGCCAGGTTCTTTTTCAGAGTTGCAGGGCTGACTCTCGAAAGATTTCTGCCTTTCGGATAGAATTCTCTGAGCA